>CAZQIY010000001.1:0-50160 GCA_964593565.1 uncultured Anaerolineaceae bacterium
CTGGCGGAACTGGCCGTCTATATCGAGAAGGAATTCGGCGTCTACATCCCGGATACCGACCTGACGGTGGCCAAAATGGATACGCTGGATCAGATCGTGGCGCGGGTGATGCAGGGATAGTCATCATGCTCAGCCGGTCAAATCGCGGCCAGTTTTCCACGCTGCAGCAGGCATCTGTACTCACCAGTCCGCAGTCATCGCGCCCGGCCTTCATCTTCGTTGAAACCGGCAAGGACCCCATCGTCATCTCGCGGGCGATGTTTGCCCAGCGGGCACAGGAATACGCCTCAGCCATGCAGCAGGCCGGGCTGCGCCCGCGTGATCTGATCATCATTGCCGACCTGCAAAATCCGGAGAGCATGTTCGCGTTCTGGGGCGCGCTCTATCTGGGCGCGATTCCCTCCATGTTCCCCACCCTGACGGAAAAGCTCGACCCGCACATTTACATGCAGAGCATGAGCCAGCTCGCCCGCATTTCAGAGGTCAGCGCCGTGCTGACGACAGAGGCTTTCGCGCCGGAGCTGGCGCCGCATGTCCCCTGCCCGGTCTACAGCACATCTGCGCTGCTGGCGTCGTACCCGCCCAAAGCCATGCCGCCGCATGTGCCCCACAGCGATGAAATTGCCTTCCTCCAGCATTCCAGCGGCACTACCGGCCTGCAGAAAGGGGTGGCGCTGTCGCATACAGCCGTGCTCAATCAGCTTGCCAGCTACAGCGACAGCCTGCTGCTGCGTGAGGAGGATGTGATCGTAAGCTGGCTGCCGCTGTATCATGATATGGGGCTGATCGCCGGGTTTATCCTGCCGCTGTTCCAGGGCATCCCGCTGGTGATCATGTCGCCCTTTGATTGGGTGCGGCATCCGGCGCTGCTGTTCCGCGCCATCGACCAGTACCAGGGCACGCTGTGCTGGCTGCCCAACTTCGCCTATAACCACTGTGCGCGCCGCATCCGCGATGGCGACCTTCAGGGGCTGTCGCTGCGGAGCATGCGCGCGTTTATCAACTGTTCAGAGCCTGTCCGTCACGACAGCCATCTTCAGTTTCAGGAGCGTTTCGCGGCGCTGAGCCTTTCGGCAGATCAGCTTGCGGTCAGTTATGCCATGGCAGAAAACGTCTTTGCCGTCACCCAGACGCCCATTGGTCAGGCCCCGGCTGTTGACTGGATCGACTCCCACAGCCTGCGCAGTCATCAGCAGGCCGTGCCCTGCCCGCCGGATCACCCGGATGCAGCGCCTCAGGTGTCCTGCGGCCCGCCAATCGATGGCGTGCAGGTGCAAATCCTTGACCCGGAAGGCCAGCCGCTGGCAGACCGGCAGATCGGCGAAATCGCCATCCGCACCGACAGCCTCTTTACTGGCTACTACCGCCGCGCGGAACTACAGCCCTTCACCCCTGAAGGCTGGTACCGCACCGGGGATATGGGCTATACCGCCAGCGGCGAGGTTTATGTCGTGGGGCGCTATAAGGATTTAATTATCAACGCCGGAAAAAATGTTTATCCGCAGGATGTCGAAGCGATCGTTAATACCATTCCCGGCGTGCATCCGGGGCGGGTGGTGGCCTTCGGCGTGCCAGATGAGCGCGAAGGCACGGAACTGATCGCGGTGGTGGCCGAAGTCGAGGCCAGCGATCCGGCGCAGCGTCAGCACCTCAGCCGCCACATCCGGCAGCAGGTCAGCCAGCAAAGTATGGTGACAATCAGTTATGTCCACCTGGTAGAACCCGGATGGCTGATCAAAACCTCCAGCGGCAAAATTGCGCGGGCAGCAAACCGTGAAAAGTGGTTGTCAGATCGTGGCAGCTAGCGGCTGACCGCAGCCTGTATCCTGGCCTGAAATTCCTTGACCACAGGCAGCGGCTTATACATCAGCAGGTCTGCGCCAGATTGTTTTTTCACGCGGGCTTCTTCCCTTGGTGAAAGCCGGTAAGCTGTCATCAGCACAATGGTCAGATGCCCCAGCACCTTGCTTTGGCGCAGCCGGCTGCTCACCTCAACACCGCTGGCATCGCCAGGCAGGCGGATGTCAATTAGTGCCATTTCTGGCATTTCCCCTGAATAATGACCTTCGTCAACCGCATCGATCCAGTCCAGCGCATCTTCGCCAGACGGAAAAGCAACGCCGTTCACGCCCATGGTCTGGTACATAGCCAGTATCATATCGTACAGATCGGGTTCATCTTCGACGACAATCCAGGAAGTCATTGCCGGGCCTCCTTAGGAATAGTGAGTACATTGTTGCACCCGTCCACACAGGCACAGTACTACATCATTCTATACCAGCAACCCCGTTCTTGCGTTAAGGAAATTAATTATTTAACCCTGATTTGGTAAGCAGGCTTTATGCGGCAGGGTCTTTGCGCAAAGGCGCCGCCTGTGGCTATACTTCCGCCATACTTACCTCATCTGCAAGGAGCAGTCTCATGCCAAAGCAAGCCATCCAGACGGATAAAGCGCCCATTCCGACCAGTCCGTACTCTCAGGCCATCCGTGCCGGAGACTTCGTTTTTGTGGCAGGCACGACCCCCCTCAACCCCCAGACCGGGACCATGCCGGAAACCATCGAAGAGCAGACCGCGCAGGTGCTGGACAACATCCGGGCAATTCTCGAAGCCGCCGGGGCCACCCTGGATGATGTCGTCAAAACCACCGTCCACCTCAGCGATCTCAGCCTGTTTGAGCGCTACAATTCGGTTTATGCCACCTACTTTAACGACCCTAAACCGGTGCGCACCACCGTCGGCAGCCAACTGGCCAACATGCTGGTTGAAATCGACGTAGTAGCGTATGTAGGCGAGAAATAGCAAAAAAGGGGCGCTAGCTGGCCCCTTCATCTGCTGATTTACAGGTTGTCTGTAATCTGTGGTTAAAAATCAAAGCTGCGGATATTCCCGGCGGTAAACACCAGCGGCTGCCCCAGCAGAATCTCGCTGCCGTTCACAATGGGCAGCGCACCCAAGCGCCCCACCTGCACTTCGCTGTCGCCGGGCTGCAAATCTCCATCGACCACCGCGCGCATCACCTGCACGGCGGCATAGCCCACATCAACCGGGTCCCACAGCACTGCCGACTGCACACAGCCGCGCTCAATATAAGGCCGCATCTCGTTGGGGGTAGCCAGGCCAACAAGCGTCACACGGTCACAGACACCCGCCTGCGTCACCGCTTCGGCGGCGTTCGGCGTCGCGGTGGTGGCCACGCTGATAATCCCGCCCAGATCGCCGGCATATTCTCGAAAGAGGATGGCGGCCTGATTATAGGCCAGCACAGACTCATCCTGTGTTTCCAGCGTTTCCAGCCATTCCAGCTCCGGGTAACACTGATCCGCATAGGCCCACATCTCCGCGATCCAGCGCGCCGCCTGCGGCGAATCGAACGCCGGAGTCAGAATCGCAACGCCTGCATCTGGCCCTGCCTGTTCCACAAAGTTATCGATCAGCGCCTTTGCCACAGCGTTATAAGCAACCGGCTGGACAAACCATTCACGGGCGTCGCTGTCCACATCGGCATCATAAGCCACCACATGAATGCCAGCATTCAGGGCAGTACGCAGGTTCGACGAAATAGATTCCTCTTCCGCCGCCGCCACCAGCACGCCATTGACGCCGCTCAGCATATACTGATCCACAGAAGCCTGCTGCACCCCTACCATACTGGATGAACCGCTGATCAGTTCAACATTGCCCAGTTGGTTAGCCGCTTCCAGCATGCCTTCCAGAACAGCGCTGTCATAATCCGCGCTGAAAGGCTGTCGCACATCCACCACCACAATGGGGGCATCGGCCAGGTCTGGCGGATTTGCGGGCTGCCGTCCATCATAGGTGCCAGCCCCCTCCGGGTCCTCGGCCGTTTCGCCAGGGCACACCAGCGGATTCACAGGCAGATTATCCGCGCCATCCCAGCGGGACTGCGCCACCGCCGGATGAACCAGCATCACCAGCATCAGACCAGCCAGCACACTACTGTAGAGTTTTTTCTCCATCAATGTCTCTCAATTCCTTCAACCTTATCTTTATTATAAACCTTTTAGCCGGATTCTGCAGTGAAAGCTAGGCTCTGGGGTCATATCACCTCTATTATTGGGGGCATCACTTTGATTGAGGATCATACCAATGGCACTGGATATTCTGACGATTGGCGAAGCACTCGTGGAAATCATGCGCACCGGGGTCGATCAGCCGCTGGATCGCCCTGGCCCTTTCACCGGCCCATACCCCAGCGGCGCGCCGTTTATCTTTGCGGCGCAGGCGGCGCGTTTAGGGGCGCGGGTCGCGGCGGTAGGCGCTGTCGGCGCAGATGCCTTCGGCCAGTGCCTGCTCCACCAACTGGCCCAGGATGGCATCGACACCGCCGGGGTTCACGTGCTGGACACCCACACTACCGGGGTCGCTTTTGTCGCTTACAAAGCAGATGGCAGCCGTGATTTTGTCTTTCATATCGCACAGGCCGCCGCCGGACAGCTCCGGCCCGATATGCTGGATGCCGCTCTGTTCACCAACCTGAGATGCCTGCATCTGATGGGGTCTACGCTGTCGATTCATCAGGACGCGCTCGAGATGGGCCTGCGGGCGCTGGAACTGGCACAGGCCGCTGGCGCCAGAGTCTGCTTTGACCCCAACCTGCGCCCCCAGTTGATGCCGCCAGCACAGGCCAGACAGCATTTTCAGCCCTTTCTGGCCGCGGCAGATGTCATCATCCCAACAGCACAGGAAGCCCAGCTTCTGACCGGGCAGGCTGCGCTGGAGGATGCCGTCACTGCCCTGCTGGATAATCATCCGGAACGGGTGGTCGTCGTCACTCAGGGGGCACAGGGCTGCACCGTGTATACCACCACGACCACTATTCCTGTCCCCGGCTTTCAGGTGACAGAGGTTGACCCCACCGGGGCCGGAGACTGTTTTGATGCCGGGTTTCTGGTGCAGTGGCTGGCAGGGGCCTCATTGGTGCAGGCGGCCCGCTTTGCCAATGCCTGCGGCGCGCTGGCTGTCACCCAGCAGGGTCCGATGGCCGGTGCACAACCATCGGACTCCGTAGAAGCATTTCTGGCGGCGCATCCCTGACGCGCCTGTCAGGTTTACGGACGCACCGGCGTACCATCCGGCCAGCGGGTCTGAGTCCAGAATTCGACTTCATCCCGGCAGGGATATTTCGCCGCCAGGGCTTCATCAATATCAATGCCCAGGCCCGGCTTATCATTGGGGTACATGTACCCGGCGCGCACTTCCGGCATGCCGGGGAACATCTCATATTCCAGTTCAGAAGCGCGATACCACTCCTGCACGCCAAAATTCGGCGCCCATACATCCAGATGCAGGTTGGCCGCATGCCCCACTGGCGAGGTATCGCCCGGCCCGTGCCACGCCGTGCGGATGCCGTACATATTGGCAAACAGCGCCACATCCCGCGCCGGGGTGATGCCGCCCATCTGGCTGGCATGCATCCGAATAAAGTCGATCAACCGTTCCTCGATCAGCGGCTGCCATTCCCGGGGGTTGTTAAACAGTTCGCCCATGGCAATGCGGGTCGCGCACTGCTGGCGGATGTGCCGGAACCAGTCAATATCCTCAGGGGCCAGCGCATCCTCCAGAAAGAACAGGTTATACGGCTCGACATCTTTGGCAAAACGCACCGCGTCTATCGGCATCAGGCGCTCGTGGATATCGTGCAGCAGCTCGATCTCCTCGCCTGCCTTGTGACGCACATGCTCAATCATCTGCAGCATGTTACGGCAGTAGGCGCGCGGGTCGTAGTAAGCTCCCTCCGGCGCGCCTTCCGGGCTGAACATGATGCTGCTTTTGCCGCCATAACCGCCCATCTGCACGCGGATATAACGGTAGCCCTCATCCATGAACCGCTGCACATTATCGGCCACTTCTTCCGGGGTGCTGCCATCGGCATGCACATACACAGACGCCGCCTGTCGCACCCGGCCCCCCAGCAGATCATACACTGGCATGCCAGCCTGTTTGCCCTTGATATCCCACAGCGCCTGGTCGATGCCCGAAATCGCGTTGTTCAGCACAGGCCCGTTGCGCCAGTAGCCATGCACCATCATCATGCGGAACAGTTCTTCAATGCGCGAGACATCCCGCCCCAGCACAAACGGCCTGAGATGTTTTTCCAGCACCGCCACCACACCATGCCAGCGCTGCGTAAACGTCGCGCATCCCAGCCCGTACAGGCCAGGCTCTGAAGTGATCACCTTCACAATCACCAGATGAGATCGTCCGGGCTGTGTCGCAATCACCTTCACATCTTCGATTGTAACGGCCACGCCTTTATCCTTCGCTGCCTAGCTCCACAGCCGGTCATTCGAACGGTCGTTGTCCCAGATATCGGTGGGGCTATCAAAAAAGATGGCGCTGCGCTCGTTCAGGCGCTCCCGGCACCGCTCCTCGTTGATATCTGTGAAGCCCAGGCCCGGTGTTTCCGGCACCTCGATATAGCCATCCTGCACCAGCGGCTGTGGCAGGCCCTCAATCAGTTCGCACCACCACGGCAGATCAACTGAATGATTTTCCAGCACCAGGAAATTCTCAGTCGCCGCCGCACAGTGCACGCTCGCCAGCGCCGCGATAGGTGACCCTGCCATGTGCATCGCCATCGCGACGCCATGTTCCTGGGCCAGGTCGCCAATGCGCTTGGTTTCCAGAATGCCGCCCGAAGTCGCCAGGTCAGGGTGAATGATCGACACGGCACGCGCTTCCAGCAGCGGCTTGAAGTTCTCCTTCAGGTAAATATCTTCCCCGGTGCAGACCGGCGTCGTCACGGCGTGTGACAGACGCACATACTGGTCCGTAAACTGCCAGGGGATCATGTCCTCGTACCAGGCCAGGGTAAACTGATCCAGCGCCCGGCCCAGCCGGATGCACGATTCCACGCCGATATGCCCGAAGTGATCGACGGCCAGCGGCACTTCATAACCAATCACATCGCGCACAGCACGCACATACTCCACCAGGATTTCGATGCCCATTTCCGTAACCTGGATGCCCGTGAAGGGATGCATGATATGTTTCGTGTCGACCATATCCGGCGGGGCGTTAAGCGCACCGGGAATACCGCGCAGCAGCCCGACCCCCACATCCATCTTCAGAAATTTAAAGCCCATGTCCATACGCGCCTTCAGTCGCTCGCCCATGGCGGTGCCATCCGGCAGCGAAGGCGTATCGCAGTAGCACAGAATCTTATCGCGGAACTTCCCCCCGGCCAGCATATAGGCAGGCACACCATAGGCTTTCCCCGCCAGGTCCATCAGCGCCATTTCAATGCCACAGACGCCGCCAGCCTGCCGGGCATGGTGCCCAAACTGTTTGATCTTGCGAAAAATCCTGTCTACATTACACGGATTCTCACCGATAATCAGCCGCTTCAGCATCAGCGCATAGGTTGGCGATGCCCAGTCGCGCACCTCACCATAGCCAGAGAGTCCCTGGTTGGTATCAATGCGAATGATGGAAGCATCCATCGGAAGGCCGCACAGGTTGGCAATCCGCATATCGGTAATACGAAGATCGGTAGGGCTGGAATAAGTCTTTACATGATCTTCAGGTCTTGCCACATCAGTCATAATACTTTCTCCCTATAAGGTCACTGTATAGCATCGCGCAAAACTTCGGCGGGATGTAATGCCCGCCGTCCTGTGCCATGTTTAATCTGCTGCCGGCAGCTTACCCCGGCAGCAACAACCAGAGTCTCCGCGCTGGCCTCGCGCACTGCGGGCAGCAGCCGCCGCTCCGCCATCCGCAGCGAAATTTCGTAGTGTTCAGCCTCATAGCCAAACGAACCCGCCATCCCGCAGCAGCCGGAATCCACCTCCTGCACTGCATAATTGGCCGGCAGAGTCAGGGTGCGCCTGCTCGGTCCTGTGCCCACCAGCGCTTTCTGGTGACAGTGACCATGCAGCAGAATCTCTCTGTGCTCATGGGTAAACTGTACCGGCAGGTCGCCTTCATCCGCCAGCCGGGCGATAAATTCCTCAAAGGTAAACGCGCATTCCGCCACCTGTTTTGCGTCTGCGTCATCCGGCAGCAGGTACAGATATTCTTCCCGCAGCATCAGCAGGCAGCTTGGTTCCAGGCCCACCACCGGGATTCCCTGCGCCACATAAGGCGCCAGCCGGCTGACCACATCCCGCGCCGCCGCGCGCGCATCCTCAACCAGCCCCTTAGAGATCATCGGGCGGCCGCAGCAGCGATGCCCCGGCAGCACCACCTCATACCCCAGCTTTTCCAGAACCTCCGTCGCGGCAATCGAAATTTCAGGATAATTGTAGGTGTTAAACGTGTCATTGAACAACACGACCTTTTTCGCACTGCCCCGCAGGCCGCCATTTTCGCTGTGTTTGCGAAACCACGCCGTAAACGGCTGCCGTACAAAGGGCGGCAGGGTGCGCTTGCTGCTGATCCCCAACGCACGCTCCATCACCCGCCGGGCCAGGGGGTTGCGTGTGCCCAGGTTCGCCAGCGGCGCCACTAACCCGCTGCTCAGGCGGCTCAGGCGGGCGATATGTCCGAACAGCTTCGCCCGCAGCGGCGTCCCGTTGGCCTCGTAATACTGCGCCAGAAACTCCACTTTAATCTTGCCCATGTCCACCGCAGATGGACACTCCGCCTTGCAGGCTTTACAGGCCACGCACAGGTCCATCACGTCGTACATGCGTTTGCTGGTAAACTCGCTGACTGGCAGCGCCCCGGCCATAGCAGCCCGCAGCGCATTGGCCCGGCCGCGCGTGCTGTGTTCTTCCTCACGAGTCACCATAAAGCTGGGGCACATCGTCCCGGTGGTCATCTTGCGACACACGCCCATCCCGCTGCACTGCTCCACCGCCCGGTCAAAGCCCATTTCCTCGCTGAAATCCAGCTTTGGCTGGATCTGAATCAACTGGTAGGTTTCGCCATAACGCAGGTCGGCTTCCATCCCCGGCCCATCGACCACATTGCCCGGGTTCAGGATATTGTGCGGATCAAACGTCTGTTTGACCTGCCGGTACAGATCGTACAGTTCCCGACCAAAGAAGCGTTCATTCAGCCAGCTTCGCGCCTTCCCGTCGCCATGCTCGCTGGAAAGCGACCCGCCATAACCATGCAGCAGGTCCACCGAAAAATCGAGAATGTCCGGCATCTTGGCGATCTCGCTGGCCGCTTTGGTGTTCACCAGCGGGTGAATGTGCACGCATCCGGCGCTGGCATGGGCATAATACGACACCTCTGTACCGATCCGGTGGCAGAATTCCTCCACTTTAATCACGTACTCTGCCAGATGCTCCACCGGCACCGCCGCATCCTCGATAAACGAGATGGGCTTGTGGTCGCCACGCACGCTCATCATCAGGCCAAACGCGACCTTGCGCACCGTCCACACGTCCTCGACGTGCTGGCGGTCAATTGCCCGCACAATCGTCGTGGCCCCGGTGTTGTGGCGCTGCAAATGATCCTGCAGCCGGTCAATGCTGGCGCGCAGTTCCGCTTCGGTTTCGCCATAAAATTCAGTAATCAGAATACAGTCAGGGTCGCCATCAATCACCCGGTTCAGCAGCCGGGCATACTGCGGCACATCGCGGCACAGCCTCAGGCCCAGGCGATCAATCAGTTCAACAGTGGAGGGGCCAACTTCCAGCATCCAGGGCACCGCCCGCAGCGCCGTCACCAGATCATCAAAGTGGACGACAGCCACGGCTGTACGGGTAGGCACCGGCACCAGATTCAGCTTCAGTTCGGTAATGACGCCCAGCGTGCCCTCGCCGCCGCAAATCAGCTTCGCCAGGTTAAAGCGCATATCCTGCGGATGATGAAAATGCACGCCGCCATCCACAAAGCGATCCAGGTTATAGCCGCCGCAGCGCCGCCAGTGACGCGGCGTCCCGCTGCGGATCACATCGGCATGATCGCGGGCCAGGGCCGCAATCTGCCGGTAAATCTGACCCTCCAGCCCGGGCTTTTGCTGGTGCTGCCGCAGCGCATCATCCGACAGCGGCCGGAAGTGCGCCGTCGTGCCATCCGCCAGAATCACGCTGGCTTCAAGGACATGATCGGCCGTCATGCCATAAACAATCGAATGGCTGCCCGTAGAATTGTTCGAGACGATGCCGCCCATCGCCGCGCGGTTGCTGCTGGCAGGGTCCGGCCCAAATTGCAGGCGCATCGGCCGCAGATGCAGGTTCAGTTCATCCAGCACGCGCCCCGGCTGCACCCGCACCCAGTGTTCTTCGGTGTTCACTTCCAGAATGCTGTCCAGGTGGCGCGTGAAGTCGATCACCAGCGCTTCGTTGACCGCCTGCCCGGCCAGGCTGCTGCCCGCCGTACGCGGCAGAATCGGCATCTGATGCCGCGCCGCCAGTTCGACCGCCGCATGCACATCCTCAACCGTTCTGGGCACCAGCACCCCATGCGGCATCATCTGGTACATGCTGGCATCGGTGCTGTACAGCATGCGGCTGTAGGCATCTGTCCGCACATCGCCGGAAGTACAGGCGCGCAGTTCCTGCATAAACGCCTGAATCATGGTTTCTGATAACATCTGCTTCTCCAAAAACACGTTTTAAGTAAACAACACCGCATTTAACGACACAATCTCTCTAAGTCTATCGTGCTTTGCGCTTCTCTTTCAGGGTTTCCGGCACAAAAAAGGCAAAAATGCCCGCCGCCACCAATCCGGACACCGCCAGCGCCCCGGCCGCCGCCGGCAGCACCACCAGCCCGGCCACCCAGCCCACCACCAGCGGCGCGCTGGTCGCCCCGGCATCGCCAATCAGCCGCCACACCCCCAGGAAATCGCCGCGCGATTCCAACGGTGCCAGGTCTGATCCCAGCGTCATCATGGTGCCGCTGCTGATGCCATTGCCCAGCCCGATCAAACCGGAAGCCACCACCAGCGCCAGAAAATCGCCAGCAAACGCCACCAGCGTCATCCCCACCGCCTGAATAATAAAGCTGGGGACAATCGCATACTTGCGCCCCAGGTTATCCATAATCCAGCCTGCCGGGTAAAAAAGCGTCATATCCAGCGCCCACGAAATGCCCAGCACAATACCAATCGCCTGCGGGTCCAGCCCCAGCACATCCGCCCCATACAGCGGGATAATCACATTTCGCCCCGCGCGGATCATCTGGGCGAATAACTGGCCCGCCCCGGCCACGCTGAAGATGCGGGCGTTGGTCCGGATCGTGCTGCTCACCGAAAAGCGGTGATCGGCATAGACAGCCCGCGCCGCATCCTTCGACTGCAAAAAAGTTACAATAAACACAAACGCCACCAGGCACAACCCTGCAAACAGAAGAAACGGTACGCGCAGGTCTGAAGCAGTCGCCACAAAGCCGCCAATCACCGGCCCGGTCGCGTTGCCTACCCGATGAATGCCGCCCAGCAGGGCAATCGACCGGCCCCTGTTGGCAGTGCCCACTTCAGCCATAATGTGCAGGTGGGTGGATACGTTAAACAAGGCCCTGCCCATCCCAAACGTGAACAGAAACAGCACCGCCACCCAGATCGACTGGGCCACAAACAGCATGACCATCGAGACAATGATGGTGCCCAGGCCAATCAGCATCACATGCTTATCGCGCAGGCTGCGCAGCAGCACCCCCGCCGGGATATCCCCCAGCACCGTCCCCAGCGCATCGCAGGCCAGCACAATGCCGACAATCACATATGACGCCTCAAATCCGGCGGCATACAGCGGCAGCGTCGGCTTGATCAGCCCCAGCGAAAACCCCAGCAGCAGCGCGGGCAGATAAAATGGCAGGGTCAGCGGGTGACGCAGCGCGTTCTGAAAGCGGCTTGTGACAGTGGACATACGAATAACAGACTCCTGACCTCAGGAATGACTCAGTTTACCCAAAGCCTGTAAGTCCACTCAAGGCCATTGGCTATCCGCACCAACAGTGGATAAAATAGCCCAAAACACCCGAATCATCCGTCAGGAACATCATGCACCAGTCACGCCGTTTTGCAATTCTCGCTGAACGCGACGTTAACAGGGAAACATTTGTTGAATCGTGGCCGGAAGCTGGCCTGATGGTCACCGACAGCCCCTATGACCCTGCCCCGAGCCTGCGCATTGAAGCCGGGCAGGTCGTGGAGATGGATGGTAAACAGCGGGCAGACTTCGACGCGATTGATCTGTTCATTGCCACCCACAGCCTCGATCTTAACGTGGCAGAAGAAGCGATGGCCACCCCCTCGCAGCAGATCGCGCGTATGCTGGTGGATATTAACATCAGTCGGGCGCAGGTTCAGCGGCTGGTGGCGGGCTGCACCCCGGCCAAACTGTGCGACATTATCCGCCACATGAGCGTCATGGAGATGATGATGGGGCTGGGGAAAATGCGCATTCGCCGCACCCCGGCCAACCAGGCCCATGTCACCAACTGGCGCGAACATCCCGCCCTGCTGGCCGCAGATGCCGCCGAAGCTGCGCTGCGCGGCTTTGCCGAAGTCGAAACCACTGTGCGCGTGGCCCGCAATGCGCCCCTTAACGCGCTGGCGGTGCTGGTCGGCACACAGACCGGACGCGGCGGGGTGCTGACTCAGTGCGCCGTTGAAGAAGCGCTCGGCCTGCGGCTGGCGATGAAGGGCCTCACCTCCTATGCCGAAACGCTCTCGGTCTACGGCACGGAGCAGGTCTTTGTCGATGGCGACGATACGCCCTGGTCCAAAGCCTTTCTGGCATCGGCCTATGCCTCGCGCGGCATTAAAGTGCGCTTCACCTCCGGCACCGGCTCAGAAGCCCTGATGGGACAGGCGGAGCAGAAATCCATGCTGTACCTGGAAGCGCGCTGCCTGCTGGTGACACGGGGCGCGGGCAGCCAGGGGGTGCAGAACGGCTCCATTTCCTGTATCGCCCTGCCAGAAGCGCTGCCCGGCGGCGTGCGGGCGGTGCTGGCGGAGAATCTGCTGGCCTCGATGCTGGGCCTTGAGGTGGCGGCAGGCAACGATGCGCTGGCCTCGCATTCCGCCATCCGCAAGGCGGCCAAACTGATGCTTCAGTTCGTCCCCGGCACAGACTTCATCTTCTCCGGTTACAGCGCCGTCCCCAAACGGGATAATCTATTCGGCGGGGGCAACTTCGACGCCGAGGATTTTGACGATTACAACGTCCTGCAGCGCGACATGCAGGTAGATGGCGGCCTCAGGCCCATCAGCGAGGAAGAAGCGCTCGAGGTGCGCCGCCGCGCTGCAAAGGCCATCCAGGCCGTTTATGAAGAATTGAGCTTCCCCCCCATCACCGAAGGCGAGGTAGAAGCGGCCACAACGGCGCACAGCAGTGACGACATGCCCGAACGCGATCTGGTCGCTGATCTGGCAGCGGCGGATGCCTTTCTGGAAAGTGATGCCAGCCTGCTGCGCATCGTGCAGGCCCTGGAAAAACACGGCTTTACAGATACCGCCGCCAACATTCTGGAAATGGGCCGCCAGCGCATCGCCGGGGATTATTTGCAGCCTTCGGCCATCTTCGACCGCGAATTTCAGGTGCTCAGCGCCATCAACGACGCCAATGATTACTGCGGCCCCGGCACAGGCTACCGGCTGGAGGGCAGACGCTGGGAGGAAATCCAGCGGATTCCCCAGGCAAAATCCCCGCGCGAATTCATTGACGACAACATCGGCACGCCGCTGGAAAATCTGGCGGAGATTGGCCCGGCAGCACGGGGCACCCAGCCGGAAGTGATCGTCGCTGTTGGCCCGGCCTTTGGCACCGCCCTGACTCGCACCATCGGCGGGCTGGAACATGACGACGTGCTGAAAGCGATCCTCACCGGCATTGCGCAGGAAGGCCTAATCGCCCGTGTGGTGCGGGTCTATCATAGTTCGGACTGCGCCGCCATCGGCCACGTGGCCGCCCGGCTGAGCAGCAGCGGCATTGGCATCGGCTTGCAGTCGCGCGGCACAACCGTCATCCAGAAGCGCGGGCTGGCCCCGCTCAACAACCTGGAACTGTTTCCGCAGTCCCCCAGCCTGACTCTGGAAACCTACGAAGCGATTGGCCGCAACGCCGCCCGCTATGCCCAGGGCAGACCCACGCCCCCAGTCGCCGTCAAAATCGACAACAGCGCCCGGCTGCGGCTGATCGTCAAAACCGCCCTGCTCCACCGCCGAGAAACCGAACAGGTGGACCCGAACCGGCCGCCCGAAGAATTATATTTTGATTGGGAACCCGCCCTATGAGCCACACCAAACCCGATTACCCGTTGATGAATCATCAGGCAGACCGGCTGCGGGCCAGAAGCGGCCGCACAGCCCACGAGATCACCCTGCCAGCGGCCGTAGCTGGCGAGCTTTCGGACGATGATTTTCGCATCAGTGCCGAAACGCTTCAGGCGCAGGCCGAAATTGCCGAGGCCGCCGGTTATACGCAGTTGGCAGGCAATCTGCGGCGCGCAGCAGAACTGACCGCCGTGCCCGCCGCCGAACTGCTGCGCATTTATGAGCTGCTGCGCCCGGGCCGGGCCAGCTTCGATACACTCATCGCGCTGGCGGAGCAACTGGAACAGACTTACGCGGCGCCGGAAACCGGACGCTTTGTTCGCGAAGCCGCAGCGGTCTACCAGAAGCGCGGCCTGCTGCGCCGCGAGGCCTGATGTTTCACGTGTACAACATCGTATTTTAATTAAATGCTTTAACTAAATCACATAGAGGACTGCTTAAATGCACATCGAAAACCCACCCGAACTGGTCCGCGAACTGACCCGCCAGTGGCAGGGCGAACGCTTCGCCAATGGCCGGCCCAAAGTAGAGGATGACCTGCTGGAACGCATGAAACTGGTGACGACGGAAGAAGCCTGGGGCGTGCTGCGCAAACATGGCTATCATCGCCAGTTTGAGGGCAACTGGTTCGTCACACATCCCGGCAAAACCCTGGTGGGCCGGGCAGTCACCGCCATGATGCTGCCCCACCGCCCGGATTTTCATGAAGTGGTGGCCGAACAGGGCGCGGCAGAAGGACGCATCGGCGGGCAGAATTCCTGGGTGATCGACACGCTGGAACCGCACGATGTCATGGTGGTGGACATGTTCGGCAAGATCAAGGATGGCACCTTCGTCGGCGATAACCTGTCCACATCGCTGCAGGCCCGCACCAGAGCCGGGGCCATTATCGACGGCGGCATCCGCGATTATCAGGGTATTATGCAGCTTGAGGAATGCGTCATTTTCTGCCGGGGTGTAGACCCCACCGCCATTCTGGATACCACCCTGGCCGGCATCAATATTCCCATCCGCATCAATCAGGTGACGGTGCTGCCGGGGGATATTGTCCTGGGCACGCCCACCGGGGTTATCTTTATCCCGGCGCATCTGGCGCAGGAAGTCGTAGAGCGTTCGGAGGATATCCGCACCCGCGATCGCTTTGGCAAGCTGCGCCTGGACGAAGGAAAATATACTCCCGGCGAGATTGACCGGGAGTGGGAAGCGCATATCGAAGAAGATTATCAGCAGTGGCTGGCAGAAAACAACGAGAGCGGCTGAGTCGTTATTCGCGTTCCAGCAGCGACATGACCGCTTTCATATAACCAAGCGCATAGGCCATGCCCGCATGCCAGGGGGCAGCACAGGTCATCTGCGGCGTATGATCCGGAATGATCACGCCGTCGTACCCGTTGTTGCGCAGGATGCGCATGGCCTTAATCATGTCCACATCGCCTTCATCCACAAAGACCTCGTGATAATGGGGCACCTTTCCCTGTACGTTGCGGAAATGAACATAGCCAATGGCGTTCTGCCTGCTGTATTGGTCGATCACCTCGTAAATGTCGCCTTCCGTCATTTCCGCCAGCGACCCAATGCAGAATTCCAGGCTGTTGTAGTAGCTCGGTTTGATATCCAGCAGCTTCTGGTAGTAGTGTGGCTGGTACACCAGGCGCGCCGTGCCCCGAATTGTCGGCATGGGCGGATCATCCGGGTGTGCCGCCAGCCGCACCCCGGCCTCTTCTGCCACAGGCACCAGTTCCTCCAGGAAATGGGTCAGGCGGCTCCACAACTGCTCTGGCGTGACCGTGCCGACCGTGCCCTGGTCCAGAATATCGGCGTCATAAATCATGTTCCAGACCATGCCCGTAGGCAGCAGCGTTTCCTCCGGGCCGTCCGGGCCTAAAAAGCCGACGGATTCCGCGCCGCCGCGTGCATAGGGTCCCTGCACATGCCCCCAGACACCGGCCACGCTGAAGTTATAGCCCATCACCGGGATGCCCGCCTGTCCCATCCGCCGGATGATCGTTTTAATGTCCTCGATCTGTTCCTGTCTGCGCGGGCCATCCAACAGGATGTCGTACCAGTGAGAAGGATCGAAATTTTCAATAGCGGCCAGTTCCAGCCCTTCGGCATTCACCGCCGCTTTCAGATCGCACATTTCTTCCAGGGTCCACAACTTGCCCCGGTTATCCGAAACACCCCATCCATAATGATCCGCCGTTGGGATGCGCGGCTCTGTGTGGAAATAATCCACCAGATGCGCGACGATGTGTGTTGCGCCTGCCTGTTTTGCGAACCGGAAGTTATCCGGCGTCAGCATGTGTCGGTACAGCCCTAAACCCAGTTTCATTGAACTATCCTGCTTTGTTAATTGACTATACGAATAACATCTGTTTGTGCGGCTGACCCCGTCGTTACAGCGTCATGCCTCATGCGCCTGGCGATAATCCGCCAGCAGCCGGTCCATCACCCAGCTTGCCCGCGCCGCGCTTTCTCCGGTGCTGGGGCATTCCCCCTGGCCGTTCAACGCATCCACCACCGTCTGGATCAGCGGCTGCTGCACGTGCGGCGGGTGCGCAATCTCGAAAGTTTCCGTCCCGGCACTGGTGACCAGTTCAACCGGCGCTTCGGCAAAGGTAGCAAAGGCGATGCGCCCCTTCGTGCCCGTAATCTCCATCCGATCACGATCCTCAAAGGCGGTAAAACACCAGTTGCCCACACCCACCACGCCAGAGTCAAACATCAGGCTGGCAGCCACGTTATCTTCCGCCGCATAGTGCCCACCCTGATTCACCGCAAAGCCCCGTGCCATCCGCACCGGCCCCAGCAGATAATCCAGCAGGTCCAGCATGTGCGAAGCCAGGTCCACAAAAATGCCCCCGCCAGCCACCGCCGGCACCACACGCCAGCCAGGGTCCGTGCCATCATAGGGTTTATGAATGGTCATCTGCACGCTGCGCACCTCGCCAATTGCCCCGGCCTCCAGCAGCGCCTTGACCTTCAGGAAGCGTGGCAGCGCGCGCCGGTAATAGGCCACAAACAACGGCACCCCGGCAGCGCGGCAGGCATCGACCATCTCGCGACATTCGCCATGATCCATCGCCATCGGTTTTTCGACATAGACCGGCTTGCCCGCTGCCGCCGCCATCAGCGTATAGTGTTTGTGAGAATCAGGCGGTGTCGCGATATAAACCGCATCTACCTCCGGGTCCTCTATCAGCGCCTGCCCGTTGTCGTACCAGCGCGGCACGTTATGGCGGCGGGCATAATCCTCCGCCAGATGTCCGGTGCGGCGCATCACCGCCACCAGTTCTGAATCCCGGGCCTGCTGGAAGCCCGGGCCGCTTTTCACTTCGGTGACATCCCCTACTCCGATAATGCCCCACCGGATCACGCCCATCAGTCATCTGTTCCTTTACAGCATCGGTGTCGCGCGGTAGACAAGCTGCAGCGGCACGCCCCAGGGGTCGCGCAGGAAGGCCAGTTGATCGCCTGCTGGGGTATGGTTGATGTCCCCTTCTGCCACAGCGCCCGCATCCAGCAGCCGCTGGCGTTCCGCCGCCATGTCATCCACCGCAAAGGCGATATGAAACGCCAGCGGATTCATCTGCCGGTAATCCGGCAGCGACGATTCCGGGTTGTTGTACACCTCGATCACCACCCGGCCTGCCTCATCCGCGATAAAGTGCATCTCATGCATCGCCCGGTTTTCGCGAATCACCTTCATGCCCAGATGCTCGCTGTACCACTGCACCATCTCATAGGGCTTTTCCACGTTTATGGCAAAATGTTCAATGCGCATACCAACTCCTGAATGCCTTTAATAAAATGCCTGTTGTTAATAACCTGTCTGCCGGTCCACGACGTTGAGCAGCGGTTCGTCGTTCATATACCGCCGCAGATTCTCCGCAAACAGGTCTGTGGCCCAATCCTGATATTGTTCGGATGCCCCGCCGACATGGGGCGAGATAATCACGTTCGGCATATCCCACAGCGGGCTGTCGGTGGGCAGCGGCTCCTGCTCAAAGACATCCAGCCCGGCCCCGGCAATCTGCCCGCCCTTCAGCGCCGCAATCAGCGCCTGTTCATCCACCAGCCCGCCGCGCCCAAAGTTATAAAACAGCGCGGTAGGTTTCATACTGGCGAACGCCGCTTCATCAAACATATGCCACGTCTGTTGGGTCAGCGGCGTCAGCGCCACCACATGATCGCATTCCGGCAGCATTTCCCGCAGCGCATCCGCCGCATACATCCGCTCCGGAATCTGCATTTGCGGGTCGCCAATTCCGGGCTGTAGGTAAGTATCCATCGTGCGCCGCTGCCCCCGGCTGTTCAGCGCCAGCACCCGCATACCCAGGGCCGCCGCCTGCCGCGCCAGTTCGCCGCCAATCGCCCCATAACCTGCAATCCCCAGCGTGGTGCCGCGCAGCCCGGCGTTTTTAAATATCTCCGTCGATTCCGGCCATTCGCGGCGCTGTTTGTACTGCCACAGTTCCGGCAGCCTGGCCCGGAACGCCAGAATCATCGCCATCGTCCGCTCTGCAATCGGCATGGCATGAATGCCGCTGGCATTGGTAATCACAATCTCCGACTGCCAGACGGGCGTATCCACCAGGCCATCCACCCCGGCATATTGCACCTGAACCCACCGCACCTGCGGCAGTTCAGAAGCGGCGGCGATCAGCGGCCCGCTGCCAAAAACCACGTTAACCTGATCTCGCAGCGAAGCAGGCAGCGTCTCCGGCGCGCCGTCCGGATGCTGATGAATCGCCAGTTTTGGCGATACCATTTGTAACTTGCTGGCCTGTTCGTCGGTGAGTGACATCAGGGCGAGTACGTTCACTGGTTCCATGATGATGTCCTCCTGCACAATATTTACAATCTAACGCATTTCATCCGTACAATCAAAACACCACCTGCGCCTGTCATCCTGTGTGCAAATGGTATAAGCTGGACATACACCCCGGCCCCGCCGGGCGTACAATCACCTGCAATCACCCTCGCATCAACTGCACTGGATCAGCCCTATGGATTCCGTACTGCTTATTATCTTCATCGGCATCTTCATTGGCCTTGTCAAAGGCGGCGTCACTGGCCCTATCGGTGGCGCCGTGATTCTGCCGCTCCTCACCCAGACCATGTCCGTCCCACAGGCCGCCGGCATCGCCCTGCCCCTGCTCATCGTCGGCGATATTTTCGCCATGCGCTTCTACTGGCGTGAATGGGACATGAAGCTCATTCGCCTGCTGCTCCCGACAGCGCTGCTCGGCATCGTCATCGGAATCGGCCTGCTGGTGACCCTGCCGGACGATGTGCTGCGGCGCATGCTGGGTCTGTTTACCATTGGCATTATTATCTACAAAATCGCCGGGGATTGGCTGGCGTCTGTTGAGTATCAGCCGCGCAACTGGCATGGCTATCTGGCGGGGTTTGGCTCTGGCTTCATGTCCGCCATGGCCAATCTGGGCGGCCCGCCCATCACCGCCTATCTGCTGCTGCAAAAGCTGAAACCCACCGCCTTTGTCGGCACCATGACGCTGTTCTTTTTCATCGTCAATCTGCTGAAGGTGCCGGGCTTCCTCAGTGCAGGCCTCATCGACATCCCGACGCTGATCCGCATCGCCTGGGTACTGCCGCTTATCCCCCTGGGCGTCTGGATCGGCAGGCGCGCCATCGGCTGGATCAACCGCGTCTGGTTTGAACGGGCGATGATCGTGCTGCTGTTTATCGCCAGCCTGACCCTGCTGTTTGGCAGCAGCGGCTAGCCCACCGCCCAGACCCGCCGCAGCAGACTCAGCCAGTTGCCATACATCATGCGCTGAATATCATCGGCGCTGTAACCCCGCGCTTCCAGCAGTCCGGCGATCTTCTGCAGGTCGGCAATCGTATCCAGATCACACGGCGATTGTTCGCGCCCGAACCCGCCGTCCAGATCAGACCCGATGCCCACATGCGCGCTGTTCCCGGCCAGTTGGCAGATATGATCCATATGATCCACCACCTGCGCCATCAGGACCTCGCGAGTGCTGGTCACGCCCTTTACCCAGCCCGGGTACAGCATCCAGTTATCAAACGCCGCGCCGATCACCCCATCTCGTTCGATAATCGCCTTAAGCTGCTCGTCGCTGAACTGGCGCTGATGCGGCACCAGCGCGCGGCAGTTGTTATGGCTGGCGATCACCGGGCCGTTGTAACGTTCCAGCGCCTGCCAGAACGCCTTGTCAGAAAGATGAGTCAGGTCGAGGATGATCCCCAACCGCGCCATTGCGTCCAGCAGCCGGAATCCCGCTTCTGTCAGGCCATCCTCAACCCCCGTACCGCCGGCATAACGCCCCATGCCATAATGCGCCGGGCCAATCAGCCGCACCCCGGCGGCATACCAGTCCGCCAGCTCATCCGGCGCCAGAATCGGATCGGCGCTTTCCATGCTGATGATAAACCCCAGCGGCGGCACATCGTCTTCAGCGCCCGCCGCTTCCCAGGCTTCCCACGCCGCCACATGCGCGTTCAGGCTTTCCCGGTCCGCAATCACGCGGATCACGCCCTGTCGTTCCAGTGCGCGATAATACGCCAGTTGGCCCCGTGCCGCGCCGAAGGCCTGCGCCGCCGACAGATAATCCAGATGAGGCACCGGCACCGCAGTCGAACGCGCCAGCAGTGTGGCGAACGAAAGAAACACCCGCCCGGCGCGCATTTCCGGCAGCGCGACGGTGTTCTGTGCCCGCCCCTTCTCCGGAATTCCCGGCTCCAGGGTGCGGATGGTATAAACTGATTGCAGCAGGTTACGATTCCATTGCAGCGCGTTCCACGCCAAATCCAGGTGTGCATCCACGACCAGCATAAGGCCCCCTATTGGCGAGCAAGAAACTCCAGTACCTGCGCCTGAAACCATTCCGGCGCTTCCAGATGCAGCGTGTGTCCGGCATCCGGCACCACTTCCAGGCGCGCATCCGGCATCAGATCATACATTTGCTGCCCAATGCCGGCAAATTTTGTATCCAGCGCCCCCGCCATCAGCAGCACCGGCATCACCAGCCCGCCAGGCTGCTGCCACAGCGAAGGCTGCACCCCTGTGCCCATACCGCGCAGGCTGTTGGCCAGGCCGCGTAGGTTGTTCTTCAGACGCTGCTGGCGCAGGCGCTGGCGGATTTCTGATGGCAGGCGCTGCTGGCTGGCAAACAGCGGAATCTGCTCCCAGTAGTCCACAAAGGCCTCTATCCCCTCGCGTTCGATGCGCGCTGCCAGCGCCTCATCCTGCTGGATACGGGCCTCCCGCGCGGCGGCATCTGCCAGGCCCGGCGATGCGCTTTCCAGCACCAGCGACCGCACCTGCGCCGGATTCTGTACGGCCATATACAGGGCCAGCCGTCCACCCATCGAATACCCCAGCAGATGCGCCGGCATCTGACCGACCTGCGCCGCCAGCGCCATCACATCCGCCGCGACCTGCGGCATGGCATAGCGGGCCGGGGCTTCCGGGGCATCCGTCCGGCCATGACCGGGCAGATCAACCGTCAGCACCTGATACTGCGCGGCAAACGCCTCAGCATGAGGCTGCCAGTTCGCCAGCGACCCGGTAAAGCCATGCAGCAGCACCAGCAGCGGGCCGCTGCCGCTGACTTCGTAGTGATAATTCAGGCCGTTAATTTCCGCAAAGGGCATCAGGACTCCGCCCCAAACAGGGCCTTCACCGCCGCGCGCGATATCTTGCCGGAAGCAGTCTGTGGCAGGGCATCGACAAACAGCACGCGCCGGGGCACTTTATACCCCGCCAGCCGGTCCCGGCAAAAGACCGTCAGATCTGCTTCGTTCAGTGCCGCATCGGGTCGCCGCACCACCGCCGCCGCCACCTGCTGCCCCCATTCCGCATCCTCGACCCCTACCACGCAGACATCCGCCACCGCCGGATGCTCCCGCAGCGCCTGTTCCACTTCCGCCGGGTAGACGTTCTCGCCGCCGCTGACGATCAGATCGCTGCGCCGCTGCACCACAAACAGGTCGCCCTCCTCATCCACATAGCCGATGTCGCCCGTATGCAGCCAGCCATCCGGCATCGCTGTCGTGGTCGCCTCCGGGTCGTCATCATAGCCCTGCATCACCGTCGGTCCGCGCACCACAATCTCGCCATGCTCCCCCGACCTGAGGGGTTTGCCATTCGCCCCCACGATACGCGCCTCCGTAAACAGCAGCGGCCTGCCCACGCTGCCCGGCTTGCGTGCCACATCCCCCGGCAGCATGGTCGCCACCTGCGACGCCGCTTCAGTCAGGCCATACGTTGTCGCCACTGGCAGGCCCGCCTCGCGACAGCGCGCCAGCAGGTCCGGCGAGGCCGCCGCCCCGCCCAGCAAAATCAGCCGCAGCGTTTCCGGCCAGCGTGTGCCATTTTCCAGCAGCCGGTACAGCATCGTCGGCACCAGCGAGATCAGCGTGATGGGCTGCGTCTCCAGCGCACGGCTGACCGTCTCCAGCTCAAAGCGCGGCAGCAGATCAACGGTGATGCCGTACAGCACGGCCCGCATCAGAATACTCAGGCCGCCGACATGGTACAGCGGCAGCACACACAGCCAGCGATCATCCGGCAGCGTGCCCAGCCGGTACGCCGAGGCCATCGCGCTGTAGAAAAAATTGCCATACGTCAGCACCGCGCCTTTAGGCCTGCCGCTGGTGCCGGACGTATGGATGATGGCCAGGGGGTCGTCCAGTACAACAGCCCGGTTCGCAAACGACTCCCTGGTTTTCGATTTAGGCTTCTTCCCATCGAGCACCGCCAGCTTCTGCCCCATATTTCGCAGGTCACGCAGCGTATTGGCGTCGCCATAGGGCAGCAGCCAATCCACACGGCTCTGCTGCATCTGTGCCGCCATCTCCTGCACGCTCAGACGCAGATTCAGCGGCACCAGCACAGCCCCACAGCGCATAGCAGCAAACACCTGCACCACCACCAGCGGATGACTGAACGCGATCAGCCCGACACGCTGGCCCGGCAGAATGCCAGCGGCGCGCCATTTCTGGCTCATCCGCGTCACCTGATGGTTCAGCATTGCAAAGGTCAGCGGCTGATCCTCAAAAATCAGGGCTTCCCGGTGCGGTGTCGCCTGTGCCCGTGCGCTTAGCCAGTCCTGCATGAATCATGGCCTCCGGGGGAACTTGGTAAAGTCCGGTTTACGCTTCTCGATAAAAGCGTTCTTGCCTTCGCTGCCTTCTTCGGTCATGTAAAACAGCATGGTGGCATCCCCGGCCAGCACCTGCAGCCCTGTCTGCCCGTCCAGGTCAGCATTAAACCCGGCCTTCAGGAAGCGGATAGCAATCGGGCTTTTTTCAAGAATCTCCTGTGCCCACTTCACGCCTTCTTCCTCAAGCTGCTCCACCGGCACAATCGTATTCACCAGCCCCATATCCAGCGCTTCCTGGGCATGATACTGGCGGCACAGATACCAGATTTCGCGTGCCTTCTTCTGCCCGACGATGCTCGCCAGATAGCTCGCGCCAAAGCCGCCATCAAAGCTGCCGACAATCGGCCCCGTCTGCCCGAACACCGCGTTATCCGCCGCAATCGTCAGGTCACAGATGACGTGCAGCACATGCCCGCCGCCAATGGCATACCCCGCCACCAGCGCGATCACCGGCTTTGGCATGGTGCGGATAATCCGCTGTAATTCCAGCACATTCAGCCGCGCCACGCCCTGATCATCCACATAGCCAGCCTCGCCGCGCACTTTCTGGTCACCCCCGGCACAGAAGGCATACACGCCGTCTTTTGGCGATGGCCCGTTGCCAGTCAGCAGCACCACACCGATCTCGCTGTCCGTCCAGGCATCCTTAAACGCCTCGATCATCTCATCAATGGTTTTCGGACGAAACGCATTGCGCACTTCCGGGCGATTAAACGCGATACGCGCCATGCCATCGGCTTTGTGGTAGGTGATGTCTTCGTACTGCTTGGCTTCTATCCAGTTGGTCATTCGTTCCTCTCCATCAGATGTATCGTTCAATCAGGGCAATGCTCTGCCCGATGCCATCTTCGCTGCGGATGCGCTGGCCGAGCGCGGCAGCAGCGTCGTGTATCTGCTTATCCGTCACCAGCACCCGGATTCCCGCCGCCAGCGTTTCCTCCGTCAGCTTGTGACGCGGAACCGGCTTCACCCCGGCCCCCAGGTGATGCACCCGGCGTGCCCAGAAAGGCTGGTCGCCCATATGCGGGACGATCATGGCAGGTTTGCCAGCCCGCAGCCCGGCGGATGTCGTCCCCGCGCCACCATGATGCACCACCCCCGCCACCCGATCAAACAGCCAGTGATGCGGCGCCGCATCCAGCAGATGCATCCGCTGTGCATCATACCGCAGCGCCTGTGTCCGGTTCCAGCCGCGCACCACCACCCCGCGCTGCCCCGCCCTGGCCAGCGCCCCGCCAATCAGGTCCAGCATCGCCTGCGGGTCGCGGCCCGGCATGCTGCCAAAGCCGACATACACCGGCTTCTCCCCTTCTGCCAGAAACTGCTGCAAACCCTCCCCGGGCTGCCACTGATCGCCTTCATCCAGAAACCAGTAGCCACCCACATGGACATGCGGCTCCCAATCCGGCGGGCGCGGCACCACATGCTCGCTGAAGCCGCACACCGTCGGAATCCTGCGATGAGCGCGAATATAGGAACGGGTGGTATAGGATGGCAGGCCCAGTTTCTGGCGCAGATAAGCCGCCGTTTCGCTGGATACGGACCACAACGCCCGCTCCCCAAACTGGCCCAGCCAGCGGTTAATGATACTGTGGCCACGTGGAACCGCCGCGACCAGACTGGCCGCGCCGCTGACCGTCGGCAGGTAGGGTTGCAGCGGCAAATTCACAAACCGGATGGGGTACTTTTCAGCAAGGCACTGCACAAACGGAGCAGAAACAAACACACTCAGGTACACATCCGTCTGCTGGGCCTGCTCGATAAGTGGATCCACCAGTGCCTGGCCATACTGTCGCAGCAGGCGCTTCATCACATCAAGCTGCGCGCGCGGATTTCTGCTGCTCTGCTGCACCCACTCCAGGCCATCCGGGCTGTGCATGATGGTTTCCATATCCACCGTGCCGACAAAACCCAGCCCATGAGACCGCACCCAGTCCTCAAAGTTTTCCCCGGCGATCAACGTGACCTGATACCCTCTGGCCTGCAATCCCTTGCCCAGCGCGATCATCGGCTGCACATCGCCGCGTGTCCCCAGCGCCGCAATTGTAACTCGCATAAATCCCCCTACAGGCTCAGTTCGGCGATGCGCTGCTGCACCGCATCCATGATTTCCTGCCGCCGCTTCAGGTCGTGCTGCGCATCCGTCCGCACCTCGATAATGCGCGACAGGCGGTTGTTCACGCTCTCGCTGAATGCCTGCCGGAATGTTTCGCGATCATCGGCCCGCACATAATCTAACCCATACAGACGCGCCGCATGTTCGAATGCCAGCCCGTGCGGCATGACAAACAAATCCGTGAAGTCCGGCTCATGGTTTCGGATGGGCAGCCGGTGGAAGATGCCGCCGCCATCGTTGTTGAGCAGCACAATGGTGATGGGAATACCGTTGCGCTGCACTGCCAGCAGCCCGTTCATATCGTGATAAAACGTGATGTCGCCCACAATCGCCACCAGCGGCGCATCCGGCCGCGCCGCCCCCGCCCCCAGCGCCGTTGAAATATTCCCGTCAATGCCGCTGGCCCCCCGGTTGGCATAGACATGGATGCGTTTGCTTTGCGGCCTGCCAAACTGATCCAGCAGGCGCACCGGCAGGCTGTTGCCCATAAACAGCGTCGATTCCGGTGGAACCAGATCGACCACATCATACACCGCCGCGCCATCGAAGTAGGCGCCACTGTCAATTGCCTGCTCCAGCACCGCCCACGCTGTCTGCTCCACCTGGTTCAGCCGTCTGGCAGCGTCAGTGACTTCATGCGGGGTGGCAGGCAGCGGGAAATCACTACCCGGCATCCCATTGACCACATGAGTCACCAGGTGGGCATCGTCCGCCCATTCTCCGCTGGGGGTAATGTGGATGTAGTATCTGGGCTGGCTGGCGCTGATGTACTGATTCAGCCAGGTCGATACCGGCAGATCGCCAAAACGCACGATGACCTCCGGTTTAGGTAAACACTCATGCGGGAAGGTTTCGTAACCGGCGATAATGCTGCTGTCATGCCCATAACGCACCCCGGATACAGCATCCGCAATCAGGGGATAGCCCACAGCCCGGGCAAAACGCAGGATAGCATCCACAGCGCACGCATCATCCCCTGCGCTTTTGATCCCGGCCAGCACTACACCGTTACGATGCGCCGCCAGCAGGTCATAAATCGCGGACAGATCGCCTGCTTCCTGCTGTGTGACCAGTACAAACTGTGCATAGCTTTCACCATCAGGCCGTGCCGCTGCATCCGCCGGAACCGCCGCGACATCGCCTTCAATCACCACTGGCTCCAGCGGCTTACGAAACGGCAGGTTGATATGCACCACCCCCTTGCGAATGCCGTTGGCTCTGGCATAGGCGCGGGCCGCCAGCGTGCGCAGGCTGCGGATGGTCAGCGCCGAGGGGGAGGCTTCCGGCAGCGGCGCATCGACAAACCACAGCGCATAATCGCCATACATCTTGATCTGGTCAATCGTCTGGTTAGCGCCGCTGTGGCGCAGTTCCGGCGGACGATCTGCCGTCAGTACGAGCAGCGGCACACGTGACATGTGCGCCTCAACGATTGCCGGAAAGAAGTTGGCCGCCGCCGTGCCGGATGTACATACCAGCGCTACTGGCGCATCGCTGGCCAGCGCCCGCCCCAGCGCGAAAAAGGCTGCGCTGCGTTCGTCCAGATGCGTGTAGATCTTCACCCCACCATGCCGCGCAAACGCCAGCGTCAGGGGTGTCGAGCGCGACCCCGGCGCGATACAAACGGCCTTCAACCCGGCGCGGGCCAGTTCATCAACAAATACGTCTGTCCACAGCACATTACGGTTCGGCATGATATACCTCACTCAGCCCCTGCAAAACAGGCAACAAACAGGTGACAAATATTGCGCAAATTAAGATTAAAAAGAGAACACATGTTCACTCTCTTGCGACCCATTTCTGTTAAACTGATCTCATGCACGCTTTCCGTACCTGTCACCCTGAGGTCTGTTCACTTTTAATCCGGTTTGCCGGGTTTGCCGCCGGACCCCCTCCGGCGGCGGCGGCAAAGTCTGTGAGCGAGAAGCATTACTTCACCAGCACCGTGTCCTCAATTCCCAGCGCGTTCAGCATCGGGCGGAACTTGAGCGCGGTTTCATTCCATTCCTTCTGCGGCACACTATCCTCGACAATGCCCGCCCCGGCATACAGCCAGACGCGCTTATCCTGGCTAACGGCGGACCGAATCGCCACACCGAACATACCATCCAGCCGCGCATCCACCCAGCCAATCGGCGCACCATACCACCCGCGTGGTACAGGTTCCGCCTCGCCGATAAAACGCAAGGCAGCATCACGCGGCTGGCCGCCCAGCGCCGGCGTCGGATGCAGGCGTTCGATCACATGCAGCACGCCGGCAGCCTCGTTCAGGACACCGGATACCGGCGTATGCAGGTGCTGGATATTGCTTAGCCGCAGGATGCCCGGTGTGTTGGGAATATCCAGTTGTTGTGTCATATCACTCAGACGCTCTCGCAGCACATTGACCACCAGCGCATGTTCGTGTCGTTCTTTAGGATTGTTCAGCAGACGGTGCGCATACGCCTCGTTCTCTCTGTCTGTTTGTCCACTCCGGATCGACCCCGCCAGCGCCATCGTGCGCAGCTCATACCCCTCGACATGCGCCAGCAGTTCCGGCGTCGCCCCATAAAAGGCATGGTGCGGGCGCGGCTCGAACAAAAAGCGGTAGCAGTCGGCATAATGCGCGCTCAGGTAATCCAGTGCAGCATCAACGTTGACAGGATCAGCAAACCGGATTTCGGCTACACGCGAAAGCACCACTTTTTGCAGATTTCCATCATAGATGTGCTCCAACGCCTCACTGATGATGCGCTCCCACGTCTCGTAAGGCATGGGATAATGCACCTCCACCGGTTGCGCCACCTCATCAGGGGCATCTTCCCAACTGGCTCGCAGATCATCGCAGCGCAGCGCCAGCGCCTCGCGCAGTTGGGGCAGAATCTCGTCCAGATCATCCTCTGGTGGCACATGCACGTTAATGGTCAGCCATGCATCATCGCCCACCTGCACAAGCTGGTAATGAGGCAGCACAAAGTAGGCCGGCGCATAGATTGTCCAGGTGTTATCCGGCACAAAATCATCCTGAAAGGCAAAGCCCCCAAACAGGCGCGGCCCGGCCAGCGGCTGACCCGCATCCTCGGTTACAGCGCCCGCAAACAGTTTCTGCGCCTGTCTGCGCATGGAATCAAAGCGATCCGGCCCCCAGGCCACCAGTTCCGCCGCCATGCCAAACCCGGCCAGCGTAAAGCCATCGCGCTGGTTCTCCCAGTAAAAGCGGGCGTGCCCGTGTGCCCGGCGGATAAAATCGCGCGCTGTCAGGCCCGGGCAGGAGGTGCTCAGACTGATCAGACGGCCATCCATCATGCCTCAGTCCTCATAGCCTACACTCTTGAGCAGCAGGGGCAGCAGTGCTTCCAGAATGCGTTGTGGTTCCGGCTCTCCGGTGTATACCCAGCGGATCACCACGCCATAGATCGCGCCCATCCAGGCATTAGCAACGACCTCTGTGTCCACCGGCTCAATATCGCCAACAGCCACCGCCTCATCCAGATAGGTCTGGATCAGGCCGGCAAAGCGATCATTAACCTCCATCCGCTTTTTCTCAAATGCCGCCCCCAGGCCAACCGCCTGCACCAGCAGCAGTTTGGCGGGGCGGCGGTACTTGCCAAAGGTATCCAGGCAGGCCTGAAGCGCGGCCCGCACCCGGGCCATGCCCTGTGCTTCCTGCTCAATCGCCTCTGTCACCCGCCGTTCCAGCAGGTTGGCAAACTGATCGACCAGGGCCAGAAACAGGCGTTCCTTATTGGGGAAATGAAAGTAAATCGCACCTTTCGAGGTCCCGGATTCCTCCGCGATTTCATCCAGGCGCGTATCGTGATAGCCCTTGCTCGAAAATTTATCCAGCGCCGCATCCAGAATACGTTCGCGGGTAACATCCGGGGCACGTGTGGTTTGTTCAGATTTCATCATCCAGCTCTTTTTACAAACCGACTGGTCAGTCTGTAGTATAGCATATGGTCGTGTTGTGTGTGAAAAATCTCACCAGCTTTTTAAAATTCCGCCTGTGCCTGAGCCTTTACCGCCGGTTAAGTCTCAACGATCACGGCAATCAGGGTGTTTATGGGGCACCGGGAGGTTTACGTTTATACTGGAGTTAAAGAATGTATAGAATTGTCCGGATTCCTCGCTGGGCATGTGACGTTAAACAGCTTACAACGGTGTAATTTATGAGTTCAGCCATACGGATATTCAATATGTTTTCGGTCACCATTTCGACAGCCTTCTGGCCTGCGCCCCTGCCCGCCTTCATCAGGTTCCTGAGCGAGGGCTTTACGCGCATGTCTACCGGGGATCTGAAGCAGGTCATCGGGCGGGCCAGACAGGGCGACGCCGAAGCGATAAGCCTGTTATATGAAACCCACGTCGATGCCATCTATCGCTATATTTATTATCGCGTACCCACTGCCGAAGATGCCGAAGACCTGACAGCCGAGGTTTTCCTGCGGATGGTCGAAAGCCTGCCCCGCTACACCATCACCGCCGTGCCCTTTCAGGCCTGGCTGTACCGCATCGCAGCGGCCCGGGTGGCAGATTTTTACCGGCGCGGCAAACGTCACGTCCAGACCGAACTGGATGAATCCCTGACGGATAACCTGCCCCTTCCCGAAGATCAGCTTCAGCGGCAGCAGGAAGTCGAAACGCTGCGCCGTGCCATCAGCACCTTCAGCGAAGACGAGCAAACGATCCTTGTCCTGCGGTTTATCGAGCATAAAAGCCATCAGCAAGTCGCAGAAGTTCTGGGGAAATCTGCAAACGCGGTCAAGGCGGCGCAGCATCGCGCGCTGGTACAGTTAGCGGCGCTGCTGGGGTCCGAAGAGAAGGTTCGTCATTATCTGCGAGGTGGCCAATGACAGAGCACAGGCATACCCCGGATTCCCTCGCAGACCGGCTCGATCAGGTCCTGCCGCCAGAGAATCGCCCGGCCAGCCACGATGAAGACCCCCTGGTCGATGTGGCGCTGCGGATGGCGAACGCGCCGCGTCCGCAGCTATCAGCAGAAGCCAGAAGCCGGATTCAGCAGCAGGTGATGCAGCATGCCGCCCGGCAGCAGGTCATGCGCCGGCCAGAGTTCAGTATTCAGCCTGTACTGCGCTGGGCGCTTGTCGCCAGTGTGGTGCTCGTGGTTCTGTTTTTGCCCGCCGCCCGCGTCACCATGGCGAGCGTGCCAGGGGATATTCTGTACCCGGCCAAGCAGCTTGTAGAACAGGTGGAGCGCGGCCTGGCCAGTACGGACGAGGCGCGCGCGGCCACCCATCTGACTCATGCCGAACGCCGGATACAGGAAGCACAGGTCCTGCTCATACGCGGCCAGCTTGACGCGCCCCTGCTGCGCGCGGCCCAGCAGAACATGGCCGATGCCGCCGCGCTGGTCCGTAACAGCCCAACCTTCGACCCCGGCCTGCAGCTCCGGCTGGAAATTCAGACCGCATCGCTTTCCGCCGCGCTCGACAGCCTGCTTCTGGCAGCGACCCAGCCAGATCAGCCGCTGGCCGCCACCAGCCAGCCAGTCGCCACCGAACTGGCCGCTACCCGAGACAGCGGCCTGCTGCTGCCCGCCACCGCCACCGCGTCCGCAACACCGACATCGCCTCTGACGCCTACCACAACGGATGCAGCAGCGGCCACCAGCAGCGCAACACCGGCTCTGCTGCCATCCACAACAGAAACACCCACGCCTTCTGCCACTGCGCAGCCCACCGGCACCGTGATGCCATCGCCCACCGAAGCCCCTACCCTGACATGGACGCCACCGGCATCATCCACGCACATGGCCAGTCCGCTGCCGCCAACGCCAACGCCGGCGCCCCAGGACGAAGCCCTGCCGGTAAACCTGATTGTGGAAGGGCCGATTGAGGCCATCAACGGCAATATCATCATCATCTACGGCATTGAAATTACCTTCGCCCCGGATGACCCGGTGCTGGCCGTACTGCGGGTCGGCGACAAAATCCGCGTGAACGGCAGCATCACGGAGGCTGCGGGCAGCACAGTGGTGGTCATAAGCGTTGAGACTCAGCCCGCCGATGATTCGATTGCCATCAGCGAGGATGGACAATCCGTCTGGCGCGACGAGGGCGACTGCGCCAACCCGCCCCCACCCTGGGCGCCGGCACATGGCTGGCGCGCCCGCTGCGAATCCGGCGGCGGGTTCAACCAGCCACCCGGGCAAAGCAGTAACCGGAGCGGCCGGTCAAATAATTCAGGTAGGGGCCGGGGGCGCGGCAGTAACAATGACGATGACGACTAAGCTTGCAGGTGCCGTGCTCCGGCGGTGGGTTATGCCACATTATCCCAGACCGGGGCGCGGCGTGTTTGATAGTTGGGAAAAATTGGGATATATCGCCAGCCAGTTTGGGAAACCACGCTGAAGGGGTCAGTCCACCGTGCGCGCCTGTGCCAGCAGATCAGCCACCTGCAGATCATGCAGCCCGGCAACGCACAGATGCGCCCGGCCCCTAAAATCCTCTTCGCCCACGCCCACCACAAACATCCCGGCGGTACAGGCCGCCTGCACCCCTGCTTGCGAATCTTCAAAGACCACAGCCCGCGCAGGCCGCACCCGCAGCGCCCCCGCCACCCAGACAAAAATATCCGGCGCGGGTTTGGGCCGCTGCACAGTGGTGCCATCGCCGACAACAGCCATATACGGCAGCAGCTCCGTCTTTTCAAGCACCAGCTTCGCGCTCTGGCTAGACGAAGCAACCCCCAGCTTCAATCCTTGCTCGTGCGCAGCAGCAATAAACGACAGCACCCCCGGCAGCAGGCTGTCCGCCGTCATCTGCGCGACATCCTGCAAATAGATATCATCCTTCAGGATCATGTAGCGCTCAAATTCAGCATCGGATAACTGGCGCTCTCCCAGCAAATCGCGCAGGCAGTCCTGGCGCCGGCGGCCGCGAAACTGATTCATCATGGCGCGATCAAACGGCACATCCAGCAAAGCGGCAATCTGCTGCCATGCGCGGTAGTGATACTCGACGGTATCCGCCAGCACCCCATCCAGATCGAATATGACTGCTTCTGGCTGAGTCATGGATCACGACACCTGGTCAGGCCATACCGGGTTCGACCATGCCCGCCGCCCCCACTGATCGCGCACCACGACCCGGAAATAGGAGTCGCGAAAACGATTCAGGCTGAATTCAGCCTCGCGAATGCCGGGGCCGTGCCTGCTTTCAGATCGCGACCCTGCCCCGGTGACAAACACACGCTCTGCGGGCGAACACCGCACCACGATCTTTTCCCCCGTCACCTCAATGTCAGAAATCTGTGGGCCGGTGCTGGAATAATAGTCGCCTGCCTTCAGGGCCTGCAGCAGCGCCTCCGGAGAGAGCGATTCGCTTTTGACCCACACCCACCCCAGCAGAAAATCAGCGCGGTTCGGGTTAAAGTGGGTGTCGTCGGTGGCACATGCCGTGTAACGATGCCCGTGCTGGTACAGCAGATCGGCCATGTACCAACTGTCGGCCCGGTCATTATGATCGACAGATGTTCCGTTAAAAACCTCTACCGCGTGAATCGGCCCCAGGGAGAGAATGTCGGCCTCGGTCAGGCCGTACCACTGGGGATGTGCCGCCGCGACAAAAGCCCCGGCTGCCAGCGCGCGCGCGGCAATCTGTGGCCCGGTTTCATCGGCCGCAGGCGGCGCAAAATCCGGGGGCAGCCCCACCGCCAGGATATGCCATATGTCGCCCAGTTCGGTCTGGCCTGCATGCAGCTCCGCCCCCAGCAGCGTCGTAAAGGTTGCTGTCCGGTGAGGACAGGTATCTGCAACAGGGAAGTCATACTGCGGCAGGAAATGATCCGTCAGGGCGATAAAGTCGTACCCGGCGTGCTGATAGGCCTGGCACACCGCTTCCGGGCTGAGCCTGCCATCCGACAGCGTGGAATGGGTGTGCAGATTACCGCGATAGAACTGGCCAGGGCTGGCAAAAGGGGGGATATGCATCAGCTTATACTTTCTATGATATCAACCAGGATGCGCTGCGCATTTACCACCGGCGCTTGTCCGCAGCGCGCGATCCACCGGCAGTGTTGCTATGTCGCCTTACGCGCTTAAGCATAGCACATATCATCAGCGGCTTAAAAAGAAAACCCCTCAGAAAGTCGGGGGGTGTTTTGGCGCTTTCCTGGTAAAAGTAATATAAAGCTTTAGAACCAACTGGTCTTTATCTACGATTTATCCATACTTGTTGAAGGAGCGAAGCAAATGGATATTGAACTGAAACACCGGCCCTCTTATTCACTGGCAAAGATTCTGCTGGCTGGTCAGGAGCAGATCCGCGTGGAACCGGGCGCGATGGTGGCCCACAGCGAGGGCCTGCAGGCCGATACCCGCGCAGAAGGCGGGTTCATGGGCGGCCTCAAGCGGATGATCGGCGGCGAAAATTTCTTTATCAACACCTGGCAGGCCCCGGCGCAGGGCGGCGAAATCATGCTGGCACCACCGCTGCCGGGCGATATGCTGGTCTGGGAAATTGACCGCGAAGACATGCTGCTGCAAAGCGGGGCCTTTATCGCCAGCGAAAGCAGTGTCACTGTGGATGCGACCTGGGGCGGCGCGCGCGGCTTCTTCGGCAGTCGCGGGCTGATTCTGCTGAAAGTCAGCGGGCGTGGCAAGGTGCTGCTGGGCTGCTATGGCGCCATTGAGGAACGGCAGTTAGGCGCCGGCGAAACCTACATTATTGACACCGGTCATATTGTTGGCTTCGACAGCACCATGCAGTTTCAGGTCAACAAGGTGGGCAGTTGGAAATCCACGATTCTGGGCGGCGAGGGTCTCGTCTGCCGGCTGACCGGGCCAGGGCGTATCCTCATCCAGACCCGCTCTGAAGAGGCATTTATCAACTGGATCAAACCGCAGGTTGCCACCCAGCGCAATTCAGGCTGACCTCGCCAGAAAACACACAGGGGCGCAGCGCTGTGCCCCTGTGCCCATCAGTTCGGTATCGATTGCATCTGGGGTCTGCGCTATAGTTGTAGGCAGGCGAACAGAAGGCATTCGTTACCAGAGGTCAAGTGGTATGGCAACTGTTGAAACCTTAGGCTTAAAAAAGTATTTTGATGATATCTGCGCGGTTCATGAAGTCAATCTGACGATACGTGATGGCGAGTTTCTGGTGCTGGTCGGGCCGTCCGGGTCCGGCAAAACCACCCTCCTGCGCATGATCGCTGGCCTGGAGCAGCCCACTGAAGGGGTGATACGTATTGGCGATCAGGTCGTCAATCACCTGCCACCCAGCCAGCGCCGCATTTCGATGGTGTTTCAGAATTATGCCCTGTACCCGCACATGACCGTGCACAAAAATATTGCTTTCCCCCTGCACAACGACAGGCTGCCCGCCGATGTCATTGACCAGAAGGTGCGGCACGCAGCCAGCCTGTTTAACATCGAACAGTTTTTAGACCGCAAACCCCAGCAGCTTTCCGGTGGCGAACGCCAGCGGGTCGCCCTGGCGCGGGCCATTGTGCGCGAACCGCAGGTTTTCCTGCTCGATGAGCCGCTTTCTAACCTGGATGTCGCGCTGCGGGGCATCGCACGGGCAGAACTCAAGCAGTTCCAGCGCAAACTGGGCATCACCACCATCTTTGTGACGCATGATCAGGTAGACGCCATGAGCATGGGCGATCGTATCGCGGTGATGTCTGATGGCGTGGTACGTCAGGTTGGCCCGGCCCAGGAATTATATGCCCGGCCAGCAGATACGTTCGTGGCGACCTTCCTCGGTTCGCCGCCGATGAACCTGATCGAAAAGGACAGCTGCATTCTCGGCTTCCGGCCAGAAGACTTTATCCCGGCCTCCCGAGTCCCGGAAGATCAGGAGGCTGTGGTGTTCTCGTTTTATGTGAACCGCAGCGAGTATCTGGGTGCCAAGCAGGTGCTGTATGGGCAGGTCGATAACCTGTCCGGCAAGGTGGAGGCTGTCGCCATGCTTCCCGCCGGAGATATGACCCCCATCGAAAACGGCCAGACCTATGACTTTGCGGTGCTGCATCAGAACCTGACGTATTTTAACAAGCACACCCAACTGCGCATGGAAGTCACGCCGTTTACTCATGATGGAGTCATCATCGCCTGAACTGAACCTGTGAGGATGGGGGACTGCGACGAATAATCCGCGAGCCAGATACCCCGGATATCTGTAGCTGATAAATTGCAAAAATTAAATATCTAAACTAAAGTGGACTCACACTTGTTGGTGTTTCCTGCATAAATCAGAAAAGAAATCAGGGGGTGATTTACCAACTGCCCCCGGATAACACACGCCCCTATAGAAAGGGCTGTTATGGTGGAGTCAGTTTCCGCGACACAAAGAATCGGCAGACGCTACCTGCTCCAGGAAAAACTGGGACAGGGCGGCATGGGCGCCGTTTACCGGGCGCATGACCGACTGACCGGCCAGCAGGTTGCCCTCAAACACGTGACAGCGCAAAAGGAAAACCTCCAGTTTGCCACCCGCATCACCGACATGGATGTGGTCGTGGCGCTGGCGCAGGAATTCAAGATGCTGGCCTCGCTGCGCCACCCGCACATCATCAGCGTGCTGGATTATGGGTTTGATGAAAACCTCCAGCCCTACTACACCATGGAACTACTGGAAAACGCCCAGGATGTGATCGAGGCGGGTTCCCTGCTCCCCCAGGATGAACAAATCCGCCTGCTTATTCAGGTGTTACAGGCCCTGGCTTACCTGCATCGCCGGGGCATCATCCACCGCGACCTGAAGCCGGATAACGTGCTGGTGGTGGATGGGCAGGTGAAGGTGCTCGATTTTGGCCTGGCAATCGCCCAGGAACACCTGCAGGCTTCTCAGGAAGTGCTGGCGGGCACGCTGGCCTATATGGCCCCGGAACTGCTGGAAGGCAGGTCTGCCAGCGAGGCGTCTGATCTTTATGCAGTTGGCATGATCGCCTATGAATTGTTTGCTGAACGTTACCCCTTTGAGTTTAAGGACGTGACAAAGCTGGTGCAGGATATCCTGCTGACGATGCCGGATATCGCTGTGCTGGACCTGGACCCTTTGCTCAGCAGTGTGCTCACACGTCTGCTGGCCAAATCGCCTGAAGATCGTTTTTCGGATGCCCGCGAACTGATTCGCGTCTATGCCGAGGCCACAGACCAGAAGATCCGCTACGAAACAGATACCATCCGCGAGAGCTTCCTGCAGGCGGCCCGCTTTGTTGGGCGCGATGCGGAAATGGAGATACTGACCCGGGCGCTGCACGAGGCACAGCAAGGCCGCAGCAGCACCTGGCTGATCGGCGGCGAAAGCGGCGTTGGCAAATCGCGCCTGCTGGAAGAAGTACGCACCCAGGCGCTGGTCCAGGGGGTGCTGGCGGTGCGGGGCGAAGCGATCAGCGATGGCAGCACCCCTTACCAGATGTGGCAGGAACCGCTGCGCCGCCTCGCGCTTGAAGCTGACCTGACCGATGCCGAAGCCAGCATCCTGAAGCTGATTGTGCCGGATATTCACCGCCTGCTGGAGCGCGACATCCCCGACGCGCCCGAACTTGACCCGCAGGCAGCCCAGGATCGATTGATCTCCACCGTCGAATCCATTCTGCGGCGTCTGCCGTCCTCAGTCGCCCTGTTTGTAGAAGATCTGCACTGGGCCGGCAGCGAAAGCATCGCCATGCTGGACCGCCTGAGCCGGCTGTCCGATATGGGAATCATGCTGGTTGGCAGTTACCGCGATGATGAAGCCTCCGATCTGCTGCGCAGGCTGCATCTGGCGCACACCCTCAAGCTCGAACGGCTCGAAGCGCAAAGTATCCAGAAACTGAGCGAATCGATGCTGGGCGAAGCCGGACGGCGGCAGGAAGTGGTCGACCTGCTTCAGCGCGAAACTGAAGGCAATGTGCTTTTTATCATCGAGGTGGTGCGCACCCTGGCAGAGGAAGCCGGGCAGCTTGAACTGGTGGGGGCGGCGTCGCTGCCAGACGATGTGTTCGCAGGAGGCATGCATAACATCATCCAGCGCCGGCTGCGGCGGGTGCCGCCCACGGCCCTGCCCCTGCTCCAGTATGCCGCAGTGATCGGACGCCACATCGACCTGAAGCTGCTGCGTCACCTTGACCCCGACATGGATGCTTCGCAGTGGCTGAGCGCCTGTGGCGATGCGGCGGTGCTGGAAGTGCAGGATGACCGCTGGCGCTTTACCCACGACAAATTCCGCGAGGTGCTCATCAGCAACCTGCCAGAAGCGCAGCGCCTGCGTCTGCATCATCAGGTAGCAGAAGCCATCGAGGCGGTGTATCGCGATAACCTCACCCCGTTCTATGCCCCGCTGGCGCATCACTGGACACAGGCCGAGGTACCAGCCAAAGCCATCGATTTTCTGGAAAAAGCCGGTGTACAGGCCCTGGTGACCTTCGCCAACCAGGAAGCGCTGGAATACTTCCAGAAGGCGCAGCAGGTGGCACAGCAGGCAGGGGCAGCGGTCAGTATGCAGCAGCGCGCCCGCTGGGAACGCCAGATTGGGCAGGCGTACTGGGGGCTGGGTAATCTGGCCGCCCTGCGCGAACACGCAGAAACAGCCCTGAAGCTCTATGACAGACCGATACCCGCATCACCTTCCCGACTGGGTGTCAACCTGCTCCGGCAGGTGGGGATTCAGACGCTCCATCGCCTGCGCACCCCTGCTCAGGTGAAACACAATCAGGAAACGATGCTCGAAATTGTGCGAGTCTGCAAGCTGCTGGGCAATGCCTATTTCTTTCTGAACGAGGCTAACCTGACTGTGTACGCCACCCTGCAGCAAATCAACCTGGCGGAACGTATCCCGGCCTCGCCAGAACTGGCGGAAGCCTATGCCAATATCTGCCTGGTCGCCGGGCTGGTGCCGCTGCACAGGCTGGCGCGCACCTACGAACACCGGGCGATGCAGGTCGCGCAAACGCTGAACGATATCTACATGCTGGGGCAGGCGTCCTCCATCATCAGCCTGTATTACCTGGGGCTTGGTCAGTGGGAGACGACTCACCAGTACATTCAGCGCGCCATCTCCAGCGCAGAACAGATCGGCGACCGGCGCCTGTGGGAATCCGTCAGCGGGGTGCTGGCCCTGGCCACCAGTTACCAGGGGCGTTTTGGACAGGCACACGAAATTTTTCGCGATGTTTATCTGTCATCGCGGCGCAGTGGCAACACACAGACCCTGCTATGGGGCATGCTGGGCCAGGCGGAAAATCTGCTGCCGGGGGGGCATCTGGACGAGGCACAGGCATTTCTGCAGGAGGCCCGCAGCATCCCGATCCACAAATTTGGCCGCGATTCCGAAATCCGCACCCAGGCTCTGATCGCGCTGGCGGACTTCCGGCAGGGCAGTGTGGAACAGGCCCTTGCCGCCGCCGAACTCTGCCTGCAGCTGATGACTCAGGCGGCGCCCACCGCCAGCTATCTCATACAGCATTACGCGGCTGTCACAGAAATTTACCTGACTCTGTGGGAACAGGGTCAGCCCCTGCAGAATTTCACCCCGGATCATTTCCAGCGGGCTGCCCGGCGCCTGGGCAAAACGCTGCGTCAGTTTGCCAGGACCTTCCCCATTGGCAAGCCCCGCGCTGGCCTGTGCCTGGGCTGGCTGCATTACCTGGAAGGTCAGCCTGAAAAGGCCAGCAAGCTGTGGAAAGAGCATTTGAGCATCGCCCGCGAGCTGCAAATGCCCTACGAAGAAGCCCTGCTCCACTTCGAAATTGGCCGGCGTGCACCCGTTTCTGACCCGGAACATGCCGACCATCTGCGCCTCGCGCTGGCGCTTTTCCAGCAGTTGGAAGCAGAATATGATGTCCAGCGCGTGCAATCCGTACTTCAGGCATCCACCCAGAGCTAACTTTACACATCAACAGAATGCGACTCCATGACCATCACCATGTCTGCCAAAACCGGCTATCCGCCCGGCCCAACGGGGCTGGCCTGTGCAAAAGCGATCCAGGGCCTGCGACGTGACCCCCTCAACACGCTCACCCATCTGGCCCGTACCTACGGTGATTTTGTCCATGTTGGGCTTGGGCCTTACCACATTTACCTGCTCAACCATCCGCACCTGCTTCACCAGATGCTGGTCCGGCAGGCAGACATCATGCACAAGCCGCGCTCACTCAGCCGCCCCGTAGCAGATTTTCTGGGGCATGGCCTGCTCGTCAGTCATGGCACATTGTGGCAGCACCAGCGCCGCCTGATACAACCGGCCTTTCATCATCGCCAGGTGCATCAGTATGGTCAGGTGATGGTGGACTGCATCCTGCAGCAGTTGGAAACCTGGCAACCTGATGATGTGTTTGACATTGACCACGAATTCATGAAGATGACTCTCCAGATGGTCACACGGGCGCTGTTTCACGATGAAATTCAGGATACGGATTCAGTCGCGGAAGCCGTCAAAATCCTGCAGCGCATCTCGTATCAGCAGGGGCAGGGCCCACTGGGCATTCCGACCTGGGTGCCGCTGCCGGATCATCTGCTCAAGCAGCGGGTGATGAAGCAGCTTGATAAACTGGTTTTCCGCATGATCCAGGCACGACGGGCCGCAGGCGCACACGGAGATGATCTGCTGTCCACGCTCATCAACGCGGCTGACGGACATGGCACACCGCTGACAGACCAGCAAATCCGCGATGAAGTTATGACGCTGCTGCTGGCAGGCCACGAATCCACCGCCAATGCTATGACATGGACATGGTATCTGCTGGCCCAGCACCCCCATGCATCAGCCCGGCTGATGGAGGAACTTGATGCCGTGCTGCGGGGCCGTCCCCCGGCAATTGAGGACCTCAGGCACCTGCCCTACAACGCCATGATCATCAAAGAGGCGCTGCGGCTGTACCCGCCGGCGTGGGCCTTGCCGCGCGAAAACATCGCAGACACAACGATTGACGGATATCACATCAGAAAAGGCGCCCTGCTGCTGGGCGTGCCCTATGTGATCCAGCGCGACCCACGCTACTTTGAGGACCCGGATCAGTTTTTGCCGGAGCGCTTTGCGGATAACGCGGAGAGGCACCTGCCCCAGCATGTGTATATGCCCTTTGGCGGCGGACCGCGTTTTTGTGTGGGGAATACCTTTGCACTGACGGCGATGCAGCTTGCCCTGGCGACGATTCACCAGCGTTTCCACCTGTCGCTGGTGGCAGATCAGGCCATCGTACTGGACCCGCTGCTTACGCTGCGGCCCCGCTATGGCGTTCACATGACAGCGCACGCGGCGGCTATGAAGATTGGCTCGCCTCATTGACGTACTGTGCCAGCCGAATCAGCGCATCCTCGCCCCCCTGCGATCCCGGCTTGGCGACAAATGGGCAGCCATCCAGCAGGCCGCCAACGATTCTTGCGCCGGGGGTGCCGGGCAGCACTTCCCGCGCCTCCAGCCGCAGCCCTTCCGCCTGCATCAGTGCGAACAGGCTGTGAGCTGTTGCTCCGCCGGTGGCCACACACCCCCGCACCGGCGGCGGCACTGGCCCAACAATTTCGTGCAGCAAACCGGCAATACGTGCCGAAACATCGCCACGGCTCAGCCCGCGCTGGGCCGCCCACCCCCACAACTGTTCCACCTGCTCCGGGTATGTCGCCAGTTGGAGGATGATATACTCGCTCTGCTGCATCGCCTCGGCAAACCTGCTGCGATACTGTGCCGCAAACACCGCGACAGGATCATCCAGAAACGACTCGGTATATTCGATCTGGATATGCTGGCAGGGAAGTTGTTCCCTTAACCGGAACACCTGCTGGTAAGCGGCGGTGCTGAGCGACCCGACCACAAACAGCAGTGGGCTGCGCGGCGCGTTAAACAACTGCGTCAGCGCTTCACCCATGCCATAGGTCCCCGCAAAAAAACGCACCCCGGCCACATAGGCCGCTTCCACAACGGTGTTAAGGTCTTCCTGCATCGCGCAGTCCGCCACCAGAATACAGGCATTAGATTCGCGAATCCGCGCCTGGATCGCGTCTGTACCCTGGCGCACCACGTCAATATCAATCAGATCAAGCGGCAGTGCGGCCTGGCTGCGCAGAATGGCCTGTACATCAGACCCTTCCACCGTGCTGGTCGGGTCAACCTGCTGGCGCACCGTCTCCAGCAGATGATTTTCGATGTACTGCTGCCCCTTCAGGGTGGTGCGGCCCATTTTAGGAGAGGCCGCCACCAGCAGACATTTGTCGAACGCAAACGCATCCACCACAGCGGCAATTTCCTGACCGATGCCCCCGCGCAGCAGCGAATCAATCTTCTTAACGACAATCAGCGGCGCATACCGGCGCAGTTCCTGGGCCGCCGTAAGGACTTTTTTATAAGCCATTTCCGGCGGCGCGTTTCGTGTTTCGGTATTGAAGATCAGTACCTGGCTGTCTGTACCCGGCTGCACAACATCCTGAACCAGCAGAGTCTGCATACCTGCGCCTGAGAATTCCACACCGATATTCATGCCACCTGAAAGATCATCCGTAAGGATTCCGAACCGTGGTTGCATCATGACTTTCCCTCTCAGTCGGGCTGCTGCCAGGCACTTTCCAGGACAATATCAACAATATACAATAACCCCTGCCCAAAAGACTATGCATTCTGCACATCCATATTATTGTCAAAGTCTTGATAATGGGTACAATAATGCGCCAACTATTCTGGTGCGGGAGCAACACCCCCTGAAGGTGATAGCCGCAGCACCAGAACATTTCCAGAACTTACTTATCGGACGCACTATTCGAAGGAGAAAGTTTATGAAACGCGCTGTACCATTTTTACTCTTGATGCTGCTCTTTGCCCTGGTCACTGGCGTGCAGGGTGCACAGCTGGAATGTACAGATGAGATTGGCTGTGTCGAAATTGGCCCGGACGATCCGATCACCATCGGGTACATGCTCGTCATCAGCGGCCCGAACTCGCCGCTGGGGCTGGATTCTGAGGGTGGTATCGAAATCGCCATCGCCCAGCGCGACGGCATGCTGCTCGACCATGAAATCGAAGTTGTGGGCGAAGATTCGCTGTGCAGTGCTGAAGGTGGCCAGACCGCCGCGCAGAATATCGCCGCCAACGACCAGATTCTGGGCGTGATCGGCACCAACTGCTCCAGCTCTGGTACCGCTGCCCTGCCCATCATCAGCTCGGCGGGCATGCTCATGATTTCGCCCTCCAACACCGCCCCCAGCCTGACCAATTCGGATACGGCATCCGGTGGTGTGTGGCAGCCTGGCTACTACCGTACCGCCCATAACGACCTGTTCCAGGGCGCGGTGGCTGCCGAATATGCCTTCAACGACCTGGGTCTGCGCAGCCTGGCGACCATCCACGATGGCAGCCCCTACGCGGAAGGCCTGCAGGCTGTGATGGCTGAAGTTTTTGCTGAACTCGGTGGTGATGTCGTTTTCCAGGGTGCGGTGAATGTTGGTGACACCGACATGCGCGCTATCCTGACGGAAATCGCCGCTGCTGGCGCAGACATCATCTACTTCCCCATCTTTGAACCGGAAGGCAACCTGATTGCAGCGCAGTCTACCGAAATTTCCGGCCTGGAAGATGTCGCCCTGATGGGCGCGGACGGCCTGCTGGCAGATACCTTCCCGGAGAACACCGGTGAAGCATCGGTTGGCATGTACCTGTCTGGCCCGTACCTCGCCGGCGATGCCTATAACGAATTCCTGGCTGCCTGGGAAGAGCAGATTGGCGGCGTGCCGCCGAGTGGTTTCCATGCGCATGCCTACGATGCCACCAACATCCTGCTGGATGCTATCGAAGCCGTGGCGCAGGTTGGCGACGACGGCACGATCCTGGTTGGGCGTCAGGCGCTGCGCGACCAGATCACTTCCCTCAGCGGCTATCAGGGCCTGACCGGCAACCTGACCTGCAACGAAACTGGCGACTGCGCCACTGGCGAAGCGCTGGGCATCTTCCAGCTGAGCGAAGCTGAACTGGAAGGCAACTGGCCGCCGGAAGTTGTGTGGTCCCCGGCCCCGGCCGAAGGTGACGCTGACATGGAAGCGGAAGCTGACGCAGAGGCCGCTGAAGAGACCGAGTAAGTCCGGACGAGACTATAAAACGTTTCAACTCGCAATTGAGTGAGCCAGGCACGCCAGAGCGTCTCTGGCTCATTCCATACCTTCGGAAGACACAATGAGACTTGCTTTAAATCAACGACGGATACTTGAAGATTTTTCATGGGTCGATTTTATTATCAGCATTTTGCGCGTTGTCATCATCGCGCTGATCCTTATCGGCTCCTGGAACACGCTCTCATCAGGTCGGTTTACCATCGACCAATGGATCAGCCTGGGGGTTTCTGGCCTGGCGCAGGGCAGCATCTATGCCCTCATCGCGCTGGGGTATACCCTGGTGTATGGCATCCTGCTCATGATTAACTTTGCGCATGGCGAAGTTTTTATGTCCGGCGCGTTTACGGCGGTATTCCTGGCAGAGGCCTTTGCCAGCAGCGGGTTTCTCGACAGCCAGCCCGTACTTGCGATCCTCATTCTGATCGTGTTTGCCGCGCTGGTGTCTATGGTGGTGGCCATCCTGCTGGAACGTATCGCCTACCGCCCCTTAAGAAATGCGCCCAGGCTTGTGCCGCTTATTACCGCAATCGGGGCATCATTTGTCCTGCAATACACCTTTCGCGGTCTGTATGGGTCGAACTTTAAGTCTTACCCGACCATAGACGCGCTGCGCGGTTCCTTCGCCCTGGGTACAATTAATATTCCCATCAGCCAGGTTGTGGTATTCTTTGCAGCAGTTGCTTTGATGCTGGGGCTTTACTGGCTGGTCGAGCGAACAAAAATCGGTAAGGCAATGCGCGCCGTATCCGAAAATAAAGAGGTATCGGCTCTGATGGGGGTCGATATTGATCGGGTCATTATTTTTACCTTTGCTATCGGTGGGGCGCTGGCCGGGGCGGCCGGGGTCATCAACGGGCTTTACCGTCCCCAGGGGGTCAATTTCTTCATGGGGTTTGTTCCTGGCATCAAAGCCTTTACAGCAGCCGTTCTGGGGGGCATCGGCAATATCCCGGGGGCCATGCTGGGTGGTCTTTTCCTGGGGATAATCGAGGCCATCGGCCCCAATCTTGTCCTCACTGGCCTGGGCGTGCCTGGCGCCAATCAGCTTAAGGACATGATTGCCTTCACCATGCTGGTGCTGGTGCTGATCTTCCGGCCACAGGGCATCCTGGGCGAACGGCTGGCAGAAAAGAAAGCGTAGAGGCTTATTATGGGAAACCAGAACTGGAAACTGCTTATTCGGGCAGGCCTCCTGGTAGGCATTATCCTGCTTTACACCTCCGTCATCGGCATGCTGCAATCCTTCAGCGAACGCGAAATTGTTCGCCAGACGATCACACTCGGCCAGTTGATCCTTTTCCTGCCTGCCGCTGCCGCAGGCTTTCTGGCGGCCAAACGTCTGAAGCTGGCCAACCCGCTGACCGTGCTGCTGTCTGGCGGCGTGATCGGGTTTATCGCCAGCCTGCCGGTACTGGCCCTCGTTTTTATCGCCAACCAGATCAACCTGCGCCCGGTGCTGGTCAACGTCACGCCGGACCTGCTGGCAACCTTGACTCTTAATCAGGAAAGCCAGCTTACGGGCAGCCTGCTCCTGCTGGTCGCGCTCACCGTCATCGCAGCGCTGGGCGCACTGATATCACTGGTGCCGGCCTTTATCCGCAGCGTGCTGGTCATCGCCGCAGTCGCTACCATCCTCGTCGGCGCTTTAAGTGACCTGATGCGTCAGATTCTGCAGCAGGTGATGGGGCGCGATGCCCTGCGGATGATCTTTGATCGTAATGCCCTCACCCCCGGCGCCGCGCTGGTGATCTTTGCCGTGGTGGTCGTGCTGGCGCTGCTATGGACATCCAGAGTTTCAACCATTCGCCAGCGCACAGAGTCTCTGCCCCCTCGTCAGCGTCGTAACCTTCAGTACAGCAGTTTTGCCTTCCTCATGGTTGGCCTGCTGCTGCTGCCCTGGATGGTAGGCAATGCCGCCAGTGATGTCCTGGTCAATGTTGGCCTTTATATCCTGATGGGCCTGGGGCTGAACATCGCAGTTGGCATGGCGGGCCTGCTCGACCTGGGGTACGTCACCAACTTTGCCGTCGGCGCGTATGTGATGGGGGTGCTGACCTCGACCGGCCCGCTGGGTGTAGAGGCCAAAGCCGGGGTTGAAGTCTTTAATTTCTGGCTGGTGATTCCGGTCAGTCTGCTGGTGGCCATGTTCACCGGCTTCATTTTTGCCGTCCCTGTTCTTCGGATGCGCGGTGACTATCTGGCGATTGCGACACTGGGCTTTGGCGAGATTATCCGCCTGCTGGCGATTTCCGACTGGCTGAAACCGGTGATTGGCGGCGCGCAGGGCATTCTGTTTGTGCCAAAACCGGAAATCTTCGGCATCGTCCTCAACGACCCACAGCAGATCTATTATGTGATTCTGGTCGCCTGTCTGATCGCTATTTTTGTTTCGGTGCGCCTCAACAATTCCCGCATCGGCCGCCAGTGGATGGCCGTCCGTGAAGATGAGGACGTGGCCGCAGCAATGGGCATCAACACAGCCAAGGCGAAACTGCTGGCGTTTACGATCAGCGCGGCCACCGGCGGTGTGGCGGGGGCCATCTTTGCCAGCAAGCTGGGCACCATCTTCCCCAACAGCTTTAACCTGCTCGTCTCGATCAACGTACTCAGCCTGATTATCGTGGGCGGCATGGGCAGCATTCCCGGTGTCGTCGTGGGCGCGCTGGTGCTTATCGGCCTGCCGGAACTGCTGCGCGAATTTGATGAATTCCGGCTGCTGCTGTATGGCGTGCTGCTGGTCGTGATGATGCTGGCGCGGCCAGAAGGTCTGTGGCCCTCGGCAGTTCACCGCCGCGAAATGCACGAAGCTGAACCTGAAGACGCATCGCAAACCGTGGCCACCCCTCCGGATGACTCAACAGCCGTGGTGGCAACCAGTTTAGTTGAAAAGGAAGCATCATGACGGACAATATCCTGTCTGCAACCGGCATGACCAAACGCTTTGGCGGTCTTGTTGCCGTAGATAATCTTGATTTCAGCATCCCGCGTGGCTCGATTGCCAGCATTATTGGCCCGAATGGCGCGGGAAAAACCACCTTCTTTAACTGCATCACGGGCTTTTATCAGGTTGATGAAGGCACGCTGACGTTTGATGGCCAGCGGATCAACGGCAAGAGCGCCGACCAGATCACCCGCGCTGGCATTGCGCGCACCTTCCAGAATATCCGCCTGTTCAACAATATGACGGTCATCGAAAACATCATGGTTGGGCAGGAAGCGCACCTCAAGGCGACCTGGCTGGGCAGCATCTTCGGCACACCCGCCACCCGCCATGAAAATGAGGAATCTGAAGTCGAGGGGCGCCGCCTGCTGCGTTTTGTCGGCCTGCAGGGTTTTGGCGATTCCATCGCCCGCAACCTGTGCTATGGCGACCAGCGACGTCTGGAAATCGCCCGCGCCCTGGCCAGCAAACCCAAACTGCTGCTGCTGGACGAGCCTACCGCCGGCATGAACCCCAGCGAAACCGCCACGACCACCACCTTCATCCGCCGCCTGCGCGACGAACTGGGCATCACCGTGGTGCTGATCGAACATGATATGCGGGTGGTGATGGGCATCTCTGAACATATCACGGTGCTGGATCGTGGAAGAAAAATCGCGGAAGGTTCACCGGCAGATATCCAGAGCAACCCCCAGGTGATCGAGGCGTATCTGGGCCGGGGCGCCGCCGCGGGCGTACATGCATAGGAGCGTCGATGGCACTGCTAGAAGTTAACGAAGTACACGCTTTCTATGGCAACATCCATGCCCTTAAGGGGGTGTCGCTGCATGTCGAAGAAGGTGAAATTGTAACGCTGATCGGTGGCAACGGCGCCGGCAAAAGCACCACCCTGCGCACCATTTCCGGCCTGATGAAGCCGCGCCAGGGCAATGTCACGTTTAATGGAGAAGACCTGGCTGCCTATAAACCGCATCATCTGGTTTCCAAAGGCATCGCCATGGTGCCCGAAGGTCGTGGGGTGTTCGCCAAGTTATCCGTGACTGAAAACCTGGAAATGGGCGCTTACCACCGGTCAGATCGCAGCGCGATTCTGCAGGATATTGAACATGCCTATGTGCTGTTCCCGCGCCTGGGCGAACGTAAAAACCAGCTTGCAGGCACGATGAGCGGTGGCGAGCAGCAGATGCTGGCGATTGCGCGGGCGCTGCTGGCCCGGCCCAGGCTGCTGCTGCTGGATGAACCATCGATGGGCCTGGCGCCAGTGCTGGTCGATACGATCTTTGACACCATCGTACAGATCAACCAGCAGGGCACGACCGTGCTGCTGGTGGAGCAGAATGCGCACATTGCGCTTCAGATCGCCCATCGCGGATACGTCATCCAGACCGGGGAAATCGTCCTCAGCGATACGGCCACTGCCCTGCGCGAGGACCCAATGGTGCAGAAAGCCTACCTGGGCATCGATTAACAACGCCGCAGGTCCGGCCTTGCAGATTCGCCGCCGATTGTATATGATGTCAGCATCCCGAACGCAGAGTGTGGATGTATGCTCGCGTTCGTTTTTGTGAAGAAAAGAGGACGTGAAATGGCGAGCAAACGCAAAATTTCAGCGGTGAAACCGCAGTTCGGCAACAACCGCAGCCACTCGTTAAAAGCCACACGCCGCCAGTTCAAACCCAATTACCAGAGCAAGCGGCTGTGGGTCCCGGAAGTGCAGCAGTTCCTGCGTGTTAAAGTGACAGCAGGCGAACTGCGGACGATTGACAAGATCGGCCTGAATGCCTTCCTGAAGCAGCGCGGCCTGACCGTGAAGGACCTGCTTTAGTCTATTCTGGCGGAGCAGCACTGCATGTCCGCCCAGTATGACCCCAGGCAGATCCGGGTTCTGCGGCAGATTCTTGACCAGGCGCCGGGGCTGACTCTGCTGTGGCTCACCGGGCTGGAACACGCCCCCTGGTTTGAAGAGTCGCAGGGGCGTGAACTGATTGACCGGCTTGACAACACGGCGCCTGAAGCCCTGACCGACTGGCTGAGCCAACACCTTCGACACTATGCCGTCGAAGGTGATTTTTTGCTTCACCTGGGTGATCTGGGCAATGTACCCTGGGTGCGTGTCCTGCTCAGTTCAGATCATACCTGGCTGCCTGTGCTGCTGAACCATACTCGCACACTCGCGTTCGTATCCCCCAACTATACCCTGCGCCTTGATGTCGTGGCGGATGCGCAGGGCTGCGCCGTTTATGTGCAGCGGCATTCCCCTTTTGATCTGGATGCCAACGCCCCCGATGATGAAGATGAGGACGAGGGCTGACAATCACGCTCAGGCCGCCCTTCCCCACATCGCTTAACCATCGTTTCAGATAGCGGCGCTGCGCAACCGTTGTGCAAGGCCGGTGATATGCTGTTTCTCTATGCTGTCCACAACCTATATACGCGGAAGGTGTTGTACATTGCGATGCCCTTCACTGATGCTATGATGCTATACTCCGGATAGGAGCCATACATGTCTGACCAGGATTTCTCGCCAGAGGCGCCCTCGTTTGATGAATTTGCCATCCCCACCTATGAGGAATGGTACGCGGCGGCGGTTGAATCGCTTAAGGGCGCGTCGTTCGATAAACTGCTCGTGACCCCCCTCTACGAAGGGCTGACGATTCAGCCGGTTTACCGCCAGGAAGACATCGCGGACCTGCCGCATATTCACAGCCTGCCGGGTTTTCCGCCCTTTGTGCGCGGCACTCAGGCATCGGGTTATCTGCGCCAGCCCTGGCACGTCGCCCAGGCCATCGCCTATGCCTCCCCTGCTGCCGGCAACGAAGCGCTGCGGCATGATCTGGAACGCGGGCAGACGGCCATCAGCATGATAATTGCCAACCCCCTGTCAGAATCCAGCCGCGCTGGTGAGGTTCATATCCACACGCTGGATGATCTGGCGCAGCTTTTCCAGGGGATCGAGCTTACCCGGTATCCGCTGCTCATCGAGGCGGGCACCAACGCGCTCCCGGTGGCGGCGCTGCTGGCGGCCTGCGCGCATCACCGGAATCTGTCGCTGGCAGACCTGCAGGGCAGCATCGGCCCGGACCCGCTGGCCCAGCTTGTTCAGGAGGGCACCCTGCCGCTGCCCCTGGAAAGCGCCTATGACGAAATGGCCCTGCTCACCTCGTGGGCTGCCGAACACGCGCCCCGGCTGGCAGCGGTGACGGTCAGCACCGTGCCCTATCACAACAGCGGGGGGCACGCCGTCCAGGAACTGGCCTTTGCTCTGGCGGCGGGTGTGGATTATCTGCGGGCACTGCTGGCACGCAGCCTCGATCTGGAAACCATCGCCCCGCGCATGCAGTTTACATTTGCCATTGGCGGGCACTTCTTTGTCGAAGTCGCCAAACTGCGCGCGGCGCGCCTGCTGTGGGCACAGGTGATCGCCGCTTTTGGGGGCAGCGAAGCCGTGCAGCAGATGAAGATCGCCTCTCAGACAGGCATGCTCAACAAAACCGCGTACGATGCCCACACCAATCTGCTGCGCACGACGATGGAGGCCTTTGCCGGGGCGCTGGGCGGCGCCGACAGCCTCCAGATAGCCCCCTTCGACAGCATCACAGGGGCGCCCGATGAATTTTCACGGCGCGTCGCCCGCAATCAGCAGCTTATCCTGCAGCACGAAGTCAACCTGCCCCGCCTCCTCGACCCGGCTGGCGGCTCCTGGTATATCGAGACTCTCACGGA
>CAZQIY010000001.1:50260-127312 GCA_964593565.1 uncultured Anaerolineaceae bacterium
CAGGACCAGATTGAAGCGCACCGCGCCGCCGGAATCGATGAATTTATCCATCTTCGCGCCAACTGCTATCAGATCAACCGCTGGCTTCAGCAGCAAATGGGAATAGACGCATGACTCAACTGCCAGATTTCACCAGGATTGACTATCGCGCTGATTTCCCGCGCCACGATAAAGAGGCCTGGCGCACCCAGTTCCAGGCGGAAACCGAACGCTCCCCGGAAGAATTTGTGTGGCAGACGATGGAGCAGATCGACGTGCAGCCGCTTTACACAGCCGATGATCTGCAAGGAATGCAGCATCTGGGTTTTGCCAGCGGCATGCCGCCCTATCTGCGCGGCCCCTACCCGGCCATGTATGCGCAGCGCCCCTGGACTGTGCGCCAGTATGCCGGGTTTTCCACCGCAGAAGAAAGCAACGCCTTCTACCGCCGCAACCTGGCCGCAGGGCAAAAGGGCCTGTCTGTCGCCTTCGACCTGGCCACGCATCGCGGCTATGATTCCGATCATCCGCGCGTCGTGGGCGATGTCGGCAAGGCCGGGGTCGCCATCGATTCCGTGCTGGATATGAAAATCCTGTTCGACAGCATCCCCCTCGACCAGATGTCGGTTTCCATGACCATGAACGGCGCGGTGCTGCCGGTGATGGCGTTTTACATCGTCACGGCGGAAGAGCAGGGGGTCCGGCCAGAGCAGCTTTCCGGCACCATCCAGAACGACATCCTCAAGGAATACATGGTGCGCAACACCTACATTTACCCGCCGGAGCCGTCCATGCGCATCGTCGCGGATATTTTCGCCTACACCGCGCAGCACATGCCCAGGTTCAACAGCATCAGTATTTCCGGTTATCACATGCAGGAAGCTGGCGCCACAGCAGATATCGAACTGGCCTACACGCTGGCCGATGGCCTGGAATACATGCGCACCGGCCTTAAGGCTGGCATGACGATTGATGATTTTGCGCCGCGCCTGTCGTTCTTCTGGGCGGTGGGTATGAATTACTTCATGGAAATCGCCAAGATGCGCGCAGCCCGTCTGCTGTGGGCCAAGCTGGTCAGACAGTTCAACCCGCAGAACCCTAAGTCGATGGCGCTGCGCACCCACTGCCAGACCTCCGGCTGGAGCCTGACGGAGCAGGACCCGTTCAACAACGTCGCCCGCACCTGCATCGAGGCATTCGCCGCTGCGATGGGCGGCACGCAGTCGCTGCACACCAACGCCCTGGATGAGGCCATCGCCCTGCCGACGGATTTTTCGGCGCGCATCGCCCGCAATACCCAACTGCTGCTCCAGCACGAAACCGGCATCACCCGCGTTGTCGATCCCTGGGGCGGGTCGTATTATGTCGAAACGCTGACTGACGAGCTGCTCAGACGCGCCTGGAGCCATATTCAGGAGATCGAATCGCTGGGCGGCATGGCAAAGGCGCTGGAAACTGGTCTGCCCAAAATGCGCATCGAAGAAGCCGCTGCGCGGCGTCAGGCTCACATCGATTCCGGTCAGGAGATCATTGTCGGGGTCAACCATTACCGCTTGTCGGAGCAGACCACGCTGGACATTCTCGAAGTGGATAACACCTCTGTCCGCAATGCGCAGGTGGAACGGCTGCAGCAGTTACGCCAGCAGCGCGACCCGGCCGCTGTCGAAGCCGCGCTGAACGCCCTGACCCGCTGTGCAGAAACGGGCGAGGGCAATCTGCTGGCGCTGGCCGTGGATGCCGCCAGAGCGCGGGCGTCGCTGGGCGAAATTTCAGACGCGCTGGAAAAAGCCTGGGGCCGGCATCAGGCCCAGACTCGTTCGATTGCCGGCGTCTACAGCGCGGAGTTTGGTCAGGCGGAGACGATTGCAGCGGTACGCCAGCAGTGCGAGGATTTCGCCCAGCACGAAGGCCGCCGCCCGCGCCTGCTGGTCGCTAAGGTCGGGCAGGACGGACACGACCGGGGCGCGAAGGTTATCGCCACCGCCTTTGCCGACCTGGGCTTTGATGTGGACATCGGCCCGCTTTTCCAGACTCCCGAAGAAGTCGCGCGCCAGGCCATTGAAAACGACGTGCACATTGTCGGCATCAGTTCGCTGGCGGGGGGGCACAAAACCCTGCTGCCCCAGATCGTGGAGGAGCTGGCCCGGCAGGATCGCAGTGACATCGTGGTCATTATCGGCGGGGTCATCCCGGCGCAGGATTATGAATTCCTGTCTGCGCACGGCGCAGATGCCATCTTCGGCCCGGGCACCATTATCCCGGAAGCGGCGCAGCAAATCCTGGCGGAGCTAAACAAACGGCTGGTTGAGGATTATGCCCAGTAAGACATCGCAGCCTGCCCCACGCCGCCGCGAACTGCCCGTCGAGGCTTATGTGCAGGGCGTGCTGAAGGGGGACCGCGCAGTCCTGGCCCGCGCCATCACCCTGATCGAAAGCCACGCCCCAGCCCACTTCGACAAAGCGCAGGAAGTCCTGCGGCATCTGCTGCCCCACAGCGGCAATTCTATCCGCGTGGGCATTACCGGCGTGCCCGGCGCGGGCAAAAGCACACTGATCGAAGCGCTGGGGGTGTGGCTGGCCGAACAGGGGCACAGGGTCGCCGTCCTGGCTGTGGACCCGACCAGCAGCGTGACCGGCGGCAGCATCCTGGGCGATAAAACCCGCATGGACCGGCTCTCTCGCCATCCGAATGCCTACATCCGCCCCTCACCCACCAGCGGCGTACTGGGCGGCGTGGCCCGCAAAACGCGCGAAACCATGCTGCTGTGCGAGGCCGCCGGGTTTGATGTCATCCTGATCGAGACCGTCGGGACAGGCCAGAGCGAAGTCACCGTGCGCTCGATGGTCGATTTTTTCCTGCTGGTGCTCATCACCGGCGCAGGCGACGAGCTTCAGGGCATCAAAAAAGGCGTCGTGGAGATTGCCGATAGCATCCTTATCAACAAGGCCGATGGCGACAACAAAATACGTGCTCAGGCCGCCCGCGCAGAATATAACCGCGCGCTGCGCTACCTGACCCCGGCCACCGAAGGCTGGCAGACCCGCGCCTATACAGCCTCTGCCTTGCAGGGGGATGGCATCGCGGAGTTGTGGGCGCTGATCGAGTTGTTTCGCCAGCAGACCGCGCAGTCGGGGGTGTTCGACAAACGCCGCCGTCAGCAAAATCGCGATTGGCTGCACGGGATGATTGAAGAACATCTGCGCCGTTACTTCTTTAACCACCCGGAGGTTCAGCGTTCGCTGCCACAGATCGAGCAGGCAGTCATGGAAGGCGATATGCCCGCCACCGCCGCCGCCCACGAACTGCTAAAGCGCCTTAATCTGGACGGATGATGCCGCTACACACCGCTATTCGTAGGCCAGTGCTTCGCGCACGCTGATCTGCGAAGCGCGCTGGGCTGGCATCAGGCTGGCGAATGCCGAAATACCAAAGATAATCAGGAACCAGATGACCGGCCCTTCGAGCGAGGGGATGTACGGCAGGGCACGGTTGACCAGCACTTCACCCAGCACCCTGCCAAAGCCATTACTGCCCGGTATGCTGAGCGGCAGCGAGATAAACGCGCTTAACAGCCCGATAATCACCCCTTCGACGATAAACATCCGCCGCACCGCCCCGGTGGATGCGCCCACCGCCCGCATCACTCCGATTTCGCGCGTGCGTTCCAGCACGTTCAGGCTCATGGTGCCAGCCAGCCCCAGCCCGCCAACCATTGCCACCAGGACAGCCATCCCGATCAGCACGTTAATCAGAATATCGAAACCGCCGAACGTATCCGCGATGAGCTGCGTGCGGGTGACGAACCGTGCCACCCCGATATTACGCAGATCAAAAAATTCAAGCAGTTCATCAACTACCGCCGTTTCAAAATCGGCAGCAGCGCTGAGTGTGCGCACCAGCAGCAGCGATGTTCTGTTGGGCACCTTCATAAACTGCGCCAGATCGTCATAAGAGGCATACACCACCGGCGAGGCGATGTTGGGCGAAAGCAGCACCCCCACCACGCGCCAGTCTTCCTCTTCGCCGTTCAGGTCCAGCGTGAGTATGTCCCCCACCGCCACATCCGGCTCATCTTCCAGCAGGCCGGTGGTCACCACAATTTCATTCTGGCCTGCGCGCTCTTGCGGCAGCAGCCAGCGCCCTTCCTGAATCGGCGGATCAATAAAGATTGAGTCGTGCGACAGGCCATAAACCGTGAAGGTCGTGCCTTTGTTTCCGCCGGGGCGGATGCGCTGCACCGAAGCCTGCGCCCATCCTTCCACCGCCCCCACCCCCGGCAGTTGTTCAAGGCGGCGTTCCAGGCCAGCGCGGTCATACACGCCGTTCAGGAAAATCTGGACGTTGTAATCCGACATGCGCAGCCGGTCATGAACATCCTGCACCAGGGCGATACGCACACTCATAATGCTCATAAACAGCGTGCCGGCGGCCGTCAGGGTGATCAGTGTCATCAGCAGGCGCACCTTGCGGCGAAAGGTGTTGCGCACAGAAATCAGCATCGGGCGCGACATGCCCCGCAGCCGCGCCAGAACTCGATCAAACAGGCCGCTGCCACCGCGCGAGGCGTAATCGCTGATCGCCTCCGCCGCTGTCATGCGCGTGCCGTTGAGAATGGGCAGCAGCGCAGAAGCCATCGGCGACAGAATGGCGACCGTCACCTGCAGCACCAGCACATCCAGCGGCATGTAAAAATTCAGAATATCAAAGTTGAGGAAGGTCGCGACGGCATATTCCAGCAGGAAATAGGCCAGCAGCATACTTGCCGGAATCGCAATGATCAGCGCTACGCCGCCCAGTGCCACCACCATCACCATGTAAACGCTGATAATCTGTGGCCGCGATGCGCCAATCACTTTCATAATGCCGATTTGCCGCTTCTGCTGCGCCAGCAGCCCGGAGATGGTATTCACCACCAGAAACCCGCTTAGCAGCAGCGCCCCCAGGCCCACGATGATCAGAATCGTCGCCAGCCCCTCCATGATATCAAAGGCCCAGTGTTTATCCGCTTCGTACACATTGACCGACCCGACACGGGTGCCCTGCCGCTGAAGGTCGCGCTGTAAATCGCTGGCGACATTGTTTAACGTTTCCAGAACCGGCGCTGTGCTGCCCGCCAGATATTCAGGATCGATGCGAATCTGAATCTGGTTGAACATGGCGGGCAGTTCCAGCCGGTTGAGCGTGCGAAACGAGATATAGCCGGTAATCTGGCTCTGGACGGTGCCGGGCACAGTGTTCAGATCGTGCGCCGTGCCCCCCAGCCGCAGGGTATGCTGCCGGCCATCCGCCATCTCGATAATGACCGGATCGCCAACCTCCAGGTTGGTCAGCGCAAGTGTGCTGCGTTCCAGCAGGATTTCATCCCGGCCCGGCGGCCATACGCCTTCGTGGGGGTAAATCCGGCCAATCTGCATGGACTCAAAATCCTTATAGGCCAGCAGCGTCAGATTGTGCCGTTTGTCGGATTCCAGCAGTTTGACGCTGTAGGCCGCCCGTCCCTGCGCCTCTGTGACATGTTCCTGCCGCGCCATCCAGCGCACAAAATGATCGTCAAACGGCGCCAGGCTCATGATAATATTGGCAGAGTTGATCTGGCGGTACTGGCCGTTGAGTTCCTCATCTGCAATCACCCGCGCAATAAACAGGCCACCAAAGGCAAACACGCCAATGGCAATCGACAGCACGACCAGCACCGTCCGGCTTTTGTTGTCCCAGAGATCGCGAATGACTTTGCGCCAGCGGGGAGCAATCATGGGAGCGACTCAATCGTCTGGCTGCGCTGGCTCATCACCTGGCGCAGGGCCTGATGCGTTTCTTCCGAATCCTTAATCAGCTCGTAAAAGGCTTCCTGATTCAACGCCACCACCTCTACCGGATTTTCCCGCGAGGCGCGCACTGTCGCGGTGCGCAGCCCCCCTTGCAGCAGCGCCACCTCGCCGAAGAACTGGCCCGGCTCCAGCGCATCCACATAAATTTCGCGCCCGTCAGGCCGGTCCAGATACACGTGAACCACCCCTTTAGAGATAATGTAAAAGTTGTCCGGCTCCGAATCCTGTATGATGATTGGTTCGCCGGGGGCATACCGCTGCACCTCAAGCTGGCGAGTGACCCGCACCAGCAGTTCCTGGCTGAGCGTGGGCAGAGCCTTCACCAGCCATTCGTTGACAATCTCGCCATCGGCAATGACGATGGTCCGGTTCACCCGCCGGGCCAGATCATCATCGTGTGTCACCATCAGGAAGGTCTTGCCTTCAGAAACCAGCTTTTCAAACAGCTCAAACACCTGCCGCGCCGTCCGTGAATCCAGATTGCCGGTAGGTTCATCCGCCATAATCATGGGCGGGTCATTGGCCAGGGCGCGGGCAATCGCCACGCGCTGCTGCTGGCCGCCGGAAATCTGCGAGGGCAGCTTGTGCGCCTGCTCGACCACGTCCACCAGTTCCAGCAAATGCATGGCCCGTTCCTGCCGCTGCCGGGGGGTATACATATTGCAGAAATCCATCGGCAGCATGACGTTTTCAATCACCGTCAGCGTGGGCAGCAGTTGGAAAAACTGAAAAATCACCCCCTGATTACGTCCGCGCCAGTGCGCCATCTGGCCTTCGTCAAAGCGATGAATCGCCGTTTTGTTGATGTAAATCTCGCCGGAGGTAGGCCGGTCGATGCCTGTCAGCATGTTGATGAGCGTGGATTTGCCGCTGCCGGATTTGCCGATGATGCCGACAAACTCGCCCTCTCCAATTGACAGGTTGATTCCCTTCAGGGCGAGAAAATCCCCCGCGTCGGTCTTATAGGCCTTAACGACATTGCGCAGCTCAATCAGCGCGCGCGGTTCGTCGTCCCGGTGCCCGTTCGATTTCAGGTTCTGGAAGAATCGTAGCATAGCTGTGCCAGTGCAACTTGTGTGGAAAAAGCAAAAGACAGATGTACTGTCCTCTACACAGGATAACCGAAGAACATTAAATATAGCTGTGAAATTTTACACAGATTTCTGAAGTTTTTCGTGGGTCAGTTCTGGCAGATCAGAAATCTGCCTGCAACCGGGCCAGAATCAGCGGATTTCCTCAACTGCCCAATGATCGCCCATAGCGCGCCGCCCCTGGGCCAGCCCTGCCCCTTCAGAGATTTGCCGGGTCAGGTCGTTGCGCTGCAGCATCGCCGCGTTGAGTTCCACCCCCAGCCCCGGCCCTTCCGGGATGGTCAGGTGTCCGTCCGTCACTTTAGGCTGGCAGTTGCTGAAGATCGGGAAATAGGTTTTATAGAAGGCGCGGACGGATTCCGCCATAAACAGATTGGAGATATGCGCGCCCAGATGCATCACGACGGCATGGCAGATTGGCCCGGCGACGTTGTGCAGAACAATCGGGACATTATAGGTTTCTGCCAGCGCCGCAATACGCCGCGTCTCCGCAATGCCGCCCGTCCAGATAGGGTCTGTCATCAGAATCTGGGAGGTGTGCTTTTCCAGCCATTCGCGATACTGCCAGCGCGTCATCAGCAGTTCAGAGCCAATCACCGGAATCGAGGTACGTTCGGAAAAGGCCTTGATCTCATCCGGATAGACCGCGTGCATTACGTCCTCAAGAAAGAGAATATCATATGGCTCCAGCGCCCGCGCGATGCGCTCCATGCTGGCGCGATTCCAGCGGAAGTGAAATTCGATACCAATTTCCATTGCATCGCCCACCGCCTCGCGAATCTGCCGGATGGGCCGCAGCCCTTCTTCGATGTCGCTCAGGCGGATATACTGGCCAAAGCTGCGCTCGCTGAAGCGGTCAAACGGCCAGATTTTCATGGCGCTGATGCCATCATCCAGCAGGCTTTTTGCCAGCACCCCGGCATCCTCGTGCCACTGCTGGTAATCCTGAATCGGGCCAAATCCGATGCAGGTGTTATAGGTCGGTACCAGATTACGCACCTTGCCCCCCAGCAGATGATACAGCGGCGCGTTGTAATGCTTGCCCAGAATATCCCACAAGGCGACTTCCAGTGCAGACAGCGCCCGGATTTCCGCCCCGGCATAGCCGTGATACATGATGTTGTCCATCACGAAATGCCACAGCCCTTCAATATCGAGCGCATCCTGCCCCAGCACCAGCGGCGCAATCGTGCCGTGCAGCGCGCCCAGCGTCCCCGGCACTTTATCGACAGCTTCCCCCAGCCCGATAATACCGGCATCGGTATGCACGCGCACCACCACCAGGCGCGGGTATTCTGCCCAGCGCAGGCTTTCAATCGCCGTAATTTTCATCGCGAACTCCGATCAGATGGTTTACAACACAGCGCCTCTGCTGCCCTGGCCTGTACAATAAAACAGCGCAGGACAGCAGAACGCTTATTTTCCAGTTAATTTCCGGTCAAAATCAAAAGATTATTTGCGCCTTTCCACGTTAATCCTGTGGCTGCGTCCCCTTCACACTCAGTCCGCCGTCCACCGTATAATTGGCGCCGGTCACAAAACTGGCGTCATCTGAGGCGAGAAAGACACACACGCTGGCGACTTCTTCAATGCGCCCCACACGTCCAATCGGGTGCATCTCATCAAATTCCCTGCGGCGCAGCGCCGGGTCCCGCTGCTGGGCCAGAAAATCGTGCAGCATGGGGGAATCGATGGTGCCGGGGGCCACGGTGTTGACCCGGATACCATGCTGGGCATAATCCGTCGACATGGCCCGCGCCAGAGAAATGAGCGCGCCTTTGGTCGCACTGTACGCCGCGATTCCCGGCAGCCCCAGCATGCCTGTAACGGAGGCCATGTGAATTATGCTGCCGCCGCCGCTGGCCAGCATATGCGGGATCACTTCACGGCAAATCAGGTATGCGCCGCGCACATTGACATCAAAGGCCGCGTCCCAGTCTTCCAGCGAAGTCTGGTGCAGCGTGCCGGATGGCATGACAGCGGCGTTGTTCATCACCACATCGATTCGTCCAAAAGCGGCCAGCATCCGCGCCACGCTGTCCGTCACCTGGGCCGGGTCCCGCAGATCACATACCAGCGCTTCCGCCGTCCCTCCCTGCGACGTGATAAGCTGGACGGTTTCCTCGACGCCCCCTGCTGTAATATCCAGCACGCCAACTTTCGCCCCCTCGCTGGCAAAACGCAGGGCAATGCCTCGTCCGATGCCACCCCCTGCCCCGGTGACAAGCGCGACTTTTTCGTTCAATGAACCGGCCATGTGGTCTCCTTGTCTATTTACATCCTGTTTTCTGCCACATAATATAGCAGGCGAGAAGGTACGGAACCACATCCACCGGAGGTCCATTATGCAGCAGACAGTGAGTGTCGCCCTGGTCGGCGCGGGCGGGTACGGCACTTATTACCTGAACGAACTACTCAGCAATCCACAGAACAGGGTGCAGCTGGTCGGGGTGGTCGATCCGTACCCCGAACGCTGCAGGTACCTGGCAGAGCTGCAGGCGCGCGATATTCCGATCTATCCGGCACTGTCTGATTTTGTGGCGACCAACCGCGCCGATATGATCTGCATTGCCTCTCCTATTCAACTGCACATGCCCCAGACGATTGCCAGCCTCGAATCCGGTGCCAGTGTGTTGTGCGAAAAACCCTTGTGTGCCACGATTCAGGATGCTCGTCGCATGGCCCAGGCAGAAGCGCAGGCGCCGGGCTTTGTCGCCATCGGTTATCAGTGGTCATTTTCAGGCGCCATCCAGGCACTGAAAGCGGATATTATGCGCGGCGACCTGGGCCGGCCTGTCCGGCTGAAATCGCGCGTGTACTGGCCGCGCCCGGCCGTGTATTATGGCCGCAATCAATGGGCGGGCCGCGTCGCTATGGACGACGGCACCTGGGTGCTGGACAGCCCGGCAGGCAACGCCGCCGCCCATTATCTGCACAACATGCTGTATGTTCTCGGTGAGGCTACAGACACCAGCGCACAGCCAGTCAGCGTGCAGGCGGAATTGTTCCGCGCCAACCCGATTGAAAATTATGATACAGCGGCCATCCGCGTCATGACAGACAGCGGCGCAGAAATCCTCTTTTATGCGACACACGCCACAGAAAATACTGTGAATCCGATTTTTGAATATGCATTTGAAGAAGCGGTGGTGCACTTTAACCAGAATGAGGGGACCGATATCGTGGCGCAGTTTCACGATGGCCGCCAGAAAGTCTATGGCGATCCCTTCGCCACCGGCATGGGGAAAATCTGGCAGTGTGTCGATGCGGTACAGACTGGCCAACCTGTCGTTTGTGGCATCCGGGCCGCCAGTGCGCACACGCTCTGCGTCAATGGCGCGCAGGAATCCGCCCCGGCCATTGTGGATTTCCCACCGGACCTGCTGCGTACCCAGCCCGCAGGCGACAGCGAGCTGACGTTTGTCGATGGGCTGGAAACGCTGCTGACTCACTGCTACGAAACCAACAGCCTGTTATCGGAAAGTGGGCTGGCCGCCTGGGCAGTTGGCGGGCGCGTTATCGATCTGCAGCATTATGATCATTTCCCACAGAACACAGCACTCTGATTTGCTGGTCTGACAGGCTGCGATCGCACAGCCGCAGGAAAGGAAAACCATGCCATGAAAGCGGTTATGAAGGTGGCCCCAGGGGTCGGCAATATCGAATTGCGCGACATTCCGGAACCTGTCCCCGGCCCCGGCCAGGTCAAAATCCGGGTACAAGCCGCCGGTATCTGTGGCACTGATCTGCACATCTACAAGGATGAATTTCGTTCGCGTCCGCCGGTGGTGCTGGGTCACGAAGTCGCCGGGGAAATCGCGGAAGTCGCGCCAGACATCACCACCCTGCAGCCCGGTTTACGAGTGACGACAGAAACCTATTACGCCACCTGTGGCACCTGCATGTACTGCCGGCGCGGGCAGGCCAATCTGTGCCTCAACCGCCTGTCGATTGGCTCCGGCGTCAACGGCGGATTCACTCAGTATGTCGTCGTCCCGGCAGGCAATATTCACCTGCTGCCGCCAGAGGTCGATTTTCAGGCCGGAGCGCTTACCGAGCCGCTGGCCTGTGTTGTACATGCCGTACTGAGCGTGCCCACCATCGCCCCCGGCGATGTCGCTGTGATTGCTGGCCCTGGGGCCATCGGCCTGCTGACCCTGCAGGTGATCAAGGCGGCCGGGGCAGTCGCCGTCGTGCTGGGCACAGATGCCGATGCGCATCGTCTGGCGCTGGCACGCACCCTGGGCGCAGATCACGTCCTGAACGTACAGCACGACACGCCGGAAACTCTGATCGCGGATATCACGCAGGAGGACCTGGGGGCCGATGTGGTGTATGAATGTTCCGGCGCGGGCGCGGCAGCAGCCCAGCTTCTTCAGCTTGTGCGCCGGCGCGGGCGCTATGTGCAGATTGGTCTGTTCGGCAGGCCCATCGCCTGGGACATGGATCAGGTCTGCTACAAGGAACTGGTCGTCACGGGCAGCAACGCCAGCGTGCCTTCAGCCTGGGATAAAGCACTGAAGCTGCTGGCGGCGGGGGTGGTAGATACTGCGCCGCTGATCAGCAGCACGTTTCCGATCACAGACTGGGAACGCGCCTTCCAGACCTTTGAAGACCGAAGCGGCGTCAAAACCCTGCTGACCCCTGTCGGATAATACGTAAAAAAACTTCAACCAATTTGTTGACACAAATGTCACCTTACGTTATGATGCTACAAGTTGTGAAAAAAGAGGCAAACATGCAGTCCCACAGCATTACCTGTATTTGTTGTCTGTGTTGTGAATTTTCACCGGAAACGGATCGTTCGGTGACGTTGTGCTGACCTGCGTGCGTACCATTTAGCCTAAGCTGTTCACCAAAGCCCCGAACGAATCCGAACGGGGCTTTGTTTTTGTCAGGGTAAGTCATGAACCGGAAAACTGGCCCTATGGTCACAATGTGTTGTTGTTGTCTGTGCTGTCAGATGCTCCACCAACGGAGTTATCCGGTTTCGCATGCCTGAAAAGGCCGCTGGCCTGCTGGCGTAAGTGCCCCGGATAACCGGGGCTTTTTTGTTTACGGTTGGCAGGCAGAAAGAGATTGATACTTGTGGAAACAGCCGTGTCTGTCGCACCCTGGAGAGACTACATGACCGCCTCATATCCCATATCGCCTGATGAGATTGCTAACCTGCAGCAGGATTTTGAACACGCCTCCCCACAGGACATTCTCAGTTGGGCAGCCAAGCATTACGGTCAGGAACTGGCTGTGGTGACCAGCTTTCAGCCGACAGGCATCGTCACGCTGCACATGCTCCACGAGATCGCGCCAGACACCCCCATCATCACCCTCGACACAGGCTTTCTCTTCCCGGAAACTTATGCGCTGATTGATCAGGTCGAGACGCTGTTTGATCTGAATCTGATCCGGGTCCGGCCAGAACTGACCCCACAGCAGCAGGCAGAAACCTATGGAGATCGCCTGTGGGAGCGCCAGCCGGATCAATGCTGCCACATGCGCAAGACAGTGCCCCTGAAAAAGGCACTGGCTGGTTATGGTGCCTGGGTCACTGGCCTGCGCCGCGACCAGTCGCCCACCCGCGCTAACACGCCCGTCATCGCATGGGATGCGCGTTATAACATCGTCAAGCTGTGCCCGTTCGCCAACTGGACGGAGGAAATGATCTGGACCTACATTCACGCCCATGATCTGCCCTATAATGCACTGCACGACCAGGGGTATCCGAGCATTGGCTGCACGCACTGCACCCAGGCGGTGACCGAAGGTGAGGACCTGCGCAGCGGACGCTGGGTCAAACATCAGAAGACGGAATGCGGTATTCATGTCACCCTGGTTGAAGATGCGGCGGGGCAGCGTTAGGCAGTGTGTGAGACAGGCATAAGGCGATGAGCGGGTATCCGGTCATGTTAAACCTGGGGGAAAAAACCTGCGTCATCGTCGGCGCGGGCAGGGTGGCTGCGCGCAAAGCGGCAGATTTACTGCATGCTGGCGCGCGCGTGGTGGTCATCAGCCCGCAGGTAACCCCCGCTTTTGAACCGCTGATCGCGCATGAAAACGTGCTGTGGGATCAGCAGTATTATGCCCCAGGGATGCTGGCAGCCTATCATCCGCTGCTGGTATTCGCCGCCACCAGCAGCCCACAGGTCAACCAGCAGGTGGCCGCAGACGCCCGTGCTGTCGGTGCATTGGTCAACATCGTCGATCAACCCGACGGCGCCGATTTTGCCAGCATGGCCGCCATCCACCGCCCGCCGCTGACCATCGCCTTCAGCACCGGCGGCAGTTCCCCTGCCCTGGCGCGCCATCTGAAGCAGCAGATCGAACAGGCCCTGGGCGACGAATATGCGGTGCTGGCGCAGTGGCTGGGCGAACTGCGCCCGCGCATTCTGGAGCGCGTACAACCCGCGCAGCGCCAGCAGCTTTACGAGGCCATCCTCGCCTCCGATGTGCTCAGCATGGTCAGCCAGCAGCAGACCGAAGCCGCCCACCAGCGGCTGCATCAACTGGTAGAAGCCTGGGAGATGAACCAATGACCGCGCTGGTGCTGGCCGGGCACGGTTCGCACATCAGCCCGCACACGGCCGGGCTGGTGTGGTCGTATGTGGATCAACTGCGCGCCTGGGGCGTGGCGGACGAAGTCACCGCCTGCTTCTGGAAAGAATCCCCTTCATTCGAGCAGGTATTCGATACACTGGAATCGACAGAGATTGTGGTGGTGCCCGTGTTTACGGCCACAGGTTATTTTTCCGCCACCGTCATCCCGGCGGAGATGAACCTGCACGGGGCGATCACCCGGCGCGACGGCCGCACGATTCACTATACCCGCACCCTGGGCGAGCATCCCAGCACCACCGCTATTGTTCGCCAGCGTGTGGAAGACGCACTGGCCGCCAGCGCCCTCGCGCCCGATCAGGTGGCCGTCGCCGTGATTGGTCATGGCACGCGCCGCAGCCCGGAAAGCCGCATCGTCGCCCGGCAGCAGGCCGACAGGTTACGCGCCGCTGGCATGGTGGCGGAAGTGGTGGATGTTTATCTTGATGATGACCCGGATATTCCCAGCATTTACACCACCACCCAGGCGCCAATGGTTATCGCGGTGCCATTTTTTCTGGCCCCTGGCTCGCACGTGGGCATCGATGTACCGGCAGCCCTGGGGATTCCGCCGGACAGCCCCCAGCCTGCCAGCGTGAAGGGGCGCACGGTCTATTACACCGACCCGGTCGGCACGGATGAGGTCATCTGCCGCCTGATTCTTGAGCTAGCACGCGATACCGGCCTCGCTTTTGATGTGGCGCCATCGCATACCCCCTGGCAGGGCTTCCCGGCCTTTGGCGCGGCGGAACTGATCGCGGCGGTGCAGGCAGCCGGGGTGCTGCGCTTCGGCCAGCTTGAACTGACTCCCGCCGAAGTGCGTCCCCTCACCAGCACGGATGCGACCATCACGTTTGATGACCCTGCCCGGCTGCGGGCCTTCGTGCGGGAAAATCCGTTTCGCCCGCTGGCGACATCCTGCGACCTGCCCGGCGGCTGGAAGGTGCCCATCACAGCGCCCCACATGCTGCCCGCTGTGGTCGAGACGGTCTACCCCGGCGCGCTGGTGGACTGGGCCAGGAACCGCAGCGGCAGCCTTGTACTGGAGTCGCTGGAGACGCTCAGCCAGCGCCAGACAGGCATGTTTCAGAACATTCACCATACCCCATCCGAAATGATCGAACAGACAGTCAGCAGCGTGTGCGGCGGCTGTGTGCGCCACGCCACATGGCACTATGGCACATCGCCTGCTGATTCTGTTCCCTGCAAAGCACCCTGCAATCTCTGGTTGAGCAGGGCCAAGGAGGCTGCGGCATGACCGTTGGCAAGGTTTATCTCGTTGGCGCAGGCCCGGGCGACCCGGAGCTTATCACCCGTAAGGGCCTGCGGTTGATTCAGACAGCGGATGTCATCATCTTTGACCGGCTGATTCCACCGGAACTGCTGGACGAAGCCCGGCCCGATGCCGAACTGGTGAACGCGGGCAAGGCCCCCGCAAAACACCGGCTGGATCAGGCCAGCATCAATGATGCCATCATCAGCCATGCGCTGCTGGGGAAACAGGTCGTGCGGCTGAAAGGCGGTGATCCGCTGGTGTTCGGCCGGGGCAGCGAAGAAGCACTGGCCTGTCATCAGGCAGGGGTGCCCTTCGAGATGGTGCCGGGCATTTCAAGTGCCTATGCGGTGCCTGCCTACGCCGGCATCCCCCTCACCCACCGCCACCTGAGCAGCAGCTTTACCGTAATGACCGGGCACGAAGACCCGACCAAGGACGAGACAAGCATCAATTATGAAGCGCTGGCGCGGCTTGGGGGCACGCTGGTCCTGCTGATGGGCGTCGGCAGGCTGCCACAGATTGTGGAGCGTCTCGTACAGGCCGGGCTGCATCCGCAAACCCCCGCCGCCATCATCGAACGCGGCACAACTGCATTTCAGCGGGTCGTCGAAGGCCCGGTACAGCATCTGCCTCAGCTTGCTGCCGACCATCAGATTCAATCGCCCGCGACGGTAGTGATCGGCGAAGTTGTCCGGCTGCGTGCAGCAGGGACACAGTGGTTTGATCTTATGCCAGCAGTCGCCGGGGCCATAGATAACGCACAATCACATCACCTGTTGTGGGAGGAGAGATATGACTGAAAATACATGGAAAGATATTCTGCAGGGGGAAATGCCCGAAGACTGGGCGCAGGAAATTGATATTTTTGAAGGTCAGATAGAACTGCGAAAGCAGGGTAAGATCGATGAAAAGGTTTTTGCTGAAACCCGCCTGCGCCGGGGCACCTATGGCCAGCGCTATGACAATGGCCAGCGCCACGACGGCATCCAGACTCGCCAGCTTCTTTACCCATCCGCCGATCTGACCAAAGGGCCGGATACGATGTGGGATGCGCCCGGTATGCAGCGCATCAAGATTCCCTATGGCGGGCTGACGATCCGGCAGATGGAAGTGCTGGCCGAGCTGGCGGATGAATATTCGGATGGCATCCTGCACGTCACTACCCGGCAGGATTTCCAGCTTCATTATGTGCACATCGAAGATACGCCCGATCTTATGCGCCGTCTGGCCGCCGTCGGCCTGACCACGCAGGAAGCCTGTGGCAACTCCGTCCGCAATGTCACCGCCTGCCCGCTGGCCGGTGTCTGCCGCGACCAGACCTTCGATGTCACGCCCTATTCGCAGGCCACCACCACCTTCCTGCTGGGACATGAGGACACCCAGGACTTTGGGCGCAAATTCAAGATCGCCTTCTCCGGCTGCGAAGGTCACGCCTGCGCGCTGGTCAACATGCACGACATGGGCTTTCTGGCCCGCGTAAAGGAAGTCGATGGCGAGCTGAAGCGCGGGTTTGCCGTGTTTGTCGGCGGCGGTCTGGGTCCCGTACCACATCAGGCCCAGTTGCTCAGCGATTTTGTGCCGGAAGAGGAAATCCTGCCGCTTTCGCAGGCCACCGCCCGTGTGTTTGCCCGCCTGGGTGAAAAACGCAACCGCAACCGCGCCCGCATCAAGTTTCTGGTGGCCCAGCTTGGCATCGAGGAATTCCGCCGCCTGGTGCTGGAAGAACGGGAAAAGCTGCCCTATGACAGCCGCTGGACAGAATACCTGAAGGACGTGGCAGAATACGAGGAAACACCCGCCCGCACCGGGTTCTCGCTCAACGGCGCGCCCGTGCCAGAAGGCTTTCGCGAATGGCACGAAACCAACGTCTATGCGCAGCGGCAGCCCGGTTACAGCGTCGTGACGATCAACCTGCCCCTGGGCGACCTTACCTCGCGCCAGATGTTTCAACTGGCCGATATCGCCCGCAAATATGTAGGGGACAGTGTGCGCACGACCGTAGAGCAGAACATGGTGCTGCGCTGGGTGTCGGATGCAGACCTGCCAGCGGTGTACGAAGAACTGAAGGCCATCGGCCTGGGCGAAGCCGGCGCCGGCACCATCGTGGATATCACCTCCTGCCCCGGCACAGACACCTGCAAGCTGGGCATCGCATCGTCGCGCGGGCTGGCCGGGGAACTGCGCCGCCGCCTGAGCGCGAAAAATGCCACCATGCCGGACGCTATCAAGGAACTCAAGATCAAAATCAGTGGCTGCTTTAATTCCTGCGGCCAGCATCATGTCGCTGATATTGGCTTCTTTGGCAACAGCCGTCGCGCTGGCAACTATAAAGTGCCGCATTTCCAGGTCGTGCTGGGGGGCCAGTGGACAGAAAACGCCGGTAGCTATGGCCTGGCCCTGGGTGCCGTGCCCTCTAAAAACATCCCGGACCTGCTGGATGCCATCACCAACCGCTATGTGCAGGACCGCGAACGCGGCGAAAGCTTCCAGGCATGGGTCAAGCGGCTGGGCAGAAAAGAAATCAAGGCCATCTTCGAGCCGTTTCTGGCAGTTCCCGATTACGAGGAAAATCCGCTGTTCTTCCGTGACTGGGGCGATTCACGCACCTACACCATCGACGACATCGGCGTTGGTGAATGCGCCGGTGAGGTGGTGTCCCTGTTTTCGATGGAAATTATCAAGGCAGAATCCGCGCATTTTGAATCGCTGGTCGCGCTGGACGAGAGCCAGTATGCCCTGGCGGATCAGAAGGCTTACCAGGCCATGCTGCTGGCGGCGCGCGCGCTGATCCGTACCCAGTACCCCAATGTGGGCCAGGAACCGGATGAAATCGTGCGTGAATTCCGCACGCGCTTTTACGATACTCAGTTGTTCTTCGACAGGTTCGCCCGAGGCAAATTCGCAGAATACTTCTTTAACCGGCATGAAAACCCGCCGGCCAGCCCGGACCAGCACGCAGCTCATCGCGTGGTCGAAGAAGCACAGTTGTTTATCGAAGCCACCCACACTGCCGAAGCCCGTGTCAACGGCATGATTACAAGCTAGGAAGGAAAACCACTATGCTGCTGCCAAAACGATTGAGTGTCAGGTACTTCCTCAGCGGCTTTACAGACCTGGAACTTGAAAAAGTAACTCCCGTGTTTCAGCGCTGGATCCAGCGGCAGGCCGTAGAGGGCATGCTCATTGACGCGGCGGACTACCGGCACGTCATCGATGGGCCGGGGATTCTCCTGATTGGCGATGAGGCGGATTATGCCGTAAATGTCAATGCCGGGCGCCCCGGCGTGCAGTACATCCGCAAACGCCAGATGCCGGATACACTCCCGGAGGCCCTGCGCACCGCCTTCCGGCTGACCCTGCTCGCAGGCCAGAAACTTCAGGCAGAGCGCACCCTCGGTAATCCGGTAGTGGATACCACGACAGCCGAAGTCATGTTTCTGGACCGGCTGAAAACCCCCAACACACCGGAAATCTTTGCCGCGCTTAAGGACGAGATTGAACTGTTCGTCAATGAACTGTACGCAGGGGCGGCTGCTCGGGTGGAACTATCGCACCCGGACCCCCGCGAATGCCTGGCGATACAGATCATCGCGGAAAACCCGCCGGATGCTGATACCCTGATTGAACGCCTGACCACAGGCGAAAAAGTCAGCGAATAACGGTGCTTTCAGACAGCAGCCGTGCCGGAACAGGCGCGGCTGTTTTTATTTTTGTGAAACACCTGCACAGCTCAGCTATCCCTGCGCTGGGCTGATCGTCCGCCCTGAAATTCGTGATCGTCACGCGCATCGGGATTATCGCGCAGAATATCCGGGACGTAGGTTTCGCCGTCGTCGAGTGGCGCATAGCCGATCAGGTTTTCCAGGTCATCAATCTGATACCAGCTTCGGCTGTTGGCGGAGGTGCCATACAGCGTTAAATAATCAATCGTGGGATCAGCTTCGATACAGCGCAGGATAAGCTGCACCATGTCCCGGTGGCTGATCCAGATGCGCGCGGCGCGCAGGTTGTGCGGCCTGTCGTCTGCGCTGAAGTTGCCGATCCGGATATTGATCGAAGATATACCGTATTTATCGGCGTACAGCCTGCCCACCAGTTCGCCCCAGCACTTGCCCAGCCCGTACAACGAATCCGGGCGCATCGGCATCTCCGGCGTCACCTGTTCCTCAACCCGATAATACCCGGTGGCGTGGTTTGAACTGCCAAAAATCACCCGCTGCACCCCATTCAGCCGGGCTGCTTCGTACAGATTGTACGTACCAACGATATTCACCGGCACGATCTTTTCGTAAAACGCTTCAGATTTCATAAACCAGGCCAGGTGCAGCGCCACATCCACCCCGGCCAGCGCGGCCCGCAGCGCGTCAAAATCCTGCACATCCAGCGGTTGAATGTCCTGTGCCGGGTCCGGCGTCACGTCTGTGGCGACCACTTCATAGCGGCCCGTCTGCCGCAGGCCCTCCGTCACGACCCGGCCAATACGGCCAGCGGCGCCTGTAATCAGAATCTTCTTCAAACTGCCTACCCTTTCGCTGCAGCATGGTCTGCAATGCGGCAATACTATCGTATTTGGCGGCAGCACGCCTAAACACGTTATCATGAAACAAAGCGCGCCGCATATTTTGCAGGAGACACCATGACCCCTACAGACCGCATCCAGCCTTATGCTCAGAATCCGTTCTACTGGCAGTACAAAGGCCAGCCTGTCCTGCTGCTGGGCGGCAGTATCGAGGATAACCTGTTCCAGATTCCCGATCTTCAGGCGCACCTCGATCTGCTGCAATCCGTTGGCGGCAATTACGTACGCTGTACCATGTCCAGCCGCGATGAGGGCGATGTGTGGCCGTTTGAGCGAAATTCGCAGACCGGCCTGTATGACCTCAACCAGATGGGCGAGGCGTACTGGCAGCGCTTCGAGCATTTCCTGAAGCTGACCCACGAGCGCGATATCATCCTCCAGATTGAGGTGTGGGATCGCTTCGATTTTGCCCGCGCCCCCTGGCAGGATAATCCCTTCAACCCGAAAAACAACGTCAACTACACCGCCCAGCAGTCCGGTCTGGTCGAGACCATCGAGACGCACCCCAACCAGCGCGAAAACGCCTTTTTCCGGTCTGTGCCCGCGCTGGAAAATAACCGGGTCGTGCTGCCTTACCAGCACCGGTTTGTTGATCAACTGCTCGCGCTCAGCCTGCCCTATGGCAATGTGCTGTACTGCATGGACAACGAAACCAACGAATCGCCAGAATGGGGCCGCTACTGGGCCGAATATATCCGCCAGAAAGCATCTGAAATGGGCGTGGCTGTCCACCTGACTGAAATGTGGGATGCCTGGAGTCTGGCAGACCCGCAGCACAGCGCCACCATCGATCACCCTGAACTGTACAGCTTTATCGACATCTCGCAGAACAACCACCGGAGCGCCGGCGAACACTGGTCCAACATGCAGGCCATGCGCCAGCGCATCCGCGACTCCGGGCATATCCGCCCCATCAACAGCGTCAAGATTTACGGCGCCAACACCGGCCACTTCGGGTCCACCCGCGACGCTCAGGAACGCTTCTGGCGCAATATTTTCGGCGGGCTGGCGTCATCGCGTTTTCACCGGCCGCCCTCCGGGATGGGACTGGCTGTCATTGCGCAGGCGCACATCCAATCCATGCGCATGATCACCGACGCAATGACCATCTTTCAGTGCGAGCCACACAATGACCTGCTGGCGAATCGTTCCTGGAACGAAGCCTACTGCATCGCACAGCCGGGTGTCGAGTACGCCGTCTTTTTCCCGGATGGCGGCGATGTTCTGCTGGATATCTCCGCCGCCGCCACCCTGCCCCGGGTGCGCTGGCTGGATATTCGCCGAAGCCGCTGGCAGGACAGCGCCGAAGCTGGCAACGTGGTGGACGATCATTTTCTGCCCCTGCGCACCCCCGCCGAAGAAGGCTACTGGGCGGCACTAGTGCAGGTCTGATCGGTTACGGATTGGCCGGCAGCACCTTCAGGCAGACCGGCATCGGCACGCTGGCACTGTGCCCGGTAGGGGTCAGGCCGCCGGTTGCCGGGTCGATGGCATAGGTATAGATCGTGTGGCTGTCCTGATTGGCGGCGATCAGAAATTTGCCTGTCGGGTCGATAATAAAATCGCGCGGGTTTTTCCCCTGCGAGGATACATGCCCCGCTGGCGTAAGCGTGCCGCCGTCTGCATCAAAGGCAAAAATCGCAATCGTGTCGTGCCCCCGGTTAGAGCCATAGACAAAGCGGCCATCCGGCGACACATGCACCGCCGCAGTGGTGTTCTGGCCATCAAAATCTGCGGGCAGCGTGGGCACCGTTTGCAGTTCGCGCAGCACGCCATCCGCATAGGCATAGGCCGTGAGGGTGGAGTCCAGTTCGTTGATCAGAAAGCAGTAGCGCCCGGAAGGATGAAATTCGATGTGTCGCGGCCCGGCGCCGGGCGCGGCCTGCGCCCACGACGACAGGGTCAGCTTGCCTGCCGCCTGATCGAACTGGTAAACCATCAGCTTGTCGATTCCCAGGTCCGCCAGCAGCACAAACTCACTGGCCGGGTCGGTCATAATGCAGTGCGCGTGTGGCCCTTCCTGCCGCGCCGCGTTCACGCTGGACCCCAGATGCTGGACAATGTCGGCGGCTTCGCCCAGGCGACCATCTTCCAGCACAGGATACACAGCCGCAGAGCCAGAACGATAATTGGCGACAAACACCCATCTGCCGGTGCCATCCACCCAGACATGGCACGGCCCCATCCCCTGCGAGGGCTGGTAATTCAGAAATTCCAGGCCGCCGCTGGCCCGGTCCAGCGCAAAGGCGCACACCGCCCCCTGCGCGTCCACCTCGCTCACGGCGTACAGATAGCGCTGCTGCGGGTCAATCGCCAGATAAGCCGGATGCTCGATGCCGCCGGTGGTTCCCACCTGAGCCAGCGCGCCGGTAGTCAGGTCAAGCCGGTAAGCATAAATCCCCTCGCTTTTGTTGTCGGTTTCCGGCACCGGTCTGGTATAGGTGCCCACAAACATCAGAAGATCGTCCGTCATAGCGATGCACTCCCTCTATGGTCGCAAATCCTGGGCGGCATTGTACCGCAGATCACAGCGCCATGCGGTAAGATCAGCGCATCATCAGGGTGCAGGCAGCAGACCAGCGGCAGATTGGTCAGTCGCACGATGCCACTTTGCCGATACAATCCAGCCTGAACCGCAGCAATGGCCTTAATCACTTCAGCAGACAGGAGACAAAACATCGATGTCATCCGGAAAAGTTCTTATCACCGGGGCGGCGGGCGAAATAGGCGGCTTTCTGGCACAGAACCTGCCAGCAGAGCGTTACAGCCTGGTCCTGGCCGATATCCGCCAGCCCGAATATTCGCACACCGCACCCTTCATCAACATGGACATTACTGATCAGGACCAGTTTACTGCCGCCTGCGAGGGGGTGGATACGGTGGTGCATCTGGCGGCGGACCGGCGCACCTATGCCACCTGGGAAACCCTGCTCCCCCTTAACATCATCGGCGCGTTTCACGTCTTCGAGGCGGCGCGTCTGGCGGGCTGCCGCCGCGTCATTTTCGCCAGCAGCATCAACACCGGCAACGGCTATCCGAAGGATGTCCAGCTTCGCACGGATATGCTCACCCACCCCGGCAACCTCTACGGCGCGACCAAAGTCTGGGGCGAAGCTGTCGCCCAGGTGTACGCGGATCAGCACAATCTGTCATGCCTGTGCCTGCGGTTTGGCTGGGTGACCAATCACGAGCGTATCCGCACCGTCACCGACCCCGACATGCTGTCACGCTGCATCACCTATGAAGATGTGATGCGGCTCATCATCGCCTGCATTGACGCGCCGGATGATCTGCGCTTCGGCGTCTTTAACGGGCTGTCGAACAACCAGCACAAAAAGCTCGACATCTCTGCCGCGCGCGATATTCTGGGTTACGATCCTCAGGACGACGCTTTTAAAATCAGCGAAAAGATAGATTATTAAACAGACAGCAGGAGAACCGCCTATGCAAGCCGGACGCATCGAAAAACCCCACACCGCCCTGCTGGCGAATCTGCCAGTGCCGCAGCCCGGCCCGGATGATGTGCTGATCACGGTACAGGCGGCGGGCATCTGTGGCACAGACCTGCACATCCTCAAAGGCGAATACGAGGCGCAGTACCCGCTGGTCCCCGGCCACGAATTCAGCGGCGTCGTGGCGGCGGTTGGCGACAATGTGACACGCTTTAAGCCCGGTGACCGCGTAACGGCGGATCCCAACATCCCCTGCAACCGCTGCCCGGCCTGCCAGCGCAACGAACCCAACCAGTGCGAAAATCTGGCCGCCATCGGCGTGACCCGTGACGGCGCGTTTGCGGAATACGTCACGGCGCCAGAAGGCAACGTCTTTGCCATTGGCGATCTGTCCTTTGCGGATGCCGCGCTGGTCGAGCCGCTGGCGTGCGTGGTGTGGGGGCTAAAGCGCGTCCAGGTGCAGCCCGGCGATTCTGCGCTGGTGTTCGGGGCGGGGCCGATGGGCTGTCTGGTGGCGCAGGCGCTGCATCGCGCCGGGGCGGCCCGCGTCGTCATCACGGACCGGGTGCCCTACCGTCTCGAAATCGCGGCCAGCCTGGGCGGTATCGAACCCGTGCTGGCCACAGACACGGCTGCGCTGCACGGCTTTTCCGGGTTTGATATCGTCGCGGATGCCACCGGCGTGCCACAGGTGGTTGAAGACGCCTTCAGCTATCTGCGGCCGCGCGGCAAGTTGTGGCTTTTCGGGGTGGTGCCGCCGGGCCAGCGCGTCGCATTCATCCCTTACGATGTTTTCCGGCGCGATCTGACCATTATCGGCAGCTTCGCGGTCAATCGCACCTTTCATGAAAGCATCGCGCTCATCCAGAGCGGGGCCATCCAGGTGGCGCCGCTGATCTCGCACCGGCTGCCCCTGTCAGACTTTAGCCAGGGTTTTGAACTGGCCGAACATGACCCGCAGCGCATGAAGATTCAGTTTGAGATTAATGCGCCGTTCCCAGCGCCACCCGGCGCAGAGTCTGGGCGTTGAGCGCGACAATAATCGTGCTGAGTGACATAAACACCGCGCCGATGGCCGGCGACAGCAGAATGCCTACCGGGGCCAGAATGCCGGCCGCCAGCGGCAGTGCCACGATGTTATAGCCTGTGGCCCACACCAGATTCTGAATCATCTTACGGTAGGTGGCGTGGCTGAGCTGGAACACCTTAACAACATCCAGCGGGCTGCTTCGGACCAGAATCACCCCGGCGGATTCGATGGCTACATCGGTGCCGCTGCCAATCGCGATGCCAACATCCGCGCGGCTGAGGGCCGGGGCGTCGTTGACACCATCGCCCACCATTGCAACTTTTTTGCCCTGCTGCTGCAGCGCGATCACTTTCTGATCCTTGTGCTCTGGCAGCACTTCGGCAAACACCGTTTCGATCCCCAGTTCCCGCGCCACCGCCTGCGCTACAGGTTCGCTGTCGCCGGTCAGCATCGCCACCTCAATATCCATCTCCCGAAGCTGCTGCACCGCCTGCTTGCTTTCTGCGCGAATCACGTCTGCGACCGCGAACACCGCCACAATCGCCTGCTCCACCACCATATAAATCACCGACTGCGCGCCGGCCCCGGCCTGCTCTGCAAACGCCGCCACCTCATCAGCCGGGGTGATATCCAGCATCTCCAGCAGGCGCGGCCCGCCCACATGCACCTTCTGCCCCTCGTACACAGCCCGGATACCCCGCCCCTTAATCGCCTCAAAGCTGCTGACCTCGACGGCGGGCGCTGCCATTTCCTCCGCTTTCTGGCGAATCCCCCTGGCAATCGGATGCTCCGAGTCGCCTTCCACCGCCGCCGCCAGTGCCAGGGCACGGCCTTCACCCCAGCCGTTCACCGCCAGCATGTCCGTCACCCCAAAGCGGCCTTCGGTCAGCGTGCCGGTCTTGTCAAAGATCACGATGTCCACGTCACGGGCCTGTTCCAGCGCCAGCCTGTCGCGCACCAGAATACCGCTGCGCGCCCCCATCGATGTGCTGATGGCCACCACCAGCGGAATCGCCAGCCCCAGCGCGTGCGGGCAGGCAATCACCAGCACCGTTGCCACGCGCTCAATCACTTCCACCTGAAACCCCAGCGCCACAGTCCACAGCACCGCCGTCAGGATCGCCACAGCCAGCGCGATATAGAACAACCAGCCCGCCGCCTTATCCGCCAGAATCTGGGTATTGGATTTGCTCTGCTGAGCCTCCTCCACCAGCCGCATGATCCCGGCCAGCGCGGTTTCGTCGCCAGTGGCTGTCACGCGCACGCGCAGGCTGCCATCGCCGTTAATCGTCCCGGCGATCACCGCATGCCCTGGGGCCTTCTCCACCGGCTCAGATTCCCCCGTAATCATGGATTCGTTGACGTCAGACTGCCCTTCCACCACTTCGCCATCCGCCGGGACGCTGGCACCGGGACGCACCAGCACCACATCCCCCGTGCGCAGGTCAGCCGCAGAGACCGTCTGCACCATGCCATCCGGCGCCACCCGTTCGGCAGTATCGGGCATCAGCCGGGCCAGTTCGCTCAGCGCCCCGGATGCCTGCCGCACGCTGCGCATTTCCAGCCAGTGCCCCAGCAGCATCACATCAATCAGAGTCGCCATTTCCCAGAAAAAGCTCATGCCCGTCCCGGCGGCAAAGGCCCCCAGGCTGTAAATAAAAGCCACGCTGATCGCCAGCGCAATCAGCAGCATCATGCCCGGCTGGCGGCGGCGCACCTCCGGCACGGCCATCTGCAAAAACGGCACCCCGCCATAGAAAAAGATCACGATGCTGAAGATAGGGCCAATCCACTGGCTGCCGGGGAATTCCGGCATCCGGAAGCCAAACCACTCCTGAATCATGGGGCTGAACAGCAGCACCGGAATCGTCAGCAGCAGGCACACCCAGAACCGCCTGCGAAACATCTCCTCGTGCCCACGGTGATCCACATGATCATGATGCTGGTGGCTGTCTGGCAAATCTGCCCCGGCGTGATGCGCATGCCCCTGAGGCTGAGGCGGGGCGTCGTGTTCCGGGTGAGAAGCGTGGTCGTGCATCGTGACCTCCTGCTCAAAAAAAGAGATGAGCAACTACTCTATAGTTGCCCATCTCCGAACTTTTCTTACATCAGGCTGCCCATGTGAGCAGCAAAGACGCCGCTTCAGGAATCACAGCAGCGCGGCTCTGGATTCAACCGCCTTCACCGTGACCCGGTGCAGATAAGGCCGCACTTCGTCCAGTGTCCCAAACACATTGCCAATGTGCGACGCGGCATAGTTCATGCTGGCTGCGCCCAGGCCAAAAGCCTCTGCGATGGGCAGCCCTTGCAGCAGGCCAGCCAGATAGCCCGCCAGCATCGCATCCACTGCGCCGGTGCCGGTCCCTGGGCCGGCCTCCTGAAGCTCCGTGATCCAGGTTTCATCCCCGGCCACCAGCACCGCGTTGGTGTAATCCTCAGCCACGATCAGCGCTTCCGCGACGCCCATTTCGCGCAGCTTGTGGCCGCCGGAAATCATATCAGCGTCGGTGCGCACCGGGTAATTAAACAGGGTTTCAGCATCCAGCCGAGTCAGCACCACCAGATCAGGCTTCGCCTTTAAAACCTGCACCAGCGCCTCGCCCCGGGTCATCACAGTGACGTAAGCCTCCGCCTGTTGAACTGCCTGCGCAAGCTGTAAATACGTGTCTGGCGCGGCATCCCGGGGCAGCAGCCCCGCAAGGACCACCTTATCGCCGGGCCGTACAACCTCCAGCAGCCGTTCCGTGACCTTCTGCATCACTTCCGGGGTGCCAGCAGCCCCCTCATCAATGATGTGGGTTTCCAGGTTCTCACCCCTGTCCAGAATGATGGTATCGCTGCGGGTTGGCCCCGGCCGGGTCAGGACTGCCGCCGGAAAACGTTCCTCGGACAGCAGCCCCCGGTAGGCATGACCAATAGCATCTGCGCCTAATAACACCAGTGCATGGGTGGACATATTCAACCGATCCAGCGCCCGCGATACATTCACCCCGCGCCCGCCAGCATCCAGATGGGTTGTATCTGCCACCCGGTTGTGATAGCCTATATTCAGATGATTCGTAATTAATGTCTTGTCCAGTGACGGATTAAGCGTTACCGTCACCACCTTTCCCGTATCCATAGTTGGTTTTAATCTCCATTACTCATGGCGCACTGGAAAAATGCAACCTCTGATCTCCTGCATCCCCTGGCCACACACCGCCGCCTGGGGTTAATTACTGATATTGATGGCACCGTCAGCCCGATCACCGAAATTCCGGATCAGGCCCAGGTCACACCGCGCAATCTTGCGCTGCTGGAAAGCCTGCTGCCCTGCTGTGTGCTGGTCGCCGCCGTTTCTGGCAGAGCCGCCGCAGACATCCAGCACCGGGTAGGCCTGACCGGCATGGTCTATATCGGCAATCATGGGCTGGAACGGTGGCAGAATGGTGAAGTCCTGCCAGACCCGGCGGCAGCCCGCTTTCGCCCCGCTATGGAAGCCGCCATCCAGACCCTGACTCCCCGTCTGGTGCCCGGCGCATGGATTGAGGACAAAGGCGCCACACTTTCCATTCATTACCGCCAGACCAATGACCCTGCGCTGGCAGCCGAGCAGCTTCGCCCTGTGATCGAAAAAATCGCTGATGCGCAGGGTCTGCGTCTGTTTCATGGGCGTATGGTCTTCGAGCTGCGCCCCCCTGTTGAGGCGGATAAAGGGACGGCTTTTCGCCATCTCGTCAGCGAATTCAGTCTCGATGCGGCGATCTACCTGGGTGATGATACCACAGACGTAGATGCCCTGCGTGCCGCGCGACAACTGCGCCAGGCCGGGGACTGTTATGCTGTCGGCCTGGGTGTTCAGTCGCCCGATATGCCTGCTGCCGTTGGCGAAGCGGCGGACATCATGGCCTCCGGTGTATCGGACGTAGAAGCATTTCTCTCCTGGCTGCTCGACAGCCGCAAGGCATCTTCCACCTGCTGATAAAACCAGCGTTTAACATCCGCATAGCGCACCTTCTGGCGCAGGCGCTCCGCGCGTTCGTGCCGTTCTTCACGCGGCATGGTCAGTGCCTGATGCAGCGCTTCGGCGGTGCCAAAAGTATCAAAAGGCGATACCGCCAGCGCGTCCTCGCCAAGTTCGTAAAACGCCCCGGCATATTCCGAAAGCACCAGCACCCCGTCATTCTCGTTCACCAGAACACCTTCCTTGGCCACCAGGTTCATGCCATCGGCAATCGGGTTGACCAGCAGCACATCGTACAGCTTCATGGTCGCGATGGCACGCGGGTAATTATCACCCAGCAGAATACGCACCGGCTCCCAATAGCCATCGCCATACTGCACGTTGATAAACCCGGCCAGCGACATGATCTCCTGCAGGTAGTCCTGGTACTCGTCAACTTCCATGCGCGATGGCACCAGCAGCGCCACCATCTGCACCTTGTCCCGGTGTTCGGGGTGAATCTCCAGCAGTTCCTGGAAGGCCTGCAATCCGCGCAGGATATTTTTACTTGGCTCTACACGATCCGTCCGCAGGATAAGTTTGCGGCCATTGGCAAACTTGAGTATCTCCTCCTCAGACTGGCGGCTGCTGCGCGACTGCGCCAGTTCCTCCACCTTTTCCACATCGATGGAAATGGGATAGGCGCTGGCCATCACTTTGCGCCCCTGGTAATAAATTGAGTTGCGGCTGCCGCGTGAATGCGCATCATCCAGGTAAAAACGGCAGGTCTGGACAAAATTAAAAGCATCCTTTTCCGTCTGGAAGCCGATATGAGTCGACATCAGCAGGCTGCGAAAGATCGCGTTGCGCATCTGATCCGGCAGGACCCGCCATGCATCCGGCCCCGGCCAGGGAATATGAATAAAGGGTTGAATCTGTACCCGATCCCCCAGCATCTGGTGCAGGAAGTGCGGCACCATGTACAGGTGATAATCCTGCGGGAACACAATCACCGGCCGATTTACATCCTCTACGGCGCCTGCTATCGCCTGGGCAAACAGTTCGTTGACCGCCACATAACCTTCGTGCCACGCCTTCCAGGTGTCCGCCGTGATGTTCGGCTGGCGGGGTGTATCCCACAACTGGTGCTGGATAAACCACAGCAGCGGGTTGCTGATGACGTTGTAGTACTGCTCGTACTGCTCCTTGCTGCGGGAGCGAATCAATTGAAGCTGAATACCCTGAACATTCTGGGGCGTGCTGCCGTGCTGGTGTGCCCACACATGATCGCCCCGGCTGAGTGCAGAAGCAATCCACAACACATCATGCTTCTGCGCCAGTGCCGCCAGGGCCGTCACCAGCCCACCAGCACCGCGCTTTACACCGAAAGAGCCGTCCTTGCGTGTACTAAACGAGAACGGCCCACGATTCGAAGCAATGACGATTAAGGGATTCTGCGTTTCATCAATTGATGGTATGGATAGATCATCCACCATCAGGCCTCCCTTCATACCTTTCCTGTAATCCTGTTCTTCCTTCCACGCGCCTATGTCACCTGTGACATGGTATTGGACAGCATGGATTTTAAAGCGTTGCGGGTGTTATCAAGATCCGCCTTGATCTCATCCCACTGGTCATCAGAAGCCTTTTCCAGCGCTTTCAGTTTCTTACGCGCCTGGTTCAGCTTGTTTTCCATCACGTCGATCAGCTCAGAATACTCGCTTTTCGCTTCATCGCCGGATTGCTCAAGTTTGCGCCGCAGATTTTCAAGTTCAAATTCCAACTGCTCTAATTCCGTATTGATCACCATAGGGTAATCTTCCCGAGGTAACATGTTGGTCTCCTCTGCTGCATCTTTGGGATAGCCAAACTATAGAACACCCTGTCGCTTCCAGCATCGGGATTAAAGCGGGTTTTTATATAGGACGGAAAGTCAGCAATTTTATGGGCCAGTTGGCCGATTAACGCCTTTATAACGTTTGAGCTAATGGCAAAGCGGCAGGCTTTATAGCAGCCCTGCTGTCCTGCTGCGCCCACATGCAGTGTGCTGTCCTCACTGCAAAAGGGGAAGAATCACCTACAGAATCTTCAGTCCGCTATAGTCCGAATGTACTATAAAAATTACCCCCTATTGGGCAGTTAGAAACACGCCACCTATCAGATGCACAGCCAGGTCATTTCGCCTTATGCTCCTGTAGAAAGCAGATTATGTCGAGCAACGAGGGCCAGCAATGTACAACCCGACACCTTCAGTAGCCGAAGTAAGCACCATGATGCGCCGCTGTACACATCCTGTCATTCCTGAAGGCGCGGACCTGGGCGAAGTGTTCGATCAGCACCTGACTGAACCGGGAAAACATCATTTTATTGTAGAACGGGACGGCCGTTTTGTGGGCGTGCTTCATGTAGACACAGCAGAAACTGACCAGCGCGAAACATGGCCGCGCCCCCGGGTCAAATACATTATGACGCCGGTTGAAAAGGTGCTGGCGGTTTATCCTTATACGGCGCTGCAGGATGCCATGGACCTGATGGAGCGCAACAACGTGGATCATGTGTTTGTCGTGGCAGGGCATCGCCTGCTGGGTGTCATCAGGTATCAGGATATTCTGGAATACCGTCAGATTCAGGATGACCTGAATAAACTGATGTGAATACCCTCTGGGGAACCGCGTCAAAGGTCGGGTCTTCGGCAATATCCACCGCCTGCCACAAATCCGGCAGCCGGTCATGCATGTGCGCATAGCGCAGCACCTTTTCGGTGATCACCTGCCCCTGAGCAGCGACCAGATGTCCCCGCGCCGACCGAATATCCCACAGCACATAGCGCCCCAGCAGCGCCCGCTGTTCGTTGTATACTGTGGATTTGTTCATCAGATGCAGCGCCGCGCTGGAGAAATGAAGCGCGGAATCTCGCACCCCAACACGGCTGCTGGCTGGCAGGAAAAACCGAACTGCGTTCAGCGTCTGCCCCTGCCAGATATCATACCCTTCGATTTCTCCACTCTGCTCATCAAAGTAAAAATCAATCAACCGGCCCAGCCTGCCCCCTTCGATCAGATAGACGGGAGCGCCCTGAAGCTGATTTTCCTGTTCCAGCGCAGCCTGAATACCGTCAACAGTGGAGGCGTCCACAATCGAGGCCGGAGATTGCGCCGTCACCCTGCCCCAGCCTACCTCCACAACTTCCGTCCAGGGCAGCACCCGCGCCCGGCCCTGCCATCCACCCCGCTCGACTAAAAACGCCAGCACGTGAACTCCCTCCGGGTCCACCACCAGCGCACATACCCTGGCCACCCGGGCAAATTCTGCCCCTGCGACCACCGCACTGCCAATAATATCTTTACCCCTGAACATAAGGCTCTCTATACAAACCCCTGTGCATCTCCTTTAGCTGCCTCATGGCTGCCGCCCTGTATTTGAGCATAGCCAGGTTGCTTAGCAGATACATCCGGCATTCAGCGAGTTTTACTATAGGCTTTCTGGCGAAACGCCGTATGGGTCAGTTGACCAGCTTATGCTGTACCGCCAGCGCGGTTGCCTCTGCACGGCTGGCAGCATCCAGCTTGGCCAGAATGCTGCTGACGTGGTGCTTTACAGTCGACCGGCTGATTGAAAGCAGCGCCGCAATTTCGCGGTTGCTCTTGCCTTCCACCATCAGGGTCAGCACCTCCCGTTCGCGGCTGGTCAGGTCGTGCCCGGGCGGGGGCGGCTCTGTTGCCGCTTTAATCAGCGCTTCGGTGGCTTCCGGGGCCAGGGTGGCGCGCCCGCTGTGCGCCGCATGAATCGCCCGGGCCAGATCATCAATCGACACATTCTTCAGCAGATAGCCTATCGCCCCGGCCTGAAGCGCGTTCTGTACCAGACGGGTCTCCTTAAAGCTGGTCAGGGCAATCACCTGAACATTCGGGCACAACTGCCGGATCGCGCGCGTCGTTTCCACTCCATCCATGCCAGGCATCACCAGGTCCATCAGAATCACATCCGGCTGAATCTCCTGGCACAGACGAACAGCCTCCTCCCCGTTGGATGCCTCCCCCACAAACTTCAGTTCCTCGTGCGTTTCCAGCATCACTTCCAGGCCGTTGCGCACCATATCATGATCATCCACCACCATTACCCGCACTGCATCGCTTTCCGTCATGTTTCCTCCTGGCCGTTCGGCCAGATCACCTTCACCTGTGTTCCCTGCCCGGAACAGGTCTCAAGTTCCCACAACGCATGAATAGAATCCGCCCGTTCCCGCATAATCTTCAGCCCCATCGAATGTGTGGACACCGTTTCAGGCTCGAACCCCCGGCCATTGTCGCTGATCTGCAAGAGCAGGTCATCGCCCTGCCGCGCCAGTTCGATACTGGCCTGCGATGCCCGTGCATGTTTGACGATGTTGTTCAGCGCCTCCTGCGCGATGTAGTAAAGCGCCTCATGAACGTTGGGCGGCAGGGCAATACGGGCATCGTGATGAATATTAACCGACACCAAGATTCGCGAACGCCCCATCACCCCTTCTGCAAGCTGCTTCAGCAGATCGCTCAGGCTGGTTTCCAGCAGCGCCGTTGGGCGCAGCTCCACCAGCAGGGTGCGCATCTCCGCCAGCGCGCCGCGTGTGAGCTGCTGTAACTGCTGCAGCCGGGGCCACACCTTCTCCGGGTCGCGCTGCCACAGACGGGGCAGCGCCTCTGCCACGCCGCTGGCCGAAAACAGAGTCTGGCTGACGGCATCGTGCAGGTCGCGGGCGATGCGCTGGCGTTCCTTCAGCCGGGCCAGTTCTTCTGCCCGCGCATACAACCGCGCGTTTTCAATGGCCGTACCGACCAGTTGGCCAAAGGTTTGCAGGCGCTGGGCATGTGCCCCCGCAAAAAAATGCGCAGTGGTACTGCCCATGTGGATAAACCCCACGCATTCATCCCGAATCCGAATCGGAGCGCCCAGGTAGGCCTGCGCCCAGTCCATCCCTGTACAGGCGATCACCCCCGGGTCCTGAACCTCCAGCAGCAGCACCGGCTGTCCTGTGGTGGCCATGTGGGCCAGCACCGCATTCTGCTCTATGGAGAAGCGGCAGGCCAGTGCTTCCTCGCGCATATCCGGGACACTGTTGGCAATATAGGCTTCGCTGCCCTCAACCAGCATAATATTGGCTGCGTCGTGCGGCACCACCCGCCCCACATATTCCAGAATCAGCTCCAGCACTTCATCCAGGTCCAGCGTGCTGTTCACTGCCGATACAATATCGCGCAGCGCCTCCGCCAGGATACGCTGCGGGCGTTCCGTCGCTTCCATGGTGCGGATGCGGTTCATATCGGTATACATCGTCACCAGGCCAATGCGGCGGCCAGATTCATCCTCGATGCAGTCTGCCCGCAGCAGCGTGGGCATCACCTGGCCGCCCTTGCGCTTCAGCACCACCTCACCACTCCACGAGGCGCCGCGCCGCACCGTCCGGAAGATGTTATCCGCTACTTCCGGCTGGACAAACAGCGTTTCCGGGATGCCCCGCACATTCAGTTCGTTGACGGTGTAGTTGTAAAGATCATAAAAGGCCTGGTTGTGGTACAGCGCCGTGCCGTCGATATCGGCAATGCTGATCGCGTCGCTGGTGCTTTCGATGGCCTTGAGGATGCGCACCTGTGTATCGTAGCTGCGCTCAAGTTCCAGCGACAGGTGGCGCGTATGCAGCAGTCGCGCAATGCGGGCCTGTAATTCCAGCGGGTCCAGCGGGCTGACGATCAGCTCGTCAATCATCTGCCAGATACGCTGCGAAATGCGCTGGATGCCCTGGCGCGAGGTAATCAGCAGGAAAGGCGGCATGGCGCGCTCCTGGCTGGCCCGCTGCACCGTGACCCAGCCTTCCAGCCGTGTAAGCGCCACAATATCCAGAATACACAGATCAAAAAGCGTATCAGGCGACTGGCCAGCAGGCAGGACAATCACCTGATAGCGCGTGGACAGCCAGTGTTCCAGCAGGCCCCGGTCCCGATCATCATCGACTAAAAGCAAAATCCGTTCCATAGAAAGGTGCTCGTGCTGTGGTTATCAGATCAGATGATAACACAACCCCTTTCTGTGTTGGCCGCGTGTCTGGCAGGCCGCTGCTCAGGACGTGCCGAAACTTAACCCCAGATCATTCAGCCAGCGGCGATAACCAATCGACATGCGATCAGACCGCAGATGCAGTTCCGCCTGCAAATCCAGCGGCAGCAGTTCTGGGCGCTGCGATTCCACCACCGGCACATCCTGGCCAAAGATCAGGTCCTGGAAGCCGCGAATTTCCTCATCCGCCATGCCCTGAACATCGTTCATATTGACATACATCCAGCCGACACTTTCCAGGTCGCTGACGGGGGTCACCACAAAGTAGATCGAAAACGCCAGATCACCGGAGGTTTTAATCAGGTAAGCTGTCAGCGGGCGATAAACCTTATAGGTGTAGGTTACATCCCGCCCGATCCCTGTGCCGTCGGCGTTGGGCTGGTACACCGTAATATCCTTAGCCACCACCCCTTCTGGCGTGCGCTCGACTTCGTAATCCTTGATTTCCGGGTAATCCTCATCGCCCAGGTAACCGCCATGCACAAACGGGAAATGCGCAACATCCAGGAAATTCTCAATCACACGCGGCCCGCTGGCGTGGGCGATATATGGCCCACAGGGCACACAATGAAAATCCGGATCATCCCACTCGTCAAACTTTGCGATATCCTGCGCGGGTTCGCCCAGGCACACCCACACCCACCCATAACGCTCAACAACGTGATACTGAATGGTGCGCGCCCTGGCCGGCGGGGTCTGCTCCGGATGCGCTGGCATCCGGACGCACTGGCCCTCTGCGTTGTAGGTCCAGCCATGATAGGGACACATCAGCGTTTCGCCCCGAATTTCGCCCAGCGACAGGCGCGCTCCCCGGTGAATGCACAGGTCCTTCCAGGCCATCACCCTGTCGCCCACGCGCCACAAAACCAGGTCTTCCCCCAGCAGGCGGGCGCACCGGATTTCGCCTTCAACCACATCGACAGACCGTGCAACTACATGCCAGTCATTTACCAGAATGGGATCATCAATCATCTGCGACAGCCTCTTGCATCAGCGCTCTGAAATTCAACCGCACATCATCTTACCGTGACAGCGATCAAAGTCAACCAATCGCTGCTAGTTCCCTGGATCGCGCCGGAGTCAGGCCGTTCCCCGGACGATCTGTTCTATGCTAGAATAACCACAAAGGAGATCAACCCGGATGAAACGGCTTTCCCTGCTCCCCCTTCTGGCCCTGCTTATGGTGATGCTGCTGCCTGCCAGCGCCCACCAGAACCAGACCCTGATCGTCTTTGCGGCGGCATCACTGACGGACGCTTTTGAGGAAATTGGCGCAGCTTTCGAGGCTGCCACCCCAGGGGTCGAAGTCGTATTTAACTTCGCCGGGTCCTCCACGCTGGCCGCCCAGATTCTTCAGGGCGCGCCTGCGGATGTCTTCGCCAGTGCCAGCGATGCCCAGATGCTGCTGGTAGCGGAGGACACCCTGACAGCCGATACCCCCGTCACCTTTGCCAGAAACCAACTGGCGCTCATCGTCCCGGCAGATAACCCCGCCGCCATTGATGACCTGCGGGATATGGCGGACTCCGGCGTGCAGTTGGTCGTCGCGGCCCCCGGCGTGCCCGTGCGCGAATATACCAACACCCTGCTGGATGCGCTGGCGGATGATCCGGCCTATGGCCCGGATTACGCCGCGCAGGTGCTGAACAACATCGTTTCTGAGGAAGATAACGTGCGGCAGGTGGCCGCCAAAATCGCCCTGGGCGAGGCCGATGCCGGCATTGTCTACCAGTCCGACATCACGCCGGACATCAGCGACGCCGTGACCATCATCCCCATACCGGAGTCGATCAACATCACGGCCACCTACCCCATCGCCGCGCTGCGCACCAGCCCGGCGCCGGAACTGGCGGCTGATTTTGTCAGCTTTGTGCTGTCAGATGCGGGCCAGGACATCCTGGAAGCATGGAATTTCATCTCCATTCGCGCAGATCACGCAGACGACCCTACCGCGCGCACCACCACCTGCCCTGAGTCGGATTGATGCGGCACAACCAGCCTCCGCTGTGGCGCAGACCCTTCTCCGCAGGTGCTGCCGGCGTCATGCTGCTGGCGGCGCTGGGGCTGAGCTTTCTGGCCCTGCCCATTGTCGCGCTGCTGCTGCGTGCGCTGGAAAGCCGCGCCTGGGAAAAAGCGCCCGGCTCACTCATCCCGGATGCCATCTACCTCAGCTTTATCACCACGCTGGCCACAGTTGGCCTGACGCTGCTGTTCGGCACGCCGCTGGCCTACATCTTCGCCCGGTGGCAGTTTCGCTTCAAACGCCTGCTGAACATCCTCATCGAACTGCCCATCGTGCTGCCTCCGGCGGTGGCCGGGCTGGCGCTGCTGATGACCTTTGGGCGGCGCGGGCTGCTGGGGCCAGCGCTGGAAAGTGCCGGCATCACCCTGCCCTTCACCATCTACGCCGTGATTCTGGCCCAGACCTTTGTGGCCGCGCCGTTTTATATCCGCGCCGCCCAGATCGGCTTTCTGTCCGTCCCGCGCGATATTGAGGAAGCCGCCCGCGTCGATGGCGCCAGCGGCGGGCGACTGTTTCTCGGCATCACCCTGCCCCTGGCTGGCCGGGCACTGACAGCGGGCCTGATCCTGAGCTGGGCGCGTGCGCTGGGGGAATTTGGCGCGACCATTCTGTTTGCCGGAAGCCTGCAGGGGCGCACCCAGACCATGCCGCTGCTGATCTACAACATCATCGAGCGCGATATTGACGCCGCTATCTGGACAGGGCTGATCCTGATCGGGCTGGCGCTGGTCGCCCTGCTGGTCTCTCAGGCGCTGACCCGGCACGCGCACACCACCGCCGAATCCAGCCAGTAAGCAGCCCCCGCGCTACTGGGTATTGACGTGAACCCGCGCAAACAGATTACGAAAGGTGCTGGGGGAACTTTGCTTGTAACGACGGAAGATGCGCCGGAAGTAATTAGAATCCGCAAATCCGCATGCCAGCGCGATTTGCTCTATGGTCATATCGGTATCGAGCAGATAGCGGCACGCCATCCGCACCCGCCGCCGGTGAATCGCCTCGGTCAGGGTGCAGCCATACACTTTGCGGTACACCCGCTCCAGATAGTCCGGGTTGTAGCCCAGCGCCTGGGCCACTTTTCCGGCAGAAATCGGCCTGTCAAAATTCATCCGAATGTAGGTATGCGCCCTGATGGCCAGCGCCGAGATGTCGGAATCATCCGCCCCCGACCCTGGGGACCGGGCCGCTTCCAGCAGCATCAGCATCACCAGCAGATTGGCCGTATTCTGGTCGAGCTGGCCGGATTCCTGGTCGTCAAGAAAGTGCCGGAACAGGCTCTCCAGCTTGTCTGGCCGCCCCACCTGGTTGACCTGTGCGATGTCGATACAGCCCTGTGCTGTCGCCTCCGGGGGCAGCGGGTCTATTTCAAAGTGAATCCAGTAAAATTCCAGGCCTTTGGGCAGATTACCCAGCCCGCCATGCCGCCGCATCGGCCACAGATGTAAGGTTTGCCCATCTTCCAGGCAGAAAATCTGATCTTCTTCCCACATCTCCAGCCGGCCCTGCTTCACAAAAATCAACTCGTGCGAGTCGATGACTCGTGTCGGATGCGCCCCGCGCCCGCGCGAGATAAACAGACCTGCATTCTGCGCTTTGATCGAACATCTGGTGGATAGCGTGAGCGACGGATTCAAACTGGCGATTCCCTCACAAGTCGGATTTGTCCCGATATTATACGATTTTCACGGCTAGTCAAGAAAATGCCCCCTTCATACAGTATATGTAACAGGTTCGCACCAGAAACCTGCCCAAAACAGCGTTAAAAATAGACATTGAGTTTTTGAAACAGGAGGTCACTTTGATTACCAGAACGGAACGTCCCAGACCCGTGACACTCCAGAATGTGAGTATCACCGGCGGCTTCCTCGGGTCCCGCCTCGATATTAACCGCACCGTCACCCTCCCTACCATCCACCACCAATCACAGATCACCGGGCGCTTTGATGCATGGAAACTGGAGTGGAAGCCGGGCCAGCCAGATAAACCCCACATGTTCTGGGATTCTGATGCCGCCAAGTGGATAGAGGCCGCTTCCTACAGCCTCATCACCCACCCGGACCCCCAGCTTGAACAACAGATCGATGAGGTCATCGACCTGATTGAGCAGGCACAGCAGCCAGATGGTTATCTCAACATCTATTTCACCGTGGTCGAGCCGGAAAACCGCTGGAAAAACCTGCGCGACTGGCACGAACTCTACTGCGCCGGGCATCTTGTAGAAGCCGCCGTCGCCTATTACCGCGCCACGGGCAAACGCAAACTGCTGGATATCATGTCCCGCTATATCGACCTTATTGACCAGATTTTCGGCCCGAATGAAGGCCAGAAGCGCGGCTACCCCGGCCATCCGGAACTGGAACTGGCGCTTATCAAGCTGTATGAAGCCACCGGCGAGCAGCGTTACTTTGACCTGTGCCAGTTTTTTATCGACGAGCGCGGCCAGCAGCCACATTACTACGATATCGAAGCACGAGAGCGCGGAGTCGACCCGAAAACGGATTACTGGGCACGCGATTACCGCTATACCCAGGCGCATGTCCCCATCCGCGACCAGACCGAGATGGTCGGACATGCCGTCCGCGCCTGTTACCTGTATGCCGGTGCCACTGATATTGCCATCGCCACTGGCGACGAAGCGCTGACCGATGCCCTGCGCCGCCTGTGGAGCAACATGACGGAAAAGCAGATGTACGTCACCGGCGGCATCGGCCAGACCACCACCAACGAGGGCTTCACGTTCGATTACGACCTGCCCAACGAAACCGCCTATGCCGAAACCTGCGCGGCTATCGCGCTCATGTTCTGGGGCCACCGCATGTTCCATCTCGACCCGGACAGCCGCTATACCGACCCCATGGAACGCGCCCTCTATAACGGAGTCCTCAGCGGCTTTTCGCTGGATGGCACGCACTTCTTCTATGCCAACCCGATGGAGGCTTACCCGCACGTCAGCCCGTATAACCATTGGGCCACCATCCTCAACGGGCCTGTTCCCTACGAACGGTCAGAATGGTTCTTTTGCGCCTGCTGCCCGCCCAACCTCGCCCGCCTGCTGGCCAGCCTGGGGCAGTATTTTTATTCGGTGGATGAGGACAAAGCCTACGTTCATTTTTATGGCAGCAGCACCGCCCAGATGACTGTCGCGGGCCAGGCTGTCCGGTTGGAGCAGCAAACCGATTACCCCTGGGATGAAACAATCCAGATCACTGTGCACCCGGACCAGGCGGCGCGTTTTACGCTTGCGCTGCGCGTGCCGGGCTGGAGCCGGGACGCTCGTATTCAGGTCAACGGGCAGGCCATCGCGCCAGCCATCCACAAGGGTTACGCGCATATCGAACGGGAATGGCAGCCAGGCGATGTGGTTACGCTGACTCTGCCCATGCCCGTCGAGCGCATGCAGGCGCATCCCAGCGTCCGCCAGAATGCCGGGCGCATCGCCCTGCAGCGCGGGCCGGTGGTGTACTGTCTGGAACAGGTCGATAACGGCGCAGACCTGGCCCAGGTGGTCATCCCACGCGACTCGCAGCTCACCGCCCGTTACGAGCCAGACACCCTGGGGGGCGCCACCGTCATCAGCGGCGAAGCCAGCCGAATTACCCCCGCAGAATGGTCAGGCGGGCTTTATCAGCCAGCCGCACCACCCGATGCGCAGGCCTTCACGTTCAGGGCAGTCCCCTACTGCCTGTGGGCCAACCGTGAACCCGGCGAGATGCGCGTGTGGGTACGCGAGATGTGATGTAGGGAAGGAAGGAGCAGACACCAGCCAGCACAATACATCCAGATGATCGGATTGCGTTGCAGTGAAATTATTATCTATAGAGGAGTTTTGCCATGACCCAAAAAAATGCACTTTCACGCCGGAATTTTCTTAAACTGACAGGGGCATCCGCCGCCTTCGCCGCGACTGGCGCCCACCTTGGCAGCGCCTTCGCCGCACCCAGGCAGCAGGATACCGTCAACATCACCTTTGGTGGCTGGGGTGGCGTCGCAGAGGATGAGGGGGTGCGGGCAGCCATTGAAGTTTTCCAGCAGGAGAACCCCAACGTTACCGTAGAATGGCAGCACACCCCCCAGGCTGGCGATTATAACCAGGTGCTGCTGACCAATTTCGCCGCCCAGATCGCCCCGGATACCAGCTTCATCATCACCGACGGTTACGAAACGCTCCGCCAGCAGGGCCTGCTGATGGATATTACCGACCAGATTATGAATGACCCGCTGCTGGGGCAGGAAGATTACTTTATCCAGCCTCAGGAAGCCAACCGCTGCGCCGATGCTGACGGGCGCTGGCATGGTATCGGCTCCTGCTGGGTGACGCCCCACCTTTACTACAACGCGGCCCTGTTCGATGAAATGGGCATTACCCCGCCCGGCTTTAAGGAAGGCGAAATCTGGGATTGGGACACCTTTGTCGAAATCGCCAAGCAGCTCACCGTAGACAGCGCGGGCCGTCACCCGGATGATGCCGGTTTCGACCCGGAGGATATCCAGCGGTGGGGCGTGGACTGGCCGCTGTGGTGGCAGCCCCTCGGTTCTGCCATCTATTCCAATGGCGGCAGCTATATTCAGGATGGTCTGGTCGCCATCGACAGCCCGGAAGCGCTGGAAGCCATGCAGCGCCTGTCGGACCTGATCTATGTGCATCATGTGGCGCCGCGCACTGCTGCGCTGTCTGACCTGGGCATGACCAATACTCAGATGATCGATACCGGGCGTCTGGCGATGGCGGTTGATGGATCTTGGGCGCTGTCGTGGATGAATCCGTCGCTGGTCAGTGTTCCCCTGGGCACAGGCGCTATCCCGATGATGAAGCAGCCAGCATCGATCATGCAGGCGCACTTCCATTCCGTGATTTCCTCAACGGAGCATCCCGAAGAAGCCTGGCAGTGGGTGCGGTTCCTGGCGACTCCTTTCTACCAGACAGAATTCCTCAAGATCGGTCTGTGGCTGCCCAACCAGACGGCGCTGACTACCGAGGAAGGGCTGGCAACGTGGATCACAGAGGGCATTCATCCGGACAACTATGCGGATCTCGTCACCGACTACCTGCCTAATCATGGCGTGTCGCTGCGGATTCCGCCGGGCTACATCGAAGCGGATGCCAACTTCATCACCCCGGCCTTCGAGGCGCTGGCGAACGGCACCCCGGCCGAAGAAGTCATCCCGGCCGCAGTCCAGCAGGCCAACGACATCATCAGCCTGGCGCAAATGGGATAACGACAGGTTGTGTAAGCACACTTCAGGAAGATGGGCGCTCCACAGGCTCATCTTCCTGAAGCAGGCGCCCATCTCTTCGGAAGATAGTTGAATAGTAAAAGCCTATGTCTACTCAATCTGCATCCGCGTTCAAGATTCCACTGCTGAACGGCGGCCTGACGCTTTCGCAGCGGCGCATTCTCAATGGCTACATCTTCATCTCGCCGTTTATCCTGGGCTTCATCCTCTGGTTTCTGATCCCGGCACTGGTGGCCGCCTACCTGACCTTCCACCGCTGGAATCTGATCAGCCCGCCCCAGTTTGTTGGCCTGGCCAACATTGAACGGCTGTTTGTGGACCCGCTGCTGCCGCAGTCGCTCAAAGCCACCTTTCTTTACACCGTTCTTTCAGTGCCGCTGGGGCTGGTCCTCAGCTTTTTTCTGGCCCTGCTCATCAACACCAAAGTGAGGGGCATTGCCCTTTTCCGCACCATTTATTACCTGCCCAGCATCGTCCCCGCTGTGGCCAATGCCCTGCTGTGGGCCTGGATGTTTAATACCGAATTCGGCCTGATTAACGTCGTGGTCCGGGGTTTGGGCGGGTCCAAGATTGCCTGGCTGCAGGAACCATCCTGGGCCATACCGGCGTTCGTCCTGCTCAGCCTGTGGGGTGTGGGCGGCTCCATGATTATCTTCCTGGCCGGGCTGCAGGGAATCCCGGAGATCTATTACGAAGCCGCCGAAATTGATGGCGCCGGGCGCATGGAAAAGATGCTGTACGTCACGCTGCCGCTGATGTCGCCTATCATTTTCTTCAACCTCGTCATCGGCTTCATCAATTCGTTTCAGGTGTTTGTCATCGGCTATCTGGTCACCAACGGCGGGCCACAGAATTCCACCCTGTTTCTGGTGTTGTATATCTACCGCACCGCCTTCCAGAGCCAGAACATGGGCTATGCAGCGACTCTCTCCTGGCTGCTGTTCTTTATTCTGTTAGCCCTCTCGTTTGTGGTGTTCAGGTATGTGGGCCGCCGGATTTATTACGAAAATCCGGGCGATTAACGAGGCAGGAATCAATCATGACCAGACTGAATGTAGCAACCGAAACTCCCCCGCCCGCCGTTCTGGTCGCGCGGCAGTCGTCGCGCCGCAGTGATCGCATATGGCGCTGGCTGACTTTAACGACCCTCGTCGTGGTAGCCCTCATCATGCTCACGCCGTTTATCTGGCTCGTCAGCAGTTCGCTAAAAACCCAGGTTCAGATCTTCTCGTATCCGCCGGTATGGATACCAGACCCCATCCAGTGGGAAAATTATGCCAATGCGCTGACCTATAAGCCGTTCGGCCTCTATTTCGTCAACACGATGAAGATCGTGATCCTCAATATCATCGCGGTCGTGTTTTCGTCGTCCTTCTGTGCCTATGGCTTCGCGCGCATTCGCTTTCCCGGCCGCGACTTCTGGTTCGGCATCGTGATGGCCACGCTGTTTCTGCCCTATGCCATCCTGATCGTGCCCAGCTTCATCATTTTCTCGCGCCTGGGCTGGATCGATACCATCCTGCCGCTGACGGTGCCGCTGTTTTTTGGCGGCGGTGCGTTTAACATCTTCCTGCTGCGCCAGTTTTTCCGCACCATTCCGGAAGAACTGGCAGATGCCGCGCGCATCGACGGCAGCAGCGAATTCGGCATCTACTGGCGGATCATGCTGCCGCTGTCGAAGCCGGCCCTGGTCACCGTCGCCATCTTCACCTTTCTGGCGGCCTGGAACGACCTGCTTGGCCCGATCATTTATCTGCGCTCGCCCAACAACTTTACCATAGCCGCCGGGCTGGCATCGTTCCGCAGCACCTTTGATGTAAGCTGGGATTTGCAGTTGGCGGCCTCTACCGCCATGATCGTGCCGGTGGTGGTGCTTTTTTTCCTGGCACAGCGCTATTTCATCCAGGGCGTGGTGATGAGCGGCCTGAAGGGGTAACAAAAATGGGGACACTTCGGCGTGTCCCCATTTCATGATATGGCATCTCGTGCCGGACAGTTCCGCTTATGATTCGGCCTGGTCAGGGTCGTCGAACAACCGGCGCAGTTCTTCTTCCCAGACACTGTCCAGGGGGTCGAACGATACTTCGGTGAATTCCTCAGACAGCCGGGCCAGATATTCCCGAACCCCGAGCTGCGGGGCCATGCTGTCCAGTTCTTCGACCTTGCCTTCCACCAGTTCGACCAATCGCCTGCTTTTCTGCTCCAGGTCCGTGACATCGAAGTGGGTCTTGAACATGTAGTTCACACGCCGCATCAGCCCCAGCCAGGCCATAAAATCGTTTTCGATGCGGATGGTATTGCCCACCTGCGCCAGGTTAGAAAAGTCATAGGTCGGCACAAGCGCATACATCCCGACCAACTCAATTCCCTGCTCGCCGGCGCGGCGGCAGATATACGACCCGATACTTGCGCCGCCATGATAATCCGAGAAGTTCACCGCATAACCGTTGATCTCCTCCTTCATTTCTGGCAGGCTGTAACTGGCGGAGATCATGCGCTCCTTATCGTAAGGCAGTTCGCCGTAAACACCGCCAAAAATCACAATGCGCCGCACCCCCAGCGACTGTGCGGCATGCAGAAACGCGGCGGTATAGCGTTCAATATCCAGATGCGGCTCATCGCCCAGGAAAATGACCACGCCGCGTTCCTCATCGCCCGTGTAATAAAGATCATTGTGCTGGGTCTTAAGCGACTGCGGATAGCCTTCCTGGAACTTGACGACCGGGCGAACCAGATCGTGTGTGCCGGGAATCTGAAACAGATAAAAGCCATCGGTTTTGATCTGCCCGATCTGCCGGGCACCGGTCTGCTGGACCAGATACTGCGGCAGCCCTGATGAGCTCGAACCAGCGTCCGCCCACTGGCGCCAGCCGGCAATCATGGTTATCGTTTTTGCAACTGGCCGTTCCCAGATTTCCACTGCGTCAGACATGTAATTCGTCTCCACTACTTTACCTGAGGGTATAGCCACAACCTGATAAACAGGTGAGAAACAGGTGATTGTTACAAAACTTACGATAATTGCTGAACCGGAATGTCTGCCCTGCACCCGCTTACAGACGTATCCCTAGTATACTATGCGACACCCAATGCCCACACCTACCAGCCAGGGGAAATCTTCTGTCACAGAACGGCAACGTGCACAAACCCCGCCGCGCCGGTAAAATCACGGAACATCACTGTTACCCAGCACAGCACAGCCGCAGAACAGAGAGAGCATCATGTCCAGACATCCCCGCATCGGCATCACCATGGGCGATCCGGCCAGCATCGGCCCGGAGATTGTGCTAAAAAGCCTGGCTGTGGCCCGGCCCTTTCATGACCAGTGCCACCCCGTCGTGATTGGCGACCAGCGCGTGCTGGCAGCAACGGCCCGGCACCTGGGCCTGAGCATCACCCTGCAGCCAGCAGCTAGCCCGGACCAGATGACCAGCCAGGCGGGCGTCGTGAACGTCATCGACCTGCACAACGCAGACCCGGCCAGCTTTGCAGTGGGCACAGTCAGCAGCATCGCCGGGAAAGCCTCGGCGGAATATGTGGTGCGGGCGGCGGAAATGGCGCTGGAAAACCAGCTTGACGCAGTGGTGACCGCGCCCATCAATAAAGAGGCAATCAACCTGGGCGGCTTTCATTATGCCGGGCATACCGAACTGCTGGCAGACCTGACCGGCGCGCAGGATGTCTCGATGATGCTGGTCAGCCGCAAGCTGCGGGTGCTGCATGTCAGCACGCATGTCTCGCTGAAAACCGCGATTGAACGAGTCACCACAGCGCGTGTCCTGCGCGTGATTCAACTGGCGCACCGGGCCTGCATCATGCTGGGGATTCTTCAGCCCAGGGTGGCGGTAGCCGGGTTGAACCCGCACGCCGGGGAAAGCGGCCTGTTTGGCGACGAGGAAGCCCGCGAAATCACCCCGGCAGTCGAAGCGGCCCGCGCGGATGGCATCGATGCCAGCGGCCCCTGGCCCGGGGATACGGTCTTTTTGCAGGCGGTGCAGGGCCGGTTTGATGTCGTGATCGCCATGTACCATGATCAGGGGCACATCCCCATGAAGCTGCTGGGCTTTGATGAGGGTGTGAACGTCAGTATTGGCCTGCCGATCATCCGCACCTCTGTCGATCATGGCACGGCATTTGATATTGCCGGACAGGGCATCGCCAGCGAAAACAGCCTGATCGCCGCGATTGAGGTGGCCTTGCAGATGGTCAAAGCCCGGCAGTCGGGTCAGCCGTGACCTTCTCGCCGGGCTTCTGAGTCTATTCTGCGTGGCGCGTGGATTTGTCGCCCGTGCTTACACGGTTTTTGCCAGCGCCTTCGCCAGCAGTTCACAGCCAGCCTCAACGTCTTCCGCGCCGATGCCCATGTGCGGGGCGATGCGCAGCACGTTGCCATACAGCCCGCCCTTGCCGATCAGCAGGCCTTCATCGCGCGCCGCAGTCATGATGGCGGTGGTACGCGCTGGATCGGGTTCCTTGTCCGTACCCGGCTTGACGATCTCGGCCCCCAGCATCAGGCCCATGCCGCGCACATCGCCAATAAAATCAAATTCTGCTTTAAACTCTTCTAACCGTTCTTTTAAGGTCCCGCCCTGCACAGCGGCGTTATGCGGCAGGTTATGCTCTTCCATGTATTCAATCGTCGCCAGTGCAGCGGCCATCGTGACCGGGTTGCCGCCAAACGTAGAGAAGGTCAGGCCCTTCATGGCATCGGCAACTTCTGGCGTGGCAATGGTACAGCCAATAGGCGACCCGTTCGCCATGCCCTTTGCCATCGTCATGATATCCGGCTCGACGCCCCAGTGCTCGATTCCAAACCACTTATCGCCGGTTCTGCCCCAGCCGGTCTGCACTTCGTCACTGATAAACACGCCGCCGGCGGCACGCACAATCGGCTCAATCCGCTTGAAATAATCCTGCGGCGGTACGATAAAGCCGCCCACCCCCTGAATCGGCTCTGCAATAAACGCAGCAATCCTGCCATCCGTGCAGGTGGCGATCAGTTCTTCAAGGTCCTGCACACACAGATCAACCACTTCTTCCGGACTCAGATCAAGCGGTGCGCGATACAGATAGGGGTTGCGCGCATGTTTGATGTGCGGGTCTACCACCCCGCCCAGACGCCATGTTCCATGTGCGGTCAGGCTCATGGCCTGCAGGGTGCGTCCGGAATAGGCATGGCGCAGCGCGATCACATCGCGGTTGCCGGTGTACATGCGCGCCGCCAGGATCGCCGTCTCGTCGGCTTCGCTGCCGCTGTTGGTAAAAAAGCATTTCTGCAGCCGCCCGGGGGCAAGCTCCGCCGTCTTTTCGGCCACTTCTATCATGATCGGATTTACAAACAGGGTGGTCGTATGCTGCACCTTGCGCATCTGCTCGATCATGCGCTCCGTGACCTGGTCGTTGCAGTGCCCTACCGAAATAGTCAGCACACCGCCGAAAAAGTCCAGATAGCGGCGGCCTTCTGCATCCCACACATACTGATCCTTGGCCCGCTCAATCACCACTGCATCGTCGCCATGATAGGGCGTCACAGCAGGAAACATAACTTTTTTGTAACGCTCCATGATGGTTGCCTGATTTGTGTCTGTCACAGCCATTACATTTACTCCAACCTGGTACAACAAGGCGAACTCTAGCACGAATATACCCCTCAGATGAGCCTCGCTCAAATTTTCATAGCCCCTGCCGCGCTCACAAATGTCTGTAATAGTTAACGAAACATTAAAAATCTTAATTCTTCCCTCTTGGGCTTTGACCTTAGTATACGAAAACACACACATGTTGTAGGAGCAACTTATGTCAAAGAAGATTCTCATTGTCCTTTCGGAGTGGGGATATTGGGGTGAGGAGCTTGTCGGGCCGCTGGAAGTGCTCGATGCTCAGGGGTATGAAACCGTCTTCATGACCCCCACCGGCAAAAAACCCTGCGCCCTGCCTCCCAGCATGGAACCGGGTTATTTTGACCCTCCGCTGCACAAAGTCGTCACCGATGAATATTACGCTGCGAAAACCCGTGAGATTGAAGAATCTGACCGGTTGAACAATCCGATCAGCCTGCAGGCATGGTTTCCGGAGCGGCCCTACTTCAACAGCCCCAACTTTGGGCGCGATCTTGAAGCCTATTACAACCAGCGCGATGAATGCTGGGAACAGCTTAAGGAATACGACGCGCTGCTGATGCCGGGGGGCAGCGGCCCGATGGTCGATATGGTCAATAACCAGCGACTGCATGATGTAATCCTGGGTTTTCTGAGCCAGGACAAGCTGATCGTGGCCGAATGTTACGCCGTCGCCAGCCTGGCTTTCGCCCGCGACTGGACCGAGCGCAAGAGCATTATCTGGGGCAAGCATGTTACCGGCCACGCCCTGGAATATGACTACAAGGACGGCACCGGGTTCATCACCAGCAATCTCAATTTTGGCCCGCCCTTCTACCCGCTTGAGTACATCCTGCGCGACGCCACCGGCCCGGATGGTCAGTATCATGGCGGCGTGGGGCGTACCATTTCCACCATCCTGGACTACCCCTTCCTGACGGGGCGCTCCACCCAGGATTCGCGGCTGTGCGGCGAGCTGATGGTCGAGGTTCTCGAAAACGGCCTGCGGCGCTACGGCTGGTAATGACAGCCTGTACAGAGGAGCGAATCTATGGCGGGTAAACCCGGTCGCAACGCAATCATCGAACAATTTCTGGCCGATGGCATCCATCATATGTTCGGCAATCCGGGCACAGTCGAACAGGGGTTTCTGGATGCGATCGACGATTATCCGGATTTTCACTATATCCTGTGCCTGCAGGAATCTATCGCGGTGGCGATGGCCGATGGCTATGCCCGCGTGACTAAAAAACCCACTGTCGTCCAGCTTCACAGCGGCGTCGGTCTGGGCAACGGCATTGGTATGCTGTATCAGGCCTATCGCGGTCATGCGCCGCTGGTGGTCATTGCCGGAGAATCCGGCATCCGCTACGACGCGATGGACTCGCAGATGGCCGCTGATCTGGTGGCGATGGCCAAACCCGTAACCAAATGGGCCGCCCGCGTGGTCGATCCGGCCTCCACCCTGCGGATGCTGCGCCGGGCCATCAAAATGGCGGCGACTCCGCCCATGGGACCGGTGTTTCTGTGCCTGCCTGCCGATGTGCTGGATGCGGAAAATCATGAGCCTGTCGTGCCGACCACCATCCCGGTGACGCGCACCCAACCCGCCCCGGAACTGGTGGAACAGGCCGCCGCGATGCTGGCCCAGGCCGAAAAGCCCATCATCATCATGGGGGACGGCGTGGCCTATTCCGGCGCAGAACCAGAACTGGCCCAGGTGGCGGAACTGCTGGGCGCGGATGTATGGGGGGCAGACAATTCTGAAGCCAACATCCCGGCAGCGCACCCGCTGTATAAGGGCAGCCTGGGGCACATGTTCGGCAAGAACAGCAGCGCCGTCACGCTCCAGTCAGACGCGATTCTCATCGTCGGCACCTATGTCTTTCCGGAAGTTTTCCCCTATCTGGAAGCGGAGCGCATCTTCCGGCCAGATGCCAAAATCATCCACATCGACCTGGACGCCTACGAGATTGCCAAGAACTTTCCGGTTGATCTGGGCCTGGTAAGCGACCCCAGGCTGACGCTGGCGGCGCTGGCGGCTCAATTGGAAACCAGCATGCCGGAAGCGCATAAAGAAGCGGCGCGGCAGCGGTTGGCAGACAACAAGGCCGCCAAGGAAGCCGCCCTCGCCAGCCAGATCGCGGCGGATCGCGAAGTGCGTGATTCTGTGCCGCTGCAAACCTCGCGCTTTATGGAGGAACTGGCGGCGCATCTGCCAGATGACGCCCTCATCTTTGATGAAGCGCTTACCTCGTCGCCGCCGCTGACGCGCTATCTGCCGCCGAACCGGCCCGGGCATTTCTTCCAGACGCGCGGCGGATCGCTGGGGGTGGGCATCCCTGGCGCGCTGGGCCTCAAGCTGGCCCACCCGGATAAAACCGTCATTGGCTTTACCGGGGATGGCGGCAGTATGTACACCATCCAGGCGCTGTGGACTGCCGCGCGCCACAACATCCCGGCCAAGTTCGTCATCTGCAACAACCAGAGCTACATGCTGCTGAAGCTGAACATTCTTCAGTACTGGAAGGAGCAGGTCAACATGCCGGTGCGCGATTTCCCGGACAGTTTCGATCTGGACCGGCCCGTCGTGGATTTCGCGTCGCTGGCCCGGTCTATGGGGGTTGAGGCGGTGTGTGTCGATCATCCGGCGCATGTGGGCACGGCCATTGAACAGATGCTGGCGCACGACGGCCCCTTCCTGATCGATATGGTCGTTTCCAGCCAGTTACCAGATGCCACCAGTGGCAAATAATCTGCCAGAACAGAACAAACCTGAGGAGACAATACACGATGGATACAAAACAGGTGATTGATACCTACTATCAGCTTGCCAACGCGGGCGAATGGGATGCCTGGTGCGACCTGTTCGCCGAAGATGTGGTGATGGACGAACAGCTTGCCGGGCATGTCGAAGGACTGGCGACGCTGCGCTCGATGATGGGCGGCATGGATGCTTATGCCTCCTTCCAGAACGTGCCGCAGCATATCGTGGTGGGTGGCGAGGAAGCGGCTGTTGTATCGCACATTTCCGCCGTCGCGGCCAAAGCGCCGGACCAGCCCATCGAAGCCGATGTCATGAATTACTTCGTCGTCAAAAACGGCAAAATCACCTATCTGAAGAACGTTCATGACACCCGCCCGTTCGATCCATTCACAGGCCGCGCCTAAGCGCGTTTTAAGGAGAACCAGAGCATGATGAAAGTTCATGACGTTCGGGGGCGCTTCCCGGTCCTGCCCAGCCACGTGCATGGGTACGTGATCGAACTGGATAATGTGTGTCTTGTGGTCGATGCCACCGCCGCCATCTCCAGCGCGGCAGAACTGCGCCAGACCGCCGAAGCCACCGGCAAGCCGATTGAAGCTGTGCTGATGACACACGGCCACCCGGATCATTTTACCGGCCTGGTAAAGTTTGCAGACCTGCCCATCCTGTCGTCGGCGGGCACGCTGGCCTTTGCCAAAGCAGAAGACGCCAGCAAGTGGGAATCCGGCAAGATGTACCTGGGGGACGACTTCCCGGATGAGCGCGTCTTCCCCAACCAGATCGTTGCAGATGGCCAGACCTTTGACTTCAACGGTGTGAAGTTCACCTTCAACGACCTCGGCCCCGGCGAGTCTGACAGTGACGGCATGTGGTGGTGCGAGGTCGATGGGGTACGGCATGCCTTCATTGGGGATGTCATCAGCAACCATGTTCACGCCTTTTTCGGTGATGGCCACGCGCTGCACTGGCTGGAAATCCTGAACCGCCTGGAGCGCGATTTTGACAGCGCCACCCGGTTTTATGTCGGCCATGGCGACTCCCCCGCCAGCTACGACATGCTGAACTGGCAGCGTGGGTACATCAACACCTTTATCGCTGCGATCAAAAAATTTGAGCCAGGCACCCCGATCACAGAAGCCGTGGTTGGCAGCGTGCTGACCGATATGCGCGGTTATCTGGATACGGAAGAGCTGCTCTTTCTGCTGGGCTATGAACTCGAAAAAGGCATCCCCCGCGTATGGGACGCCCTCAGCTCTCTGGAGGCAAGATAAATCATGCAGGCACTTACGCAATCCGAAATTAAGGAACTGGTCGACGAATGGTTTGAAGGGCTGAATGTCCACCGTCCGCTGGTGCAAATGCTGCCGCTGCTGTCAGATAACGGCCTGAAGATGGTCTTCCCGGAAGCGACGCTGACCAACCTGGTGGAATTTGAATCCTGGTACCAGACCGTCAACAGCACCTTCTTCGACGAGGATCATATTATTACCGATCTGTCCGCCGAAATTGACGGTGAACAGGCCGAGGTGAAGGTCACCGTGATCTGGAAAGCCAGCCAGTGGACCGCCCCGGCGCCCACCAGCACCCGCACCGAAATGGAAGCCAAGCAGTCCTGGACTGTGAAACGCTCAGCGCAAACCGGCAAACCCGTTATCACCGTTTACACCGTACACAGCTTAGAACCTGTGGCGAATTAAGGAGCGATCAGCATCATGAGCAAAAAAGTCCTGGTTCTGGCATCGAATTATGGCCTGTGGGCAGAAGAACTGCAGGCCCCCTGGGATGCGATGAAAAAAGCAGGTTACGATCTCACGCTGGCCACCATGCAGGGCAAGACTCCCCTGCCGCTGGCCATCAGCATGGATTCGGATTTCATCGACCCCTTCCAGAATTACAACGTCAACCCGAAGGAAGTCGTAGACCGGACAAACGAACTGCTGGCCTCCGGCGAGTGGGACAACCCTGCCAAAATTGATGACACCGACATGGCTGATTACGACGCGCTGGTGATCGTTGGCGGCCCCGGCGCCCCGCTGGACCTGGTCGGCAATCCGAAGGTGCACCAGCTTCTGGTCGATGCCTTCACCAGCAATAAACTGATGGGCGCACTGTGCTATGCGGTCGGCGCGTTTGTCTGGGCACGCAACCCGGAAACTGGCAAAAGCATCATTCATGGCAAAACCGTCACCGCGCACCCCAAGGAATGGGATTTCACTGGTGAACTGGCTTACCCGCTGGTCAACACCACCCCGGATAACAAGGGGACGGATGTGGTGACGCCGGGATTCCTGTTCCCGCTGCAGGTGGTGGTCGAAGATGCCGTCGGGCCGGAAGGCACCGTGCTGTCTGACCACACCGCATCGCGCGAAAAGCCGCAGGTGGCCTACGACTGGCCGTTTGTGACCGCGCTCTCCGTTGAATCCTCGATTGCGTTTGGCGACAAGCTGGTCGAGGTGCTGTCGCAGCCCGAACAAAGCCGCGCGATGGCTGGGAACTAAGCCTGCAAACAGCGGGGGCATCCTGCGGGATGCTGCGGGATGCCCCACTGCCAGGTTTTCCCATAACGCATACCGGAGAATGCCAGATGACCAACGAAACGGCCGGAACAGTGGATGTCTTTGAAAAGAACGGCATCACCATTCACAGCTACATGAGTCCTGAAGACGGCGAGTTTGTGCGGACTCAGATTATCGAAACGCCAAACAGCCTTGTCGTCATTGATGTGCAGTTTCTGCGCAAATATGCGCAGGAAGTCCGCCGCTACATCGACAGCCTGAACAAGCCCATCGAGCGGGTGATTATCACCCACATGCACCCGGATCACTGGTTCGGCATTGAATCCTTTGCCGATGCGCCGCTGTATGCCCTGCCGGAAGTCATCGCCGAACTGAACGCGATTGGCGACTGGTGGATCAGCATTAAAAAGCCGGAATGGGGCGACCATATTCTCGAAAAGAAGATCGTCCCCACTCACGCGCTGGCAGAAGGCCGCACCACCATCGACGGGGTGGATTTTGTCTTCACCCGCATCAGCGGCGGCGAAGCCACCCATACCGTCGTCACCGAACTGCCACAGGCCAGAACCCTGCTGCCGCAGGACCTTGTCTACAACCAGATTTATCTTTTTGTGGGCGAACTGCACGGCCCGGACCGCACCATCCGCTGTTTTGATGGCTGGACAGAGGCGCTGCGCAGCCTCAAAGACCGGGATGTTGACCTGGTGATTCCGGGGCATGGCGCGCCAGCAGACAGCGCCATCTTCGACGAACTGATGGCCTATCTGGAAGATGTGCGAAACATCCTGGATAACGCCGCAGACCGCCACGACTTCCGGCAGCAGGTGATCGCCCGCTACCCGCACTACAGGCTGCCGCTCATGCTTGATTTTTCCATCATGACGCTCTTCAGCCCGGTGGAGGAGACGTAGCTTATGTCGTTACAGGGCAAAAAAATAGGCATCCTGATAGAAAGCGACTTTTTTGAGGAGGAAATCTTCTACTACAAACGTCGCTTTCCCGAAGAAGGCATCGACCTGCACTTCCTGACCAACCTGTGGGGCCAGCCTTACCTGACCTTTAAGGGCCACGAACATCATTATCCGTTCGAGGTGCATGAGAGTTTCGTGGACATGAGCGACGACGAGCTGCGCAGCTATTCCGCCATCATCGTCCCGGCAGGCATGGTGTCAGATCGTCTGCGGTGGACGCCCGATGTCACCCAGCACCCCCCGGCGGTTACGTTTATGCAGCGGGCTTTTGCCCAGCCAGACATCATCAAAGGCATTATCTGTCATGGCATGTGGCTGATGGCGCGTGTGCCGGAACTGGTGCGCGACAGACGAGTCACCACCCACAATAATCTTTATGGCGACGTCGTCAATATGGGCGCTATCTACACCAACGAGGATGTGGTCGTGGATGGCGATCTGGTCACAGGCCGCACCGGCGATCACTGCGCGCCGTTCGCCCGCAAGGTGATCGACCTGCTGTACGAAAAATCAGGAGAACGCTAGATGGCATTTCATCATATTGGCATCACCGCCCGCGACCCCATCGCGGTGGAGCAGTTTTATACCCGTTATTTTGGCTTTCGCCGCGCCCGCGTCATCCCGATTGATGGCGGCCAGATCGTATTTCTTAAATCGGACGGCATTTACCTGGAAATTTTCGGGACTGACCAGGATCGCCCGGTGCCCCCGCCAGACAAGGACGGTTATCCCCATGTCGGGATTCGTCACCTGGCCTTTAAGGTGGACAGCGTAGACGACAAACTGGCGGAAATGGGCGACGCCGCCCAGATCACCCTGGGGCCGTTCAGCTTTGATGATGTCATCCCTGGCTGGCGTACCGTGTGGGTGGCAGACCCCGCTGGCAACATCATCGAAATCAGCCAGGGTTATGCGGATGAAGACAACCCGCCGCTGCCGCAGGAAACCTCAGTTTATCAGGAGCGTAACACGCGATGAACAGCATCAACTTCACTTTTTCGGACACCATCGCCGGTTATGTCGAATCCTTTGACCCGGAAACGACGACCTGCGTGATCCGCACCAGCAATGACCAGAAGTTTCAGGTCAAAGTGCGTTATGGCAAAACCTATGCCTACATCACCCGCAACCTGGGCGATCCTTATCAGGACGCGACCGGGCAAATGGGCGCGATGCTGGTGCCGGGGCGTTACGTTTTTGTCTATGGCGTTTACTACCCGGAAAACAGCAGCTACAGCTTTGACGCCCAGTTCATCATCTTTGTGGGCCGCAAGCCGGATGAATATGTGTTTGAAAAGCAGGATTGGTGGGTGCGCCAGATCGAACAGCTCGGTGACTTCTATCTGAAAGCCCAGTTTCAGGATGGGCCAGTAGATTACGCCAACTACCGCACCACCATCACCCTGTCTGGCGATAAGCCGCTGGATAATTACCGGCAGGAAACCGACACTATTTCGCGCCTTGTGTATGGGTTCTCCAGTGCCTACATGCTTACCGGGGACGAGCGTTACCTGGAAGGTGCTGAAAAAGGTACAGAATACCTGCGCGAGCATATGCGCTTTTATGACCGCGATGAAAATATCATCTACTGGTATCACGGCATCGATGTGCATGGCAGCCGCGAAGACAAGGTGTTCGCCTCCGAATTTGGGGATGATTTCGATGCTATCCCGGCCTATGAACAGATTTACGCCCTGGCCGGGCCGATCCAGACCTACCGTATCACCGGCGACCCGCGCATCCTGCGCGATGCTGAACTGACGGTTGATCTGTTTGACCGCTTCTACCTGGATACCGAAAAAGGCGGCTACTTCTCGCACCTGGACCCGATCACGCTCGACCCGCGCAGCGAATCGCTGGGGCCGAACCGGGCCAAGAAGAACTGGAATTCAGTTGGCGATCATGCCCCGGCCTATCTCATCAATCTGTGGCTGGCCACCGGCGATGATCGTTACTGCCGCATGCTGGAATACACCTTCGATACCATCGCACAGTACTTCCCGGATTACGAACACAGCCCGTTCGTACAGGAGAAGTTCTACGAAGACTGGGCGCACGATACCACCCATATGTGGCAGCAGAATCGTGGTGTGGTGGGGCACAACCTGAAAATCGCCTGGAACCTGATGCGTATGTATGGCCTGATGCCCAAGCCGGAATACGAAGCGCTGGCGAGGCGCATCGGGGCGGAGATGCCCGCAGTCGGCGGTGATCAGCAGCGCGGCGGCTGGTACGATGTGATGGAGCGCGTGCTGGGGCCGGGCGAGGAAAAATATCGCTATGCCTTCCACGATCGCAAAGCCTGGTGGCAGCAGGAGCAGGGCATTCTGGCCTATCTGATCCTGGCGGGTATCCTGGGCGATGAGGACTACCGGCGCATCTCTCGCGAATCGTCGGCGTTCTATAACGCCTTCTTCCTCGATCATGACGATGGCGCGGTGTATTTCAACGTGCTGGCCAACGGCATCCCCTACCTCATGGGCACAGAACGCTTTAAGGGCAGCCACTCCATGAGCGGGTATCACTCCTTCGAGCTGGCGTATCTGGCGCAGGTATACACCAACCTGCTGCTGACGAAACAGCCGCTGGACCTGTACTTCAGGCCGCGCCCGGATGGTTTCAGCAAAGACCGCGTGCTGCGCGTCGCGCCGGATATTCTGCCGCGTGGTTCTGTCCGGCTGGAACAGGTCTGGATCGAAGGCGAGCCGTATGCCCACTTCAACGCCGACGGCCTGTGCATCGACCTGCCGGATTCAAAAACGGACCTGCATGTAAAAGCGCGGGTTGTGCCCACCACCAGCCGCAACTAGACAAAGGACCCACAGCGATGGAAGTGAACATCAAACCCCAGGATGGAATTACGGTGGTCGAGCTGATTGGCGAGATTGACGGCAAAACCGCCCCCTTCGCACAGCAGCAGATTTTACCGCTGGCCGTGCCCGGTGCGCAGATCATCATGGATATGACCCGGCTGGAGTATATGTCCAGCGCCGGCCTGCGCATGATGCTGCTGCTGCATCGCAAATTCTCTGAACAGGGTGGTCAGATCGTGCTGGTCGGCCTCAACGAGAACATCCGCGATACCATGTCCGCTACGGGCTTTCTGACCTTCTTTGCGCTGGGCGACAGCTATGAAGCTGGCCTGGAAGTGCTGAGAAACTAGGGGCGCCGCCATGCTGGAAATGGAACGTATCGACACCTACCCGACTCACACCTATGGCGAGTTCCGGCTGCGTGCTGGCAAACCCTACCCCTTTGGCGCGACTTTCGTGCCAGGGGGGGTCAACTTCTCGGTGTTCTCGCGCCATGCCACCGCCTGCACGCTGGTCCTGTTCCGCAAAGGGGCGCCGGAACCGATGGCCGAAATTCCGTTTCCGGATGAATTTCGTATCGGCAATGTGTGGTCGATGATCGTCTTTGATCTGGATTACGAAGATACCGAATACGGGTACCGGATGGATGGTCCTAACAACTTTGAGGAAGGCCACCACTTCGATTACTCAAAGATTCTGCTCGATCCCTACGCGAAGGCCATCGGCGGGCGCGATGTCTGGCGCCAGCCGCCCAACTGGGACGATATCTACCCGCACCGCGCCCGGCTGGTGTATGACGATTTCGACTGGGAGGATGACCGCCCGCTGGAAACCCCCATCGAAGACCTCGTCATTTATGAAATGCACGTCCGCAGCTTCACCCAGCACGAATCATCCGGTGTGCGCATGCGCGGCACCTTCGCTGGCATCCGCGAAAAAATCCCCTACCTCAAGGAACTGGGGGTGAACTGTATCGAACTAATGCCCGTGTACGAGTTCGATGAATGGGAACACAGCCGCCCCAACCCGGAAACCGGCGAGATGCTGGTGAACTACTGGGGCTACAGCACCCTGGGCTTCTTCGCGCCCAAGGCCGGCTATGCTGCAACCGGCGCGCTGGGCATGCAGGTGGATGAACTCAAGACGCTGGTGAAGGAACTGCACCGCAACGGCATCGAGATTATCCTTGACGTGGTGTTTAACCACACCGCCGAAGGCAACGAACGCGGCCCGACGATTTCCTTCCGCGGCCTCGACAACAAGACTTATTACATGCTGACGCCCGACGGGTACTACTGGAACTTCAGCGGGACCGGCAACACCCTCAACTGCAACAATCCCATTGTGCGTAACATGGTGCTGGACTGCCTGCGTTACTGGGCCTCGGAATATCATATCGACGGTTTCCGGTTCGACCTGGCGGCCATCCTGGGGCGCGACCCGAACGGTTATCCCCTGCCCAACCCGCCGCTGCTGGAAACCCTGGCCTATGACCCGGTGCTGGCCAAGTGCAAGCTCATCGCCGAAGCCTGGGATGCGGGCGGCCTGTATCAGGTCGGCACGTTCCCGGCCTATGGCCGCTGGGCAGAATGGAACGGCAAGTATCGCGATGCGGTGCGCCGCTTCATCAAGGGGGATGATGGCATGGTCGGGGACCTGGCCCAGCGTCTGCAGGGGTCGCCGGACCTGTATCACGGGCGCGGAACCACCGCGTCGGTCAACTTTGTCACCTGTCACGATGGCTTCACCCTGTACGATATGGTCGCCTACAACAGCAAACACAACGAAGCCAACGGCGAAGGCAACAACGACGGCGCCAACGATAATCACAGTTGGAACTGCGGCTGGGAAGGCCCCTCGACAGACCCGGCAGTCAACGCGCTGCGCCGCCAGCAGATCAAGAATGCGCTCTCGATTCTGATGATGAGCCAGGGCGTGCCCATGATTCTGATGGGCGACGAGGTGGCGCGCACCCAGCAGGGCAACAATAACACCTACTGCCACGACAACGAACTCAACTGGTTCGACTGGTCGCTGACCCGCGAAAATGCGGATCTGCTGCGCTTTACCAGAAACCTGATCGCCTTCCGCCACGCTCACCCGGCCCTGCGCAGCCGCGATCATTTCCAGAATCGCGATTACGTCAACAGCGGCTACCCGGACATTAGCTGGCACGGCACCCAGGCCTGGAATGCGGACTGGTCCGGCAGCAGCAAAGTGCTGGCCTTTATGCTGTGTGGCCAGCACGCCAAAGGCGGCACCGTCTCAGATGATTACATCTATGTCGCCACCAATACCTACTGGGAGGGCCTGCTGTTCGAGCTGCCTGCCCCACCAGAAGGCATGCGCTGGCATGTGTTCGCCAATACGGGCATGCCATCGCCAGAAGACATCTACGAGCCGGGCCAGGAACCTGTCCTGGAAAACCAGCGCCACTTCCTTCTGGGGCCACGTTCCACCGTGATCCTGGTAGGGCGCTAACCTGACTGTACATTGCTTAACAAGGAGAAATCAAACATGGCTTTTACCGCAACCAGCGAAGTGACCGAAAACAGCATCGGCAAAATCACCCTCACCGGCGAACTGGACGCATCCGTTGCCCCGGTGTTCAAGGCAGAAATCGAGAAGGTCGCTGCGCAGTCCGTCAAGCGGCTGGTCCTGCTGATGAGCGACCTGACCTATATCGCCAGCGCCGGCCTGCGCGTGCTCATTTTTGCCAAGCAGAAAATGGGCAGCGGTGTGGACATTTTCGTCATCGGCGCACAGGAGCAGGTCGTGGAAACGCTGGAAAACACCGGCTTTCATTACAGCGTGACCCTGCTGCCGGAATATGACGAATCGGTTGTTGACGCTGTCTGATCGCTGCCTGCTGAGATCGGACACGTAGCGATGACAACGTTTACCCTGCCCGGAACGCTCGATTCGTTGCAGCCGATTCGAGATCGTGTCCTGGCCGCTGCCAGAGAAGCTGGCCTGGACAATAAGGCTGCCTATCGGCTGGCCCTTGCCGTCGACGAAATCGCCACCAACATCGTGATTCATGGCTATGAGGAAATGGGGCGAGAAGGAGATATTCAACTGCTTATCCATACAAACGATCAGCATCTGCAAGTGGTGCTGGAAGATGACGGGGCGCCGTTCGACCCGCGCGCTCATGATGAACCGGACACGCTGGATACAGAACTGCATGAACGCCCTGTCGGCGGGCTGGGGGTTTACCTGGCCCTGCAGGGAGTGGATCGGTTCGATTATGAGTATGCCGGGGGCAAAAACCGCAACATCTTCGTTATGAATCGTCCGGGAGGCTAAACCATGTCAGCCAACCGCATCCTGATTGCAACCGAGGCCACAGATTGTGGCCTCCGTGAACAATTCGAGGCGCTGGGATATGATGCGTTTTATGTCGATACCAGCGCGGCGCTGGAACACGCCCTGACCACAGACCGTTTTAATGTGCTGTGTCTGGGCACCTCGCTGCCGGGGGCAGATTACGAGCGTGTGTTCCAGCGCATGGCCACCGATGCTGAACTCAAGTACATTCCGATTGTGGTCGTCGCAGACGCAGAGCATCGTCATTCCATTGCTGATTTTCTGGGTATGGGCGCCCACGACTATCTGGAAATTCCGATAGAGCTGCCGCTGCTCAAGGCCCGCATCGAAAGCTGCCTGGGCACCCGCCACACCCTCAACGGCGACCAGCTCGATATCAAATCCGCGCTCGAACTGGCATCGGATATGCAGCGGGTGATCCTGCCGACCGGCTTCGAGATGACCACCCTGCGCGACTTCGGCAGCCTGCAGGACCTGATCGTCACAAGAGCGCAGGACCTGTGTAACGCCGATGGCGCGACTCTGTATCTGGTTCAGGAAAAGGCGCTGGCCTTCAGCACCATCCATACCCGTTCATTGAACATCCTCATGGGCGGCAGTTCGGATACCCCCATCGGCTTTGACCCCCTGCCGCTGTATGACCCGGAAACCGGCGCGCCCAACGATCATAACATCGCCACCCGTGTTGCACTGACGGGCAAGGAAATCCATGTGCCGGATGTGTACCACACGGATGAATTTGATTTCTCCGCAACCCACGCCTTTGACCGGCACAACCACTATCGCACGGTCTCCTGCCTGGCGCTGCCGCTCAAGGACAGCGAAGGTGAGGTGATTGGCGTCCTGCAGCTTATCAACGCGCAGGATACCCGTACAGGCGACATCATCCCTTTCAAAATCAACGATCAACTGGCTGCCGAGGCTATGGCCATGCAGGCCGCCATCGCCATCAACAACTATCTGCTGCTCCAGAAAGAGCAGGAACTTATCCGGTTCGAGACAGATGTGCAGGTCGGGCGTTCTGTACAGGCCAGCTTTTTGCCAAAAAGCCTGCCTACCCTCGAAGGCTGGGAGATTGCCGCCCAGTTCTATCCGGCCCGCGAAGTTGCTGGCGACTTTTATGATGTGATCGACCTGAAGCGCGATATTCTGGGGCTGGTGATTGCTGATGTCTGCGATAAGGGCGTGCCTGCCGCGCTGTATATGGCCCTCACCCGCAGTCTGCTGCGCGCATTGTCCCAGCAGAATTACTCCTTAAGCTGGGCAGACGCCCTGTTCACTGATGAACAGCCAGCAGGGCGCAGAGGACGCATTGACCTCAATGTAACCCCGCTGAAGGAAGGGCTGACCCGGACCAATAACTTTCTGGTTGAGAATCACAGCGACCTGACGATGTTCGCAACCATGTTTTTTGGTCTGCTCAACACGCACACCGGCCAGCTTTCTTACGTCAACTGCGGCCATAACCCGCCCGTCATCATCGACAGAAACTGCAATATCACCCACGTGCTCAAGCCGGTTGGCCCAGCAGTGGGCATGATGCCGGACATGCCGTTCACCATCCAGAAGGTGGACCTCAACCCCGGCGATACACTGATGACTTTCACCGACGGTGTACCGGAAGCGCGCGCGCCATCCGGGGCGTTCTACACCGATGCCCGACTGCAAACCTTCCTGACATCCAGGCCGGTTGAATCCGTCGCCACGCTGCTGGATACCCTGGTAGCGGATGTGCAGAAGCATATCTCAACCGCGGTTCAGTTTGACGACATCACCATGCTGGCTGTCCGGCGCGAACTGCCGGAGTAAGCTATCAGCCCATCACGTCTCGGCAGGGTTGAGCAGCTCAAACACGGGGATGCCGCGCGCTTTCCCCTTTAACTGCAGGCGCTCGCGCAGTGGGTCGCTGTCAAAATCCTGCCAGATGCGATGATACACACTTTCAGTCATCAGAATCTGCTGATCAGCGGCCTGACTCATCAGCCGGGCCGCTGTGTTGACGGTATCGCCCAGCACGTTCCATTCGCGGCGGCCGCGCGGCTCGCCCACTTCGGCGGCAAACACCGGCCCATGCGCCACGCCTACGCGCACCACCATTGGTTCCGGCACTGCGCGCACGATATCGCGAATCGCCAGTGCCGTATGGGCCGCCCGGTGGGTATCGTCTGCGTGGGCATTGGGCATGCCAAAGTAAATCAGCATATCGGCCCCATCCAGATGATAGGTCACATGTTTCAGCACCCCGCCGCGCGCTTCCACTGCGGCATTGGTCAGGGCGAACACACGCGAAAACGTACCGACAAACTCCCCTTCTCGCGCCGCCTCGATATGATCAACTTCCTCAGACAGGCCCAGCACCGTCACGAACATCACCGTCAGGTCCACAAAAGCCGGTGCGATGTTGCGACGCGATGCGTTTTCGACCAAAAAATTCAACACAGGCAGCGGCATATAACAGGCCAGCGCTTCGACCTGATCCACCTGTTCCGCAATTGTCTTAAGCAGCCCGTCCGCGCTGCGGTCTATCACCAGTGCGCTGGCGACCCGCCGCGCATTAAAGGCCGTTAGTTCATAATCGCCCAGATCCGCTTCTGTCAGGTTATCGACCACAAACAGATGCTCCGTGTTCTTGCCGGGTTCGACTTCAAACACGCCGTCAATCTGAGCATGCGCCTCGCACGTCAGGCAGACCCGGCCTACTTCCCCGGCGCCTTCGGCGATCTTGGCCCGGCGCACCGTCTGGCCCAGCAGCACCTGCTCCATGCGGTACGGCGTCCCGATTCGCGCAATCATGTACCGGCCGGTATGAATGCCGACCCGCATCCCCAGCGCCACCTCGCCACGCGGTGTTTGCAGGCTGGCAAAGGCCGCCATCGCCCGCTGCATCCGCAGGCCCGCCCGCACCGCCTGCTCCACGCTGTTCTGATGCCGGTTATCAGGAAATTCCACCAGCAGGGCATCGCCCGTAAATTCCAGCAGATAGCCCCCGGACTTGCTGATAATCTCCAGCATCGTCGCAAAGTACCGGTTCAGAATTTCCAGCAGCTTCTGCGCCCCGGCCTGTCCGTAAACCGCGTTTGCTTCCAGCAGCGGCGTAAACCCGGCCAGGTCCGTAAACAGCAGCGTGCTTTGCTGCCAGCCATAGGTTACCTCGCCCGGTGCCTGCGGGTTCTGGGTGACCTGATGCGGCATGTAATCGTTAAGGATGCGATGCAGCGTCCGCAGGTGTTCAAACACGAGCATCAGGTTATCTGCGGATGGGTCCATCCAGCAGGCCACATAAAGATCGGCCGGAAGCAGCGATCTTAACCGGGGTTCAAGCGCCTTCAGGGATGTCTGCACAGTTGCCCTTTCATAAATTTTCCGAAATATTTACGATTTGAAACAATGGTTACATGCTACTATGTTCATGTTAAGTCATCTTTAGCGGCAGAAGAATCAACAAAGCACAACCCGGGCTGCTCTTCATATTGTTTCATCGTGGTCTCATCCTGAGGGAAATTTTGTGGCAATTCTCCCACACATCGAAGCGAACGAACGACTGCGCGTTGCGCTGCTGGCGTTTCTGCTGTTTATCAACGCGATTGTGGTGCAGTCAAACGGCGTTGTTGCGACCAGCGGCTTCATTGCCAATGTCGGCACAGCCCAGATTTTGCTGGTGTGGGCGCTGGATAACGCCATTATCTTTTCCGTCTCCGGGGCATATTCGCTGTTTGTGGATCGCATGAAGCGCAGCAGGCTGGCCTTGATCCTGTTTTCTGCGGCGGCGGTCGTCTACGGGCTGATGTTCCTGCTTTTCCGGGCAGGCGCGCCAGATGCGCTGACGTATACGCTGCTTATCTTCCTGAACGACCAGCAGTGGATTTTGTTCGCGCTGGCTGTGTGGGCGCTGGCCAACGATGTTTTTTCTGTGTCAGAAGCCAAACGCCTGTTCCCGATTCTGGGACTGGCGGGGCTGGCAGGGGGCATCGCTGGGAACGGCCTGGCGGCGGCGCTGGCTCGTTCGGTGACTATAGGAAATGCAGGCTTTGTGCCGGCGGGGTTTGATCTGGCGGCCCCTGTCCCGCCTTCGCCCAATGCCAGCCTGATGCTGCTGAACACCGTGCTGATGGCAGTGGCCGCCGGCGGGCTGTGGCTGGCGCTGCGGCGCATCCGGGTGATCGCCCACCAGGCACGCGCCCAGGGCGGATTGATCGAAGTCGCACGCGAGGGTATCAGCTTTGTGCGCGATGTCCCCGCCTTCCGCTATCTGGCGCTGGCCATGCTGCTGGTTGGCATCGGCCTCAACACGATTGAATACCAGCTTATCGTCAGCGCCGCCGCCACCTTCCCGAACGAAGCGGACCTGAGCGCCTTTTATGGCACATTTCGCATGTTCCGCATGCTTTCGCTGCTGGTGATGCACATACTGCTGGCGGGCTGGGTGCTGCGGCATATCAGTTTCAAATCCGTCTTTACCATCCTGCCTTCGCTCATGTTTCTGGCGCTGTTCCTGCCCATCTGGCTGCCCGGCCTGTTGATTGTGGCAGCCGGGGAATATGTGATCCGTGTTGTCATGGAAGGGGTGGATGATCCTGCGCGGCGGGCCTTTATTGGCATGGTGCCGGACGAGCAGCGGGGCCGCGTCAGCGCATTTTTTGATGGCTATCTGTATCCGATTGGCGCGGTAATAAGCTGCCTGCTGATCGGTCTGGCGCTGATTCTGGAACATGCCGGGCTGATTCCGGTGGGCATGGGCCAGCCTGTTTATCTGGCACTTGTCGCCGGCGTGGTGGGTGTTTCGCTGTATTTTGTCCTGCAGCTGCGCGCCACCTACGACAAGAGCCTGCTTAGCTGGCGGCTGCGGCGGCGTAAACGCAGCACCCTGCTGACCGATCTTGATCTTTGACAACAGGTGCAGAAAGTAATCTCATGACGCTCATACAATCGCACATCACCTGTGAATATCGTCAGCAGATCGATACCTACTGGGCGGGGTTCCTGGGCTGCGATAGAGAAGCCCTGAATGACGGGGGCTATACAATCGTCCGCCAGCCCGCCTCACGGGGACTGTTCTACCTGCATACAGATGACAGCCAGATTCTTTCGCTGCATCCGGATTGTGCCTGGGCCTACCCGCGCACCACCCCCACCCTGGCGCAAATTCGCCAGACCCTGGCGCCGCTTGGCACAGTTGATGAAGTGTATGGCCCCGGTGAGGTAATGTACTGCACGCCGGAGACGTTCTGCCCTGCCGATGAACAGGACTGCCGCCAGATCAGCAGCAAGGATCATGCCGCGCTGGAGCGTTTCGCCTGCGAGGTGGAATGGACGTGCTTCTGGCAGCCTGCCTCCGATGTCTGGGATTACACCTTCGGCATTTTCCGCAATCATCATCTGGTTTCCGCCGCAGCGATTATCATCTGGGGCGATACGATTGGCGCTGTCCGCGTCGCCACCCTGCCAGCTTACCAGGGGCAGGGGTTCGGCCGTGCCGTAACAAGCAGAGCCACCTGTTACATGCTCACCCAGACCAACCTGATTCCCCAGTACGACACTTTAGTCAGCAACATACGTTCCCGGCAAGTGGCCCAGGCCCTGGGCTTCCAGCATTACGGTCAGTTCTATTACGGCACGATCATGCAGCACACAAAATGAGGATTACATCAATGACATCAATGGCTACTGCGGATACCACCACTGCGATTCTGACCGATCATGGCCACATCCGCCCGCAAAATGCGCGCTGGCTGGGGCGGCGAGAGCTGCTGGCGATGGTGATCGGGACGGTGATCTATATCATCCTCACCTGGTTTACTGGCTTTGCCCGCCTGAACACCGGTTTCGGCCTGGAACTGCGCCCCAGTATTGTCATTCCCATCATCATGGGCTTTGTCTATGGGCCTGCTGCCGGGTTTGTGGTGGGCGCGCTGGGCACCACCATCAGCGATAACTGGTTTTACAACGATATCTGGTGGCAGTGGAGCGTGGGCAACGGCATTATGGGGTTTGTCCCCGGCCTGTATGCGCTGCACCGGCGTAGTTACCACAGCCTGCGCGATCAGGTCATTGCCTTCAGTGTGGCGGTTGCGGGCATTCTGGCGGGCATGGGCTTCGCCGCTTTTTCGTCCATCCTCATCTGCCAGGAAGGTACGGCCCCGGCCCAGTGCTATGTGGTGCCCATCACCTTTGATATGGCGCTGGATACGTTTATGTCCGCCGTGCGGGTCAACATCATCAGCGTGGTGATTCTGCTGCCGGTGCTGCTGTTTAATATCGCCCGAATCGATCTGCATCAGGTCAACTGGATGACCTCCGGCCTGCTGCGGCGTCTGCTGCTGGCGATTATCGTGTCTGCGGCGCTGCCGATTGCCCTGCTTGGCTTCTTCCTCGTCCAGCATTTTGAATCCGCAACTGTGGAAACCACCAGCGTCATTGTGCGGCTGATGGGCACGGTGACGGCTACCCTGCTGTTTACCGTAGCCAATGCCAGCCTTGTCGCCCAGACGCTCAACCGGCCCCTGCTCCGGCTGACTGAGGCAGCAGAGCTGATGCAAACCGGCCAACTGACCGAGGAGCAGGTGAAGGAGCTTCAGCAGACGCAGGGCACCGACGAAATCAGCCAGCTAAGCCGCGTATTCGGCAATATGGCGCAGGGTGTCATCCAGCGCGAAACACATCTGCGCCGTCAGGTCGAAGAACTGAAGATCCGCATTGACGAAAACAAAAAGCAGGAAGCGGTAGAGGAAATCGCGGAGACAGAATTCTTCCGCAGTTTGCAGGAGAAATCGCGCGATCTGCGCCGCCGGCGCCAGAATGCGGAGTAACCGCCAGACCGTTACAGAATCAGCAGCGCGTCGCCAAAAATATCGAACATATAGCCCTGCTGCAGCGCCTGCTGGTAGACAGCCCGCAGCGCAGGCACCCCACAGAAGGCCGCAGACATCAGCATGACCGGCGTCTGTGGGTAGGCAAAATCCGTCAGCAGCGCACCGGCCACGCGCGGCTGGTACGGCGGGTGAATAAACAGGCTGGTGGTGCGGTGCACACCCGCCTGTGGAGGGGCATCCTGCAGCACCTCATCCGCGATGGATTCCAGCGTGCGAACACAAGTGGTGCCCACCGCGACAATCTTTCGGCCTTCCCGCCGGGCCTGCCACAGCGCCTGCAGCGCATCGGCTTCGACGATGATTTCTTCCGCGTTCAGGTCAAAATCATCGACATAGGCCGTTTGCAGCGTCCCCCAGCTTCCATAACCGATATGCAGCGTAATTTCGACAAACTGATGTCCCGCAGCTTCCAGCGCAGCCATCAGGTCTGGTGTAAAGTGCAGCCCGGCGGTGGGACATGCCAGCGAACCCGGCACCCGCGCATAACAGGTCTGGTAGGCCGCCGGGTCGAGATCCGCCGCCAGACGGTCGGATTCGACATACGAGGGTATGGGAATGTGGCCGTACTGCGCCAGAAACTGTGGCAGGGTGGCTATCCCCGCATCATCGGGGAGGATCGCCCCTAGCATGACTCCCTTTCCCACTTCCTGCGCCCGGTAAACGCCGCCCATCACGCGCATTTCCATACCGGCGCGGCTGCCCTCCGGCGGCACAGCCAGCACCTGATCCAGCCGCGTCTGCGTGGGGTTGAGGACCTGCAGGCTGTCGCCATCATCCGGCTGCTTTTTGAGCGCCGCCCTGACGACCTGCGAATTATTAATCACGATCAGGGACCGGGGGGGCAGCACATCACCCAGTGAAGCAAAGGCGCCGCTGGTGTTCGTCTGGGACTGCCGGTCATACGCCAGCAGCCGGTGCTGTGCGTGCGGCCGGGGGTGCGCGGCGATCTGTGCGGAGGGAATCCGGAAATCGAAATCCGCCGTTTTAATCATCGCCATACAGCAGAGAGGCGGTGCGGCGGTAGAGCGCCGCCACCGGAGAGTCCGGGAACTGAAGCGAAAAGATGCCAGAACTCGCCAGCGCCATCATCTCATCAGAATGTGGGATCACGGCGGCCACATCGCAGTCATAACTTTCGCGCACCTTTGCCGTCACAGCTTCCGGGTCCAGTGCCTGGGGTGTTTTGTTGACCACGATCATCATCCGGGGCACGTCCAGCTTACGCGCAACCTCAACCGTGACGCTGGTCCCCTGATAATCCTGCTGGTCCGGGCGCATAATCACCGCCAGCGCATCGGAAATGGCTATCGAAAGCAGTGTTTCCTCATTCAGGCCCGGGTGCGTATCAATCATCAGCACATCCAGGTTCAGCGCGGTGATGAGCTGCTCGTAGCCATCGTTTAACAGGCCGACATCGTAACCTTCGCGCAGGATGCGGGCAATTTCCCCCACCCGCATACTGGATGGAATCAGAAAGATGTTCCCCCGGATGCTGACCTGATTGCGCGGGTCACGGTTCAGAAGGTCCGTCACCTCAACCGCTGCCTGATGAATGCTGCATTTACCCCACAGATAATCATTCAGCGAATAGGCCATGTCGTCTTCGGTGATACCAAACAGTACATGAATGCCCGGAGACTGAATATCTGTATCCACAATGCCAATGCGCAAACCATCGGCAGCCAGCAGCGAACCTACATTGGCAGTTGTGTTTGATTTACCTGTGCCACCTCTGAAAGAGTGGACAGAAATGATCTTGCCCATTGTTATACCTCTGGATTGTTACCTGGTGGAGTAAACAACAACCAGTTTGATTGTAAGTGGAAAACCGCGCAAATGGCATTAAGGCCCGGCCTTCAGCGATCAGCCAGCAGGCGGCGCAGTGCTCTGGCGGACAATCAGGCTGGGATTAAGGATGTGCTGGCGGTGCGGGGCTTCCCGGTTCGCAATCCGCTCGAACAGGCAGTGGAAAGCCAGATCATCCTGTCGCTGAAATTCAAAATTAACCACTGTCAGCGGCGGCGCCATGTACTGTGCGTGTGGGGCGTTATCAAACGACACGACGGACACATCCTCCGGGACGCGCAGGTTATATTCGCGCAGCGCGTGCAGCGCCCCCACTGTCATGAAGTCGTTCGCCAGCATCAGCGCTGTAAATTTGGCCCCGCTTCTGATAATCTGGCAGGTGCCTTCATAGCCTGTCTGCATGGCCATCTCTACCGTCGAATAATCACCGATCACGCTCGGTCCTGGCTCCAGCCCATAGGCTTCCAGCGCCGCCCGATACCCCCTATGCCGGTAATAGGGGTTGATCAGTTCCATTGAGCCGGTGACTTCGGCAATATCCCGGTGCCCCAGGTCTATCAGATATTTGACCAGCATCTGCGCCGCGCCTGGCTGGTCAAAGCCCACCCATGTCAGCCGCGAATCTACCGCATAATCGCGACGGACAAAGGGAATATCGTGCGTCATCACCACCAGATCATCATCGTCAATACGCAGCTTTGGCGCATACAGATACAACCCGTCCATCATGCGCGAGGCGGCCATGTCAAAGGTCTGGGCCAGTGTTTCCTCTGTACATTCCACATACAGGATCAGGTAGCCTTCTTCCTTGGCAGACTGGGCAAGGGCATGAATCGAGATGGGGAATTTGGTATCGATGGCCACCACCTGAATCGTCTGCGAACGCTGCGTGTTGAGCATCTGGGCAGCGACATTGCGCTGGTAGCGCAGTTTCTCCATGCTGCCCAGCACACGCGCCCGCGTCTCTGGCGACACCTTGGGCTGGTTGTTCAGCACACGGGAAACAGTCTGATAGGAGACGCCGGCTTCGCGGGCAACATCACGGATTGTAGGCCGTTTATTTTTGACATTGATCATGTGGATGACCCCACCGGGTGAAAGGCAGCATGCACCGGTAAAAGATAGCATAAACTGAGTTTTTAGGCGATTTTTGCAATTTGGAATTTTCCCGGCTATTATCAGATGTGACAGGTCACACCATCTGCAAAGTACGCATCAGACAGTGGCAGATGGTGGCTGACAAAGCTAATTACAGTTAAACAAAAGTTGAAAGGAAATTATAAAATGCAACGACGATTTACACTGATGCTGGCAGCAGCGCTCCTGTTGGCAGCGTTCGCGGTTCCGGTCTTTGGCCAGGATACCACCGAACTCACCCTGACCTGGTGGGGGTCCGATGATCGTCACAATCGGACCATCGAAGTTATTGAACTGTTCGAGGCAGAACATCCGAATATCGACGTCACCTACGAATTCAGTTCCTGGGGCGACTACTGGACCCGTGTCAATACACAGGCCGCCGGTGGTTCCATCGCCTGTGTGATGCAGCAGGACTATGCCTACCTGACTGAGTGGGCGCAACGTGGTCTGCTGCTGCCGCTGGACGATCTGTATGAATCCGGCGCGATTGATGTTTCCAGTGTGAACCCTGCCCTGCTGGAAGGCGGGCGCGTGGGTGACCACTTCTACGGCATCAGCCTGGGCACCAACTCCCAGACCTACATCCTCGATGCTGATGCATTTGAAGAAGCCGGTATCGAACTGCCCGCATGGGACTGGACGTGGGAAGATTTCGAGCAGATCGCCTACGAAATGTACGAAAACACGGGCAAATGGATCATCGCCTATGGCCCGTGGGATGACAACCACTTCTCCGCAGTGCTGCTCAGCAGCGGCCAGCTTCCCTTCACCGCTGACGGGACCGCCCTGGCCTGGGACGATGTCACCCCGGCAGTTGAGCACTTTAACCTGATCAAGCGGCTGATGGATGCCGGCCCCATCCCCTCGATGGATATGCAGGCCGATATCACCGCCGCCAGCCCCAGCCACGAGCAGTCGCCCATTATCCGGGGTGAAGAAGCCATCCGCTATCAGTGGAGCAACCAGGTGGTTTCGCTGTACAACGCCGCCGGTGAGGATCGCAACTTCATCCTCCATCCGCTGCCGCGTGTCACCGGTGGGCAGTCTTCCAACTATCTGAAACCGTCGATGTTCTTCTCCATCACGGAAAACTGCCCGAATGTCGAAGAAGCCGCCACGTTCATCGACTTCTTCACCAATAATCTGGAAGCCAACGAAGTCCTGTTTGCGGAACGCGGCGTGCCGATTTCTGACCCGGTCCGTGAGCATCTGACCCCGCTGGTGGACAAAGCGACCGGCGCGACCTTCGACTTTGTGGCGCAGGTTACTGAAGATGCCAGCCCGATCCCGCCGCCGAACCCGGTTGGCTACACGGACATCAACACCAATGTTTACGGCCCCATGCTGACTGAGCCAGTGCTGTTTGGTCTGGTCTCCGCAGAAGAAGGGATCGAAACCTACCGTACAGAGGCCCAGGCCATTCTGGACGCCAATCAGTAAACCGAATATGTATATCAGAGAGTGGAGTCGCCAGATGGGTCTCCACTCTCTGGTGTCTGGCATAAATTTGAGTATACGGTTTTGAGGGCATTTTATGAGTACTAATCTGGCGCCAGCACCAATCGTGGCAGAGCCGAAGAAGCGTTCTTCCGGAAAACAACGTGATTTTAAGGAAAACAATCTGGCAGGTTATCTGTTTATTGCGCCCTGGCTTGTGGGTTTTTTTCTGTTTGGTTTTATTCCCATGGTAATCTCCTTTGGGCTGGCCTTTACAGATTACGACATCCTGTCCGGGGCCAATACACAGTTTATCGGCCTGGATAACTTCCAGCGGATGTTCTTTGAAGACAGGCGCTATGGCAATTCATTAAATGCCACTTTCAAATATGTGATCGCTTCTGTGCCGCTGCGTCTCATTATGGCACTGGGTGTCGCCATGCTGCTCAACACCCGGCGGCGCGGCGTCTATTTTTACCGGGCGGCCTATTATCTCCCCTCCATCATCGGCGGCAGCGTAGCCGTCGCCGTTATGTGGCGGCAGATGTTCGGCGCTGATGGTCTGGTCAATGCCTTTGGCGCACTGCTGGGGTTCGAACCTGTCCGCTGGCTGGGCAACCCGCAAACTGCGATCTGGACGCTGATCTTCCTGGCCATGTGGCAGTTTGGCTCCCCCATGCTGATTTTTCTGGCCGGCCTGCGCCAGATTCCCCAGGAATATTATGAAGCAGCAGAGATTGACGGGGCGAACGGTTTGCAGCGCTTCCTGCGCATCACCCTCCCCCTGCTGACTCCCATTATCTTCTTCAACCTGGTGCTGCAAACCATTGGTTCGTTCCGCGTGTTTACCTCCGCCTATATTATTACCGGTGGCGCGCCGCTGGATACCACCCTGTTTTATGCCGTTTACCTCTTCAACCGGGCGTTTGAAACTTTCCAGATGGGGTATGCAGCAGCAATGGCCTGGGTACTGCTGGCAATTGTCGCCGTGCTGACAGCGATCAGCTTTGCGCTGTCCAAGTACTGGGTGTTTTATGAGACTGACGTGAGATAATTCTGATGACGATAAGCGCAGATATTCCTCAAACTTCCAGCCGTACCCTGCGGACTCAGAAGCAGCGGCAAAGCACACTCCGGACAGTGGTCTATCATCTGGGCGTGGGGCTGTTTGGGCTGTTTATGCTGTATCCTATCCTGTGGATGGTATCCAGTTCGCTTAAACCGCCGACAGAAATCTGGACCACTGTCAATAACCTGATTCCCTCCAGCATTGTGCTTCAGAACTATGTGGATGGGTGGGCCGGCTTCGGCGGCATTACCTTTGCCACGTTTTACCAGAACACGATTATCTATACCGTGCTGGGCACTGTGTTACAGGTCGCCGCCTCGACGGTGGTGGCCTATGGGTTTGCCCGCATCAAGTTCCGGGGTAAATCGATCTGGTTCACCGTCATGATGCTGACCCTGATGCTGCCCAGCGAGGTTGAACTGGTGCCGCAGTACATCATTTTCAGCCAGTTAGGCTGGGTGCCGGGCTTTCTGCCCCTGCTGGTGCCGCGCCTGGGTGGCAGTGCCTTTTTCATCTTCATGATCATGCAGTTCATCCGCAGCATCCCGGTGGATATGGATGAAGCCGCCATGATTGATGGCGCTGACCAGTTCGGCATTTACCGGCACGTGATCCTGCCACAGCTTAAACCGGCCATCATTACCGCCGCAATCTTTTCGTTCTACTGGACCTGGGATGACTTCCTCGGCCCGCTGATCTACCTGACCAAACCGGAACTGTACACGGTCTCGATTGCGCTGCGCAATTATGCGGATGCCACAGCGGCGACCAACTGGGGGGCAATCTTTGCCATGCTCAGTCTGTCACTGGCCCCGGTGTTTATCATTTTTGTGTTCTTCCAGCGCTATATTGTCGAAGGCATTGCAACAACCGGCCTGAAAGGGTAAATTCCCCTTTATCATCCTTACCATTCTGCGGAGGGGGCGTTAAAATAACGCCCCTGTTCCCGTTTATCTGACGCTGGTTTGTCTCATGCAAATGCCTAACTGGATGCCGGAACCCGGCTCGCCAATTGATCGAATCGCCACCTTTGTGATGGCAAATCTGATATGGTTCGTCCTCGCGCTGATGATCGTATCTTTACCAGCGGCCACCGCGGGCCTGTTCGCCACGCTGGCGCCCTGGGTGCGCGGCAAAGATACAGAACTGTTCGGCACGTTCTTCGGCACGATGCGCCAGCACTGGCTCAAAAGCACCGTCATCGGCGTGATCGATGTGGTGATCGCCGTTATCGTGTATATGAACTTCCAGGCAATTAGCCTGATGGCGCTGGAAAACTCCACGCTCTCGATGATCTTTACCAGCGTCACCCTGTTTATCGCGCTCAGCGCCATCCTGATCAACCTGTACATCTGGCCGCTGCTTGTGCTGTTCGATCTCCCCTACCGCAGATTGTTTTATGTGGCGGCCAGCCTGGCGCTGGCACATCCCTTCTGGTCGCTGCTGATCGTGGCGATGGTCCTGCTGCTGCTCTCGCTGGTGCTGTTCCTGCCCACCATCATCATCGTGTTTGGCCTTTTTTCCGCCATCGCCCTGGTGATTAACTGGGGAACATGGCGGATAATCCGCAAATATGCCACGTCGGAAGAACTGGCGGAACTGAACCAGCCTTCTAACCTGCGTTAAAGGCCGCTGCGCAGCACCTTCTTGTGCAATAATTCTCAAAATTGATATTCTGCTGCGTCCATGTTATTTTCTCCGCAGCGACGGCTGGTATGATGACATACCACCATACCGACCCTTGATAAGGAAAGTTTCTTTTAACTTATGAAGACATCGCCCCTTCCCCCCATCCCGGAAGCCGCGCATATCGACCGCGAACAGTGGGTACACATGTACCAGCAGATGGCGCGCATCCGCACTTTTGAAGACCATGCCAACCAGCTTTATTTATCCGCAAAAATGCCGGGCCTGACTCATATGTACAGTGGGCAGGAAGGCGTTGCAGTCGGCGTCTGCGAAGCCCTGCGCCCGGACGATTACATCACCAGCACCCATCGCGGGCACGGGCACTGCCTGGCCAAAGGCGCGGAATTCCGGCCGATGTTTGCAGAACTGCTGGGCAAGGCAGACGGTTACTGCCGGGGCAAAGGCGGCTCGATGCATATCGCAGATCAGGAAAAAGGCAACCTGGGCGCCAATGCCATTGTCGGCGGCAGCGCGGGCATCGCCACCGGCGCGGCGATGTCTGCCAAAATGCGCGGTTCCAGCCAGGTTTCGGTGTGCTTCTTTGGGGAAGGCGCGCTCGGCCAGGGGCTGATTTACGAAGTCATGAATATGGCACAGTTGTGGAAGCTGCCTGTGCTGTATGTGTGCGAAAACAACCTGTATAACGAATATACCCATTATTCAGAAACCACCGCTGGCGAACTGCTGGACCGGGCCAGGGCGTTCGGCATTGCCACAGCCGAAGTCGACGGGCAGGATGTGCGCAGCGTGTATCTGACTGCCCGCCACCTGGTCGAACAGGTCCGAAGCGGCAGCGGCCCGGCTTTTCTGCTGTGCCACACCTACCGCTATTACGGCCATCACGTGGGCGATATCAACCGTGCCTACTACCGCAGCAAGGAAGAAGAGGAAGACTGGAAAACCCACCGCGACCCGATCCGGAACCTGGGGTTGTGGATGATTGACGAGGGCATTGCTGACCAGAAACTGCTGGAAGCGATCACGGCCGAAGTGCGGCAGGAAGCCGATGAAGCAGTGCAGTTCGCACAGGATGCCCCCTACCCACCGCTGGAAGAGGTCAGCCATCATGTCTATGTTGACTAAAGACCCGGTCCGCGAACTCACGTTTGCGCAGGCCGTCAACGAAGCACTGGCGGAGGAGATGCGCCGGGATGAGCGCGTATTCATCATCGGGGAGGACGTGGCCGAAGCAGGGACTCCGTTTAAGGTGCTTTCCGGCCTTGTGGATGAATTCGGCAAAGAACGGGTGATCGACTCCCCCATCTCGGAAGCAGGCATCACAGGAATCTGTGTCGGCGCGGCTATGACTGGCATGCGGCCTGTGGTCGATATCATGTTTGGGGATTTTATCACGCTCACCATGGATCAGATGGTCAACCAGGCGGCCAAGATTCATTATATGTCCGGCGGCAAACTCAAGGTGCCGTTGGTCCTGCGCACCACCCTGGGAGCCACCCGCCGCAGCGCCGCCCAGCACAGCCAGAGCCTGCACGCCTGGATGAGCCATATCCCCGGCCTTAAGGTGGTGCTGCCTTCCACCCCCTACGACGCCAAAGGGCTGCTCAAGACGGCCATCCGCGATGATAACCCGGTCGTCTTTTTTGAGGACAAACTGAGCTTTCAACTGAAGGGGCCTGTGCCCGAAGGCGAGTACACGATTCCCTTCGGTGTGGCAGATATCAGGCGCGCCGGCACAGATATCACCCTGGTGGCCACCAGCAGCATGGTGGATGTGGCGCTGGCCGCCGCCAGTCAGTTGATGGAAATCGGCATCAGTGCTGAGGTGGTCGACCCGCGTACTACTGTGCCGCTTGACCGCGAAACCCTGATTGAATCCGCAAAAAAAACCAGCCGCGCCGTGGTCATTGACGAGGGGTATGAGCAGTATGGCGCGACAGCAGAAATCGCGTCGGTCATTGCCGATGGCGCGTTTTATTATCTGGATGCTCCGGTCAAACGAATCGGCGCGATGAACGTGCCGGTGCCGTTTTCGCCTCCGCTGGAAGACCTGACCGTGCCGACAGTGGAGAAGGTGATGGAAACAGCCAAAACATTATGCGGGCGCGCCTGAACCAGGCCGGCCAACTGTAACGAGGGAGAGCGTAGGATGCCAAAGCCAACACAAACGCATGGTGTCATGGGGGTTGATTGGGAACAGCGAGTCGATTGGGAGCGGCTGCGCACCCAGCGCCTGAGCCGCATTAAAAACCTGCTGGCAGAATCTGAAGCTGGCGCGCTGCTCTGCTTCGATATGACCAACATCCGCTACATCACTGCCACCCACATTGGCACCTGGGCACAGGATAAAATGTCGCGCTTCACCCTGCTGCCCCAGAATGCAGACCCCATCCTGTGGGATTTTGGCTCTGCGGCAAAGCATCATGCCCTGTATGCCCCCTGGATGGGCGGCGATGCCCGGTCTCGCCCGGACCCTACCCTGCTGCGCGGCGCCATCGCCCCGGAAACAGGACGCGCCCAGGCCGTCGCCAAGAAAATCTATGACGAGCTGGTCGAACATGGCGTGCAGAACGACCCGGTGGCTGTGGATATTATCGAACTGCCCATTCTGTTCGCGCTGCAGGAACTGGGCGTGAAGATCATCGACGGCCAGCAGATGATGCAGAACGCCCGCGTTATCAAGACACAGGACGAAATCACGCTGCTGACCACCGCCGCCGCGATGGTCGATGCCGCTTATGACGAACTCTATCGCGCGATGGTGCCCGGCTTCCGCGAGAATGACGCCGTCGCGCTGGTCAGCAAGGTGCTGTACGAGATGGGCAGCGAATTTGTGGAAGGCGTCAATGCTATCTCCGGTGAACGCTGCAGCCCGCATCCTCACGTCTTCAGCGACCGCATGCTGCGCCCCGGCGACCCGGCCTATTTCGACATTCTGCACAGTTATATGGGCTATCGCACCTGCTACTATCGCACCTTTGTCGTCGGCAGCGCGTCGCAGGCCCAGGTCGATGCCTATAAGCGCTGCCGCGATTATCTCGACCACGCTATCAGCCTTATCAAACCCGGCGTGACAACGGCGGATGTCGTCAGCATCTGGCCCAAAGCGGAGGAATTCGGGTTCCCCAATGAAGAAGCCGCCTTCGCCCTCCAGTACGGGCATGGCCTGGGGCTGGCGATCTGGGAAAAGCCGGTATTCAGCCGCATGGTCTCGTTCGATCATCCGGAAGTGATTCGGGAAGGCATGGTCTTTGCGCTGGAAACATTCTGGCCTGCGTCGGATGGCTGGTCCGCCGCCCGCATTGAGGAAGAACTGGTTGTCACGGCGGATGGCTGCGAAGTCATCTCGCGCTTCCCGGCAGAGGAGCTGCTGGTCACAGGCATAAAGTATTATGCCGCCACCGGCCCGCTCAGCGCCGTTCGCGATACCGAATCCAACTGGAACAACCCGCGCATCCATCCGAACGGCCGTCCCATGCCCGCTGGTGATCGTGTCCCGGTCAATGGCGGCAGCGGGTCCGATGGCAGTTGAGCAGGAACCATACTGATGCCGACTGAAATCATCATGCCCGCCCTGGGCATGTCGCAGGAAACCGGCAGGCTGGTGGCCTGGCTCAAAAATGCAGGCGACACGGTCCGGCGCGGCGAACCGCTTATGGAGGTCGAGACCGATAAAACGACGGTGGAGGTCGAGGCTGCTGGCGATGGTATTCTTGCGAAGATCATGGCAAATGCCGGGGATGAGGTGCCTGTGGGTCAGGTGATCGCGCTGCTGCTGGCGCCCGGCGAAACGGTTGAGGAACCGGTCCGCCCGCCTCAGACCTCAGGCGCGGCGCCGCCGCCCCGGCCACAATCCGCCGCCGCCAGCATCACACCGGTGGCAAAGCGCGTGGCCGCGGCCTATGGCGTCGATGTCGATCAGATTCCGGCCCGCACCCACCGCGTCACCCGGTCCGATGTCGAGGCATTCGTCAACGGGCAGGCCGGCGTGCC
>CAZQIY010000001.1:127412-228583 GCA_964593565.1 uncultured Anaerolineaceae bacterium
ACCGCGTCACCCGGTCCGATGTCGAGGCATTCGTCAACGGGCAGGCCGGCGTGCCGCCCACGCTAGTGCCCGCCTCCCCCAAAGCCCGGCGGCTGGCGCGCGAACAGGGCATCGACCTGAGCCAGATTAGCGGCAGCGGCCCGGCGGGGGCGGTCCTGGCGGCGGATGTGCAACGTCATACCCCGCCCCCACCACCAGAAGCCACCTCAGATACATCACTGCCCACCCAGGTCAGCCAGCTCTGGCGGCGCATGGCGGAACGCCTGACCGAAAGCTGGCAGACAATCCCACATTTCTATCTCCGGCGAGAAGTTACTGCGGGGGCGCTGGTGACATGGCGGCAGGGCATCCTGAGCCGAAGCGCCGTAAAGATCACTTATACCGACCTGCTGCTCCGGCTGATCGCGGCGGCGCTGCGCCAGCACCCTCACCTGAACAGCGAATGGACCGGCGGCGATATCCGGTTTTATGATCGCGTCAATATCGGCCTGGCGGTGGCCGTCGAGGATGGGCTGCTGGTGCCCGTCATCCACGATGCGGATACCCTGGGCATTGTCGCCCTGGCCCGGCGCAGGCAGGAACTGGTGGAGCGTGCCACAGCGGGCAAACTGAAACCGGCTGATCTGCTGGAAGGCACCTTTACCTTCAGCAATCTGGGCATGTACGGCGTCGATGAATTCAGCGCCATTGTCAACCCGCCCCAGGCCGCGATTCTGGCCGCAGGCCGCATTGCAGAACGGGTGACAGCCGTCGATGGGCAGGCGGTGGTGCGCCCCATGCTGACCCTCAGCCTGTCGTGCGATCATCGGGCGGTGGATGGCGCGCGCGCGGCGCAGTTTCTGAATACGCTGGCGAAGCTCATCGAAGACCCGCTTTGTCTGATGGATTAGCGTTAGGATTATCAGCATTATGTCTCTTGAGCGATTACGAGCCGGGAAGGTACAGGCCGCCTCTGGCACGACAGGCGAAACAGAATATGGCACCTTTGGCGTGCTGGTGGATGGTCAGTGGATAACCACCGATGCCCCCATAGAAGTCCGCAGCCCGTATGATCGTCAGGTCGTGGCGATTATTCATCATGCCGGGCCAGCCCTGGTCGAACAGGCCATTCAGGCGGCGGTGAAGGCTTTCCAGACCACACGCCGGCTGCCTTCGTGGCAGCGTGCTGATGTGCTGGAAAAAGTCAGCGCGGGCATTCAGGCCAATCATGAACGCTTTGCACGGGCCATCGCGCTGGAAGCTGGCAAACCGATCCGCACCGCCCGCGCCGAAGTGGACCGGGCCGTGTTTACCTTCAAGGTCGCGGCGGAGGAAGCCAAGCGCATTTATGGCGAAATCGTGCCGCTGGACTGGCTGCCTGGCACAGAAGGCCGCGTGGGGCATGTGCACCGGGTGCCGCGCGGCCCGGTGACCGGCATCACGCCGTTTAATTTCCCGCTTAATCTCGTCGCCCACAAAGTCGCCCCGGCGCTTGCCGCAGGCAACCCGATTCTGCTGCGCCCGGATTCTCAGACTCCCATCAGCGCGCTGCTGCTGGGCGAACTGGTGCTGGAGGCGGGCTGGCCTGCCGGGGGCATCGCCATCATCCCCACCAGCATTCCGGATGCGCGCCCCCTGGTGGAGGATGACCGTATTAAATTGCTGTCGTTTACAGGCAGCCCGGCAGTCGGCTGGATGTTAAAGTCGCAGGCTGGCATGAAGGCCGTCGCGCTGGAACTGGGCGGCAACGCCGGCACCATTGTGCACGAGGATGCAGACCTGGAATATGCCGCCAGCCGGGTGGCGTGGGGCGCGTTCAGCTATGCGGGCCAGTCCTGCATCTCGGTCCAGCGCGTTTATGTGCATCACCAGCGCTACGAAGATTATGTAGACATGCTGCTGCCCAAAGTTCAGGCGCTGAAGGTGGGCGACCCGCTGGATGAAGCAACCGATATTGGCCCGGTCATTGATGACGGCGCGGCGGATCGCATCGAAAGCTGGCTCAACGAAGCCGTATCTGGCGGGGCGGCTGTGCTGGCAGGCGGCGAGCGCGATGGCAACCTGTGGCAGCCCACCGTGCTGGCCAACATTGATGAAACGATGAAGGTCGCCTGTCAGGAGATTTTCGGCCCGTTGATGAGCCTGTTCCCTTACCAGGATGTGCTGTCCGCGATCCGCGCGGTGGATAACAGCAGTTTTGGGCTGCAGGCCGGGCTGTTTACCAACGACATGGCGCTGATCAATACCGCTTTTCAGGAACTGGAAGTAGGCGGCCTTATGGTCAACGATATATCAACATTTCGTATCGATCATATGCCTTACGGCGGGGTCAAGCGGTCTGGTTTTGGCCGCGAAGGGCTGCGTTATGCCATCGAGGAGATGACGGAAATCAAGCTGCTGACGTTTAACAATCGTTAAAGCGCACAGCTTTGATATGAGCCTGATAAACAGGCAGGAAGCGGGTAATGTTTCGTCATTCTGCGCGCATTGGTTAAAATTATCTCGCAGTGCATAATATACCGAACGTGGCGAAAGGAGGCGCACAGAAAAAACCCGCCAGAAATAAGAGCTTTGCTTTACAAATTACTTTCGTTTATGCAGCTTATACCTGAAGGAGAGTCATATGGCCTTTCGTCCGCGGTTGATTTCCATCATCCTGATCCTCCTCATCGTCTTCGGCGCTTCATCGGCTGGCGCACAGGAAGGCGACCCCATCGTGATTGGCGCCTCCCTGCCCCTGACGGGCACGTTCTCTATTGCCGGGTCCAAACATGCTGAAGGCTACGAACTGTGCGTCGCCCAGATCAACGCGATGGGCGGCCTGCTGGGTCGTCCGGTTGAACTGATTATCAGCGACAGCCGTTCAGATGCAGACCAGGCAATTGCCCAGTACGAACGCTTCATCAATGAGGACAATGTGGATCTGATCTTCGGCACGTTCTCCAGCCGCCTCACCTTCCCTACCAGCGCCATTGCAGAACAGAACCAGATGGTAGACCCCATCCCGGCAGGGGGTTCGCTGGTTATCTATTCGCAGGGGTTTGAATATCTGTTTTATTTCCAGCAGAATGCCGGCGAACTGGTGGGCTATTCGATCTCAGAAGTGCTCGATGAACTGGTCGGCCAGGACAGCGAAGACTTCCCGCAGACAGCCGCCGTCGTTCATGCAGATGACTTCTTCGCCAACGGCATCGCTGCTGGTCTGCTGGGGCAGGAAGTCTACGACGGCGATACGCTTGTAGCGGACCTGGCGCCGGGCGCGCTGGCCGAAGTCGGCATCGAAGCCGTACTCACCGAAAGCTGGCCTGCGGAAGGGTTTAACGACTGGCTTAACCTGGCCAACCGCATCCGCCGCAGCAATGCCGACATACTGGTCGGCCTGACAGCATCGCCCGATGAAGTCATTCAGCTTACCCGCGCCCTCCAGACTGTAGGCTATCAGCCGAAAGTGGCCTACTTCAGCCAGGGCACCCAGATTGAATATCTGGAAGGCGTTGGCGAAGGGGTCAACGGCGTGATTGTCCATTCGTCGTGGCACCCGAATGCCAACTTTGAAGGCATCCTGGTCGATCAGCCGTTCTCTAACCAGGAATTTGTTGATCTTTACCGCGAAGAATATGGCACAGACCCGGATGAAGACGTGGCGATTCCCTTCGGGCTGTGCATGGGTATGACGCAGGCTGTCGAGGCTGTCGGCTCGACGGACAACGTGGAACTGCGCGACTGGCTGGCTTCCCGCACTGCCGAAGAACCTGTCCGCACCATTCTGGGCAGCTTCTACTGGGATGAGCGCGGCCTGCCGATTGACCGTTCGTTCCTGATTCTGCAGTGGCAGGATGAAGAACTGAAGCTGATTTATCCGGTGGGCGAATTCCCCGGCACGGTGGATATACTCTATCCGAAACCGTCCTGGTAATCGTTTCGCACTCGCACAACAATCTGAGGGGGACAGCGCAGGTTGTCCTCCTCTTACTTAAAAAGATAAACTGATGTCCGCAAAGTTAACTGTTGAAAACCTGAATAAATCGTTTGGTGGCATCCAGGCCATCAGTGACTGTTCCTTCACAGTCGAGCCGGGGTCCATTACCGCCCTGATTGGCCCCAATGGCGCAGGCAAAACCACCGCCTTTAACCTCATCAGCGGCCTGCTGAAGGCGGATTCTGGCAAGGTGATCTTTGACGGCAAGGAAATTCAGCGCCTGCCGCCGCACAAAATTACACGACGCGGCATCAGCCGCACCTTTCAGATCAGCCGCAACCTGGAAGACATGACAGTCCTGGAAAATATGCTGGTTCAGGCGCCGGTCAGTGGGCTGCGCGACCTGTGGAAACCTGCCGCGCCCCATCACCAGCGGAGTCAGGCTATGGAACTGCTGGAATTTGTGGGGCTGGCCCGACTGGCACACAACGAGACACGCCAGCTTTCCTATGGCCAGAAAAAGCTCCTCGATTTTGCTTCCATGCTGATGGCCAAACCCAGAATGATGATGCTGGATGAGCCTGCGGGCGGGGTCAATCCGTCCCTGCTTCAGGAGATTGTCGGTCACATTCAGGAGCTTAACCAGCAGGGAATGACATTTTTTATCGTAGAACATGATATGGACCTGGTGATGCGTATCTGCGACAAAGTAATCGTTATGGCCTATGGGCAGGTGCTGGCAGAAGGCAAACCGGAAGAGATTCAGAATAATCCCGAAGTATTGGAAGCCTATTTAGGGAAGGCACAGGCATGACTCTGCTGGAAGTGAAGAATGTAGTCAGCGGCTACAGCAACGGTCCCGATATTCTGAAGGGGGTCAACCTTAAAGTAGAGGCCGGGCAGATACATTGTATTATCGGACCCAACGGCGCCGGCAAATCCACGCTGCTAAAGGTGATTTCCGGCCTGCTGCGCCCCCGCAGCGGTGAGATTCATTACCAGGGACAGCGCATCGACCAGCTTCGTCCGGACCAGATCCTCGCCCTGGGGATTTGTTTCGTGCCCCAGGAGCGCAGCCTGTTTCCCGATATGACCGTGCGCGAAAATCTGCGGATGGGCGGCTATATCCTCAAAGACCGGCAGGTGGTGGAAGAGCGTATCGCCAGCGTGTTTGAACTGTTCCCGGTGCTGGCAGAAAAACGCAATCATGCCGCCAAAACCCTGTCCGGCGGCCAGCAGCAGATGCTGGCGATGGGCCGTACGATGGTGCTGAACCCCGCTATTATCCTGCTGGACGAACCTTCGCTGGGGCTGGCCCCGCAGATCACCGAGCAGGTCTTTGAAATTGTGCGGCTTTTCCGGCAGAACGGCGCCACCGTCCTGATTGTCGAACAGAACGCGCGCAAGGGGCTGGAAAGTGCGGACTGGGGCTGTGTTCTGGACCTGGGGCGCAACCATTTTGAAGGCCCGGCCCACACCATTCTGGATGATCCGCGTATTCAGGAACTGTATCTTGGGGCGCGCAGAGGGAAAACAGCATGATTGATATTCTGCAGGTTGCCGTTCTTGGCCTGATGCTGGGCGGCGTGTACGCGCTGTTTGCGTCTGGCCTCACGCTGGTCTTTGGCGTGATGCGCATTGTGAATCTGGCACATTCCGCCTTTATCTTTCTGGCGGCCTTCATCAGCTATCTGCTCAACCAGCAGTTTGGGTTAGACCCTATTGTTTCTATTATCTTCAACATGCCTATCATGTTCATGTTCGGCGTGGTGGTCTACCGGCTGCTGCTGGCACGCGATGCGGACAGCCCCAGATACACCCAGATCACCGTGCTGCTGACCTTCTCACTCGCCCTGATGATTGAGGGCCTCCTGCTTTACGCCTTTACCGGCACGATCCGCACCGTTAACCCACCCTACGCCACTTCGGCCATCTTTGTGGGCGATCTGTTTATACCCACGGCGCAGCTTTATGCCGGCATCACCAGCCTGGTCCTCATCGTGCTGCTGATCGCCCTGTTAAAGTTCACCCGCATTGGCTACGCCATCCGCGCCACGATGCAGAATCGCGCAGCAGCCAGAACGGTAGGCGTGAATGTCCTGCGCGTATCCACGATTGCCTTCGGGCTGGGGACTGCGCTGGCTGGTGCGTCCGGCGCGCTGATGAGCTTTCTGTTCAGCTTTTTCCCCAGCGGCCACTGGGAATGGATTGCCCTGCTGCTGTCGCTGGTCGTCCTGGGAGGTATGGGACAGCTGGCAGGTGCCATTGTGGGCGCCATCGTGCTGGCAATCGCCGCCGCCTTTGTCTCTGACAGCTTCGGCTCTACCTGGTCGCCTTTAACCTTTTTCCTGTCGTTGTTCATCATCCTCCTGATCCGTCCGCAAGGGCTGTTCGGCAAGAGGATGGAAGCGGAATAAATGGACACAGAAATGATGGAAACCAATCCTGCACTTGACCCTCCGGCAGATGCTGTACCTCGTGCCAGAACTCCTTCCAAGGTTTTTGGGCTGGGCGTCCTGCTCGCAGCACTGATTCTCGTCCCCGGGCTGCACCTGGCGCTGGGCGGCACGCTCAATTATCACCTGCACCTGCTGCTGCTGATGTTCATGTACATCGCCTTCGCTTCCAGTTGGAACATTATCGGTGGCTATGCCGGTTATATCTCGCTGGGCCACAATGTGTTTTATGCCATCGGCGGCTATTTCGCCGGGACGCTGCTGGTCTATCACGATATCCCGGTATTTCTCAGCGCGCCGGTGGCCGGGGTGATCGCCATGCTGGTGGGCCTGCTGATCGGCTCTATCACGCTGCGGGTAAGAGGCCCGGCCTTTATCATCTCGACGGTGGCGCTGGTGCTGGTGGTCCGCATCATTCTGGATAACTGGCGTTACGTTGGCGGTGCCACCGGCATGAGCCTGCCCCTGCTGGAACTGTCCGTCGCATGGTCAAAAATCCCCTTCTATTACGGTATGCTGCTGATCGCGGTGCTGGCGGTGCTGCTGTCTTACCGCGTGCGTCATTCCAAGCTGGGGCTGGGCCTGCGCGCTATTTCGCAGGACGAAGTCAAAGCAGAATCGGCAGGCATCCCTACCAGCCTGTACAAAGTGCTGGCCTTCGCGCTCAGCGGGTTATTCATTGGCATGGCAGGGGCGCTGCAGGGCCAGTATCTGACCTACATCGCACCCAACATCTTTCTGCTGATTCTGACGGGCGCGCAGATGGTGCTGATGTGTATTCTGGGGGGCAGAGGCACCGTTGCCGGGCCGGTGGTCGGGGCGGTGCTGCTGGTTGCCATCAACGAATTTCTGCTCAGTCGCTTTGGTGGAACCGAACTGAATATCTTCGGCACCGGCCTGCTGCTGGCGCTGGTTCTGATCTTCTTCCCGGATGGCGTGATCGGTTCGCTGCGCAAGCGCGGCTGGCTGCCGGGCTTCCTGGACTGGGACTAGGGATGTGATGCTGGTAGCTGAGCTATGACCATGTTTGAACCCTTTAATCAGTCCCGCCTGTACGAGCAGGTCGTCGAGCGCATTGAAAAACTGATCTTCGACGGCCAGCTCAAGCCGGGGGATCGCCTGCCCGCCGAACGGGAACTAAGCGAGCAGTTCGCCGTCAGCCGCACCGTCATCCGCGAGGCGGTCAAATCGCTTCAGGAAAAAGGGCTGGTGGAAATACGCCCGGGCATCGGCACCTTCATCCACAACGGCATGAGCCACAACATCCGCCAGTCGCTGGGCAGGATGGTGATGATCGACAAGCGACACGGCCTGGATAATCTCACCCAGGTGCGCGAAATTTTCGAGCCGGAAATTGCCGCTATCGCTGCGGAAAACGCCACCCCGGAAGATATTCAGGCGCTGCAGGCCGCCATCAGCATCATGGATGAGGCGATGGACGATGTAGATCGCTACATTATCGCCGACCATGAATTTCATCTGGCGCTGGCCCGCGCCACCAAGAACGTGCTCATTGTCGATCTGATTGATTCGATTGTGGACCTGCTGAGGGAACAGCGGCGGCATATCTTTCTGGCGGGCAGCGGCGGCCCCAGGCGCGGCCAGCAGCACCACAAGCGCATCCTGGAGGCAGTCCTCAACCACGACAGAGCAGCAGCGCGCCAGCACATGATGTTTCATCTGCAGCAGGTGCGCGAAGACACAGCACAGGGAATCGCGCAGCATAACAAAGCATAAGAGAGGAATCATGACGAGTGTTGGTTATGTAGGTCTGGGAGATATGGGCAGCCGGATGGTCAAGCGGCTGCTGGATGCCGGTTACACCGTAACAGGCTGGAATCGTACCCGCGACAAGGCCCAGTGGCTGCTGGATGCAGGCATGCTGTGGGCCGATACGCCGCGCGCGGTGGCAGAGCAAACCGCCATCGTGTTTACGATGGTCACCAATACCCAGGCCGTGCAAGCCGTGACCCAGGGGCCGGATGGCATTATCGCCGGGCTGGCACCGGGCAAAATCTATGTTGATATGTCCACCATGAGTCCCCGTTACAGCCGCGAACTGGCAGCCCAGGTGGCCCAGACAGGCGCAAAAATGCTGGATGCGCCCGTATCGGGCAGCATTGTCACGCTGGAGTCCGGCAAGCTGTCGATCATGGTCGGCGGAGATAAGGAGATTTTTGAACAGGCAGTGCCGGTGCTGCGGGCGATTGGCCCCACCGTGCATCATGTGGGCGTCAACGGCATGGCGGTTGGCATGAAGATCGCCATCAATCTGGGCCTGGCGGTGCAGATGCTGGCTTTCAGCGAATCCGTCCTGCTGGCAGAAAAAAGCGGCATCCCGCGCGAAACTGCCGTCGAAGTGCTGCTCAACAGCGTCATTGCCTCGCCAATGGTGAAGTACCGGGGGCCGTTTGTGCTGGGCCACCCGGAAGGCAAGGCCTGGTTCGACTGCCAGATGATGCAGAAGGATATGCTTCTGGCGCTGGAGATGGGCCGCGAACTGGATGTTCCCCTGCCCACCACTGCCGCCACCAATGAATTTCTGACGGCGGGGCGCGCAATGGGCGTGGGCGATTATGACTTCTCCATCATCTTTGATGTACTGGCGAAGATGGCCGGGGTAGAAACAGACCGTATGGCAAAGGCCGAAGCCAACAGGCAGCATCCGGCAGCATCAGACGAAGGCTAGCGCCGCTACACAGGTTGCGATTTTCAAATGATGGCGGGGTATTCCCTTGCAAATCGACTGATTGGCGTTATTATTGGCTGGTACACATCCCGCACAACAAAGACTTACAAGGTAGAGGGCAGTTGAGGAATCAAACCTTCCGATACGATGTATGGTCGCGCGAAACGGACGAACACACCGCTGCTAACAACCGGTGGGTTCAGGCATCTCACCAGACTGGAATCGACTCGCTCACGGGCTGCTTTAGCGCCCGTGTTTTTTTTGTCCGGGGGCAGTTGGATGAGGCACAGGCCCAGCGCCTGGGCCAGGCGCTGCTGGCGGACCCCGTCACCGAAGCCTACTGCATCAGCACGGCGGATGCCCAGGCCATACCGCTGCCCTTCCCTTACGATCACACTATCGAGGTTACGCTGCTGCCCGGCGTGACCGACCCGGCCGCCGAGCATCTGCTGCAAGCGGCGGCCCTGCTGGATATTCATGGCATCGAGCAGGCCGCCACCGGGCAGCGTTATCTGCTGCGTGGGGACCTGAGCGCGCAAGCACTGGAGCAGCTTGCTTCGCGCATCTTTTCCAACCCTGTCATCCAGCGCTGCAAAACAGACGGCCACATCTCGCCGCCGTTTGTCGAATATCAGCAGGCGGATCATACCGTCGAGGTCATCCCCCTGCGCAGCGCAGACGATGAAGCGCTGGTACAGATCAGCACGGCGCGCCGCCTGGCCCTTGATCTGAACGAGATGCAGGCCATCCGCGCTTACTTCCAGCAGGAAGAACGTGATCCAACCGATGTTGAACTTGAAATGCTGGCCCAGACCTGGAGCGAGCACTGCATCCACAAGACCTTCCGCGCAGAGATCACCTACACCGGGCCGCTGCCGGGCCAGCCAGTAGAATCGGCCCCCATCCGGCAAAGCATCAACGGCCTGCTGCGCACCTATATTCGCGCCGCTACGGAAAAAACTGCCAAACCCTGGCTGCGCTCCGCCTTTGTCGATAACGCCGGGATCATCGCCTTTGACGACCAGTACGACATCGCCTTTAAGGTGGAAACCCACAATCACCCGTCGGCCATCGAACCCTTTGGTGGGGCCAATACCGGAGTCGGCGGCGTGGTGCGCGATGTCCTGGGCGTCAGCGCCCGCCCGATTGCCAACACCGATGTGCTGTGCTTCGGCCCGCAGGATTACCCGGAAAGCCGCCTGCCCCAGGGCGCGCTGCATCCGCGCCGCATTGCAGAGGGCGTGGTGCATGGCGTAGAGGATTATGGCAACAAAATGGGCATCCCCACCGTCAACGGGGCGATCCTGTATCACGAAGGCTACACCGCCAACCCACTGGTCTTTTGTGGCTGTCTGGGCATCCTTCCGCGTGATTCGCATCCTTCGCAGCTAAACCCGGGCGATCTGATCGTGGTGATTGGCGGGCGCACCGGGCGCGATGGCCTGCGCGGCGCCACCTTTTCCAGCATGGAGATGGACAGCACCACCGGGGAAATCGCCGGGAGCGCCGTACAGATCGGCCACCCGATTCAGGAAAAGCAGGTGCAGGAAGTTATCCTCCGCGCTCGCGATGCCGGGCTGTACAGCGCGATTACCGACTGCGGCGCGGGCGGGCTGTCCTCCGCTGTGGGCGAAATGAGCCAGCACACCGGCGCACAGGTGCAGCTTGCCTACGTACCGCTGAAATACCCCGGCCTGCGCCCCTGGGAAATCTGGCTGAGCGAGGCGCAGGAGCGCATGGTGCTGGCCGTGCCGCCGCAGCACTGGGACGCGCTGCAAAAAATCTGCGCCGGGCAGGATGTCGAAGCGGTCTGCATTGGCGAGTTTGGCGACACAGGCCGCCTGACTCTGTATTATGACGACACCTGCGTCGGTGATCTGTCCGTGACGTTTCTCCATGAAGGCATCCCGACGCGCCAGTTAGAAGCAGTATGGTCGCCGCCAGCAATGCCACAGGCCGCTGCGCCTGCCGCCGATCCGGATTACGCCGGCGCGCTGCTGGAACTGCTGGCACACCCCAACATCCGCAGCAAGGAAGTCGTCATCCGCCGCTACGATCATGAGGTGCAGGGCGGCACGGTGGTTAAACCGCTGGTCGGCGCGGATAATCACGGCCCCGGCGATGCATCGGTGCTGGTGCCGCTGGAGACGAAACATCAGGGCGACGGCGGCGCTGCCCCGCAGGGGGTCGCCATTGGCAGCGGCATCTGCCCGCAGTACGGCGAGCTTGACCCCTATGCGATGGCCTGGGCCGCCATTGACGAAGCAGTACGCAACGTTGTCGCGGTGGGCGCAGACCCGGACCGCATCGCCATTCTGGATAATTTCTGCTGGGGCAGCCCTGCCCTGCCAGATCGCCTGGGGAGCCTCGTTCGCTGTGCGCAGGGCTGTTACGATGCCGCCACAGCTTATGGCACGCCGTTTATTTCCGGCAAGGACAGCCTCAACAACGAATACACCGACGCCGACAGCCAGCGCCACGCCATCCCCGGCACACTGCTGATCTCGGCGGTGGGCATCGTGCCGGATGTGCGCAAATCGGTCACGATGGACCTGAAGCAGGCCGGCAACCTGCTGTACATCATCGGCGAAACACACGACGAGCTGGGCGGCAGCCACTATCACCAGATTGGCGGCATCAGCGGCGGCACGGTGCCACAGCCACGACCCAACGCACCCGCCATCATGCGCGCGCTGCACCGGGCGATGCAGGCCGGGCTGGTGCAGTCCTGCCACGACCTGAGCGAAGGCGGTATGGCGGTGGCGCTGGCGGAGATGTGCATCGCCGGGCGGCTGGGGGCAGAAGTTCAACTGCCCGATGCAGTATCATCCGTTCGGCTGATGTTTGCAGAATCGCAGGCGCGCTTTATAGTAGAGGTAACTCCGGAAGACGAAGCCGCGCTGCACGATATGCTGGTGAACATCTCTTACGATCCTCTGGGCGTCGTCAGCGGCACACCCAGCCTGCGCGTTCATGCGGGCAGCGCCCTGATGCTGGACCTGCCCGTGAATCAACTGGAAAGCGCGTGGCGCGGGCAGGCGGCAGAAACAGCACAGCACCCATCCCCTGCCGCGCCTGTGCAAGCTGAAACCACACCCCGCCGCGCCCCGGCCCAGCATCAGGCGCCGCATGTGCTGATTTTGCACGCCAACGGCACCAACCGCGATTATGACGCGGCGCTGGCCTGCGAACTGGCGGGCGGCAGGCCGGAAATCGTGCACATCAACCAGATCATCAACGGCGAACGCCACCTGCACGATTATCATATGCTGGTGCTGCCGGGCGGCTTCTCTTATGGCGACGACCTGGGCGCGGGCGTGCTGTGGGCGCTCGACCTGCAAACTCGCCTGCACGATACCCTGGCCGCCTTTGTCGAAAGCGGACGGCCCGTGCTGGGCATCTGCAATGGTTTTCAGACTCTGGTCAAAGCTGGCCTGCTGCCGGGTGAAGTCTCGTTGATGAATGGGCATCGCCCGGTGACGCTGACCTACAACGACTCCGGCCGTTTTGAATGCCGCTGGGTTTATCTGAAACCCAACGCCGCCAGCCCCAGCCTGTTCACACGCGGCCTGGAGGACCTGATCTACTGCCCGGTAGCGCATGGTGAAGGCCGCATTGCAGTGAAGGATGCGGCGGCACTGCGGCGGCTGCACGATGACGGGCTGGTGGCCCTCACCTATGTCACCCCGGATGGCAGCCCGGCAGATTACCCCGGCAACCCCAACGGCTCTGCGGCAAACATCGCCGCGCTGACCAACGCTCAGGGCAACGTCATGGGGCTGATGCCCCATCCTGAAGATCACATATTCCCCTGGCAGCATCCCCGCTGGCATCGTGAACAATCCGGACTTTCCGGTTTGAGGTTGTTTGAAAATGGCATCAAATTCGCATAACAAGTAAAGGAGATCTGTAAAGTGCTGACGCGCGAAGAACTGCTGCAAGCGGTGCCCTATGCATTAACGTCCATGGAGCTTACCGGGTGGGGCGAGAAGCAGACCGGTAAGGTTCGCGATATTTATACCTACGACAATCAGCGCATTCTCATCACCACAGACCGTGTCTCGGCCTTTGACCGGGTGCTGGGGGCCATCCCCTACAAGGGGCAGGTGCTCAACCAGCTCAGCGCCTGGTGGTTTGATCAACTGGCCGGCGTGGTCGATAACCATACCATCGCCATCCCCGACCCCAACGTCACCATTGCCCGCGAGGCCGACGTGCTGCCCGTCGAGGTCATTGTGCGCGGTTACATCACCGGCGTGACTTCAACCTCGCTGTGGACCCTGTATGAAAAAGGCGAACGCACCCCCTATGGCATCCCGCTGCCGGATGGCCTGCGGAAAAATGACCCGCTGCCCCAGCCCATCATCACCCCCACCACCAAAGCCACCGGCGGCGCGCACGACGAACGCCTGACCCGCACGGAGATTATCGAACGCGGCATCGTCGAACAGGCCCTGTGGGAACAGATCGAAGCGACGGCGCTGGCCATCTTCAAACGCGGCCAGCAGATCGCCCTCGAAGCCGGGCTGATTCTGGTGGACACCAAGTACGAATTCGGCCTCATCGACGGCCAGCTCACCCTGGTCGATGAAGTTCATACGCCGGATTCCAGCCGCTACTGGATCGCAGAAAGCTATGGCACAGACGCAGAACCGGAGAGCTTCGATAAGGAGTTCCTGCGGTTATGGTTTGTGGAACGCGGCTACCGGGGCGAAGGTCCGGCGCCAGACATGCCACCGGAGTTTATTGCCCAGGCTGCGGAGCGTTACATTGCTGCCTACGAGCGCCTGACCGGGCAGACCTTTGCCCCTGGCCAGCAGCCCACCGCAGAACGCATCGCCCGGTCACTGGAAAACTACCGCGCCACCGTGTGACGCGCCCATCCACCATACAATCTGAAGAATCATACAGAGGGACATCATGCAGCCAGTCGTTCCAATCTTAATGGGGTCTCAGTCAGATATGGCGCATGCACAGGCCATTGCTGAAGCGCTGTCACAATTTGGCATTCCAGCAGAACTGCGCATCGGTTCCGCCCATAAAACCCCGGCCCACGTGCTCGATCTTCTGCAGCATTACGAATCAGACCCGCGCCTAAAGGTGTATATCACCATCGCCGGGCGCTCCAATGCCCTCAGCGGCTTTGTCGATGCCCAGGTCGCCGCGCCGGTGATCGCCTGCCCGCCGCCGTCGTCGGCCTTTGCCGGGGCGGATATTTACTCGTCGCTGCGCATGCCGGGCGGGGTAGCGCCAGCAGTGGTGCTGGAACCCGCCGGCGCGGCGCTGCTGGCCGCCAAGATTCTGGCACTCTCGGACGAGACCATCCGGCAGCGCCTGTCAGATTTCCAGCAGTCCAACCGCGATACCATCCTGCGCGATGATGCGGCGCTGCAGCCCGCCAGGCAGGGGGAAGCCGGATGACCACACCTGCTAACGAAACTGATCTGATCCACTTTATGGATGACAAACCACGAGAAGAATGCGGCGTGTTTGGCATTTATGCCCCCGGCCGCGATGTTGCCCGCCTGACCTTCTTCGGCCTGTTCGCGCTGCAGCATCGCGGGCAGGAAGGCGCCGGCATCGTCACCTGCGACGGCCAGCGGGCCTACAGCCATAAGGGTGTAGGGCTGGTCGCACAGATTTTTAACGAGCAGAATCTCTCGCCGCTGATGGGGCACATCGCCATCGGCCACAACCGCTACTCCACCACCGGGGGGACACACCTGCGCAATGTGCAGCCCTATCTCATCGAGACCATTCATGGCCCGTTGGGGCTGGCGCACAACGGCAACCTGACTAACGCCCTGCAGCTGCGGGAAAAGCTGCTGCGTCGGGGCGTGGGGCTGTCCTCGACCACCGATACCGAACTGATGACACAGATTCTGGCCGCGCCGACAGAAGTCTGGCAGCAAAACGGCCACAAAATCGAGGAGGACGCCGATCATTGGGTATCGCGCATCCGCGCCATGATGCAGATTGTGGATGGTGCCTATTCGCTGGTCCTGCTCACCCGCAGCGCCATCTATGCCGTGCGCGACCCGCATGGCCTGCGTCCGCTGTCGCTGGGCAAACTGCCGGAAGGATATGTTGTCGCGTCCGAATCCTGCGCGTTTGGCACCATCGGCGCGGACTATGTGCGCTATGTCGAACCGGGCGAGATTGTCCGCATTGATTCCAGCGGCATCACATCGTTCAAAGGCAAGGAACCGAAGCAGCGTGCCCTGTGCGTCTTTGAATATGTCTACTTCGCCCGGCCAGATTCGCTGCTGGATGGTCAGGTCATCCATAAGGCCCGGCAGAACATGGGGCGGCGGCTGGCGCAGGAGGCCCCGGCAGATGTGGATATTGTCGTGGGCGTGCCGGATTCCGCCACCCCCGCCGCCATCGGCTACAGTCTGGAATCCGGCATTCCATTCAGCGAAGGGCTGACCAAGAACCGTTACATCGGGCGCACCTTTATTCAGCCGGATGACACGCTGCGCAAACAGGGCATTCACCTGAAGTACAACGCCCTCACCTCCAATCTGGAAGGCAAGCGCGTCGCCCTGGTGGATGATTCGATTGTGCGGGGCAACACCGCCGGGCCGATGGTGCAGCTTCTGCGCGATGGCGGCGCGACGGAAGTGCATGTGCGCGTCTGCTCGCCGCCGGTGCGTCATCCCTGCTTTATGGGTGTCGATATGGCCACCTACCGCGAACTGATCGCCCATAACCTCGACATTCCCGCCATCTGCGAGCGTATCGGCGCGGACAGTCTGGATTATCTATCGCTGCCGGGCATGCTGGATGCCATCAACCAGACGGTGCGCTTCCGCAACAGCTACTGCACCGCCTGTTTTTCCGGCGAATATCCGATCAGCATCCCGGACTGGCTGTTTGAAACGGATCGAAGCAAGCTGCAATTTGAGGGAATCTGGGCCTGATGACAAAATATAACGTACTGGTGATTGGCTCCGGCGGGCGCGAACATGCGCTGGCCTGGGCGCTGTCGCGTTCGGCCCGGGTGGAGCAGGTATTTGTCGCGCCGGGCAACGCCGGGACAGAATGGCCCGCCCGCCCCAAAGCACAGGGGCTTCAACCGCGTGCCGCTGCGCATAATGTCCCTATCAGGGCGGATGATTTCGCCGCACTGGTGATGTTCGCGCGCGACAATGACGTTTCGCTGACTGTCGTAGGGCCGGAAACGCCGCTGGCGGCCGGCATCGTGGATCATTTTCAGGCAGCAGGACTGGCGATCTTTGGCCCATGCGGGGCGGCGGCCCGGCTCGAAGCCTCAAAGGCCTTCGCCAAAAATTTCATGCGTGATCATCATATCGCCACTGCCGATTATGGCATCTTCACCGACTATGCCCAGGCTCGGGATTTTATACACAGCCGCAGTCGCCCGCTGGTGGTAAAAGCCGATGGGCTGGCCGCAGGCAAGGGCGTTCTCATCTGCGACAACGCCGCAGAAGCCGAAGCCGCGCTGCGCACCATCATGCAGGAACGCGCCTTTGGGGCCGCCGGAGACGCCGTTGTGATTGAGGACAAACTAAACGGGCGGGAAATATCGCTGCTGGCCTTCACCGATGGCAAAACGATTGTCCCCATGCCCCCCGCCCGCGACCACAAGCGCGCGCTCGATGGCGACCAGGGCCTGAACACCGGCGGCATGGGTGCCTTCGCCCCGACGACAGATATCCCCCCGGCGCTGGTCGATCAGATTGTGCAGACTGTGATGCAGCCCGTGGTTGATGGCATGGCCGCGCAGGGGACGCCGTATGTGGGCGTGCTTTACGCCGGCCTGATGCTGACGCCGGATGGCCCGCAGGTGCTGGAATTCAACTGCCGCCTGGGCGACCCGGAAGCGCAGGCCGTGCTGCCGCTGCTGGAAACCGACCTGTACGACATCCTCAGCGCCTGCGTCGCGGGCCGCCTGTCAGAAACCCCCATCTGCTGGCGCGATCAAAGCTGCGCCACCATTGTCGTGGCCTCGCCCGGCTACCCTGCCGCCTGCCCACAGGGCCTGCCCATCAGCGGGCTGGATGCGCTGGCTCAGCGGCAGGATGTTGTCGTCTTCCACGCCGGGACCGCCTGCCGCGAGGGGCAGATTGTCACCGCCGGAGGGCGCGTACTGGCCGTGACCGCGCCCGGCAGCAGTCTGTCGCAGGCCCTGGAACGTGCCTATGACGCCGTTGGCCAGATTCATTTTGAGGGCATGCAGTACCGGCGCGATATTGGCCGGACAGCTCCAGGCGGTGCCACATGACCGGAACAGATGCCTATGCCCGCGCCGGGGTCAGCATTGATGCTGGCCAGCAGGCCGTTGAACTGATGAAGGCGGCGGTGCGTTCGACCTATGGGCCGCAGGTGCTGTCCGATACCGGCAGCTTCGGCGGGTTATATGATGCTGCCGCGCTGCAAACCATGCAGCATCCGGTGCTGGTCGCCTCGACGGATGGCGTCGGCACCAAGACCCGCGTCGCCGCCCGCATGAACCGCTGGGATACCATCGGCCAGGACCTTGTGAATCACTGCATCAACGATATTCTGGTGCAGGGGGCACGCCCGCTCTTTTTCCTCGATTACATCGCCGCCAGCCAGCTTGACCCTCAGCAGATTGCCAGCATTGTCGGCGGCATGGCTCTCGCCTGCAAGGCGGCAGGCTGCGCGCTGCTGGGGGGCGAAACCGCCGAGATGCCAGGGGTATACACCCCGGGGGAAATCGACGTGGTGGGCACAGTCGTCGGCCTTGTCGAACGCACCCACCTGCTGGATGGTGCGCGCATCCAGCCCGGCGACACGATTCTGGCGCTGCCTTCCACGGGCCTGCACACCAACGGCTATTCTCTGGCGCGGGCGGTGCTGGAATCGCTGGACTGGCACACGCCGCACCCGGCGCTGGGGACCTCCCCCGGCGATGCCATGCTGGCGGTACACCGCTGCTATCTGCCGGAGATAGACGCGCTGCGGGCTGCGGGGGTGGAGCTGCGCGGGCTGGCGCACATCACCGGCGGCGGCATCATCGACAACCTGCCGCGCATTCTGCCCAACGGCACCAGCGCACTGATTCGCCCCGCAAGCTGGCCCATCCCGCCGCTGTTCACGCTCATCCAGCAGATGGGCGATATCCCTCCGGCGGAGATGTTCCGCGTGTTCAATATGGGGGCCGGCATGCTGGTGATCCTGCCTGCGCATCAGCTCGCAGCCGCCCGTGCCGCCCTCCACAGCGACTGCTACCCCATCGGGGACATCGTCAGCGGTCAGCAGCAAGTCATCATCGAAGGAGTGACGGACAGATGAAACGGCTGGCAGTGCTCATCTCCGGCACAGGTACCAACCTGCAGGCCATCATCGACGCGGTGGCTGAGGGGACACTGGATGCTGAAATCGCGCTGGTTGTCTCGAATCGCAAAGCGGCCTATGGGCTGGTCCGGGCACAGCAGGCCAGCATCCCGACCCAGTATTTCCCGCTGAAGGCTTATACCGACGCCGGCAAATCACGCATGCAGTACGACGCCGACCTGGCCGCCTGTGTGGCCGCCTGCGATCCTGATCTGGTGGTGCTGGCAGGCTGGATGCATATCCTCAGCCCGGCCTTTATCGACCACTTCCCCAATCGCGTCATTAATCTGCACCCCGCCCTGCCCGGCATGTTCGCCGGAGCCAACGCCATCGAGCGCACCTTTGCCGCCTATCAGCAGGGCCAGGTGACCTGCGGCGGCTGTATGGTGCATTACGTCATCCCGGAGGTTGATGCTGGCGCGGTGATTGTTCAGGAGGAGGTCCCCATTTACCAGCAGGATTCGCTGGAGGATTTTGAAGCGCGCCTGCATACTGTCGAACATCGCCTGATCGTGGAGGCCGTCTGCCGCTGTATCGCGGCGAGCTAGCGGTTATTTCAGTTTCCTTGTACCCGCGACAAGGCCCAGCAGCCCGGCCAGCCCGACACCCGCTGCCGCCAGCCAGCCGCGATTTAAGGCCAGCGTCAGATACCAGCTGTGCCTGCGCGAACGCTGGCCAAACCCGCCATATGGGCCATAATCGCGGTTATCGTCCACCGGGTGCCACAGATTATCTGGCTGGTCCGGGTCGCGGGGTTCATCCGTCTGCTGCCCCTTATAACCATCGCGGGCCAGCACCCGGTCTGCATAACCAGGGACGAGTTTGTTGCCTGCAATCGCCTTGAATACCGGCCAGCCGACAAACACGTCACGCCGGTCATGATAAGCGGCCCAGACAATCGCCCTGGCCGCAACTTCGGGCTGGAAGATGGGCGGCACTGGCTGGGCCTTGTTGGGCAGGCGGCTTTTTACCCACCCGAACTGAGGCGTATTGAGGGCGGGCAGATGCACCATGCTAACCTGAATATGGCCGCCCTCATGGATGAGTTCAGACCGCAGCGAATCCGTAAAGCCATCAATGGCGTGCTTGCTGGCACAATAAGCGGATTGCAGCGGGATGCCCCGAAACGCCAGCGCCGAACTGACCTGCACGATGGACCCGCACTGGCGGGGGCGCATCCGTTTAAGCGCGGCCAGCGTGCCATGCACATAACCCAGATAATTCACCTCTGTCACCCGCCGGTAATCTTCCGGGCTGGTTTCGTGCACTGGCGCAAAAACAGAGACCATGGCGTTGTTTACCCAGACATCAATCGGCCCCAGTTCGCGCTCAATCGTTTCTGCCGCCGCTTCGACCTGCGCCGCATCCGCCACATCGGTAGGGATCGCCAGCGCCCTGCCGCCAGCCGCCTCAACATCGCGTCGCGCACCTTCCAGGCCAGCCTGCCCCCGCGCCAGCAGCGCCACAGCAGCACCCTGCTGCGCAAAGGCCCGCGCAGTCGCCCGCCCTACCCCAGCGGAAGCCCCCGTTATCACGACAACATCTGCCCGGCGTGCTGGTGATTGTGCCATAGGTTCATCCGCCTCTCTTTATGCCTGATGATTCACACCACAGCCGTCATGACCGACTCTGTGGCAGTCTCTGCAACTCCATCTTATGAGAAGCCAGTTCTTCTCATATGCGCCACCCTGCCACATTACAATGTGGTCATCTGACCCATTTCTCCGCTTTGTAAATTTCCTATACTTGAACCACTTTCAAACACGCTGGCGAGGAGCATGCATCCCATGATTATCAAGGATATGTGGTACAAAAATGCCATTATCTATTCACTCGATGTCGAAACGTTTATGGACGGCAATGCAGACGGCATCGGCGATTTTGGCGGCCTGCTAAAGCGGCTGGAGACACTGGCAAGCCTGGGCGTGACCTGCATCTGGCTGATGCCTTTTTACGCTTCGCCCAACCGCGACAACGGCTATGATGTCAAGGATTACTACAGCGTTGACCCCCGGCTGGGCACGCTGGGTGAATTTGTGGAATTTGTGCATCAGGCCCGGCAGTATGGCATACGTGTGATTGTCGATCTTGTGGTCAACCACACCTCGAGCGAACACCCCTGGTTCCAGGCCGCGCTGGAGGGTCCGGATTCCAAATATCATGATTACTACATCTGGTCGAAGGAAAAGCCGGAGAATATTGAAGATGGCGTGGTGTTCCCGGGCCAGCAGCACAGCGTATGGACCTATGCTGAACAGGTCGATGCCTGGTACTTTCACCGGTTTTACGAGCATCAGCCAGACCTGAATATCGACAACCCGGCTGTGCTGAAGGAAATTCGCCAGATCATGGGGTTCTGGCTGCAGTTGGGTGTTTCCGGCTTTCGCATTGATGCGGCGCCCTTCCTTATTGAACTGCGCCAGCAGGATTCGCCGGACTTTGCCATGAAGTACGAATATCTGAAGGATTTCCGGCAGTTTCTCTCCTGGCGGCAGGGCGATGCCATCATGCTGGCAGAGGCCAATGTATCGCCGGACAAGGTGAGCAACTACTTCAGCGATGGCGACCAGTTTCATATGCTGTTTCACTTCATGCTGAACCAGTACCTCTACCTGGGGCTGATTCGCCAGGATGCCGACTGCATCCGCAAAGCCATTGAGGCAGTTCCGTCCCTGCCAGATGCCGGACAGTGGGCGATCTTCCTGCGCAATCATGACGAACTCAGCCTGGATAAACTAACGGAGGAGGAGCGCCAGGAAGTTTTTGACGCCCTCGGCCCGGATGAAACTATGCAGATTTTTGATCGCGGCCTGCGCCGCCGCCTGGCCCCGCTGCTGAGCAATGACCGGCGCCGCCTGGAACTGTTCAACAGCCTGCTGTTCACCCTGCCGGGCACCCCGGTAATTTATTACGGGCAGGAAATCGGCATGGGCGAGGACCTCTCGCAGAAGGGCCGCAGCAGTGTCCGTACACCCATGCAGTGGTCACGGGAACAGAATGCCGGGTTTTCCGCGGCCCCGCGCGATCAGCTCATCCGGCCAGTGATCGAGGAAGGCGAATACCGCTATGAAGAAGTCAACGTGGCAGACCAGAGTCGCGACGAAAACTCGCTGCTGAACTGGATGAAAAAGATCATCCGTGCGCGCAAGGAATGCCCCGAATTCGGCTTTGGCAGGTTCGAGATGATGGACTTTGATGAGCCGGGCATCTTTGCACACCGCTGCTGGACAGAAGAAGGCGAAGTGATGGCGCTGCACAACCTGACGGACAAGGAAGTGACAATCCGGCTGGACTTTGACTCTGAGGTTCGTCACGTCATTGATGTGCTGGGCGACAGGCTTTTCGAGCCAGAAGAGGGCAGCAGCGAGATTGACCTGGGAGAATATGGCTATCACTGGCTGCGGGTGGTCCGCAAAGGCGTTTTGTAGCCGCTGCCAGCGGTACAGCAGTTCATGGATTACATCTTTAGACAGAGAGGGTATTCGCAGAGAGTGCAGAGGGTATAAAGGGAATGGAGGTCATCCGGCGGGTTGCGCGAAGCCCGCAAACCCAGTGGATGACCTCACCATAGAAGTCGTAAATTATCTTGCAGGTTCATACTGACGCTGGCTGTGGGAGCGAACCGAGATCACCTCGATTGCAAGCATGTTCAGCATTTTCACCACATAGGGGTTTTCGGTAACCGCCATGTGGATTTTGCGCCCCTTGCGCTGCAAAACCAGATGATAAATCAATCTTTCGCGCGCCCCGCCGTACCAGATTTTTTCCCGGAAGGCGACATTATCCGCAATTTCCCAACCATCCAGCAGAAAGCGATACAGAACATCGCCACCTGCAAATTTTTCTGACAGTGGACACCAGTGCCGGCGGTCGGCTTCCGGGTGCTGCACCTGATGGATGAAATCCGTTTCTAACATAGTTTGAGCATCCAATCTGAGGATATACCGATAGAGTAAAGGAAATATTGCTAAGTGACTTAAGTTTAATGTTTCTGCTGTTGATGTACATTCTCGATCTGGCTTAATTTATACTGGCCAGTTGAACTATTAATCACACTAACACAACCAAAAACAAACGAAATTCCAGCTTACTAAAATCTGTGCTGCGATTTAACTAGGTCACACGGCCTATCCTATTCTCCCCGGACAACCTTGCCGAATATGCCCTGAACGTCCCATGTAACAGCCTCTGATGATTACTACAATCCAATAAGAGATAAAGCGCATGGCCGTGCCGGACTGTAGAAGAAGTGGTGTGAGCAGGCATTCATATAAAAAGCAGGGTCTTCTTATAATGATGGAAAGCAGGCGTACAAACAATGCATGAGGATGGTGTCTGGATGAAACCTGAAACAGCGGATTTACCCTCAGATCCCATTCGTGTCTTAATTGTGGACGATCATGCCATTGTAAGAAGCGGTCTGATGCTTTTCATCCAGACCTGTACCGATTTTGAGCTGATCGGCGAGGCGGCCAACGGCCAGGAAGCAATACAGGTCTGCCAGGAAACTAACCCGGATGTCGTGCTGATGGATATTATGATGCCTGTTATGAACGGGATTGAATCCACGCGCGTGATCCGGCAGAACCATCCAGACACCCAGGTTGTCGCCCTGACCAGCTTTGAAAATGAAAGCTCAGTCCCGGAGATGCTGCGCGCCGGGGCGATCAGCTATGTGCTGAAAAATATCTCCGTCGATGATCTGGCGGAAGCGATCCGAAGTGCTCATGCAGGCAAATCCACCCTGTCAGACGAAGTCCTCGAAAGCCTGATCTCCACCATTCGCCAGCCAGAAGCGCCCCAGTACAACCTGACCAAACGCGAGCGCGAGGTGCTGGCGTGGATGACGCAGGGACTGAACAACCGGGAAATTGCCGAAAAGCTCTTTATCAGCACATCCACCGTCAAAAACCATGTCAGCAGCATTTTCAGCAAACTGGATGTCACCAGCCGCAGCGAAGCCGTCGCGCTGACGATCCGTCATCACCTGATCAAATAACGGCTGGCCCTCCGCCCTCCTCACCTGTGCCGCCACCGCAGCTTGCATGATACGTGCCTATAGGAAAGAGAGCCATCAAAAGTTCGTTCCAGCGCCCCACCCCAAATCCCCCCACATCCATCAGGTAACCTGCCGCTGCGTTAACTAAAATGGGAATGCTGCGCAGTGCTTCAGATTGATGAAACAAATATTCAGGAGGTCCATAGGATGACCAGTAAAACGAACAAAACACGATTTTGTATCGCTGCAATCGTGATTTTTACCCTGACCCTGGGGGCATCTGTAGCAGTTTTACAGGATGCCACCCCAACAACCACTGGTGAAGAAGGCATACAGGACATGCAGGATCAAACCACCAGCCCGATTATGTGTGAATCCAGTCTGGTGCTGCTGGTCGGCCTGGCACAGCGCGATTACGGTTATCAGATACCGCCGCACCTGACCAACTTTGAACGAGGCCAGTATGAAGGTTACTACGGCGCAGACGGACAGGCAGGCCCTGGTGCTGATACACCCGCCGAAGCGCCTGCTCAGCCAGGGCCGCAAGGGGGCATGACCACCGAGGGCGCAGCGGATTCGGGCCTGGCAGTCATCCCGGATGCAGGCCAGGGACAGGCGGGCACGGTGCTGCTCGATCCGCCGCTTGTTCTGGATGAGGATGTGCGCTGTACAGAACTGCGCGCCAGCGTAGAGGACTTCTTCATGCAGCAGAGCCGCCAGTTCAGCGGCAGTACGGGCTAAACACCCCTCTTTAGACTTTTTCCGCTGTGAACAAAGAGTTTTTTACAAACTCTTTGTTCGTTTTTATGGGTTGTGCGGCACAGTTTGTCACCCAACTGGCTCAGCCTCAAAGGAGCCAGTTCTCTCATGTGCTCCGCGGGAACCGGTTATAAACTCGGACCGTATCCTGAGCAGCTTTACAGGCAGACCATTCACTAACCAATGAGGAGATAAATATGCAGACGCAGATGAACCATCTCGTTTTATCCGCCGGGTCGATGATTGGCGACGGTGTGAAGAACAGACAGGGCGAAGACCTGGGTCACATCAAGGAAATCATGATTGACACCGAAACAGGCCGTGTAGCCTATGCCGTGCTGTCCTTTGGTGGCTTTCTGGGGCTGGGCGACAAGCTGTTCGCAATCCCCTGGCAGGCGCTTTCGATTGATACCAACGAGAAGAAGTTCATTCTCAATGTCGAGAAGGAAGTGCTTGAAAACGCCCAGGGCTTCGACCCGGACAACTGGCCAGATATGGCAGATCGCACCTGGGGCCAGGATATTTACAGCCACTATGGCTACGAACCTTACTGGACCAGTGGTGCCATTGCGCCATAGCAGGCCAGCGGCTGGATAAACAAAAAAAGACACGACTCGCTGAGTCGTGTCTTTTTCGTTCTGTTCAGTCAGGTTAGCTTCTGCGCGTGCTTCTCTCTGCCGCAGAGCCGTTCGAAGTTGGCATCTGTTCGGATTCAAGAATCTGCTTGAGCTTTTTCAGGTCCTCGGCGATCTGCTGCTTGGGTTCCTCGCCCAGCCATTTCGCGATCTGCTGGCCCAGCGCGCCCGCCGGTGGCACATATTCCATCGTTACCGTCACGCGTGTTCCCTGCGTCTGTGGCCGGAACCGGACGGAACCTGCATTGGCGATCTGCGCATCAGCCAGCGAACGCCAGCCAATCACCTCATTACGCACCTCGTTGATGATCTCGGCATCCCATTCCACCGTCATACCGGCGGGGGCTTTGGCGACCCAGTGCGAACGATTATCGCCCCGGTTCTCCACAGATTTCAGATGGCTCATGAAGCGCGGCAGGTTTTCGAAGTTGCGCCAGAAAGCATAAATATCTTCCACAGGCCGGTTGATCAGCACGCTTTCCTCGATATGCACGCCCTGCTCGTGGGGCACGCTGACGGCTTCGTCATTAGTCCTAACGGCTGTATTGACCAGAAGCTGCTCATAAACTTCGCAGTGCCCGGTGATGCCGCGATACAACAGATAAAAGCCGCCGGACAGCAGGGCCAGCAGGGTAAACAGGCCGCGGCTGACAATGGCGCGCAGAGTCGCCCCGATGATGATCGCACCGGCCACCTGCGAAATCAGGCGCTCCGTCTGCCCGACATTGACATTGCTCATCTGCTCCCGCATTTCGGAAGCTGAACGCTGGTGATGAGTGGACTGATTCATAGTGCTTTCCTCCAGATTATGTGTGCTGGTCTGCATGAATAGATGGTCGTCTGATAAGTGTTTCATATCCAAAGCAAGGTGAGTCACCTTTGCTCGGATGATTCCCTCACATGAATCATGCGGAGGGCCAACTTACTTTGTTTGGCGTGGCGTAAGTCTGTTCTATCTAAATGTAGCGGACTCCCCCTGTCCGGGTATGAGCCATGTAGCGGGTTTTTCATCTGGCCATTTCGCCTATCCCTGTTTCATCACCAGCACATAAGGTCCCCAGCGCCCGATCAACGCTGCAGCAGCTCTTGCAGTAGCCCAACTTGCCTACTGCAAGATAGTCTGCATGGCGTTTGAAAAACACCTCACATGACCATTCAGATTCATGCTGTACCGCTTAATCTTAAAGGTGGTTACTTATCTAAATTAAGGAGTGCGCGTGATGAGGGACAACACGAAGATTCGTCTGGTGTTGGCCGTGCTGGCCATGCTTCTGATTGCTGCGGTGGGATGTACGCCCCAGGCCACACAAACCCCGGAGCCAATCGAACCTCCTGTCGTGGTTGACGAGGCAACCGACGAAGTGACTGAAGAAGCGCCTGCGGAAGAAACCGAAGCGGCTGAAGTCACTGAAGAAGCAACCGAGGAAGCCCTTGAGATGACCGAGGTGACTGAGGAAGCAACAGAAGCAGTTGCCGAGGAAACTGAGGCAGTCGCCGAGGAGACCGAAGCAGTTGCTGAAGTGACCGAAGAAACCACAGAGATGGCCATGGAGGTCACGGAAGAAGAAACACCATCATCCGCCGCTGAGGTCGCCGCAGACATCACCCAGACCGCCGCCACCGAGACCGCCGAGGAAACCGTAGAGGCTGATCTTTCGGTTGTGGCCACCACTGGCCCCACCGAGATTGCCGAACTTGGCGAAACTGAAGGCGAGGCCGTGGCCGACGAAGAAGGGTCTGCCGAAGAAGACAGCGTCCTTGAGGTGGAAGAATATGTCGCAGAAGCCACCGGCGTTGCCGAACCCAGCGAGACCTTCACCTCTGAGGCTACAGGCTTCACCTTCGATTATCCTGAAGGCTGGTTCATAACCGGCACAGGCGAAGAAGATGACCCGGTAATCCTGTCTTCCTTCGAGCCAGAAGAAAACGGGACCGAAGGCATTGATCCGGAAGAAACCAAGATCGACTTTGTGCCGGTTGAGGTTGAAGGCGAACTGGACGATTGGCTGACTGAGCAGCAGGACGATATCACCAGCACCGAGGGTGAAGTTGACCAGGTGTACAGCGTGGAGCTGCCCGGTGGCGCAGAAGGCAGGCTGATTCACTTTACCGACGCAGAGGGTGAAGAACGTAAGGTGCTGCTGACGCGCATCGACGATCAGGACTTCATCATTGCAGGGTATGGTGATCTGGAACGCTTCGAGGAAATCGTGCTGACCCTTCGTTCAATCGACGATGACGACGCTGCGGCAGACGAAGACGCCGAGGAAGCCGAAGCCACGGCGACAGACACAGGCTCCTGAGTTGTTGTAAATGTTCGGACGGCGCTGAGAGGAAATGTCCTCCAGCGCCGTCTGGATTCATGGCCACTGAACGGCGGTGTGAAAAAACGCAGAAATGAGTGCACAACATGGCAGAATGGTTTCAGAACATCGTGGATACGCTGGGATACCCCGGCATTACGGTGCTGATGATTATAGAAACGCTGTTTCCGCCTGTGGCTTCAGAAATTGTGATGCCGCTGGCGGGTTATGTCGCTGGTAAGGGGGATTTATCTTTTATTGGGGTCATTATTGCCGCCATGATCGGCTTTCTGGTGGGTGTGCTGCCGCTTTATTTTCTGGGGCGATATGTCAGCAACCGGGGCCTGAAAAACTGGCTGGAGGAGCATGGCACATGGTTTATGCCTACCCGTGAGGACCTGGAACGGGCGGAAGGCTGGTTCCAGCGGCACGGCTCTAAAATCGTGATTGCGGCTCACATCCTGCCCGGCGTGCGGTCATTAATTTCCATCCCCGCTGGCATGGCGGATATGAATCTGTTGAAGTTCCTGCTCTATACCCTGATCGGCAAAGGCATCTGGACGACGGTGCTGGCCTACCTGGGCAAGACACTGGGCGAAAACTACGGCGACATCCAGCGATACATGGGACCCATTTCCATAGGCGTTACGGTGCTGATTGTCGTGGCGATTGGCGTGCTGCTATGGCGCCGCAAACGCCAGCAGGCCAGCCAGTAGCCCGGAATCCCTTCTACCTCTACAGAACACAGATCAGAACAGCGCAGGCACAAAAAAGAAGAGAACCTGTTCTTTTGGGTAAAAGGTCAGGTTCTCTAAGGCGATCGAGTAAAAGGTGGCCTCGTCAGAGGATGAGGCGACGAGCCACCCTTTTACTAACAGGTTAAGGAATTACAGCAGCCTCCGCGACTTCTTCGCGATCCGGCGAGCCTACCAGGCCGCCCGCACCGGCTGCGAAGGCACCAATCACCAGCGCGGCAAACAGAATGCCGGCCAGCGCAGCAATTGCATCGGTCACGCCCTGCGCGACTTCTTCCACAGTCTCAGTGACCTGGGCACGCGTCTGCTGAATAGAGCTTTCCCAGCGGGTCAGCGTCTCTTCGGCTTCTGCCTGCGTCATATTGGTGCGCGAGGCGATCAGATCAACCACATCCTGCCGGTTCACATTTTCCTGATTCACCAGCTGCATCAGCGCGGTGGTAATCTCCTGGCTGGATTGATCCTGCGTGGTGGCTGGCGCAGCGGCATCGCCAGGGGCCGTTTCACCAGCGCCAGCATCACCGGCTGCACCGGCTTCAGGCTGGGTCATCTGGCTCAGCATGCCCTGAATCTCAGTCTGGATTTCCTGCAGGGCGCCCGGTTCAGTCAGTTCTGGAACAGCGCCTGTTTCCTGAACAACCGCCGCCACACCCTGGGCCGCGCCAGTAACCGCCGTGCCCATCGCGTTAATGATTCCGGTGGCAATGTTGGCTACCGAATTGGTAAGGACAAACAGAGTCAGCAGCGAGACAATGCCCCACACCACCAGGCCATGCAGCACGCCCGCCATATCATCCGCCAGACCAGACAGATAACCGGCGACCCAACCGCCAGCGAATAAGGAAAGCAGCGTGCTGGCGGCAATCCAGATCACCGCGCCAGTGCCCAGCGCCGGATCCACCGGTTGGGCCTCCGTCGCAGGATTAATTGTGTTGACGCCGATACTCAGCCCAAGCAGATTGAGCGCGATCTGCATCACAAGCGCAATAACGACGCCTGCAACAATGGCACCCCAGGAAATCCGTTTTATCCGGCTGGGCAGCAGGGTTGTGGTTTCTTCGTACCCGACAACCACATCATCGCCAGCCCGGGTGGGGTGCTCAGTAGTGCGTACAGTTCGTACATTCTGTGCCATATCAGCTTTCCTCCTCGTTTATCAGGTTATGTCCTGCTCCGGTCAGGTCCAGAGACGCCGACCAGTGACCAGCGCAATAATAAAAAGCACCAGAAAGACAAAAAATAACAACTGTGCAATTGAAGATGCGGTTCCGGCAACACCACCAAAACCGAACAGCGCCGCAATAACAGCGATCACCAGGAAGAGAAGAGCCAGGCGTAACATGCAATTTCCTTTCCTAATCCATGCCCCGGTACTACAAACCGCACCACAGATAAAACCAATGCCAAACAAATAGCCCGGTACCTCGAGCCTTCCTAAGTGTAGGATTTAGGTTGGAATGTCACATGAGAGGCGAGTATGATTTCGTGGGGGGCCAATTGTCGCAACTTGCATTAGGCCAGTTGACCATCTGCCAGCATCAACGCGATAACAAATCGCCATTTTGTTAATCAGGCGATGTGGGCGCAAAATTGAGCCAACTGACCCATGCACAAACCCCTCCTCCCCCTCATAGTATTTCGTGCCACATCACCTAACATAAGCAGTTAGTATCAGCAAAAAAGTTTGCAGATGGTTATCTCTGGCAGCAAACGCAGCATCCAGCTTGCAGTCCCCAGCGGGGTTTACTGCAACCACAGGAAACCATGACAATACTGCCCCGACTTCCGCCTGTTAGCATCGACATCTGACAAGCCGCCGGCTTGAAGGACACATCCGGAAATATGCAGTTTAGAGAGGGACAGGAACATGTTACAGGAAAAACAGATTCGTGTGGTTGTGGTGGATGACCACGAAATAGTGCGTAACGGTCTCTCCATCTTCATCAGAACCTGCAGCGATTTTGAACTGGCAGGTGAAGCGAAGAACGGTGAAGAAGCTGTCAAACTCTGTAAGGAAATTCAGCCCGATGTCGTCCTGATGGATCTTTTTATGCCCGGCAAAGATGGGGTCGAAGCAACGCGGGCGATTATGCGGGAACATCCTGAAATCAAGGTGATCGCGCTGACCAGTTTTGACAATGAGGAATCTGTCAACGAAGCGCTGGAGGCAGGCGCCATCAGCTTTCTTCTGAAAAATGTCGTGATTGACGAACTGGCCGCCGCGATCCGCAAAGCCTACAGCGGCAAATCCACCCTGTCACCAGAAGCCACCCAGGCGCTGATCCGCAAAGTGAACATGCCGGACCCGCCCGGCCATGATCTGACCGAGCGCGAACGCGAAGTGCTGACCCTGCTGGTCAAAGGCATGAACAACCCGGAAATCGCGCATCAACTGCATGTCAGCCGCTCGACGGTGAAGAATCATGTCAGCAGCATTCTGAACAAGCTGGATGCGGTTTCGCGCAGCGAGGCAGCAGGCCTGGCCGTCAAGTATAACCTGATCGACATGTAGCGCGGACGCACAGGCACAAAACTGAGAAATTTCGCTCTTGATGGAGGAATGTAGTATGGTTGGTATGATAGATGTTGATAAAACACCATTGCTGGTCGTTTTCATCTTCAGCACAGACAGCAGCACAGAACGAGGATAGTGAAGCAGAGTTGAAACAGAACTGAGAGCACACAGCAGCAATTCTATGTCGGGAAGGAACACGGGTATGCATACAGGTAAAAACGCTCAGGACTGTGTTCGCGTCATGATTGTTGACGATAACGATCAGGTACGTCGCGGCTTAACGGTTTTCCTGGATTCATTCGATGATCTCCACTTTGTCGGCGAGGCCACCAGCGGCAAACAGGCCATTGAGCTGTGCGACGAACTGGAGCCTGACGTTATTCTGATGGACCTGGTGATGCCGGAAATGGACGGGGCCACCGCCATTCGCATCATTCATCACAAGCGGCCGGATATCCAGATCATCGCGCTGACCAGTTTTGGCGCCGAAGATCTGCTGCAGGCGGCGCTGCAGGCTGGCGCAAGAAAATATGTCTTGAAAAATGTAGGTATTGATGAACTGGCTGAAGAAATTCGCAGCGTCTACAGATCATCCTGATTTTCCCTGCCGCAGCAGGTAATAAACGCCGCCGGGCCGTGTGTTAAACTGGATAAGCCCTGATTCTGGCCGGGAAATCTCGACCCCGTCTCCCTGCGCGTCGATATTCACAGGAACGTCAGTGCGTACAACGCACGGTCTGCCCAGGTGCGATAACACCGTCGCCTGAAGAAACTGCCCCTTCTGCCAGCTGATACTCACTTCAAATCCATCGCGTGCCCGCAGCCCGCGCGCGCTGCCCTCCGGCCATGCTTTTGGCAGCGCCGGCAGCAGATGAATCGCCCCGGCATGGCTCTGCACCAGCATCTCCACAACGCCGGCGGTATACCCAAAATTACCATCAATCTGGAACGGGGGATGCGCGTCAAACAGGTTCAGATACACCCCCCCGCCCTGTTTCACCGTCACCTCCGTCGTGCTGACCGGTGTCAGCAGACGGCGGATCAACTGATGGGCATGATCCCCTTCCAGCAGGCGCGCCCACAGGCAAATCTTCCATGCCAGAGACCACCCCGTTCCGCCATCGCCGCGCAGTTCCAGCGAACGCCGGGCCGCGTCGCTCAGCGCGGGGGTTTTTGATGGCACAATCTCCCGCCCCGGATGCAGCCCGAACAGGTACGACAGATGCCGGTGCTGCGGGTCGGTTTCCATAAAGTCCTGAAACCACTCCTGAAGCTGGCCCCGCTGCCCGATCTGGTAAGGGTACAAACGCTCCTGCGCAGCGTGCAGTTGATCGACAAATGCGGCATCGGTCTGTAAAACCTGCGCGGCTTCAATGCAGTTGGTGAACAGGTCGCGGATAATCGCCATGTCCATCGTCGATGCCATGCTGGTGGCGGCCTGCTCGCCGCTGGGCGTATGGAAGGTAATTTCCGGCGCGGTCGATGGCGCCGTGACAAGGTGCCCCTTGCCATCCTCAATGAGCCAGTCCAGGCAGAATTCTGCTGCTGCTTTCATCACTGGCCAGGCAAAATCTCTCAGGAAGGCGGTGTCTCCGCTAAAGGCGTAATATTCCCACAGGTGCTGGCACAGCCACGCCCCGCCCATCGGCCAGTTCGCCCACATTGGATGCCCTTCGCCATCCCCCACCGGCGCGGTCTGCCGCCACAGGTCCGTATTATGATGCGCTGTCCAGCCTCTGGCACCATAATTGGTCTGGGCCGTTTTGCGCCCGTTCACGCTCAGTTCCCGGATCATCTCCAGCAGAGGCTGGTGACATTCGCTCAGGTTGGCGGGCTGTGCGAGCCAATAATTCATCTGCGCATTGATGTTGAGCGTCCAGTTTGAAGACCAGGGCGGGCGAATCATATCATTCCAGATACCCTGCAAATTGGCGGGCTGGCTGCCAGGGCGCGAACTGGCGATCAGCAGGTAGCGCCCATACTGAAACAGCAGTGCCTCAAGCTGAGGGTCCGGGCTGCGCACAGGCTGCGCTTCATATTCCGCCTGATAGCGGTGCAGGCGTTCGTCTGTCGGCAGGGCCGCCGCCTCACTTGTCCCCAGATCAAGCGACACCCGGCGGAACAACTGCTGGTGATCCTCGACGTGCCGCGCCAGCAGGGCCGCGTAACTTTGCCGGGATGCTGCCTCCAGCGCCGCCGCTGCCGCTGCCGCGGGGTCCTTTCCTTCCCTGCCGGGTGATTTATCAAACCCATTAAAGCTGGTCGCCGCAGAAATCAGCAGCGTGACAGCATCGGCGGAATCCACCCACAGCGCCCCGCCGCCGCTGGATACGGCCCCGCCCTCTGCATGCACGGCAAGCTGCACTTCAAACGTCATGCCCTCGCCGTTGGGCGTGTCGTCATACACGACCGGTTCGCCCGGCACGCTGCGATAATTCGGTTCCACATGGGCCGGCGCTTTGCCTTTCAGGATCAGCCGGCGACCACCCTCACTCACAGCAGCCGTATGGTGCAGCGGGCTGTCCAGCCGTGCCGAAAAGGACAGATGCCCCAGGTGGCTGCACGTCAGCCGCACCACAATCACCTGATCCGGAAAGCTGGCAAAAACCTCGCGTGTGTACACCACTCCGTCAACTTCATAATGGGTAGTCACCACTGCCCGGTCCAGGTCCAGTTCGCGATAATACAGGATGTTATCCTTACTGCGATCTGGCATAAAAGTGAGATAAAGATCCGCCATTGGCTGGTAGGACTGCGTATAGGGTCCCTGCATCTGCTGGCACAGGGCATCCGCCGCGGCATACTCCCCCGCCAGGATCAGGCGCCGCACTTCCGGCAGCACCGCTTTTGCCTGCGGGTTATCCCAGTCGCGCGGGCCACCCGACCACAACGTATCTTCATTAAGCTGGAGGCGTTCCTGGTGGACGTGCCCAAAGATCATGGCGCCCAACCGGCCGTTGCCAACCGGCAGCGCTTCTACCCAGGCACGCGCTGGCTGGCGATACCAGAGGCGGAGAGGGGATGGGATTGCCAATGTGGACATACAAACTCCGGTGATTCAGAATTAGGTAGACATGCTGATGCTGAGCATCACCTGAACACAGTCAGATCACGATCAATGGGCGACAAGTCACCCTGCCCGGCACATACCCTGCCCCCCGGCATGTTTCGGCTGTCCCTGGTGGTGATCGTTCACCTGATTTTACTGAGTATTAACATCTGAGCAAAAATTGGTCATACATTGGCGGTCTGCTGGCCCCGCGCCTGATTTTCCTGAAGCAGCAGGCTGGCGTAAATCAGCCGGTTGACCGGGACAGACACCTTCACCTCATCGGCAAAACGAACCACCGCGCCGGTCTGCGCCTCCAGTTCGGAGGGCCGCCCCTCCACGATATCGCGCTGCATCGAAGCGGTGGCATCATAGGGGAAGGTATCCACAAACGCCATCGTCCGGCTGACGATATCCGCTGGCAGCGCCACCCCACGCGCCCGCGCCACCTGCTCAATTTCGACCATCGCATCAGCCAGCATCTGCCGCGTGAGCGCATGGGAACGAATCGCCCCGATAGGCGCGCGGGTGACTGCCCCTACCCCGCTTAGCGAACACACCAGCAGGAATTTTTCCCATAATGCCACCTCAATCACCTCAGAAAGCCGGGAGTCGATGCCCGCGCTGTGCAGGGTTTCCAGCAGCGCAGCGGCGGCAGGCATCACCTGATGGTTGATCGGGCCAAAGGTGATATGTGGCTGCACCCCCACATGCCGCACCACGCCCGGCCCTTCCATCACGAAGAAGCCGCGCACCACACCCCCCAGCGAGCGCGCCTCACCCGTGTGCCGGGCCACCAGATAGGGCGCCTCCACCCCGTTCTGAAGCGTCAGCACGAGTGTATGCTCATCCAGCAGGGGCATAAGCTGTTCGGCCACCTCTGCCACCTGCCACGCCTTGACCGCCACCAGCACATAATCCACCGTGCCCACCTGCGCTGGCGACTCATATGCCCGAACCTCCTCCAAATGAAACTGTTCACCCACCCCGGCGACCTGTAACCCCTGTGCCCGCAGCGCCGCCAACTGTGCCCCGCGCGCAATAAAGCTCACCTCATGTCCCGCCTGCAGGAGCCTGGCGCCAAAATAGCAGCCAACCGCCCCCGCGCCATAAATCACAAACCGCATACCCCTGTCCTGATGCAAAACCGGATACTGTAAATCGCTTGCTGATGGGTGTGCTGACAGCCTATCTGCAGCACCTGTTCAGGCTATACTGTACCCTGTTTCGCCTGAAAAAGTCGAGGTCGCCTGTTCATGGTAGACTTCCCCTTCGTGCATATTTAATCATTTCCTGCACAGAGTTTAAAGTGATTAAAATTTGCACTTCACATAGTTCTTGCTATACTCAACTTGTCCGGACAGGTAAAGACATGTCGGAATTCAACATTTCTCATGAAAGTTCCCTGCCGCTTCATCTGCAGCTGTTAGATGAGCTGCGGCACAAAATCAAAAGCGGTCTGCTAAAGCCCCATGACCGCTTGCCGGGAGAGTGGGAATTGGTCGAAGCACTCAACATCAGTCGCGCCACCATTCAACGCGCATGGCAAGCCGCACAGGAGGAAGGGCTGATCTATCGTGTGGCGGGCAAAGGCACGTTCGTGGCAGAACCCCCGGTGACCAATGCGCGGGAGATTATCGGCTTTTTTATCCCGGAATATCGCGGCACGTTTGCGGTGCAGATGCTGAATGGGGCAGAACGGGTGCTGCGACAGCATGGCCTGCGGGTTCATTTCGCCAGCACCGACCGGCAGATCGACGAGGAAAACCGCCTGCTGAGGCTGCTACAGGTAGATGGCGCCAGCGGCTGTATTCTGGTGCCGGCCCATGGCGGGGTGGCGGGGCGCCTGCTGGCATCCGCAGATTTCAGGCTGCCCATCGTGCTGATGGACCGCCCGATCAACGGGGTGGTGCTGCCATGTGTCAGCAGCAACAATTACGAAGGCGGTATCCAGGCGATGGAACATCTCATCAGCCTGGGGCATCGCCAGATCATCTTCCTGGCCCGCCCGCATCTGGACCTGTGGCCGGTTTCAGAACGCTACCGCGCCTATCAGGACATGATGCGCAGCATCCAGGCCCAGCCACAGCCGCCGCTTCTCATTGGCGGCGACCGCGAAATGAGTTCCTACGAAGCCTATCTGCACCCCGACGACTCCGAGATTCAACCGCTGGTGGACCTGCTGAAGTCGCCACAGCGGCCAACCGCCATTTTCGCCGTCAACGACTGGATCGCGCTGAAGGCCCAGCGAGCCATCGCGCTGGCAGGGCTGCGCAACCCGGAGGATGTATCGCTCATCGGCTTTGATGATCTCGATATCGCACAGTTTCAGACACCGCCGCTGACCACCATCGCACAGAATGCCGCCTCCATCGGCGCAGAAGCTGCCCGGCGGCTGATCACCCTGATTGAAGGGGAACAGAGCGACAGTATTTTAACCCTGGTACCCACCCGGCTGGTGGTGCGTGGTTCAACCGCGCCCCCACCCTGATAGAACCAAATTTGTCATTACTTCCGCTGGCAGGCTGGCGCGCACCTGCCAGCAGTATTAGACCGGTAAGTAAAAAAGGAGTTCACAGATCATGGTAAAACGTTCAACATTTATTCTCATCGTCGTGCTGCTGGCCACCCTGCTGACAGGCAACGTGCTGGCGCAGGACACCATTGAACTCAGCATCGGGGGTGTCAGCTCCGGGCCGGAACTTGACTGGCTCATTGAAGTGGTCAAACCGGAATTCGAAGCCATGATGGCTGAAGAAGGCAAGACCGTCAACGTCAACATCGTCGAATTTATCGGTGATGATGCGCGCCAGCAGTTGGTGCTGGACCTGGGCGTGGGCGAAGGTGCGGACATCCTTGCCTTCGATGGCTTCTGGCTGCCGGAATTTGTCGAAGGCGGGCTGCTGCAGCCGCTGACGCAAGTTGTTGGCGAAGAGGCCATGGAATGGGAAGGCTGGGAAGTCACCCCGGAAGGCCTGCGCGATATTCTGGGCTTCAACGGTGAAGTGTACGGAATCGCTCGTGGGACGGATGCGCGCGTCATCTGGTACCGGTCGGACCTGCTTGAAGAAGCCGGCCTGCCAGCAGACTGGCAGCCTGCGAGCTGGGAAGAACTGCTGGATGCCGCTCGCACAATCAAGGAAAATCTTGAAGGGGTGGTCCCGCTGCAGTTGAATGCCGGCACCGCGATGGGCGAAGCCACCACCATGCAGGGCTACCTGATGGCGCTGCTGGGCGCGGGGCATCACATCTACGATTTTGACGAAAACAAGTGGATCGTCAGCAGCCCTGCCATTCTGGATACGCTGCGTCTGTACGAGACGATCTACGTCACCGAGGAACTGGGCGACCCGCGTTATCAGTTAGCGCAGAATGGCCGCGACCAGTCCTTCGAGGCGTTCGCCAACGGTGAGGTTGCCATGCTGGTTGAAGGTGACTTCTTCTGGCGCGGCCCCCTGGCCCCGGAAAGCGGCAACTTTGCCATGGAAAACCGGGATGAAGTTGTAAAGTTCGCGTTCATGCCTGCCCAGGAACCGGGCGCAGGGTTCAACGATCAGGACTTTGTGACAATTTCCGGCGGCACCGGCTTTGTGCTGAACCCCAACACCGACCACCCGCAGGAAGCCTGGCAGCTGCTGACCTACATGTTCAGCCGCGAAGCGCTGGAAGGCCTGCAGGAACTTCAGCCGCGCATCCGTGCGCGCACCGATGTGCCGGTTACGGGTGACGAAACCATGAGCCGCATCGCCTCTGAGGTGCTGCCGCTGACGACGATCCGCCCGCAGCTGCCGGCCTACAACCAGGTTTCGGCAGAAGCACAACTGATGACCGAGCGCGTCGTTTCTGGCGAGATGTCGCCCGAAGAAGCGATGCAGGCCTATGACGAAGCCGTCACCGCGCTTGTTGGTGAAGACAACGTCATTCGCATTCCCGTAGAATAACTCTGTAACGCACAGGCTGTCCGGCTGGCACATGCTGGCCGGGCAGCATTTTCGGATACTGAACCATGCAAAGATCGCTGCTTTCACGCCCTATCGCGCTGATGTTTCTGCTGCCAGCGCTGCTCTTCGTGCTGGTGTTTCTGATCTACCCCTTCTTTTCCATCTTCATAATGAGCTTTACCAACCGGACGCTTATCGGGGCAACGGCCACCAATCCCCAGTACATCGGCCTCGACAATTACGCGGAGTTATTCAATTTTGATCGCTGGATGCGGCGGGGCGAACTGGGCTACAGTCTGCTGCTGACCGCACAGTTTGTCATTGGTTCCGCCCTTATCGGGCAGGCCGGGCTGGGGCTGCTGCTGGCGACTCTGTTCAATAACCGCAAGGGCCTCCTGCGCGAGACGGTCTACACGCTGGCCATCGCGGCCTGGATTATTCCGGAAGTGGTGGTTGCCTTCGCATGGTTTGCCTATCTCGACCCGGATGGCACCCTCAATGTGGTGCTGAATACCCTGGGGATTCGGGGCGTAGACTGGTTATTTGAATACCCCATGCTAAGCATCATCCTGTTTAATACATGGCGCGGCACCGCGTTTTCGATGCTGCTGTTTTCGTCTGCGCTGTCGTCGATTCCGCCTTCGCAGCTCGAAACTGCGGATGTGATCGGCGCCAGCAGCTGGCAGAAGTTCAAGGATATCCTGCTGCCCCAGTTAGGCCCCTATATCCTGACTGATTTTCTGCTGATTACCCTGTGGACCTTCAATTCATTTACCCCGTTCCTGCTGACCGGCGGCGGTCCCAGCTACCAGACAGACCTGATCTCCATTTATACCTACCGCACCGGTTTACAGTTTTTCCAGTTTGGCAAAGGTAGTGCCATCGCTATGATCGTGATGATAATTAACCTGCTGCTGGCAGGCATCTATCTGCTGGCGGCACGGTCACGGAGGCGGCCCGTATGACTCCCCTGCGACGACTTATTCTTCTTCTGCTGGTGACCGTGCTGGCGCTGTTTTTCTCTCTGCCGCTGCTGTGGTTTGTGTTCGCGCCGTTTAACGAACGGGCCACGCTGACGGCCAGCCTGCCGGAAACGCCATCGCTGGAAAATTTCCAGGAGGTTCTGACCAACGATGTCGCCATGCGCGGCCTGCTGCAAAACAGCCCGATCATCGGCATCGGCACAATGGTGGCCACCACACTGGTCGCGGCGCTGGCGGCCTATGGCCTGTCGCGCAGCAACCTGCCCGGGCGCCAGTTGTGGACCTATGTCCTCATCCTGTTCTCTTCTGTCGTGACTGGCACAGCCAGCATGGTCCCTATCTTCCGGCTGATCTACGATATGGGCCTGATTAACACCCACCTGGGGGTCATCCTCTCGATGACGGGCGGCATGCTGCCCTCCGCCATTTTTATCATGCAGGATTTTGTGGATGGCGTCTCCCGGTCCTATGAAGAAGCGGCCATGGTCGCCGGGGCATCGTCGATGCAGATCTTCCGCGATGTCACTTTCCCGCTCATCCGCCCCGGCCTGATGGTCGTCGGCATCTGGGTGCTGGTGAATGCCTGGGGGTCATTCCTGACGCCGTTTATTCTGCTGCGCAGCCCGGAACTGATGCCCGCTTCTGTGACATTCTATCGTTTTTATGATGATGAAGGACTGCCACTCATCACGCAGGTTGCCGCCTATGCGGTGCTCTATACACTGCCCGTCGTGCTGCTTTACCTGCTGATTAACTGGCGCTATGGTTTCCGCTTTTTCGGCGGCATCAAACAATAAGGCAATAATCGCATGGCTTCTGTAAGACTTTCTAATCTGCGTAAAGTATTCGGTGCGGTCGAAGCTGTCGCCGGCATCGACCTGGAAATTGCGGATGGCGAATTTGTCGCCCTGCTGGGTCCGTCCGGGTGTGGCAAAACCACCACCCTGCGCATGATCTCCGGGCTGGAAATCCCCAGCGGCGGGACAATCCACATTGGCGACCGCGACGTGACGCAGCTTCCGCCGCGCGACCGCGATGTGGCGATGGTATTCCAGGATTACGCGCTCTACCCGCACATGACCATTGACGACAACATCGGCTATCCGCTGAAGGTGCGGGGGGTTGCTAAAGAAGAACGGGCAGAGCGTGTCCGCAAGGCGGCGGAAAACCTGCAAATCGAGAACCTGCTGGAACGGCGTCCGGGCCAGCTATCCGGCGGGCAGCAGCAGCGCACAGCAGTGGCGCGCGCGGTGGTGCATCAGGCCCAGGTTTACCTGTTTGACGAGCCGCTGAGCAACCTGGACGCCAAACTGCGCCTGGAGGCCCGGGCTTTCCTCAAATACCTTCAGCGCGAAGTCGGCGTCACCAGTGTTTATGTGACTCACGACCAGTCCGAAGCGATGGCCCTGGCGGATCAGATCGTCATCATGAACGCGGGCCGCATCATGCAGGCGGGTACGCCGCTGGAAATCTACCGCCGCCCGGCCAATACCTTCGTGGCGACCTTCATCGGCAATCCGCCCATGAATCTGCTGCCCTGCCGCATCGACGAGGCCGCCCGCACCGTCGTGATTGCCGACGAGCATCCTATCAGCGCGGCCTCATTTACCATACCTGCTGGCAGGCCGGGCGAAACCTATATGCTGGGGGTGCGCCCGGAACATATCCGTGTAGAGCCGGAACCGACGCCGGAGGGTATCGAGGCGGATCTGTATGTGGTGCAGCCGCTGGGCAGCGAATCGCTGATCATCCTGCGCGTCGGGCCGCATCTGGTTTCTGTACGCACCTTTGGCGATGATGTGCCTGATCTGCCGCCGAAAGTCTGGCTGGTGCCGGATTACGCCCGGGCCTTCTTCTATGGCCCGGATGGAGAACTGGTCTCGTGACTTCGCCGACCACCCTTGTGCTGAACGGCAGTGCCATCAGCGGGCAGACCCAGACCTATACGCATCTGCCCTTTGATGTGCCGGAGGGCACCGCCCGGATTGATGTGCGCTATGAATTTTCTGATGCTGTCGGCTCCGACCCGCACCTGACCGCCGGCAACACCGTCGATATCGGCATCTTCGATCCGCGCGGCATCGCCTTCATGACGGAGGGCTTTCGCGGGTGGAGCGGCAGCGCCCGGCGTGAGTTCTTCGTTGCAACGGACGAGGCCACGCCGGGTTATCTGGCGGGGCCAATTCAGGCCGGAACCTGGCACATCTGCCTCGGCCTGTACAAGATTGCGCCGCAGGGCTGCGATTATCAGGTGACCATCACGCTCACCCCCGGCCAGAGCGCCCAGACCGTCGATTTTCCGACGCTGCTGCCGGTGCGGCTCGATCCTGGCCCTGCCAAACCGGCGGGCTGGTACTGCGGCGAGATGCACTGCCATACCTATCACAGCGATGGCGACAGCGACCCGCAGGAAGTGATACAGCTTGCCGAATCGCTGGGGCTGGATTTTCTGGCAATCACGGACCACAACGTCCTGTCGCATCAGGCACGGCTGAACACGCTGGATACGCCGCTGGTGCTGATCCCTGGCTTTGAGGTGACAACCTATAAGGGACACTGGAACGTCTGGGGTGATCATGGCTGGCTGGATTTCCGCATCGAGGAGGAAGGCCAGATGAACCGCGCAGTCGCAGAAGCGGCCCGGCGCGGCTATGTAGTCTCCTGCAATCACCCCCGCCCCTACGGCCCGGAATGGGTCTATGAAGCGGTTGATAATTTCGACTGTATCGAAGTGTGGAACGGCGGCTGGGCCTTGTTTAATGAGGTCGCGCTGGAATTCTGGGAATCGCACCTGCGAAGCGGCAAACGCTATACTGCCGTCGGCGGCAGCGATTGCCACTTTCTCCATCGCGAACATCACGCGAAGCTCGCCCACCCCACCCTGTGGATCTACTGCGCTGGCGAGCCATCGGCCCCAAAGCTGCTTGAGGCCATCCGCGCCGGGCATGTGATGATTTCCGAAAGCCCAACCGGCCCACGCCTGACCCTGAACGCTGGCGAGGCGATGATGGGCGACACGGTGCCACAGCCTGCGGATGGCCTGCTGCCGCTGGCTATCCGTGTGACCGGCGGCGAGGCCAGCGAACTGGAACTGCACACCGCAGCCGGTTGTATCCTGCGCGAAACAGTGCCCGCCAGCGATCACAACGTTAATGTACAGGTGGATGTATCCGCAACGCCCTATGTACGGGCGCAGTTGGTGGACCGCCGTGAACAAACCCCGCTGGTGCGTGCCCTGACCAACCCCATTTATATCCGGTAAACCCTGTACATCATGACCCAACCCGTCGTTCACCTCATTTTTAAGACTCATCTGGATATTGGCTTTACGGATTATGCCAGCAGCGTCGTCCAGACCTATTTCCAGCACTTCATTCCGCAGGCGGTGGCGCTGGCACAGCGCACCCGTCAGCAGGAAGAAGGGCTGCGTTTCCGCTGGACTACCGGCGCCTGGCTGATCTACCAGTATCTGGAACAGGCAGCACCCGCGCAGCGGCAGGCGATGGAGCAGGCGATTACCGCTGGAGATATTTTGTGGCACGCCCTGCCCTTTACCACACATACTGAACTGATGGATGAATCGCTGTTCCGGTTCGGGCTGGGGTATTCGCAGCGGCTGGACCAGCGCTTTGGGCGCACCACCATCGCGGCCAAAATGACCGATGTCCCCGGCCACACCCGCGCTATGGTTCCCCTGCTGGCCGAAGCCGGAATCCGCCTGCTGCACATCGGCGTCAACGAAGCCTCCAGCGTGCCGGATGTCCCGCCGCTGTTCGTCTGGCGCGATGAGGCCAGCAGCGCTGAAATCATCGTGATGTATCATGGCGCCTATGGCGGGGTGACCACCGTGCCCGGCCTGTCAGATGCGCTGGCGGTGGTCCTCACCGGCGATAATCACGGCCCGCCCTCCGAAGCCGCCATTGGCGAAACCTATGCCGCGCTGGCGGCGCAGCTCCCCGGGGCGCGGGTCACCGCCTCCAGCTTTGATGCCTATGCGCAGCAGCTGGAGACCGTGCGGGCGGATCTGCCGGTCATCACGGCTGAAATCGGGGATACGTGGATTCATGGTGTCGGAACCGACCCCACCAAAGTGCGGCGTTACCGGGAACTGTGCCGCCTGCGCCGCGAATGGCTGCAGCGCCCCCTGAACGCAGATGAGCAGGCGGCGCTGGAACAATTCAGCCATCACCTCATCATGGTACCGGAACACACCTGGGGCATGGATGAAAAAACGCACCTGCCCAACCACACCCATTACGACGCCCCGGCCCTGGCCCAACTGCGCCAGACAGAAGCCTGCCGCCGCTTTGAAAAATCCTGGGCGGAGCAGCGGACCTATATCGAGACGGCACTGCAATCATTGCAGGATACGCCCCTGGCGCTGGAAGCTGCGGATCATCTGCGCGCTATCGAACCGCGCCGGCCTGATCTTTCCGGCTGCCAGCCCGCAGACCGCTTTGATGTTCAGGCTGGCCCGCTGAACATCGCCTTTGATCCGGCCACAGGCGCGATCCGCCACCTCAGCGACCAGCACGCCTCGACTATCTGGGCCGATGACGAGCACCCGCTGGGGCTGCTGGTTTACGAGGTCTTCGGGCAGAGCGATTATGACCGCTTCTGGAACCAGTACAACCGCAACCGGGATGATCCAATGGTGCGGCGCTGGGCCATCGAGGATTTCACCAAGCCCGGCATCCCGAATCAGGCCCATGCCCAGTGGCAGCCCACCGTCACCGCCGCCTATCGCGATGCTGACAGCCGGATGATCTTCGCCCTGGCGCTGCCTCCACAAAGCCAGCAGTTCGGCGCGCCGCGTCAGTGCTTTCTGGAATATCGCTTTGATGATGCCGCCGCCGGCCAGATCGAGATCATCTTTTCGTGGTTCGACAAGCCTGCCTGCCGCCTGCCGGAAGCGTTCTGGCTTTCGTTTGTGCCGCGCACCCGCAAGCCCGATGGCTGGATGTTTGAAAAAATGGGGCAGCGTGTCTCGCCAACAGAGGTCATCAGCCGGGGGGCGCGCACGCTGCACGCTGTCGATCAGGCTGTTCATTATCGCGATGGCGAACGCACCTTCTCACTCACCACGCTGGATGCCCCGCTGGTGGCGCCCGGCCAGCGCGCCCTGCTGAACTTCCATAACGGGATTCCGGATATGCGCGGCGGGGTGCACGTCAACCTGTATAACAATATCTGGGGCACCAATTTCCCGATGTGGTTTGAGGAAGATGCGGTGTTCCGCTTCCGGCTGCGGCTTGGCTAAAAGCGGGCGGCGCGTTCACCCCTGCTGGTAACGCGCCACCGCCAGCGCCGCATAATCGCCAATTGATTCCCCCAGCCCGGCGGGCAAAATCTGGCAGACGGCCCGCGCCTGGGGCAGAGCTTCCTGCTGCAGCACCGCCTGCATCGGGCCTTCCAGCCGCGCCTGCTGCCGCAGATAAATGCCGCCGATGATGATTCGCTCCGGGTTGAGGATGTCGATCAGCATCGCCAGCCCCTGCCCCAACCGTCGCGCCACCAGATCAAAAATCTCATGCGCCAGCGGGTCGTCAATTTCGGCCAGCTGCCGGGCGGAGATGCTGGATAAATCTGCTTCTGTCGGCGCAAACGCCGGGGGATACCCCGCTTTGATGGCAGCTTCTGCCCGCGCTGCTGCCATGCGCCGGATTCCTCCGCCGCTGCAAAAGCCTTCAAACGAGCCAGCCTTGCCATACCCCACCGGGCCATCCTCCGCCAGCCGCACATGCCCGACCTCTCCGGCCATGTCGCTGGTGCCGCTGTAAAGCTGCCCGTTCAGGATCAGCCCGGCACCCATACCCGTGCCAAAGGTGAGGAAGATCATATTCTGGCAGCCCTGTCCCGCGCCCCACAGCCATTCCGCCAGCGCGCCAGCGTTTGCGTCGTTCTGCAGCGCCACCGGCACATCAAAATGCTGGCGAAAAAACTCGACTACCGGGACGGCATCCCAGCCCGGCAGGTTGGGCGGCGAAAGCACCAGCCCGCGTCGGCTGTCCAGCGGCCCGCCGCAGCTTATCCCAATCGCCTCCAGCGGCTGCGCCTGTTCGCGCAGCATCGCCTGAAGATATGTCGCGAAGGTTTGCAGAGCTTCCTGAGGGGTGGCAGGTGTTGGAAACTGGCGCCTGTCCACAACCTGCATCAGATCGCCCTGGGCGCGCCCCAGGCTGACCGCGCACTTTGTGCCGCCAATATCGATGCCTGCCAGCACACCGCTCATCCGAAGAACGCCTCCTCCAGCATCACACACAGCGCATGATACACCGGCAGATGACGCTCCTGGATGGCGGAGGTGCGCTCGTAGGGCACGCACACCGTCACATCGCACAGGTCCCGCATCGCCCCGCCACTTTTCCCGGTCAGGCCAATGGTCCGCATCTCCAGCGCCTGCGCCACACGGATCGCATGGAGCACGTTGGCCGAATTGCCGGATGTGCTGATGCCGATCAGCGCGTCGCCAGCCCGCCCATACCCGAACACCTGCTGCGCAAAAATCATATCGGCGGCGGTATCGTTGCTGATGGCGGTCATCAGGGCGGCATGGCCAGAAAGCGAAATAGAGGGCAGCGCCTGCTGTAAATGATCCGCCAGATAATCCCCCGCATCCGGCGCGACCTGCTTCAGCCGCTGGCGCGTGGCCTCATCCACCGGGCGCTTCAGCTCGAAGCCCTTCATCAGTTCGCCCACAATATGATCGCTGTCTGCCGCGCTGCCGCCATTGCCACAGATCAGCACCTTGCCACCGTTCTGGTAGGTGTCGTGCAGCAGCCGATAGGCCGCCTCGATACTGTCGATACAACCGGATAAATCCGGATAGCGTTCCTGCAGCTCAACCAGTGTAGGATGCATCCAGTGCCCACCTTTCTGTATTCCAGCCGCCAGCGTGCAGGCGACGTTCGGCTGGCGGAACGTCGTGCCACAACACAGAAACAGTCCTCGCCTCTGTGGGGAACAGGCAAAAATAGTTGGTATCAAAATACACAGCACCCCCCGCCCCCATCTCGCGGGCATCTTCCAGCCACACAAACAGGGCTGCCTGCGCGCCGGTGCTGGTCACCGTCACCTGCCAGCTATCGGCCTGTTCCTCTTTGTGTATCTTCAGCGCAGCTGCCGGGGCCGCCAGCAGCGGCGCGAAATTGGCCGTTCGGGTGAATACATAGCGACTGCCGGAAATCTGCTGGCCGTCCCTGTCGCGCAGGTCAAGATCAAGAAAGAAGATGTCCTCATCGACTGCATTCAGCGACAGCGCCACAGACGCCAGCCGCGCCGCGCTGTTGCCTGGCACATGCACCGGCGCCGCCTGTTCCAGATACACCTGCCCGCGCAGCCCCACAATTTTGCAGGTCAATCGCGCATCCGCAAATGCCGCCTCGTGCGAATTGTTCACCCACAGCGCCGCCTCGACCTGCTGCCAGCCAGCCCAGGCCGCTGTCGGAAACTGCGCGGAAACATGGACCGGCTCGTAAGCATGTGCCACCGCATAATAGACCGGCCTGGGCTGCGTGTAATAATCCACTGCCGAGGTACAGGCGGCCATCGGGTAAGGTTCGTTAAACTGCCAGGGCAGGGTACCGCTGTTCTGGTACTTGCGCCGCCGGTCCGCTTCTACCGCATAGCGCAGCCCTTCCGCCTGCGTCATCTGAGTCGCCTTCACCAGCGTTTCCACATCAGCCACATCGCCAAAGGCGGCCTGCCATGCCGCCTCCTGTACCCACCACGCGCCCAGATGATGCCAGTATACATTATCCCGCGAAACCGGCCACTGATGTTCCGGCGCAATCGTGGCGTTGAGCGTTCTGAGGTTGGTAATACCCTCTACCCCGAACTCGCTGTGCAGCAGCGCCGTTCCCTGATTGTAAAGTGCGTACTGGCCGGTTACGCCCTGATATTCCCAGGGGCCATGAACATCGTGCAGCGCCAGCGGGTCTTGCTGGATATTGTCCAGCGAATTGCTGAACACGCGCCCTGTCGGTGAGGTCGGCAGCCACAGACGATCCGGGTCAAGCTGGCGCACCACCGCATGCAGTGCGGCCAGCAGCGGGTGATGATCATCCAGCGGCTGTTCTTCGCCGGCGGTCAGTTCGTTGCCGCCGCACCACAGCACCAGCGACGGATGGTTGCGCCTGCGCGGGATAATCTGCGTCGCTTCAGCGGTCATCAGCTCGATAAATTCCGGCGTTTCCGGCGGGTAATTTTCGATGCCGGAACTGGACTGGATGAATTCCTGCCAGACCATGATGCCCAGCCGGTCGCACCAGTTGTAAAAAGCCTCCTTCTCGATCAGCCCACCGCCCCACACCCGCAGCAGATTAACCCCGGCGCGCTGGGCCAGCCGCAGCAAACGCTCCAGCTTTTCCGGGCGCGGCACCCCATACATCACATCCATCGGCACCCAGTTCCAGCCCTTGATGTACAGCTTCCTGCCGTTGACGACGAAGGTATAGGGGCGGGCGCTGGCATCTTCGGTGTCATTTGGCACAAGCGTGATGCTGCGAATCCCAAACAGAACCGTGCGCGCATCCATCGGCGGCGGTTCTGCCGCGCCATCTTCCGCCGCCCACACCTGCACTTCGGCCTGATACAGCGGCTGTTCCCCATGGCCGTTGGGCCACCACAAACGCGGCTGGTGGATCGTCAGGCATTGATTCAGGCTGGTGCGCCCAACGGCCAGCGCGTGGCGGGTGCGCTGGCTGGCGACCACTTCCCCATCCAGATGGAGAGTCGTTTCTACCATGACCACCTGCTGGCGCGCCGCGTCCAGTGCTATAGAGACGGATACATCCGCCTGCTGCAAATCCTCTCGTAACTGGGGGCGAACAAACACATTCTCAATTCTGACTGACCCTGTCGCCTCCAGATATACCTCGTCCCAGATTCCAACGTGAATCATGCGCGGGCAGAAATCCCACCAGTAAGTCATGCGGCTTTTGTGGGTGCGCACCCGGCTGGTACGGCTGACCTGGGGCTGCTCTGGCGGCGCTGGTTCGATGACCACCACCAGCAGATTCTCTGCGCCATACACAAGCTGATCGCTCACCTCAAAGATGGCCGGGGTGTACATGCCCTGATGCTGGCCCAGTGACTGCCCGTTGAGGAAAAATTCGGCCGCATAATCCACGCCTTCAAAGCACAGCCGCACCCGCTGCCCGCGCAGATGCTCCGGGGCGAAAAAGGTCTTTTTATACAGCCATGTCCGCGCTGGCACCCATTCGATCAGCAGGCTGTTACGCTCAAAGTAGGGGTTGGGGATTTCGCCCGCCTGCCACAGATCATGATGCACGCTGCCCGGCACACGGCCCGTCCGCCAGAAACGCTGGTCCCGGCTGTTGGGCTGGTGCGCGTCGCGCCAGCGCCAGTCCTCGCCATAATAATCCCTGAACTGCCAATCCTCACCACTGAGGCAGATTCGTTCCGACATTACAGCGGCTGCTCCAGTAAATCGGTTTCCACCACCGGGCGCGCCTCATCCAGCGGGATTCTAAAGGTCCTGATCTCGCAGGGGGCAAACTGCGCCTCAATCGTGCGGTTCAGCTTTGGCAGGGTGATGGTGGCCTGCGTGGCGGATTTTGTCGTCTCATAGGCACGCAGGATGAGGTCGTCGCCATCCTCCGCCTGCTTCAGCACCGTCACCAGCACCGTATCCGGCGTCACCTCGATAAACGAGTCCGCCTGCGGCAGGGTCCCTTCCGGGCGAAACGTCCCGAACAGCGCGAAGGGGCGCTCGTTTAGCTCCGCCGCCCGCCGCACCGTACCGGCACGCTCCCAACTGCCCGTGTGAGGCAGCATGGCATAACTGAAGCGCTGGATGCCCTGGTCGATAAACGAATACTGCTCATCCGGTGACAGCGCCGCCGGGATATGATGCGCATAGGCCGGGCTGCGCAGCACAGTAAACCCGATATCGCGCACGTTCACATCCAGGCTGTATTTACCATCGTTCAGCAGGCTGAAGCCATACGACATTTCACGATCCCGCGATGTGCCGGAAACATCCACCCAGCTTTGCGAGGGGAATTCCTCGCCATTGGCGAATTCTTCCAGATGCCCGTAAGCAATCTCGTGGGTGACCTTCATAAACATGACGTTGACCGGGAAACGCAGCTTCAGCATCTTTAGCTGTTCGCGCCAGTCTACCGTGACATGCACGTCAATCTGGTCGCGGTGCGGGTACATGACAAAATCCTGCATCAGCCGAGACTGGCCGTACTGGCTGACCACCCGGATGACCGACTTCACCGGGCCATGCTCAATCAGGCGAACGCTGGTGGCCTTAAATTCGCCAATGGCCTGATCAAAGCGGAACACGTTATGTCCCCACGTATCCGCATCATCATGAATCACCACCGGGCGGGCCGCCGCGCCGGAAAATACCTGCACCTGCGCCTGCTTATCGTACAGGCTGGCGATACAGCCGGTATCGGGGTCAAATTCCAGCCGGAAGCGCCCGTTCTCCATCACCGCATCCGATGCCTGCACCTGCGGGAACTCAGGCGGGCCGCCTTCGGGCAGCAGCCGGTAAACGCGATACCCCAGCGCTGGCAGATCCGCCATAAAGCTGAGCCGCACCCGGTTGGTCACGGTCACAGACTGCACCTGCTGGTAAGGCACGGGCTGATCCTGGTCATCGACCAGCAGCGCGGTATCTTTCCAGCGGTAGGTTTCCAATTCAACATTGGCCTGTACCGGCCAGGCATGCGGGTTAAACACGATGATCGGCTTCATGCCCTCCACCGCGTCAATGCGGATATTCCAGGCAATCGACTGCACGGCGTGGTTCAGGCTGCGGTCCGCAATCGCCATCGCCTCGCCATAGGTATCGCGCGCATCGTCATAGGCAGATTCCAGGCTGGTCCCGGCCAGGATATCATGAAACTGGTTAAACAGAACGCGCTTCCAGGCATGCTCAAAATCCTGCGGGTACGGCTGCCCGGTGATGTGTGCCGCCAGCAGCGACCACTTTTCCGCCGCCATCAGGCGATTTTCCGCCCGCCGGTTCCACAGCTTGATGCCGGAATGCGCGGCATAACAACCGCTGGCGTGTTTTTGCAGGTCGCCATGCACCACAGGCAGCGGCCATCCCTTGCTTTCCACCGATTCAAAGAACGCCTTCGGGGTGCTGAACACCACCTGCGGGAAATCCGGATCATCGTTGATGCGGTAGATACTCTCGATATTGACTTTGGTGGGGCCGCCACCATGATTGCCCACGCCGTAAAAGCACATGATCTCGTCATACGGCTCTTTCATCTCGTCGGCACAGCGCCGCGCGTGATGATCCAGTTCCCTGCCCCACGACAGATACTCAAACGGAATGCGGAATGCCAGCACGCGCGATCCATCATCGGCTTCCCACCAGAACAGGCGCGATGGCAGGCTTTTCTCGTGTGGCATGGGGCGCAGGAAGTTATAATAGTCCAGACCGCTTTTCTTCAGAATCTGCGGCAGGCTGCCAGCGTGGCCAAAGCTGTCCACGTTGAACCCCACCCGCGCCGTAACGCCAAACTTTTCCCTGAAGTATCGCTGGCCGTACAGGCCCTGCCGCACAAACGACTCCCCGTTGGGGATGTTGCAATCAGGCTCGATCCACCAGCCGCCAGCCACCTGCCAGCGCCCCTCTGCCACCCGCTGCGCAATTTCCGCAAACATGGCCGGGTCCGTCTGTTCGACCCATTCATAAAACGCGGCGGAACTGGCGACAAACAGAAAGTCGTCATATTCCTTCATGCGGTCCAGCGCAGAGCGAAAAGTCGCCTTAACTTCCTGAAAGCCTTCCTGCCAGGGCCACAGCCACACCGGGTCGATGTGCGCATGTCCGATCATGTGCAGTTTTGTCTTCTTCATTGCGTCTCTCATCAGGCTGCTTAATCAACAATTGTGACCAGCGCTTCTGCCTGCTGGCCAAAGCGCCGTCCATCTACCGTAACATCCACCGCGACTCGTGCCCGCCGCGCCCGGCTGCCTGCTGGCGCCACCATCCCGAAGCGCACCATCTGCGCCGCACCCGCTGCCAGTTGCAGCGTCGCGCTCGTACCAGCGCCACCCTGCGGGACGATTCGCCAGCCCGCCGGCACAACCAATTCCAGCGCCACCTGCACCGGGTGCGGCAGCGGATTATGCACCGCCACATCCAAAGCGATCTGCTCCCCGCTGTGCGCCGTCACCTGATACGGCTGGATGCGCGCCACAAAACCCTGCGCGCCCATATCCGGGTTTTCCGGCAGCAGCTCGCGATGCAGCCGCGCCAGTTCCGCCCCAAGCTGATCCAGCCGGTCATAATACCCCGGCGTCACTCGCAGCGGTTCCCAGTGGCCCGTCAGAATCAGGTCCGGCTGCAAGCGCCGGTACAGCGCCGCGCTGTGCACATAGTCGTCAATCTGAAACTCGTTGGCATAAACATAATTCAGTTCGAGGCCGTCATTGCCCTGGTACTGGTCGCCGCTGACCAGCACCTTCTGCCCGTCCACCTCAAACGCGATGGCAACCGCATAGCGAGTATGGCCCGGCAGCGGGTACAGCGTCAGGGTGTATTCCTCCCACTGGATCGGGGTTTGCAGCGGCAGCCGCCGGTCCACCGGAATCGGGTCGTACCACAGGCAGGGCAGATCATAGCGCGCCGGGTTTTCCAGTATGTCCGCGAACAGGTCCGCCGCCCATACCTGCGCCCCTTCCACCCGGCGCAGCAGGTTAAGCCCCGCCACATGATCGTCATGAAAATGCGTCGGTATCGCCACGTCGATGGTTTCCACGCCAAACTGCTGCCGCAGCGCCGGGATCGTATACAGCCAGGGCCTGCGCGAAGCCCGGTCGCTGCCCAGCGGCATGCCAGTGATGAAGTCATAGCCAAAATCGAAATACAGCGCCTTACGGCTTTCAGACAGCAGCACATAGCTGTTAGCCATTGAGGCGCGATGTTTCAGCAGGTGCGGGGTGATGGCTTCGTAAGGCCGGTCACGCAGTTCAAACAGGCGCAGGTTGTGCCCGCGCACCTGCAATAACTGCCAGCAGCGTTCCACCAGCAAATCAATGGCCGCTTCCGGTGCCTGCATCGGCTGGCCATGTGATGGCAGCAGTAGGTCTGGCTGGCGCTGTTTCAAATCCAGCAGCGAAGCCACAGTAGCGGCCACCCCCTCCGCGCCGTTATAAGACCACTGCGTCGCCGCCAGGCTCCATAGTTTGCCCGGCGCAGCGATCAAATCCCCGCTGAACGCCAGCCGCTGGCCATCCAGCGTGGCCATCAGCGTCACAGCGCCGGTGGTATGCCCTGGCGTGGGCACCACCAGAAAATCGCAGCCCGCAAACTGCCGCGTCTCATAATCCAGCAGCGTCCCGGCAATAGGCACCGGCTCCAACAGGGAGAAGCGATCCTGCCGCATGTTGTAATTATTGTAGATTTCTCGCCCCTGCCAGTGAGCATCCACCTGCCAGAACAAATCCTGCTCTGTATGCGGCACCCAGATATTGATGCCCGCTGCTGCGGCCCGGTGCAGCCCCTGCCCCTGGTCGCGGTGATGATGCGTCATCAGCACATCAGTCACCTGCTGGACGCCGATGCTGTCCAGATGCTGCAGCACATCGCCGCTGCCAAAGTCGATCAGCACCGCCTGCTGCTGGTAGCGCACGATGTACACATTGCAGGTATCTTCGTAGCAGAATAGATTCTCGCTGATTTGCTGCACGGCCATTCCCTTGAATCTTCAGTGGTCAGGCTGGCGGATCGCTACCCGGCCAGCCCCCAGCCATGATGGCGGTTAAAAACACTGACGACGCCCTGCTCAACCGCGTTGTGCGCATACAGGTACATCGCCGCCGACCAGGACTGCCCGGCAAAACCCATCGGACGCCCCGCCAGGCCATGAAACCATTCGTTAAATTCCCATTCCTCACGAACCCCCTGGCGATTCATCACCGCCAGCCGGTCCAACTGCTGTTCTGCTTCCGCCAGCCGTCCGGCCTGCACCAGCGCCGCCACATAAAACCCGCCAATAAACGGCCACGCGCCGCCGTTATGGTAATGATTGGGCTGGTTGAGGTTGCGCACCAGGAAGTAATCGCGCCAGTCCTTATCGCCCGGTTGTATGACGGGGTACAGCGCCCGCACCGGGTACGGGTCATTCAGGCCGCAGTTGTGGATATAATCCAGAATCAGATTCGCCTGCTGCGGGTCCGCCACGCCAAACAGAATGGCGATCAGGTTGCCAAACGTATCGAACCGGTCAGCATAATCGCGAAAGCCCATATACGGCAAATAATAAGGCCGCACCACAAGCTCCGTCGTCACCCGCTGCAGCGGATACAGCCATTCCTTACGCTCCCGCTGCACCCGGCCCCAGTCCTTGGGCGCTTCCGGCCCGACCCATAACAGCGTGTTGATCTTGCGCCGCACGTCCTCTGCCGTCGTGAAGTAAGACTCTGCGGGCTGATTCAGCGCTTCCGCCATGTATCCCATCGCCTTCCACACGGCATAATACAGCACGTTATCGAACAGCACGTTATAGCGGTTGGAAAACAGATCGGCCCAGTCCATGGCCTCATGTACTTCCAGCAGCCCGCACTCGTTGGAATCCTGATAGCGCAGCCACAACAGAGCTTTTTCCAGACTGGGCCATGCCCCGCGCAGGAAATCGACATCCTGCCCCAGCGCATAGTGATAATAATGCCCGATGATGTACCACAGGTTGCTGTCTATACAGCCGGCGTGGGTAGTATCCACAACGATGCGCTGCGAATCGTCGCCTCCGTCCAGCCGGCCCCCCAGCGCCACCAGCGCTGGATCGTACACATTGGCATAGCCGATGTTATGCGGAATTTTGCCAAGCTCGCTCTGGTACTGGCGCAGACTTTCCAGAGACCGCTGATGCACTGCCCGGCCTTCCGCATCCTGACACAGCCACAGGCCCAGGCCACAGATCATGCTGTCACGCGCCCATAACTGCTGGTAGGCCTGCCGCGACCCCCGAATACCCAGTTCGTCGCCGTTGGCCAGCAGGATTCGTTCTGCATAGGCTCTGGCTGTGCCAATCAGTTCCTTGTTCATGATGTCCTTTTTTCTAGCCCGTTACGAAAGCCTGCCCTTCGCTGCGCACAAAGTGGCGAATCTTATCGCTGACGACCTCATACACCGCCTGCTGTGCCTTCAGCAGCATATCCCTGGGCAGCGCATTCATCTCCGCATTCACCAGATGATGCTCACGTTCCAGCGCGGCCAGGGCGGCCAGTTCCAGGTCTGTGGCGATATTCACCTTGCTGACCCCGCCGCCCGGCAGGCTAATGGCCTGTGCCATCATCTCCGCTGGCACGCCGGACCCGCCATGCAGCACCAGATGCGCCGGGGCCTGCGCACGGATCGCCTGCAGACGGTCATAGTCGATTCTTGGCTGGCGTACCAGATAAACCCCATGCGCCGTGCCGACAGAAACCGCCAGCGCATCCACGCCCGTTTCGCGCACAAAATAACCGGCCTCCTCCGGGTCGGTATAAAGTTCAGCATCATCATCCGTTTCGACAAAATCCGTCGTCGTAATGCGCCCCAGCTCCGCCTCGACGGAGACGCCGCGCGCATGGGCATAAGCCACCACTTCGCGCGTGGTGGCGATATTTTCTTCCAGCGGTTTTTCGGAAGCATCAATCATCACCGAGGTAAACCCGGCGGTGATCGCGGCTTCGATCCCGGCAAAATCGCGTGTGTGGTCAAGATGCAGCGTCACCGGGACCGTAATTTCCTGCTCCCGCACCCGCGCATAAAATTCTGCGGCAAATTCCTCCGGCGTCAGTTCATGGCGCTGCAGTTCCCGCTGCGAAATCTGCACGATCAGCGGCGATTGCAGCGCCTGCCCGGCCTGCAGCACCGGCGGAATCATGGCTGTCGAACGCGGCGAAAACGACCCGTTGGCATACCCGCCGCGCTCTGCCGCTTCAAGCAGCGGGTTCAGAGTCAAAACGTTGGCTGGTCTGGTTTGCACGTCAACCCCCTGATTATCCTGAGATTCCATCAAGTGTATAAATTCGGCTGAATTTGCGCACTGGCTCCTGCAAACCCAGATACCCCTGTTCAAACAGCGAGCGATAAATCTGATGCCGCGCCTCATCCGGCTGGATCACTTCGCGGCTGCGCGGGGCCAGCGCCGCCAGGGCTTCGGCAGGGCTGGCATACACGCCGCTGCCCACCGCCGCCACCAGCGCCGCCCCCAGCAGGGTCGCTTCCGGTTCCGGCGAAACCATGATCGGGCAGCCGGACACATCGGCCTTGATCTGAAGCCATATCCGGTTGCGCGAGCCACCCCCCGCTACCGTGAAGGTCTGAATCGCCTCGCCGGTCATCTGCTCGCCGGTGCGCCGGATAAACTCCATCTGGTAAGCTGTGCCTTCCAGCACCGACTTTGCCATATCCGCCCGCTGATGCATCGCCCGCAGGCCAAACCACGCGCCGCGCGCCAGCGGGTCTGCATGCGGCGTTCCACTGCCCAGCAGATAAGGGAAAAACAGAATGCCGGTGGGGTTCGGGCTGGCAGATTGCAGCAAATCCAGCAGTTCATCATAGGACAGCGGCGCTGAGTTGAAAAGGCTCCTCAGCCATTCCACCGCCCCACCAGAGGCAGAGACTCCGCCCATCCAGTAATGACAGCCCTGCACCACATGACAGCCCACCATCAGGCCGGAATCAAAATCCGCGTCCGTCAGCGGGCGCTCCGGATACACGCCCATCAGTGCCTCTGCCGTGCCCATTGAATCAAAGACTGCGCCCGGCGCGGCCGTGCCCACCGCCAGCGCCGCACACACATGATCATGCCCGCTGACCGCCACCGGGATACCATCCGGCAGGCCCAGCGCGCCGCAGTCTTGCGTGATGCCTGCTGGCGTGCCGCTGGGCAGCGCAGGCGGGAAAATATCCGCAGGCAGGCCGAACATACGCAGCCAGTCGGCATTCCACTGCTTGCGCCCGACATCAAAGGCACAGGTGCGCCCGGCCAGCGAATAATCCGTCCCGAACGCGCCAGTCAGGCGGTAAGCGATATAATCCGCCGCGCCCAGCCACACCACCCCGCGCATCACCTCCGGGTCGCTGGCTTTCAGCCACAGCAGCTTGACCAGGCTGCATTTGTAATTGATGCGCAGGCCTGCGCTCAGAAACAGCGTGCGTGTGTCGATCTGCTGCGCCACTGCATCGGCCTGGGGCTGCGCCGCCATGTCAAACCAGGGAATCACCCAAGAGCGCGCCTCACCCCGCTGCCGGTCCACCAGCAGCCCGGTTTCCGCCATGCTGGCGATGCCCACCACCGCGACGCTTTCCGTTTGGTCGGCTATTACCTCCCGAATCGCTCCGGCGGCGGTTTCCCACAATTCTTCCGGGTCGAAACAGGCATACCCTTCCGGCGCTGTGTGCCTCCGCATGGGGCGGCTGGCAATCCGGACCGCGGTGCCATCGCTGCGAAACAGGCCGGCCTTACAATGCGTGGTGCCAACATCAACGCCCAGAAGAATCATAGTCGCAGCATCATCCCTGATCTTTATGTTCAGTGCGGCTCGGCCTGGTAGCGCGCCCAGACCTCGCGTATGAGTGCGTAATCTTCCGGCTCCAGCGGTTCCCGCGTCGAATCAATGTGGGTTGCGTAATAGAGCGAAGGCACGCCCAGAGCTGGCTGGAGCTGCAAATAGGCACGCCAGGCCGCTTTATCCGTAATCGGCCAGTTGTCCGTATCAATGACCGCTTCCGGGCAGGCCAGCGCCGCGATTTTGGCGCGGTGCGTCATAGCGCGGTTGACATCCTGGCCGATGTTAATGTCGTTCAGCCGAATCATATCCAGCACATCCGCCAGATATGGATGCGGCGTGTGAGTCATCACCAGCGCATCCGGCTTGATCTGTTTGGCTTCGGAATACAGGATGGCAAGGTAACGCCTCAGCAGTTCCAGACCCCACTCGCTGCCATAAGCGCGCAGCCCTGGCCCGCTGGGAACCCGCGCCGTAAAGTCGATTTTGAAGCCGTCCGCGTCGTAACCATCGCGGGAAAGCATGCGCCGCACCGCCGCCCGCAGCCGTTCCTCATAGGCCGGGTTGGTGGGGTCAGCCGCCACCGCGCCGCCCCCGGCATGGGTGATACATTCCGCCGCTGGCAGCCCCTCCGGGTCCCAGGCTTTCAGCCACAGCAACACGCGCCGGTTCTGCTCATGCTGCCGGGCGATGAATCCCTTCACGTCCGGCCACTTGTCCTCATCCGCCACGTTATCGCCATAGGTCGCCTGCCACTTGTCATCCAGCACGACAATGCCGGGGTTCAGGTCCTGCCCCTCCAGCGCATCCAGAAAATGCTCGTAATGTTCCTGCCGGGCATAATCCGGGGCACGCCCGCCCTCCACCGCTGCCAGATAACACTGCGACCCCCAGCCGCAGTAAATGGGGGTGTGCCACCATGCCGCGTGAGAGCTGGTCAGCGCAGGTGCATACTGTGCCGCCCGCAGCGCCCGCACATGCGCCGCCACCGCTGCATAGGCATCCTCCGCAAAATCAAAGCCTATCGCTGGCAGGGTGTAACGCCCCTGCACGCGGGTATGCCCTTCGTAGGCTAGCGACAGATAAAACGCGCCCGGCATCCCATGATAGGTGTATTCGGTAAAAGTGTTTTGCCCCGGCGCCGCCTCGACCCCCAGCGCCAGCCAGCCCGCCGAATACTCCCCGGCAAAGCAGAAAGGCGGCGGCGTAAAGAACCAGTCGCCTTTGGCCGGGATCGGCACGCCCATCAGGTCAATTTTGGAGCCAGCGGCGGCGGGATGATAAAAAACCTCCGCCATGTTCGGTTCCGGGTTGAAAAGCTGGCGGAACTGCTGGCCAGACCAGAAAAAGCCGGTGCTCCAGCGCAGGCTTTCGGCGTAATAGCCGCCAAAATACTGCACCTCGGCCAGGTCGCCTTCCCCTTCAATCTCGATTTCATAGGTGAAACGCGCCGGGGTGCAGACAAAGCGGCAGATTTTGGACTGCCAGGCGGTGCTGGTAGCCGTCACGGCGATTTCCCAGCCGCCGGGTACTTCTCGGGCGGTCCAGCCGCTGGTCTGGTAGGTTTCGTCGCGCCCCGTCATCGGATGCACGCTGGAAAATACAAACAGCTCCGCCAGCCGTTCCTGCGCCGCCGTCTCGACATACACAAACGGGCGGTCTGCCGGAAACAGCAGCGTATACCGTTCGGCCTTCAGGATCAGTTCACGTTCATTCCTTAAAAATTCCATCGCGGCCCCTTCACTGGCAATTGGAAAAGACGGCGAGAAACAGGCAGGCGAGGAACACCTGACAGCGCGCAGCCATGCCTCCTAGCCCTTCATGCCTGTGGTCGCGATGCCTTCCATAAAGTAACGCTGCCCCAGGAAAAAGATGATAATCATCGGCAGAGTCACAATCACGCTGGCGGCCAGCACAATCTCCCACTGCATCTCGCCCCCCTGCCCAAACTGATCGAGCAGCGCCTTGAGGCCGCGCGGCAGGGTGTACAGGTTGGTGTTATACAGGTAGATCAGCGGCTTAATCAGGTCCGTCCAGCTTGCCTTAAACTCAAAGATGAACACCACGATCAGGGCTGTCCGGGTGAGTGGCAGGGCAATATGTCGCCATATCTGAAAATAGCTGGCGCCATCCACCCGCCCGGCCTCAAACAATTCTCGTGGCAAAGACAGGTAAAACTGGCGTATCAGGAAGATATAGAACGCAGAGCCGAAAATGTTGCCGGCCCACAGGGGTACATGGGTGTTGACCATGCCCAGGTTGTTCCAGATGAGGAACACCGGGATCATCGTCACCACGCCGGGCAGCATCATCGTCGCCAGCACCAGCCCAAAGAGCTTATCGCGCCCCGGAAAGCGAAAGTAGGAAAAGCCAAAGGCGATCATGGCGCAGCTAATGGTGACTGCAACAGCCGCCAGAAAACCCACCACCAGGCTGTTGGTCAGCCAGGTCAGCACAGGCGCCGCGTTCCACACATTAACATAGTTTTCCCACGCGATCGGGTCCGGAATCCATTCTGAATTGAACACCTCGGAACGGACTTTTAACGACGCGCTGACCAGCCACACAAACGGCGCCATGAACAGAATGGTAAAACCGATCAGCAAAGTCAGGAAGATGACCCGTTCGACCGTCTGACTCATATTGAAGGGCGAACGTCTTGTCGTACCACGCTGATCGAGGGTCAGCGTGCGCTCGCTGTCGTCATTGAGGACAAACATAACCTACGATCCTTCGTAATAGACCCAACGGTTGCTAACGCGAAGCTGGATAATGGTCAGGATCAGGATGATGATAAACAGCAGCCATGCCATCGCAGAAGCATAGCCCATGCGCAGAAATTCAAATGCCTGACGGAACAGGTAGATGTTATAAAACAGCCCCGCAGATGACGCCGCCCCGGAGTTCATATTGCCAAAGTACATGGTATACACTTCGGTAAAAATCTGCAGCGACGAGATCGTGTTCACCACCACCGTAAAGAAGATGGCGCCGCTGATGAGCGGCAGCGTGACGTTGCGGAACTGCTGCCAGCCGCTGGCCCCGTCGATATGCGATGCTTCGTACAGTTCGTTGGGCACGTTGCGCAGCGCCGCCAGGTAAATAATCACCGTGCTGCCCACGCTCCACAGGCTCATCAGGACAAGGCCCGGTTTAATCCAGTTGGGGTCAGTGGTCCAGCCCGGCCCTGCAATACCCAGTGCACGCAGCCCCTGATTCACCAGGCCAATGTGCGGGTTGAGCAGCCACAGCCACAGCGTCCCGATGGCTACGGCGGGGGTAATAGAAGGCAGGTAAAAAGCCGTTCTGAAGAAACCCGCCGCCTTGCCCACCCGGTTCAGGATCATGGCCAGCATCAGGGCAGTGGTCAGGGCCAGCGGCACATGCAGCGCCGCATAGAAAAATGAGTTCCACAGGCTGAGTCCCAGCCGGGGGTCTGCAATCATACGCTCGAAGTTCTGCAGCCCGATAAACCTCGGCGGGTTGATGACATCATAATCGGTAAACGATAAACCCAGGCTGATCGCCATTGGCCCGGCGGTGAAGATCAGAAAGCCGATAAACCAGGGCGAAATAAACGCCAGCCCGGCCAGCATTTCTCGTTGTTTGAGGGTAAGAGAGGCCCACCCCTCCGGGTGGAAGATGCGGGCCACTCCAGCAAATGGAAACATCAGGACGTCCGACTCCAGGCTTCGTCAAGCGCGGCCTGGGCTTCCTGCTGCGCCTGCGCAAGCGCTTCTTCAGCAGTCTGTTCGCCATTCAGCACGCGGTTGACGGCGTCAATCCATGCCTGCTGGAATTCTGCGCCAGCAGGATTGGGCGGCAGCGAGAAGGCGGCATCCTGAACTTCCAGGATCGTCTGAACACCACTGTCGAAGGTTTCGTTGCCACTGGGTTCCACAACTTCGCTGAAGATGATTTCATCAGCAACCTGATTACCCGTGTAAACGCCGGTATTGGTCTGGCCAGCTTCTTCACGCAGGCGGGCGCGTTCTTCTGCCGCGGCAACCCAGGTTTCCGGCGCGGTCATGGTCTTCATGAAGGCGCAGGCTGCGTCCGGGTTGGCCGAACCACGCGGGATGGCCCAGGCGCTGCCGGTGGCAAAGCTGATGGGTTCACCATTGCGGTCCAGGAAGGGGGCGAAAGAAACATCCGCGTCCGGCGTGGTACTTGCCAGCACGTTAACATACCATTGTTCCATCGGGAACACACCAAGCTGGTCGGCAACCATCTGGTTGTTAGCACCAAAGAAATCCCAGGTGTCGCGGAAGGCGATAAACGGCTGGCGCCCACCGGAGGCATCGTGCATCCGGGCCGCAAATTCCAGCGCCTCGACAACCGCCGGGTCATCAAGCTGGGCTGTCCGGCCATCTTCAGAGATCAGCGATCCACCATTGGCGCGCACCCACAGCGGCAGGAATTCCGGCAGCTTAGGATCGAAGCCAATACGGGAAAGGGTATCGCCATCCATGCGGGTCAGTGTGTCGTTAAGTTCGGCGATCTGATCCCAGTCGCTGGTATCCACATCATCAATCGTCATCCCGGCTTCAGACAGCGCCTGATTGTTGGCGATCAGCAGGATGATGTTGAAGAATTCAGGAATGCCATAGACCTGCTCGTTGACCGTCACCTGCTCAACCGCGGCTGGCCGGTACTGGCTCATATCAATTTCCATGCTGGCGATACATTCTTCCAGCGGAACCAGCGCGCCGCGCACCGCATAGGTGCTCAGGACATCGCGGCTCATGTACACCAGGTCCGGCGGGTTGCCGCTGGCGACAGCCGTCAGGAACTGCTGCTCATCCAGCGCGCCTTCGGTGATGTTGAGTTCCACATTCGGATACTGTTCCTCGAACTGATCCACGCGGACCGTCGCGATTTCATCCGGCAGGCCAAAACCCAGGATCGAGAGTGATCCGCTGATTTCTTCATCCTGTGCATGAACGCCTGTGAGCAAACCAAGTGCGGCCACCAGCGCGACAACCGTGAGGATCAACTGCCGGCGTGATGATTTTGAACGGGGGAATAACATAGAAGCCTCCTTATTTTTCAGGATCGAAGCGAAAAGCAAAACCTGCTTGCTGCTATTTCCTGCGCGGCTGTGCCGGCCTGCAATAGCAGTTTTGCCTCTTACCCATTGCTTCTGTCAGTCGATGCGCACCTCCTCTCCTGTCTTTCTCTCCTGCACAGACTTACAACGGTTTCCCGGTTGTTCCTCTTGCTTCAAGCTGCACCCGGATACGCGCCTGCTGAACCGGACGCCCGGCGCCTGCCAGACGCGCCAGCAGCAGCTCCGCCGCCATCCGCCCCGATTCCGCCAGAGACTGGGAAATCGTGGTCAGGTCTACGTGTCTGGCAATATCAATATCATCAAAGCCAATGACCGACATATCGCGGGGGATATGCAGGCCCAGTTCGCGGACGCTGTGAATCACACGAATGGCCAGGTCATCTGCCGGGGCAAAGATCGCTGTGGGCGGGGCTGGCAGCGCCAGCAGTTCCTTAAGCTGTTCCTCAATGCCCTTGCGGGAGACCGGCACATACCGGATATATTCATCGGGCAGGGCCAGGCCGTGTTCCGCCAGTGTCTCGCGGAAACCAGCCAGCCGCTGGACTTCCGGATGAATGGAGTATTCCGGATGCTGGCCGAAATAAACATAGGCGCAGCGCTGGTGCCCCAGTTCGATCAGATGCTGCGCTGCCAGCCGGCCCCCGGCGTAATCATCCACCAGCACCCCGCTGAAGCCTGAATGAGCATATTCAATAAAGACGGTTTCCAGTTGATTGGCCAGCAGGCGCTGGGCAGCGGCTTCCTCTACCGGCAGCGAAATGATAATCAGGCCGTCAAGGTGGCCTGTCAGGGGCAGTGTGGACAGATAACCGTCCAGCCGGTCCATCGAATCGACGGTATAAACCACCAGTTCGTATCTGGAAGCGGAAAGCGCCGCGGCCACCCCGCGCAAGCGATCTGTAAATGAGGGAGATGTAAAAAATGGGGTCACAACGCCGATACGGCCTGTGCTTTGCAGCACGCGGGCGCGTGCTTCTGCCCTGGGGACGAAGCCAAGCTGGTCGATTGCTTCCATCACCTTGCGGCGGCTGGCTTCACTCACGCGGTCTGGCGAATTCATCACACGCGACACAGTCGCAATACTCAACCCGGCGAGTGCAGCAACGTCGTAAATCGTTGGGGAAGATTTCTTCTCTGCATCCAGCATGGTCAAACCGCTTTACCTGTTATGAAAGTGTTTTCTTGTAAGCACTTTCATCGAGTGTAACGCAAAAAACAGCTTTGTCAAATTCCCCTGACCTTGTTTCCGCCAGGGTACAGACAACCTGCTCCGTTACTATACGACCTGTGTGTTAGAATCAGACTAAAACAGAGTCACAATGCTGTTTCAGGCAGGTGTGCAGCCTAAAAACAGACTACATCCCTGCCTGATATGATGCGGCTAACCGCGAATACGGCGTTGTAATGCCTGGGTGAGGGCATCTTTCTCCGCTGCCGCCGCCCGAAGCTGCTCAACCGTCACAGAGGGGGTGTGCAGCACATCCAGCATCACCTGCTCCGCTGCGACATAATCGGCACAGGCATCCGCCACCCTGGCCGCGATCTCGCGCGGGATGATGGCCACACCGTTGAGGTCGGCGTGAATCAGTTCGCCGGGATACATCGCCAGCCCGCCCACCAGCACAGGCACATGGACATCCAGAATCTGAATATGGCCGTGCGAGCAGACGGCGCCATTGGTAAACACCGGGAACCCGATGCTGCGCACCTGATCCAGGTCGCGCCCCGGGCCGTTGGTAATCAGCCCGGCGGCCCCAAAGGCCTTATAGGTGGTACACATAATCTCGCCAAAGGTCGCCGCTGCCAGGTCGCCATCCAGGTCCTGGAACACCACCACCGCCGGGCCGTCAAGCTCTGCAAAACGCGCTACCTGATCCGCCAGGGCGGTATAGCCCCCTGCCCCACGTGGTTTGATGATGGTGCGGCAGGTGGCCGTAGAGGCAAAGCCGACCACCGGCGGCAGTTCCGGAAAAGCGGCTTTAATGGTGCGGTCCATATAGCCGGAAGTGCGCGGCTGCACATCAAACAATTCGATCACGTTACAGATGGTCGGGGTGTCATAGGCGCGCAGCGTATCGAGCACCTGTGAAGAAACAGCGTCCATGATGTTCATCCTTTGATGCAATTAGGGGCTATGCAATTACAGGGCCTGCGATGACCCCATCACCCAATCCACAGAAAAACGCGCAGCAGTCAGGCGGCGGGTGTCGTACATGTGGTCGATATACCCATCCTCATACACACACACCACACTGCCATCCGCAGCTTCGGCCAGGTCAGAATATCCCGATGGCCCGGCTTCAATCACCTGCGAGGCAGCCCAGGTGCGGCAGTCATCACGGCTCAGTTTCACGGTCAGGTTCTTTCGGTCCCGGCTGACTCCCCGGGCACGCGGCAGGGTCTGCTCCAGGGTGTCCGGATTGGCAAACAGGATCGTCCCCGGCGTGTGCCTCAAACCCAGCATGCTGGCCATGCAGACCGGCTCCAGCAGCGCATCGTCAAACTGTAAAGGTGACCAGTCGTGCGCGCCATCCGGGCTGATCGTTATCAGGCGGCGGTGCGCTTCGGCTTCGCTGCGGATATTGAGCAGCACGCGCCCATCGCTCAGCTCCACCGCGACGGTCTCGCTGGGGTTGCGTACCTCTGGCGAATCCACGACGACCACCGCGCCGCGCTGCCAGGTGGCGCCATGATCGTCGCTGTAAATCGTCGACACCATAGAGGGGCGGTGCGCCCTGCCACCGTTGGACAGCCACACCGGGATCAGCAGGCGGCCATTTTGTAACTGGATGCCGTGCCCCGGCCCTGTCGCGCACACATTCCAGTCATAATCCTGCCGGAACGCCTCAAAAACTCCGGTAATATCCACCGGGTCGGTAAAAGTCTGCCCGGCGTCGGCGCTTTTCATCATGTAGGCCCGCGCATAACCGCTGCAAAACACGAAACACACCTCGCCGGTGATGTGATCTGCGGTGGAGGTAAAGTTATGAATGCCCTCGCCCGCAAACTGCCGGTGGTCGATGGCGATCTGCGGCGGCTGCCACGTCGCGCCCTGATCGGTGCTGCGCCGCATCAGAATGTCGATGGGGTCCCAGTCTCCGCCCTGCCCCTGGCGGGCTTCGCAGTGGGCAATCAGCGTGCCATCCGGCGCCGTGACAATGCCCGGTATGCGGTAGTTATGGTAGCCTTCTGTTCGTGCTTCGAATAAGTGTGTCTGTGTGAACATTGCCTGTATCCATTGGTCAATATGCCGAATAAATGTCTATCCGCCCCTGCTGCGACGCCGCACCTGGTCGATCCGAAATGAGAGCGAGCCAAGCCCGGTATAGTGGCTATCCAGGGCGCGCCGGGCCTGTTCCAGGTCACCTGCGGCCAGTGCATCCACAATCGCGGCGTGATTCTGAGCCGTATGGACCGGGTCCTCATCCTCAATCGCCGCTGTCTGCCGCGCCCGGTGATAAGTCAGCCAGAAAATATCCAGCAGCTTGAGCAGGGTTTTGTTACCGGTGTTTTCCATCAGGTGCTGATGAAACGCGCGATCCTCCTCCGGAAAGGGTTTGCCCTGCCCCGCCAGCACATGCATTCGCTCGACCACCTCGCGCAGCGCGGCCAACTGCGTTTCCGTGCGCGCCGCGATCACCCGCGCCAGCATGCCGCTTTCCAGCACCTGCCGGATCTCCAGCAGTTCGCGCAGTTCTTCCAGGTCGGCCATCAGGCCATAGGGCAGATTGTTCAGCAGCGGCTCCAGCGAAAAATCCCCCACGAACAGCCCGCTGCCCCGCCGCACCTCCACAATCCCCACCAGTTCCAGGGCCTTGACGGCTTCGCGCACCGCGTTCCGGCTGACCCCAAGCTGTCTGGTGAGCTGCGTTTCTGTGGGCAGCACATCGCCAGGGCGCAGATCATTTGTCAGGATAAATTCGCGGATGGCCGCCTGTACGGACTGGGGCAGCGAAGGGGGCCGGTCAAGCGGTTGGAGCTTCTTTTCCTGCATCAGCGATGTCCTTTGTGGGCATCTGCACGCTAATAAGTGATGATCGTATACTATCCACTTGTAGGATATGTGTCAACAGAACCAATACCACTGCGGCGGCACAGGTACACAACAGGTGCCAAACAGAATAGAGGCCGGTATACTGGTGGCGGAAAATCCACCTGGATGATAAAAGAAAACACTAAGGATAAAGTTTGATGGATAGTCTGCCAGAAGAACAGTTTGATATTGTCTATGCGCTGCTGCCCGCCACCGAAGGCACCTGGTTCGCAGCGCGGCAGTCTGGCCTGTTTCGCTCTGATGACAGCGGCCAGACGTGGCAATCGACCTATGATTCGCTTAACCTCAGCGCCCCGCTGGCCACCGCTTCTGCGGCGCTGTCGCCAGAGTTTGCCACAGATCAGACGCTGGTGGTGGGGGTGCAGGGCGGCGTCATTGTTTCGCGCGATGGCGGCGCCACATGGAAAGGCCAGATGTTCCCGCAGCCGCACTCTATGACCGCCGCGCTTATCACATCCCCCGGCTTTACACAGGACGGCATCATCATTGCCGGCACCACAGACGACGGCATCTATCGCTCTGAGGATGGCGGCCATAGCTGGCGCCCCTGGAACTTCGGCCTGCTGGACAGGCATGTGTTCTGTCTGGCCGCCTCGCCGGATTTTGCCCGCGACCAGACGGTGCTGGCCGGCACAGAAACGGAGTTGTATCGCAGCACCAACGGCGGGCGCGCCTGGCACCTGCTCCCGCTGCCGGCGGATGATGCGCCTGTGCTGTGCCTGACTCTGCTTTCAGCCCAGACCATTCTGGCCGGGACAGAAGCCAGCGGCCTGCTTCGTTCTGAAGATGGCGGGACCACATGGGTGCAGCTCATGGATACGGACCAGCCCGTAAACGCGGTGCTGGCCGCGCTGCCGCATCTCGTCGCGCTGGTTGGGGGTCAGGTGTGGGTATCGCAGGACAGCGGCAGCAGTTGGGCGGCGCTGCCCGGGCTGGACACCGTGACTGCCATCGCCGCGCCCACAGGCATCACACCGGGCAGCATGCTGCTGGTCGGCCTGGAAGATGGCATCATCTCCACAGTGCAGCTTTAGCCGCGAGGGAGTCGACGATCCGATGACTATCACGCTGCCATCACTGCCGGGGGCACAGCCGCTGCCAGAAGCGGTGTTGTTCGCCTTTGATGACTGGGCCTTTCCGTTCCGGCATCATGTGCAAACGCATCTCATCCCGGGACAGAAGCCCCGCCTGGTGCTGGAACCCGGCCCACCCGGCGCGCACGATGAAACTGTGCTGTATTATGGCACCGTGATTCGCATCAACGATGTGTTTCATATGTGGTACACCGGCAGCCCTGGCAGCCACTCCGCTGGCTCAGGCATCGGGCACGGAGGCCCCGCCCATTATCTGTGTTATGCTACCAGCAGCGATGGCATCACCTGGGAAAAGCCGCAGTTGGGTTTGGTGGAGTTTAACGGATCGACCCGGAACAACATCACCGACCTGCCGGACCCCGGCATGCGGCCCGCCGCGGCCATCCTGTACGAGCCGGAGGACAGCGCCCGCCCGTTCAAGCTGGCTTATGAATCGAGCATCGATGGCAAAGCGCGGTTCTGCGTGGCCTTCAGTCAGAATGGGCTGCGCTGGCAGCCATTTTCCGGCAACCCGGTGGGGCCATTTCTGGAAATGGCTGGGGTCATCCGCTGGCAGGGCATGTACTATGTCGCTGGTCAGGGGCCGCTGACCGCTTATCGCCCGGCGCGGCTGCGCCACATGACCATTTTCGCCTCTAAGGACTTTGAGCACTGGTCGCCCTGTGGCGCGCTGGGGCTGGATCGCAGCCCGGACCTCACCGGCCCCTCCATCGAAACCGAATGGAACCACGTTGAGGAAATCCACCTGGGGGCGGGCCTGTGGAACCGGGGCAACGTGATTATCGGCGTTTATGGCCAGTGGCACGGCCTTCCTTCAGGTGACCGCCGCTTCCTGACGATGGACCTGGGGCTGGCCATCTCGCACGATGCACTGCATTACACAGAGCCGATCCCAGGCTTTAAGCTGGTGCCCGCGCGCGAACAGCCCTCCAGCCCACCGGGCGACTTCCCCGCCCTGATGCAGGGCCAGGGCATGGAAAATACAGGCGATCACACCCACTACTGGTATTCACTCTGGAAAGGCACACAGGGCACCGGCGTTCGCATCGTCCGCTGGGAACGTGACCGCCTGGGCAGCCTGAAGCCACACCACCCGGCAGAAGCACAGGTCATCACCTGCCCTATCCGCATTCAGGACAGCCCGGCACAGGTCGCCATCAACGCCAGCGGCCTGGGGCCGCACAGCCACCTGCGGGTTGAGGTGCTGGACGAAGGCTTTCGCCCGCTGTCCGGTTACGCTGGCGAAGCAGGCGCGGTGATCGCGGAAAACGGGCTGCATCTGCCGGTGCGCTGGCCGGGCGCAGACCACCTGTCACCTGCGGCGGCGCCTGTGCGGTTAGCGTTTCATTTCAGCGGCATCCGCCCGGAAGACGGCCACCTGCATGCCGTCTACCTCACATCCCCCTGAACACCCCTGCTGACTGGCCGCTGCCGTGCTACTGCTTGACACTGGCGGCGGTCAGGCCGGCGACGTAATGCTTCTGTACCGCGATAAACACCAGCACGATTGGAATCGTGATCAGTGTCGCGCCCGCCATGCTCGCGCCAATCGGAGCTTCGCTGCCCGCTGTGAGTCCGCCCTGAATACTGGCCAGGCCCACCGGCAGAGTCATGGCTTCGCGCACGCGCAGGACCGACAGCGGCCACAGGAAACTGTTCCACGACCCCAGAAACGTCAGCACTGCCAGCGCGGCCAGCGCCGGTCTTGCCAGCGGCAGAATAATGCGCCAGTAGATGCCAAATTCTGATGCCCCATCAATGCGGGCGGATTCCATCAGCTCTGTTGGGATGGACGTGATAAACTGCCGCATCAGGAAGATGGACACCGCCGGCGCCATGAATGGAATAATGAGCGCGTAGTAGGTGTTGGTCCAGCTCAGGCGGCTCATGACGATAAACAGCGGGATCAGAATCAACTGGAACGGAATCATCGTGGAACCCAGCAGGATGATAAACAGAGCCTTGTTGCCACGAAAACGATACTTGGCAAACCCGAACCCGGCCAGCGACGAGAAGAACAACACAGCCAGCGTAACAATCACCGCCACGACAAGGCTGTTGACATACCAGTTCCAGAACGGCCATTCCGTCGTCAGCCGTTCATAATTCGCCAGCGTAAAATTGTTCGGGATGAGCGTGGGCGGAAACCGGTAGATTTCCGTTGTGGTTTTAAAGGAAGCCGACAGCATCCATACCAGCGGCAGAATGATGAGGATGCCGCCTGCTCCAACCACGAGGTTCAGTAGAATAGCGCCAATGCGACGCTGTGTTCTGATATCCATGTTAATCTGCCTCAAAGCCACGAAATACGCGGAACTGTAAGAGCGAGAGCACGAAGATCACCACAAACAGGAACAGCCCGACCGCCGATGCATAGCCAAACAGCAGGTCGTTGACTCCGCGTGTGTACAGATACTGCACGATACTGAGGCCAGAATTGGCCGGCCCGCTGCCCCCAAAAAGCACCTGCGGATCATCAAAAATCTGCATGGAGCCAATGAGTACGATGACCCCGACAAACAGAATCACCGGCCGCAGCGAAGGCAGCGTAATGTTGAGGAAGCGCTGAAAGGCGTTTGCCCCATCGATTGCTGCGGCTTCGTGCAGCTCTTCCGGGATCGATTGCAGCCCCGCCAGAAAATAAACCGCCAGCAGCCCTGTCCAGCGCCAGACCACCACCCCCATAACCGCCAGCTTGACCCAGGCCGGGTCGCCCAGCCAGTCTATCGGTGCAGCGCCCACCGCCGCCAGCAGGTGATTGAGAATGCCGTATTCGCGGTTGTAAAACATGCGGAACACGATTGCCACTGCCACCGTAGATGTCACAATCGGGGCGAAATACAGAATGCGCCACAAGGTTTTAAATCGAAGGGCCTTGGCATTCAGCGCCATCGCTTCCAGCAGCGCCAGCGGCACAATGATGAACAGGCTGAACCCGGAATAAAACAGGGTGTTCTGCACCGACAGCCAGAAAATCTGATCCCGGAACAGCCGCTCATAATTGCGGAAGGCGAACCATTCCGGCTCCCCCAGGCCGCGCCAGTTAAAAAACCCAAGTATCAGGGCAAAAACAGTAGGAAACAAAAAGAAGAGCGCAAAAAGAATAAAAAAAGGTGATACAAAAACATAGGGAGCCAGCCGTATCTGTCGGGTGCTGCTCTGTCCACCAGCAGGCTCTACAGATGGTGCTTGCTCCACTTGCTCCAGGTCGGTTACGGACATCTCCGCCTCCAGAACTTATTCTAACACTATGCAGTTTAGGAAATGCAGGCTGTGGGGCAGGCAAATCCCCCACCCCACAGCGCCACAGTTTTTATGAAGGCTGCTTCCGGTTAGAAACCGAAATCAATCGCATCCTGGGTCAGGCGGGTGACCTCATCCACGAAGGCTTCCGGGGTCATCGAACCATCGAACAGAAGCGGCAGGTTATCGCCCACAGCCGTGCCCCAGTTAGAACGGAACGGACTCTGGTACCAGACCGGCACTTCGTCACCCACAGAAGCGTATACCTCGCCGATGGCCTGGCCGCCGTAGAAGGGGTCTTCCAGGCCAGAGACACGCGGGTCCGCCATGGCTTCAAAGTTGGTCGGGAACATGTTGATCTTCTCGAACCGCTGAATCTGGCTTTCCACGCCCATGTACATGAAATCCAGGAACTCCGCAGCAATTTCCTGATCCTCGCCCTGGGTCACGGCCCAGCCAGTGCCACCCCAGACCGTCGTTTCGTAACCGCCACCTTCCCACACGGGCGGCGGCGCAATACGCCACTGACCTTCCATGTCCTCAACGTTGGGTTTCAGGCAGCAGGTTGACCACCAGTCCGGCATCATATGCCCGATCAGCCGGCCTTCGCGGTAGGCGGTGGGGATGGTCGCGCCAGACCAGTGATCGTCGCCAAGCACGACAAAGAACGTCCCGTTGGCCACAGCCTTCTGAACATAGTCCGCCACCTCGATAGCCAGCGAGCGGTTGGGTTCCTCACCAAAGACGAAGTTACCCTCGGCGTCGAAGGTCTGGCCGCCGCGCTGGTCGAAGAACATCTGGAACCAGTTGCCGCTGTTGGTGGCCACGTTCAGGGAAATCCCGGCCGGCCCAAAGACTTCTTCGCCCAGACGAAGCATTTCTTCCCAGGTGGTGGGGACTTCGACACCATATTCTTCAAAGACTGCCGGCTGATAGTAGTAGACGCTTGCCGTCAGCGAGCTTTCCATCGCGTAGATACGATCTTCAAAAGAGTAGATTGACCAGCGGCCTTCGGCATATTCTTCGCGCCGGTCACCGATCCTGTCAGTCAGATCGACGAAGTAATTGGCGATCACGCCGTCCTTCATGTAGTTGGGGAAACCACCCTGCTCGATACCCAGCAGATCAGGCAGCTGCTCGCCCGCCGCCAGCGCTTCGATAGCACGATCCCAGGCGTTCGGGATTACCTGAAAATCATAACTGAAGCTGATGTCCGGGTGCATCGCTTCCCATTCTTCCAGGCGCGAATTGAAGTAGTCAATGTACAGCTGGTCGTGGGTCCACGCGCTGAGGGTGACTTCTTCCTGAGCAAACGCCGCAGTGCCGAAGCCAAGCGCGCCCAGGCAGAAAATCATTACAAGAACAAGATAAAGCTTCTTCATATGTCTGCTCCTAATTAATGCAATAACGAACTAACTTTGCGCCAGCAAAAAGCGCCAGATATCAAGTATATCCTGACAGGCGGGGCTAAAACAAAATACTGTACCTCCTTTCGCACTTTCGCCTGATGCTGGCGCGGCCATCTGGTTATTCAAACATGATAACGCGGGTGTTTGTCAGCCGGAACAACCCCAGAAGCTGCGCCGTGCTCAGCCGTGCGGCCGGGGCAAAAGCGTCGCTGCGCAGATAGCGCAGGATTTCGCCCAGCAGAAAGACCGCTTCCGGGCGGCTGGCCACGTCCGGGTCATGCAGCCGCCATGTCGAGACAAACAGGCGGCCCGCCCCGACCTGCGCCTCAAAGGCATAAGCCAGAGCTTTGGCGCGGTTAAAATTATCCACCACCTCGGCCACAGGCGGCACAAACGGCACGGAATCCAGGCAGATGGCGGGCGTATCGTTGACGAGGCTGTACCACTGCCAGTCCGAGAATCCATCATGCGGGAAACCCGCCAGCGCCGGGTGCGGATGCACCAGCATGCCCATGACCGAACTGACATTATCGGGAAAGTGCAGATAGCTCCAGAAAGGCGGCAGATAACGGGTGCGCACATAATCATAAAGCTGGGTCGCGTCCGGCATCAGCCACACCCGGCCGCCATCGTGCAGATATTGCAGCAGCCGCAGCGACAGTTGATCGGCAATCGCCAGTTCGGTGTCATTCAGCCGCGAATCATGCTGGTCCATCGTCAGCGAGGTGCCGCTGTACACGTGGTCATAGACCGCCCCCGGCAGCACATTGCGCAGCGTCTGAATCCGGCTGCTGATGGAAGCGGCATTTTCCTGCATCGCCGGCGCCGGGTACGACCACAGATGCCAGCTATTTTCCGCATCGCCCAGCGAGACCGCCAGCCGCCACTGGCGCGCCTGCGTATCCTGAGGAATGGCGATGCTCAACCGGCATAACGGCGTGACTTCTCCCTGCGGCGCCGCAAGCACTTCCACCTCGCCGCTGAGCTGCGTTTGCTGCTGCGCAGCCTGTAACTGCCAGCGCAGCCCACCTGCCGGCAGCGGACCGGGGCCAAAATTGGATACCTCAATATCAACCACGATGGAATCGCCAGCCCGAAACGTGGGCGAAGCCGCCCGCATCAGCAAAACCACCGCATCATTGAACTGGGCAAAGACTTCCGGTTCGACCAGCCCCTTGCTGTCCCAGAACATATCCAGAACGCCGGTGGTCGCATGGCCCTGGCCGGGAAAGTCGCGGATATCCAGCAGTTGCAGGCCCGCCAGCCCGCGTGTGCGCCGCGCCCGTTCGATGTTTTCCTTATAGGTGCGGACGATGTGGATGCCGGACGCCTGGATGTAATCGTCTATGCGTTCGGCCATGCCTTTGGCCTCCAGCGCCGCCTGGATGCTGTCTAGCCAGGTCGGGCGCAGAACGCCGGTATATTTCTCCGCTTCGGATGGGCGCACGTACATCGTAAACTGGCCGTGTTCGTGACCGATCAGCGGGCGATCTGACAGCGCGGTGATGGCGCTGAAATCCTGGGTGGTGTCGTTGGAGGCGGCATCGTAAATCTTCTTTGGGGGATGCCAGTTGCACGACTGGATGAAAAAATCCACCGGGCGCGATGGCGCGGGCAGCCTGCCAAAACCAGTCTGGTCCGTAAACAGGCGCGTGGGGTCGAGCGTTCTGCCGCGCTCCATCAGTTCAGTCAGGCGGGGGTGCCCCTCCGGCCCGACCAGTTCGTTACCATTCGAGAACATCACCCACGACGGATGCAGGTTCAGCGCTTCGATAATCCCTTCCAGTTCCCGGCTTAAAAACTGATGGACTTCTGGCGCTGGCTCCCTTTCTGCCTCAGTATAATGCTTTGACCAGTGCGGCAGTTCGGTCTGTACCAGCATGCCATATTCATCCGCCGCCTGCCAGAACGGTTCCGGCGGAGTCCATGAATGCAGCCGCACATGATTAAAGCCGTAGGACCGCACAATGCGGAACTGCCGGCGGTAATGCTCAATATCCCACGACGGATAGCCCGTCAGCGGGAAGATGCAGCAGTCCACATAGCCGCGCAGAAAGACGGGCTGGCCATTGAGCAGAATCTGTCGCCCTCGTGTGCTGATCTCGCGCAGCCCGGTACGCACCGTCACCCCATCGATCACTTCCCCGGCCTGTTCCAGCGCGAACTGAACATCGTACAGGAATGGATCAACATCTGACCACAGCCGCGCCCCATCGCCCAGGTCGATGCTGAGCGTGGTGCTGGATTCTGCAACCTCGCTGCGTGCCGCCGCGACATCCGGGCCGGCGTTGGTGACCTGCGCCGTCACAGCCAGCCCTTCGCCAGCACCGCGCACGCTCACGTCAAAGACCAGCCGCCGCGCCGTCACATCCGGGCGGCACCGGACATGCTCAATCGCAACCGCCGGGGTCGCCCTCAGTTCGGCCCCGCCGCTGATCCCGCCCCAATGAGTGGCCGTCTGCTCCGAATGAATGTGGCTTTCTTCCAGCGGGTACAGCATCCGGTTATCCACGCGGATGGCAAGGCGCTGGCGCTGGCCGGGGCGCACATGCGCGGTGAGGTTATGGTGATGTGGCACAGACAGCGCTTCCTGCTGGCCAATGTAGGTGCCATCCAGCCAGACACGGCTGCTCCAGCGCACCCCCTTCAGGCAAAGTTCAATCTGCCTGCCGGCCCAGTCCTGCGGGATATCCACCTCGCGCACATACCACGCGGCGCCTTCGTACTGGCGCAGTTTGTTCCACCCCCACAGATAATCAGAGTCTGGCGGGTCGCCGTAACCCTGCTCCTCCCATGAACCCGGTGTATGAATCGTGCCGTCCAGCGTGCGGGTATACCAGCCAGCCTGCTCTCCCTCATCTTCAGGGTCCAGCGCAAACGACCAGGGGCCATCCAGCGAAAGAATACGATTATATTCAGGTGAAGGTGTAATTGTCATTTTCAAATAAGCTCATGTCAGCAACATATCTGTCTCTGTCACTACGAATTTATCCCCCAGACCCGTACCGTGACAATGGAAAAATTCCCGGATTGATGGACAATCTTACGATTTCCCATTTACCCGGTGGGCGACTGGCGGTACTGCCTTGGCGACATGCCCATCACTTTCTTAAAGATGCGCGAGAAGTAATAGGGGTCACTGTACCCCACTTCCAGCGCGATTTCATGCACCGCTTTGGCAGAAAGTGACAGCAGCGTGCAGGCGTGCTGCATTTTCAGGTGAATAAAATAATCCATCGGAGAATACCCTGTCTGCTGCTTGAAAAGATAGGAAAAATGCGATACTGACAAACCGGCATGGTCCGCCATTTCCTGCAGCGACAGATTCTGATGAATCTTCTGATGCATATAGGTCAGCGTTGGTTCCAGGCTGTGGAAGTGATTGGTGCGCTGTACTGGCGAAAAGAAGGTGTTGTTAAAGAACAGGCGGCCCAGCAAATGACGTAAAATCTGGGCACAGTAGATCAGCCGGTGCAGCACAAAGCCCCCAATGAAGGACTCGTAACATTCCTGGAACAGCGATTCCATCGCGGCGCAGGTCTGCGCATCCACCAGCAGCGTGCAGGCATTTTCCGGCAGGTGATAGGCGAAAAAATCTGCCTCCTTGCCCATAAAATGCACCCAGTGGATCGACCAGGGTGCCTCTGCCGACGCGCCATAAATATGGGGGACATTGCGCGGAATCAGCAGCACTTCGCCCCGGGCCAGGTCGCGGCGCTGACCCTCAATTTCGTACCAGCCTGCGCCATCGACACAGAAAATCAGGATATGCTGTGCGACGCCCTGCTCGCGTTCGCGGTAGTGATAGCGAGCCTGCGGATACCAGCCAATATCAGTGGGCACCAGTGCCTGAAGCATGGGATGAGCCGCCCAGCGCCGCAGAATAGTCCGGGGAATGACCCACTGCATCTGCCCATGAAATCCTTCACTGATGCGCATCTGTCTCATAATTTTAAGTGTGTTTCCTGCTGGTGCCTGCGCCTAGTCCAGATGCAGCCTGACTGAAACCTGCGTACCCTTGCCCACCTGGCTGCTGACTTCAAACGACGCGCCGATGGCTTCGGCACGTTCCCGCATACTGTGCATCCCAAAACCCGCCGTATCTGCCTTCGTGTCAAAGCCTGTGCCATCATCCGCCACCCGCAGTTCAACACGATCCTTCTCGCTGGCAATATAAAGCCTGATCTGCGTGGCGTGCGCATGCTTGATGATGTTGTTGATGGCTTCCTGGGCGATGCGATAATACGCCACCTGAACATCCGGCGGCACCAGTTCGCTGCCTTCCGCGACAAAATCAATCTCAAGCTGGGCGCGGGCGTTGATCGCTTCGGCCAACTGGCGCAGCGCATCGCTTAGCCGCGTGTTGGAAAGCTGGCTGGGCCGAAGTTCCAGCAGCAGGGTCCGCATTTCCGCCAGCGCCCCCCGGTTCAGCTTCACTAACTGATGCACCAGTTCCAGGGCGCGTTCGCGGTTGATATCCCAGATGCGCGGCAGCGTTTCGGCAATCACACTGGCGCTGAACAGAATCTGGCTCACAGCATCATGCAGATCATGCGCCAGCCGCTGGCGTTCCTGCAAAACACCGACCTGCTGGGCCTGTTCGTAAAGCCGCGCATTTTCGATGGCGATGGCCGCCTGCCCCGCGAAAACACGCAGACGATCTGCATGAGTGCTGGTAAAGAAGTTAGGCAGTGCGCTGTTGAGGTTGAGAAACCCGATCATTTCATCTTTTCGGCAGATTGGCACGCTGAGATGCGAGCGTATCCATGCGTTGGCGGGTGTCCTGACCCACTGATCCCCCAGTTCCAGCGTATCAGAAATAATCAGCGGTTCGCCCGTCTCGCTCATCTGCTTAAAGCTGTAGGTACCCTCAATCCCAAACTGATATTCGGTGATAATATCGCCCACACCAAACCGGTCATAGCCACGGTTGCGCACCATACGCGCATTTCCGCCTTCAATAAGCATGATATCGGCCGCGTCATGGGGTACCACATGCCCCACATTGGCCAGAATGCGCTCCAGCACTTCCGATAAATCGAGCGTACTGTTAAGGCCCACTGCCGTATCCTGCAGTGCCTCCGCCAGCAAACGCTGTTCGCGTTCGGCAGCCTCGCTTCGCTTGCGCTTGGTCACATCTTCGACCACCACAATAAAATAGGGGGCGGGCAGGCCGCTGGCCAGCGATACCGTCCAGCGCAGCCAGGGCTGATACGTTTCTGACCGCACACAGATCGCTTCCTGCGCGAAGTTCGGTATCTCCCCTTGCAGCAGCTTCTGCATTTTGTGGCGGATCTGCGACACGTCAATGAAGGTCGCTGCATCATGAAAAGCCTGACCAATCAGCTCCGGCTCTGTATATCTGAGGATGGCACACAGCTTCTGGTTGACCCGCAGCCAGCGGCCCTCTGTGTCGATGTGCGCCATACCCACTGCCGCCTGCTCGAAAGTGGCCTGAAATTCGCGTTCCCGTTCCGCCGTTTCGGCCAGCCTCTGCTCTGTCACATCCAGCAAAGTCCAGCGCAGGCAGACTCCTGCCGGGCGATAATCATCACAATTGGCCACCAGAATACCCTGGATCATCACCGTCAGCGGGACATGCTCGCCCTGAGGCAGAATCTGCGTCTCCCACGTCAGCGGCGCCGCCTCTGTATTCAAAGCCTGCGTCAGCAGCTTCTGAAACTGTGGGCGCATGGCCTCCGCAATATAATCTGTCAGGGGTTTACCGCGCAGCATGCCTTCAGGCACATTCAACAGCGTGTGGGCGGCATGGTTGGCTAATAAAATCTCACTCTGCTCATCCGTAATCAGATAGCTGACCGGCGCATAATTAAAGAGTTCCCGATAGCTCTGCCGTTCAGCTTCCAGAAGCTGGTGCGCTCCTTCCAGACTTTTATACTGGCTGTGCAGTTCTTCGTCCGCAGTCGCCAGTTCTTCCAGCGCGATCAGATGTTCTTCAACAATTTCCTGTAGTTCCGGCGTCTTCTGGCTGGCAGGGATGCGGGTAACAAGTTTTTCAAGGCGGGCGCGCGCATCTTCGACAAACTGGATATATCTTGACTGCTTTACCCCTCGGTTTGAGTACATAAAGGCCTCATAATATCAACTTTATCTGAAGTGCCTGCACACCCGGACATTTTAACGAACCCCATACAGATAAGAAACAGGTTCAACAGAACAAAACAGCTATTCTGGTCATAGGGTCGCCACACAGACAAGCTGCGCACAGTGGCGCAGGTCTGTTTATGCCACCTGCCCACTATTTAAGAGCATCTTTTTTGCCAGGCGCGTTTACTGACGCCGTTCATCTTCAGCACAGGCGGCGCTCATCATCGCCTGCTAGCCTTCAATCAGCAATACCTCCGGGTCTTCGATCAGTTTCTTGATGTGGGCCAGAAACTGCACTGCCTCGCGTCCGTCCACGATGCGATGATCGTAACTGAGGGCCACATACATCATGGGCCGGATCACCACTTCACCCTGGCGCGCCACCGGGCGATCCTCGATGCGATGCAGCCCCAGAATACCCACCTGAGGCGGATTCAGGATGGGGGTGCTTAACAGAGAACCGAAAATACCGCCGTTGGTGATGGTAAAGGTGCCGCCGCGCAGATCATCCAGCGACAGAGTCCCGTCGTCAGACTGCCGGGCGAATTGTTTGATGGCGGATTCGATGGTCGCAAACGACATCCGGTCGGCATTGCGCAGCACCGGCACCACCAGCCCTTCCTCCGCGCCGATGGCAACCCCGATATCATAATAATGCTTGAGGATGATATCATCGCCGTCGATTTCGGCATTGAGCATCGGAAATGCCCGCAGCGCGCCAATGGCCGCCTTGACGAAGAAGGCGCTGAGGCCCAGGCTGACCCCATATCGCTCGCGGAACGCTTCCTTGCGCCGCGCCCGCAAATCCATCACCGCGCCCATATCCACATCATTGAACGTGGTCAGCATGGCGGCGGTCTGCTGGGCTTCTACCAGCCGCCGGGCAATCGTCCGCCGCCGCCGCGACATGCGCACCCGTTCCTCGCCTTCGCTGTCGGGCCGGCCGTTGGTGGCGGGCTGCGGGCGCTCCTTCTGCTGGGGCTGCTGTGATGCCGGTGCCGCCGGGCGCTGTGGTTCCTGCTGCTGGCGGCTGCCTTGTTCGCTCAGGTATTTTTCGACATCCTCCCGCGTCACCCGCCCCTGCGTGCCGCTCCCGGTGATCTTTGACAGATCCACGTTGTTTTCCTGAGCGATGCGCTGGGCAACTGGCGTCACGCGGTTTTCTTCGCCTCTGTCTGTCCTGCCAGCCGGGCGCTGCTGTTCCTTCTCTACCGCCTGCTCTCCACCCCGGGCATATTCCGCCTCTGCTTCGGGGGCTTTTTCCTGTGCCTTGCCATCGGTGCGGGGCGCGGCCTCCGCCCCTTCTGCATCAATGCGTCCCAGCACATCGCCAATTTCAACATCCTGGCCTTCTTCGCGTTCAATCGACTGCAGCACCCCATCGGCCTCCGCAGCCACCTCAAGATCAACCTTATCGGTTTCGAGCACGACCACCACCTCGCCAGCCTTTACCGGCTCCCCCGCTTTTTTAAGCCAGCGGCTGACGGTCGCTTCGACACCTGCTTCTCCCATGTCCGGCACTACGATTTCTACGGCCATGAACATCCTCCAGCATTCGCAATTAGTGTTCAAATTCCCAGTTGAAGGCGTACTCGATAATCTTGGCGTGATTCGTCTTGTGCGCAGTCAGCGAACCTTCCGCCGGGCTTGGGCTGCGGCGCCGCCCCACATAATCCACCGGCAGCGCGCCGCCCGTCAGTTTCCTCAGCCGAAAATCCATGTATTCCCAGGCGCCCATATTTTTGGGTTCTTCCTGTGCCCACACGATCTGCTCCAGCTTTGGGTAGCGGGCGATCACGGCCTCAAGATCAGGCACCGGGAGCGGATAAAGCTGCTCAACCCGGACCAGCGCCACGCGGCTATACTGCTGGCGATACTCGCTGTTAATCAGGTCAAAGTAGAATTTGCCGCTGCACAGCACCAGCCGCCGCACCTGATCCGGTTCCACCTCGGCATCGTCAATCACAGGCTGCCAGCGCGCTGTAGACAGGGCCGTAACCGGCGAATTGACCAGTTGGTTGCGCAGCAGAGCCTTCGGGGTCATGACCACCAGCGGCAGGGGATCGGTCTTTAACAGAAGCGCCTGCCGCCGCAGCAGGTGGAAATACTGGGCAGCGGTGGTGGGGTTGGCCACCCGCATATTGGTCTTGGCCGCCAATTGCAGGAAACGTTCCAGCCGCCCGCTGGAATGATCCGGCCCCGCGCCTTCCCAGCCATGCGGCAGCAGCATCACCAGCGACGGAGTCTGCCCCCACTTCTCGCGCGCGGAGGTGATGAATTCATCCACAATGGTCTGCCCATTGTTGACAAAATCGCCATACTGCGCCTCCCACAGAACCAGCCTGCCCGGTGCCTGAATGCTGTAGCCATACTCAAAGCCAAGCACCGCCATTTCTGAAAGCGGGCTGTTGTACACCTCAAAGGTCGCCCGAGCCTGCTCCAGCGCCTGCAGCGGCACGAACTGCGCCCCGGTGCGGGCGTCGTGCAGCACAGCATGGCGATGATTGAAGGTGCCGCGCTCTGTATCCTGCCCCGCCAGCCGGATGGCAATGCCATCCGCCAGAATCGTCGCGAACGCCAGCTCCTCCGCAGTCGCCCAGTCCACCAGCGGCTCTTCCGGAGCGTCAAAAACATTGCGCCGTCCCCGGATACTGCGCTCCAGCCGGTTCGAGTAAAACTCAAAGTCATCCGGCATGTGCCGCAGCGACTCGTTGATCGCCCTGATCTGCTCTTCTGCAACGGCGGTTTTGACCCGGCGCGCTTCGCCGGATGAAGGCGGTTCAGGCGGCGGCGCAACCAGCACTTCCGCCTGCTGCTCTACCACATCGGGCAGTCGTTCGTTGATCTCCTGAAGCTGCTGGGTGCACTGGCTGAACAACTGCTCGACCTCGTCTTCGCGCACCATCGCCTTTTTTACCAGCGCGCCGGCCCACAACTGGCGCACGGTCGGATGCTGGCGGATTTTCTGGTAAAGCGTGGGCTGTGTAAAGGCCGGTTCGTCCAGTTCGTTATGCCCGTACCGGCGATAGCCAATCAGGTCGATCAGAATATCCTTTTCAAACTCATGCTGGTAGGCATAGGCGATACGTGCCACTTCAATGCACGCTTCCGGATCATCCGCGTTCACATGAATGATGGGCACCTTAAACCCTTTAGCAAGGTCGCTTGCATAAATCGTGCTGCGTCCTTCTTCGGGCAGAGTCGTAAAGCCGATCTGGTTGTTGGCGATAATATGAATCGTGCCGCCGGTCCAGTAGCCCGGCACCCGCGACAGGTTGAACGTTTCTGCCACAATCCCCTGGGCCGGGAACGCCGCGTCGCCATGTATCAGGATCTGCATGGTCAGGTTCGGGTTAAAACCAGCAGCGCCGCCCTGGCTGACATCAGTTCCAGCCGCCCGCGCCATACCCATCACCACAGGGTTGATCAGTTCCAGATGGCTGGGGTTGGGGGGCAGAGTCAGCGTGAGGCCTTCTTCGTGCTGGCTTTTAACGGCGCGTTCCGTCCCCTCGTGATATTTCACATCGCCGACCGTCCAGCCAATCGCGTTAAGCATCTCCTGAATTTCCAGAGGATCGCGAAATTCCGCCAGAATCTGCTCGTAGGGTTTGTGCATGTTGTGGGCCATGATATTCAGGCGGCCCCGATGCGCCATCCCAAGCAGCATATGGGCCATACCGGATTCTGTCGATATATCAATAATCTCCGACAGCATGGGCACCAGCATATCCAGACCTTCAATCGAAAACCGGTACTTGGTCGGGAAGGCGTCCTGAAGAAAACGCTCGAATGCCTCGACCTGAGTCAGGCGATCCAGCAGCGTTCTGGCAAAAGCGGCATCATCCGCCACCCGAAAGCGCCGGGATTCCGCTGCTTCGCGCAGCCAGTCGCGTTCTTCCGGGATGCGGATATGATCGTTATCAAAGCCAATCCTGCCCGAATACACCTCGCGCAGTGTCTGGATCGCCTCGTAGGCATTGGCAGAGGATCGCACAATCGGGCCACCGACCAGGCTGGCAGGCAGACTTTGCAGGTCTTCTTCCGTGATCCCGTGCGCCTGCGGATCAAGGGCCGGGTCGCCCATTGGCTCGCTGCCCAGGGGGTCAAGCTGCGCTGCCAGATGCCCATACCCCCGGACTGACTGCGCCAGGTTGACCGCCCCCACAATCTTTTCAAGATCATAGCCCGCCCCCTCAGCCTGTGCAGGCAGAGGCTGCTGATCGCCATCCGACGGCGGTGTCCAGCGCTCGAAATAGGCGCGGGTGGCTTCATCAACTGATTGTGGGTCCTCGTGATAACGTTCGTACAGTTCTAAAATGTAACCCGCATTGGGGCCATGGAATTCGCGTTCAAAGCTCATAATGATCTGACCTGCAAAACTTGTGACGGTGTTTGCCTCTTCATCATAGCAATCCTCAGGCGATAATGGCCTCTTATTATAGTCCAGAACCACGCCGCTTGCCGAAATTTCAATAGTAATAAATCTGTCCGGCATGGCATCGCGGTTTTTATAGAACCCGCAGCTTCTGCTGCGCTTTATGTAATTTTTAGAAATTCTTCTGTATTATCGCGTGAAACAGATGCTAGCCTGAAAAGGAAAAGGCGATTACGAAGCTTGGCCAGGATAAACTATTTCTTCAAACTGTCACCTGAATCACTCTACCCACCAAGCCGGAAAGCTGCCAGGCCACGATGCAAACTTTACCTCCCGACCCAGCAGAGAACCCCACCTCCCACAAGAAGACGGCATCTCTTGAAAAAGCCTTTGTGGCTGAAAAACATGTCTCTGCGGTACGCATGGCGATCGTCATCTTTAACAGTCTGGTTTATGTTTTCCTGCTGGACCCGTCCCAGTCGATCCACTGGCTGGCGCAGGTCATCATCATGGCTGCGCTGCTGTACAGCCTGTGCGTGCACATCCTGCAGCCCTACCGCCGCTACCCCATCATGCTGTCCAGCTACTTTACCTCGATCACCGATACGCTGCTGATTACCTGCTGGGTCTATGCCACTGGCGGCATCAGCTCGCCATTTCACGTCATCTGGTATGTGGCCATCACCTCCATCGCCTTTCGCTACAGCTTCCGCGAAACTATCGTGGCAGCGATCATCTATTCACTCAGCTATGTCATTCTGATGAGCCTGCTGGGGCACATGGCCAGCCACCTGACCGATATTATCGTGCGCATTGGCTATATCTTCTTTGTCGGCATCATTGGCGCCCTGTTCGCGCAGGAAGCTCTGTTACAGATCAAAACCAAGCTCGAATTTCAGGCCCTCACCCAGCACCTGGCCAGGGAAACACAGGAACGTCAGCAGGCTACAGAGAAACTGGAACGTTCTCTGGCCCGACTTCAGGCCACCCTGGAAGCCACCGCTGATGGCATTCTCGCGGTAGACAGAGCCGGCAAAGTTGAGGGATTTAACCAGCAGTATCTGGATATGTGGCGCATTCCGCCCTCCGTCGTGGCGTCGGGGAATGATGAACAGGTCCTTACCCTGGTTCGCGACCAGCTCAAAGACCCGGAGCCGTTCCTGACCAGAATCAGATCCATCTACGAGCAGCCTGGGGCCAGACGTGTCGAAATGCTGGAACTGAAAGACGGACGGTTTATAGAATGCCACCTGAAGCCGCAGCGCATCAAAGGGGAACAGGTCGGCAGGGTGTGGAGTTTCCGCGATATCACCGAGCTAAAGCAGGCCGAGGAACAGGCGATGCAGCTTGTGGTGGAAAAAGAGCGCATGAATATCCTGGCAAACTTTGTGACCAATGCCTCTCATGATTTCCGCACCCCGCTTGCCACCATCTACATGAGTCTGTATCTGTTTCGCAAAACATCCGAACCAGAGCAGCAGGCCCGTTACCTGAACATGATCGAGCGCCAGGCAGCCCGCCTGACAGAGCTTGTTGATGGCCTGTTTACCCTGACTCAACTGGACAGCGGTAAGGAATTAATCTTTGTGCCGCTTCAGTTAAATCAACTGGTTCAGGCCGTCGAAGCCACCACCCAGCCCATCATCGCCAGTAAGGATTTGCAGATGGTGCTCGGGCTGGCGGAAGGACTGCCACCCGTGCTGGGGGATGCCGAAAGGCTGACCCAGGCACTGCTGAAAATTGTGGAGAATGCGGGCAATTATTCCACCGCCAGCGGCACCGTCGCCATCAGCACCTATGCCAGAGATGCGTTCGTGGTGATCGAAGTGCGCGATACCGGGGTTGGCATCAGCGCGGAGGACCTGCCCTACATCTTTGATCGTTTCTACAGGGTAGACAAGGCGCGTTCCACAGAAACCGGGGGCATCGGTCTGGGGTTATCCATCGCGAAGAAGATTGTCGAAATGCATGGCGGAAGAATAGAAGTGGAAAGTGAGCCGGGCCAGGGAAGTACGTTTTATGTGTATCTGCCCATCAGCCAGCAGGCGGCAGACACCGGCACATAACCGCCGCCCTGCCCAGAGCAGTGTGCACGCAAGGACGGCATCATGTTTAAGACAGCGTGACGAACCTGCCGCCCCTTACCACGCTTCCCAGATTGCTTCTCCGGCAAAGACGCGGCGAATCTGTTCTGAAAACCGGTCTATATCCAGCGGCTTGGCGATAAAACCGGAAAAGCCCTGTTTTTTCGTGCGGTTGATTTCCGCCGTGTGTACGGTGCAGGCGATAATCGGCACATCAGCAGCCAGATAACGTTTCAGTATCTCAATAATGACGTAACCATCGCTTTTCGGCATTTCAAGATCAAGCAGCACAATATCAATGCGGGGGGCCTGTTCCAGCACACTTTCAAGAACAGCGGTATCCGTGATGGTGGTATAGGCGATATTTTCGCGATCCAGAAAACGTTCCATGATATACACGTTATAGGCATCGTCATCAATAATCAGTGCATGTTTATACTCCATCTTGGCATGTCCTTTAGTAATCACCGGTCAATAGGCAGCAGTCCTGTCTGGCCGTTATTTGGTATTCCAGACCTGTTCCCCCTGCAGAATTCGGCTGAGCGCGCCGGAAAAGGCTTCATAGTTAATCGGCTTGGCGATCACCCCATCAAAGCCCGCCTCGCGTAACCGCCGCACCTCTTCGTACATCACGCTGGCGGTCAGGGCAATCACCGGCACATCCAGGCAGAATTCCGTCCTGCGAATCACGCTCAGCATTTCAAAGCCGTCAATCGGCTCCATATGAATATCCAGAAAGATCACATCCGGACGGCGTGGCAGGTCTGCCAGATGCGTTTCAAAATCCGCGCTGGTTTCGAACATGGTCACGTCATCATAACCCAACCCTCGTGTCAGAAGCACACGCATGACTTCGCGACTCATTTCGTCGTTTTCAACATACAGAAACATCGGATCCGGCATGAACCATTCCTTCTTGTACTCATTCAAAGGGTGGGCACCAGGGCTGACTGTACAGGCAGGGAGACATAAAAGATCGCACCCTGCCCCAGCGTGCTTTCCACCCACACCTGCCCCCCGTGTGCCTCAGCCAGCCGTCTGGAAATCGGCAGCCCTAACCCTGTTCCCTCGCCTTTGCGCAGGCCCTCTTTGGTCTGGCGAAATGCATCAAAAATCAACTGATGATTTTCCGGGGCAATGCCCGGGCCAGAATCGCGAATGGAAATGAGGATCTCATCCGCGCGCTGGTACACCCGCACCTCGATCTGGCCTTCATCCGTAAACTTGCAGGCATTCGATAGCAGATTCAGGACAATCTGCTGGATTCGCTGGGCATCGCCCGTCAGCGTCGGCAGATCCGGTATAATATCACAGACAATAGCCACCGACTTGCCGGGCAGCAGGTTCTGGGCGGTCTCGATGGCGGCACGCACGATCTGATCAATCTTCAGGTCAGCCTCCACAAAAAGCTCCAGCGACCCTGTTTCAATTTTGGAAATATCCAGCACATCGTTAATCAGCCGCAGCAGGTGCTTGCTGCGCGCCTCGACCTTGGTCAGGATATCTACCTGTTCGGCATTGACTGGGCCATACATCCCCAGGCCAACAAATTTGGTCAGGTTGATAATGGCGTTTAAGGGGGTGCGCAGTTCGTGCGACACACTCGCCAGAAACATGGACTTGACCTGACTGGCTCGTTCTGCCTGTTCGCGCGCCGCCTGCAGGCTCACCTCACGCTGCTGGATGGCCGTTGCCATCTCGTTAAACGCCGCCGCCAGCTGCCCCACCTCGTCCTGCGTATTCACCGGGGCGCGCTCGTTATACTGGCCGCTGGTCATCACCTGCGCGATCGTCTTGAGCAGGTTGAGCGGGCGAATCATGGTGCGGTAGATGTTGACATAAATAATGGCCATCGCAAAGAGCGTCAGCGCCGCAAACACCACAATTGTATTGAGCAGCGTGCTGTTCTGGAACGAGAAAATCTCCTCCAGTTCCACCAGAATCATGATGACGACAGACGGAATCCCCTGCTTGGTCAGCACGGGCAGATAAGCGATGGTATGCGGCACCCCGCCATCCCCCAGCACAAGATCATTGTGCAGGATGGTCTGCCCTTCATAAGCCTGCTGCAGCAGTTCCGGCTCGAAGGCGATATTGTTGGTCAGGATGCGATCAGATGCAGCGCGCCTGCCCCCGGACCGGGCAATAATCTGATCTTCATAGATCAGCCCCAGGTGAATGCCTCGCTGGCCAAAGATGAGGCTTTGCAGAAAATCGCCGCTGATATGCCGGCTCATCTGGATAGCGCCCAGAATATTGCCGGAACTGCTGACCACTGGCGCCGCTGCTGCCATGCTGACTTCGATGATGCCTGCATTCTCTTCGATAAGCAGGTCGGTGGTCGTCATGCCTTCAAGCGCGGTCTGCAGCAGTTCGTCTTCCTGAGTATTATCATCATCAGGCCGTGTATCGACCAGGCGCTTGCCATCGCCATCCACCACCGTGATGTCATCCAGCCCCAGCGAGGCATTGGCTGTCATGATAATATCGCTGGTATCCGGCACACTGCGGCGGCCCACAGCCTGGAAAAAGCTCACGCTGGTAACCACAAAGTTGGTATCAACCAGAATCTCGCGCTCAATTTCCGCCAGGCGGCTGCGAATAATGTCCACCTCTTCGGCCAGACGCTCGCCGCCAATTTCCCGCGTCAGGTTTTGTGTATTGGCGACCAGCAGAAACACCACGCCGATCAGCAGCAAAGCCAGCACCAGCAGCACCAGAATATTCAGCTTGACTGCAAAACCCACATTCCTGAACAAATAATCGTTAACCCTGCTCCGCGCCCTGTGCCTGTGGAACCTGCGCCTGCCGGCTCGTCCATTGCAGCAGATTGGGGCGGCTGCTTAACACCTTTTGCAGCACAATAAATACCAGCAGAAGTATACCGATCACAATCTTGGTCCACCAGCTGTTCAGCGTGCCATCAAAGTTGATGTACGTCTGGATCACGCCCTGGATCATCACTCCTACGAAGGTCCCCGCGACGAAGCCTACGCCGCCCGTCAGCAGCGTGCCTCCCACCACCACCGCCGCAATCGCATCCAGCTCCAGCCCCACCGCCGCCAGCGGATAACCGGAACGGGTATACAGCGAATAGATGATGCCTGCCAGCGTCGCCAGAATACTGCTCAGCATATAGACGCCAATCGTCGTCTGTGCCACCGGCACACCCAGCAGCAGGGCGGAGGTATTGTCCCCACCCATTGCATAAATGTTACGCCCAAACCGGGTAAAATGCGCGATAAGGATGCCTACAAGCAGCACAATTACGAAGATCGTTGCCACCACCGTCACCCTGCCTTTATCCGGAAAGGTGAAATACAGGCCGGAAACTTCGGCATAAAACGGATGCGTGATCGGCACAGAGGCTTCAGTCAGCACGAAAGCCGCCCCACGTGCCAGGAACATCCCGGCCAGAGTCACGATAAAGGCGGGAATCTGAAGGTAATGGATAATCGCGCCCATCGTCGCCCCAAAAGCCGCGCCGATCACCAGAATCATCCCGAAAGCAGCCAGCGGGTGAACCCCGCTGCTTTCGATCATCAGGGCACAGAACACGCCCGTAAACGCAATCACCGAACCGACGGAAAGATCGATGCCGCCGGAGATGATGACGAAGGTCATGCCGACAGCGGCCACCCCCAGGAAAGCCTTGTCCGTCAGAAAGTTGGCGATCACGCGGGTGGTGCCAAAAGCAGGGAAACGCTGGAACCCGATCAGATAGAGCAGAATAAATACGGCAAACGTTGCAAGAAGTGGAAGCATGCGTGCTTTCATGATGTTTTCCTGAAACCTGAGAACAACCCCGCCACCTTGTGCCGCAGCACCGCCGACTGAAGCAGGAGAACTGCAAGAACGACGATCGCCTTGACAACCAGATTAAAAGTCGGCGGCAGCCCACTTAAAAGAATACCTGTCTGAAGACTCTGGATAATCAGCGCGCCGACCACACTCAGGCCCAGGTAAAAACGCCCGCCAGACAGCGACGTTCCGCCGATCACCACCGCCAGAATCGCGTCCAGTTCCAGCCATAACCCGGCGTTATTGGCGTCTGCACCCCGAATGTCCGCCGTCAGGATCAACCCGGCCAGGGCGGCACAGAACCCGGACAGGCCATACGCCAGCACCTTGATGAGCGCCGCATTGACCCCGGCATAATGGCTGGCCTGATCGTTGGCCCCCACAGATTCAATCAGCAGACCCAGCGCCGTCCGCCGCGCAAACACATATGTCAGGATAAGCACCGCCAGGGCGATATATACAGGAAAGGGAAACCCGAACAGCGTGCCCGTCCCTACAAAGGCCAGGGTTTCATTGTTAAAAATAGCGATCTGGCCTTCGGTAATCATCTGGGCGACGCCGCGCCCGGCCACCATCAGGATCAGAGTCGCCACAATGGGCTGGATGCCAAAGAACGCCACCAGAATGCCATTCCAGATGCCGCACAAAATCCCCACTCCGATGCTGATGAGGATGACCACCACTGGCGGAATATCCGTCGTGCTGACCAGCACCGCAGCCACCGCGCCACAGATGGCAATCACCGCGCCAACGGACAGATCAATGCCCTTGGTAGCGATCACCAGCGTCATGCCAATGGCCAGCAGCATGACCGGCGCCCCCCGGTTCAGGATGTCGATCAGGCTGCCGAAATAGCGCCCCTGCACCACTGAAACAGAGAAAAAATCAGCCGAAATCAGGCCGTTTACAATCAGAATAAGCGCCAGCGCCAGCAGCGGCCACAGTGCGCGCCGGTTCTGGGCTGCGAACTGCCGCACAGCCACCAGAGAGCCAGCGGGCTTTTGCCCTGTCTGTTCCGGGTTGATCAGTTGTTCAGTCATGTCTGTTTCTCCGCGATGGTCTGCATAATCGCCTGCTCGCTGATCTCATCCCCTGTCAGTTCCGCCAGCTTTTCGCGGTCACGCAGCACCACAACACGATCGCTGTAATCAACCACTTCGGCAAGCTCTGAAGAAATCACCAGCAAAGCCATTTTCTCCCGGGCCAGCCGTTTGATAATGTTGATAATCTCGGCATGCGCGCCCACATCAATGCCGCGTGTGGGTTCATCCAGAATTAGCAGTTCCGGTTCAGATACCAGCCAGCGCGCCAGGATCACCTTTTGCTGGTTGCCACCGGAAAGCTGCCCCGCCGGCAGATGCGTATCCGGCGTGACAATATGCAGCGCCTCGATCATGGACTCGGCCAGTTCTACCTGCTTTTTGTAAGGAATATACCGGAACCAGCCCCGCTTGGCCTGCAGCGCCAGAATGATATTTTCCCGCACGGAAAGCTCGCCGATGATGCCATCCGTTTTACGATCTTCCGGGCACAGGGCAAAGCCATGCTGCACCGCCTGTCGCGGAGAATTCACCTTTACGCGCTTCCCCTTGACCTTAATCTCGCCTGTATCCGGGTTTTCGATGCCAAACAGCAGCAGCGCGACTTCCGTCCTGCCAGACCCCAGCAGCCCGGCCAGACCGACAATTTCGCCTTTATTAATCTGCAGGTCAAACGGCTTCAGCATGCCCTTGCGCGCCAGATCCTCCACCTGCAGGAAGGCCTCTCCTGCGGTTTCCTGGGTGCTGGTGCTCGCTTCTCCCCGGCCCAGTTCCTCAGTTAACTCCTTGCCCAGCATTTCAGCAATCAGTCTGGGTCGTGGCAGGTCAGCGGTTAAATATTCACCCACTTTGCGCCCGTTGCGCAACACCGTGATCCGGTCTGAAATTTCGTAGACCTGATCGAGAAAATGGGTAATCAGCAGGATGCCGATGCCCTGCTGTTTAAGCGTGCGAATCACCTCAAACAGCAGATTTACCTCGTTGCGGTCCAGGCTGGCGGTGGGTTCATCCAGAATCAGCACTTTGGCAGACAGGCTGACCCCACGCGCAATGGCGACCAGCTGCTGAATAGCAATTGAGTAGGTGGCCAGCGTGCGGGTGACATCAATATCAATATGGAAGGTTTTCAGCAGTTCCTGCGCCTGCCGGTTTAAGGCCCCCATATCCACCAGGCCAAAGCGCATTGGCTGGCGCCCGAGAAAGATATTTTCTGCAACGGACAGTGTCGGAATAAGATTAATTTCCTGATAGACGGTGCTGATGCCCAGGTACTGGGCCTCGTGCGGGCTGTGCGGTTCGATCTCTTTGCCCTCCAGCAGAATCCTGCCGGTATCCTTTTTATGGACGCCGGTGATCAGCTTGATGAGCGTGGATTTACCCGCCCCGTTTTCCCCCAGCACCGCATGCACTTCGCCTGCATACAGGTTGAAATCCACAGAAGACAGGGCGGTAACACTGGCGAACGTCTTGCCCAGGCCTCTGGTCTGTAAAAGAGGGGTTGGCGGATTGTCTGTGGAAATCATGGTTGACCTTCAATACTCTAGAGGTGGTTCGGGGTAGTTTGTGCACTACCCCGTTATATAATGAGTTATTCACCTGCCAGATGGCGCAGTCTGGCGCTGTTTCAGAAATCGTTGGGTAAGCGGCTTTCTGTCATGCACACATACCGCGCCATCACGGTGGATCAGGAGCCAGTGGCCCGCAGGCGAGTTACTGGCTCCGCCGCTCGTATTCTTCCGCGGCGGTATCGGGGAAGTAAATCCCACCAGCCACCGGGATCCAGTCCGGCAGTTCCTCACCATTCAGGTAAGCAACAATAGCATCAAACGCCGGCCCACCCATGTTCGGGCTGAGTTCGACGGTCGCATTGGCGTCGCCTTCTGCCATCGCCAGGAAGATGTCCGGGATTGCATCGACAGAGATCGTCAGGATGTCGTCCGCCGGGTCCAGCCCAGCCTCTTTAATGGCCTGAGTCGCGCCGATCAGCATATCGTCGTTGTGTGCCCATACCGCGCAGATTTCCGAAGGATCAACCGCTTTCAGGAAGCTTTCCATAACTTCCTTGCCGCCCGTGCGGGTGAAATCGCCGGACTGCGACAGGATAATTTCCATATCCGGGAACAGCGCGATCACTTCGTTAAAGCCTGTCTCGCGGTCCAGCGCGGCGCTGGAGCCAACCGTGCCCTTAAGTTCCGCGATCTTGCACTGCCCTGCCGTCGCCTGAACCAGCCACGCCGCCGCCAGACGACCTTCGTGGACGAAGTCCGAAGAAACGCGGGTGATATACAGCGAAGGATCAGCAGTTACGTTGCGGTCCACGATCAGCACCGGGATTTCGTTATCCGCAGCTTCCTGCAGCACTTCGTCCCAGCCAGTTTCGACCACAGGCGCCAGAATGATGGCATCCACACCCTGGGCAATAAACGAACGCAGCGCCGCAATCTGGTTTTCCTGCCGCTGCTGGCCATCCGAGAACAGCAGGTTAATGCCGCGTGCTTCTGCCTCTGCCCGAATTGCATCGGAAAAAGCCGTGCGCCAGGCGCTTTCTGAACCTACCTGAGCAAACCCGATCGTCAGACCTTCGCCCGTGACCTCCTGTGCCAGGGCCGCTGGCGCTATCACACCAAGCAGGACCAGCAGAACCAGAGCATATTTTAAGAATCGCATTTAATTGATCTCCTTGGAATTACCTGAACATGAAAACGTCTAAACAACAGGTTATGCCTTTTGATTCGCCGGGCGTGCTCCTTTCGTTGCGTCAGACGGATAATCATCTACATTCATCAGCAAGCGCGGCGCGCTCATGATGTTTGTATTCAGAGAGTGTATGAGCAGCTCGTGAAGGAAAGCCGCAGACAGCCTGCTGTACAGAAAACCATTCCGCAGGTCCTGCCACGTAAAAGCAGAGGAAACACAGTGATCCGGGTAGAAAACAGGGTTATTTCGGGAGCCATGTAAAGCAATCATGCGTCAAACCATAGTATTTTAAAAACAGGATCATCTTTACCTGTGAACGATCACAGCCAGGGCCTTAGAAAAACCGTCATGCGAACGGCTGGAAAACCTGATAATCTGTGAACGATCACACAAATTATATGCCCTACTGTGCCCGGAGTCAAGCAGTTGGCCCTGCAAATCAGGCTGAAGGCTGCCCGAACAGCAGCACACAGAGGAAATTCAGGCGCGTTGTCTGGCGAAGGTGGTACTTTCCCGCACGGTCAGTCTGGAGGCCAGGCGGCGGTGCTCAATCGGCGTTTGCGGATCATCAATCAGTTGTATCAGGTACTCAAACCCCATCGCGCCCAGCTTGATGTAATTGTGCTGGATCGTCGTCAGCGGCGGGGTGTAGTAGGCGGATTCGGGGAAATCGCCATATCCCACCAGCGAAATTTCATCCGGAACCGATAAACCCGCCTCGTACAGGGCGCGATACGCCCCCAGCGCCATACTGTCGTTGGCGGCCACAATGGCGCTAAACGTACGCCCCATGTCCAGCAGACGCCGTGTGGCCTGGTAACCCCCTGGAGTGGTCCAGTTGCCTGCCACCTGCACCGGTTCTGGCAGATCATACACCTGCAAAGCCTGATTCAGCGTCTGATGCCGCCGCGAGGCGCTGTACCAGCTTAGCGGTCCGCTGATCTCGCAGAAATGCTGATGCCCCAGCCCGACCAGATGCTCCACAATCTGTTCCGTATCCGCCGCTTCATCAAAGGTGACGGAGGGCAGTTGAGGCGAAGGCTGCGAATCGACATGCACCACCGGGATATCCTCGTCGATTGCATAAATTTCATCCAGCGGCAGCCCATGCGCAGGCACAATCATCACGATGCCGTCCACCGCCCAATCGCGCACATGATGCAGCGCTTCAGTCACCTGTTTCTGCGTTTCAGTCACATTCGTCAGGATCACATCGAAGCCGCTTGTCCGGGCCGCCATCTCGACATTAAGCGCGATCTGTACCGGGCCATGAAACCAGCTTCCGTACAGGATAATGGCGATGGTTTTCGAGGATTTTGAACGTAGTTTGGTGGCGGCCTTGCTGGGGCGGTATCCCAGCGCATCGATAGCTTCCTGCACCTTCCGGCGGGCCTCATCCGAGACGTAGGGATGATGGTTGATCACACGCGATACCGTCTGGTAGGAAACACCAGACAGACGGGCGACATCCAGCATGGTGGGGCGGGATTTTTTCCGATTGGCCATTAGTGAGTCTGACCACCCTTAAAACACATCATTCACTGCCCTGGCGTACCCGCCTTTGATATTCTTCCGCCGCCGTATCCGGGAAGAAAATCCCCCCCGTCACCGGTATCCATTTGGCCACCTCCTGCCCCTGCAGGTAGGCCTCAATCGCGTCAAAGGCCGGGCCGGCCATATTCGGACTCAGTTCAATCGTCGCGTTGGCATCGCCCTGCATCATGGCCAGGAAAATATCGGGAATGGCATCGACAGAAACAATCAGAATATCATCGCCCGGGTCCAGCCCAGCATCCTTAATCGCCTGGATCGCGCCAATCGCCATGTCGTCGTTGTGCGACCACACCGCGCAGATATCGTCAGGATTTTCGGCGTTGAGGATGCCTTCCATCACCTTCTGGCCGTTTTCACGCCGGAAATCTCCGGGCTGCGACACGATAATCTCCATCTGAGGGAAAAGCCGGATCACATCGTTAAATCCAATCTGGCGATCACGGGCCGCGCTGGACCCCACCGTCCCTTCCAGTTCCACAATCTTACACTGCCCCATGGTCGCCTGGGCAAGCCATGCTGCCGCCAGACGCCCTTCATGCACAAAGCTGGAAGCCACCCGCGTGACATACAACGACTCGTCCGCCGTGACATTGCGGTCAATAATCACCACCGGGATGCTTGCCGCTTTAGCTTCTCTCAGCACCTGCTCCCACCCGGTTTCGATCACTGGCGCCAGCATGATGGCATCCACACGCTGCGTAATAAACGAACGCAGGGCCGCAATCTGATTCTCCTGGTTATTTTCCGCATCCGACAGCAGCAGATCAATCCCGCGCCGCTCCGCTTCCGCCAGGATCATCTCCGTAAACGCGATACGCCAGTCGCTTTCTGTCCCTACCTGAGAAAACCCGATCACCAACCGGCCTGTATCCGAGGTCTGAGCAGCAGCGGTGGGAACAATACTGGCCAGAAACAACAGCAGCAGCAGACAACTTTTATATAAAGACATTCTGCCTGGTCCATAAGTCTATTTTGAAGGGACAACCACGCCGCACAGGGTGCGCGGGCTGTACTTCCCGGCTTCAATAATACCAGAATGCCCACAACAATTACGAAATCTGGTCCATAAGCGGCGACAATACCACCGGATATTTTATGATGTCCTGCACTGTTTTCTGTGCAGCGTATTTCTTACACTGAGGGTGAGAGCGAATTACGGCTGACCCGGTACCGGACGCTGCCTGAACCCCGCCCCTCTGCCCTGATCGACTGGTATTCATACTACGCAGCCGGATCGCCCTGCAGGAACTGAAAGCCTGACAGTGGAGTGAAAGGAAATTCCCATGAAGAACCAGATTCTGGTCGCCTATGCCACCAAGTATGGGGCGACAAAGGAAATTGCGGAGAAGATCGGCCAGGTGCTGCGTCAGGCCGGGCTGCGAGTCGAAGTGCTGCCAGCAGCCCAGGTGGATACACTGGCCCCCTATCAGGCTGTCGTGCTGGGCAGTGCCGTTTATGCCGGACGGTGGCGCGGTGAGGCCGTTACCTTCCTGGAAACTTATAAGGCTGCCCTGGCAGAAAAACCGGTCTGGCTGTTTTCCAGCGGCCCTACGGGCGAAGGCGACCCATCGCAGTTGATGAACGGCTGGCAGTTCCCGGAAGCGCAGCGCCCCCTTGCAGATCGTATTCGTCCTCGCGGCATTACGTTCTTTCATGGCGTGCTGGATACAGACAAACTCAACTTTGGCGAAAGACTGCTCGTCAGAGGCATCAAAGCCCCCCTGGGCGATTTCCGGGACTGGGCAGCGATTGAAACCTGGGCGGCAGATATTATCCAGAGTCTGAATCAGGAAGGCTGGCAGATACAGCCTACAGCCTGATCCTGGCTGCAACAGCATACAGCGGCGGAGACTCTGCCTGGTGCAGAGTCTCCATTTTTTAGAGACCCTGCCTCGTCACCATCGTTCACAGGTTGTTCTGTGGAAAGGTGACAAATATCACCAGAAAATCATTATTTAGAATTAACGATAAATTCATACATCGTAATTATTCAACGTTGGAACAATGCTATGATCAAATCACAGGATAGTTACACTTTAACGAGGGCTACATGAACTACAAAACTGTTTTGCTTCTGGCGGTAGTCGTCGCGCTGGTGGTAGGTGCCTGCTCAGGTCAGCCTACGGCAACACCACGCCCCACCGCAGAGCCTACCGCAGAACCCACCACGGAGCCGCAGACGGCCGATCCCATTCGTGTCCTGCGGCTGGACAGCTACCATGTCGAATTTCCCTGGACAACAGAAATTACGAATGGTGCGCTGGCTGGCCTCAGCGATCATGGGTACGTGCCGGATGGCGAAACCATCATCTTCGATGAGTTCTATATGGACACCAAGCGCAATAACTCGCCGGAATATTTCGAGCAGATTTCCGCAGAAACGATTGCCTACATCGAAGAAACACAACCTGATGTCGTCATCGCCAGCGATGATAACGCCGCCATTCTGGTCGTAGAGCCGATGCGCAATGGCACTGTGCCTTTCGTCATCCTGGGCTTAAACGGCAACCCGGAAAATCATGACTTTGATGAAAACGCCAATGTCACCGCCGTGCTGGAACGCCCTCATACTCAGGCCATGATCGACTGGATCGGCCAGGTGATTGGCGAGAACGCGCGCATTTCCATCCTGGCAGAGGACAGCCCGACCACAGAGCGCATGTTTGGCGATAACATCGTCCGCCAAAGCATCGAGGATTCGCCGCTGGAACTGGTTGATTTCACCGCGACCAACGACTATGAAGCCTGGCAGGCCTACGTCACAAATGCCGCCGAAACCAGCGACCTGCTGTTCCTGGGCGCGTATGCGACCCTGCGCGATGCGGACGGCAACGCCATAGAAGCGGTCACCGCCCTGCGCTGGGCCGTCGCCAATTCCGAAATCCCGGTGATGGGCTTCTGGGAAGAAGCCGTACACGATGGCACGCTGGGCGGTTCCATTATCTCTGGTTATGGTCAGGGCTACGAAGCCGGTGTTCGCGCCGCCGCCATTCTGGATGGCACCCCTGCCAGCGAAATCCCGCACAGCTCTCCGCCGCGCGGCAAGCTCATCATCAACCGTGGCGCCATGGAAAAATGGAATGTACAGGTTCCGCTTAGCCTGTTAGAAGTCTCGGAGATTATCGAAAGTGACTAGATTAGACACCAGCATCCGTTTGCAGGTGATCCTGGTGACGACCACCGCCCTTCTGGTGCTGGCGGTCGTCCTGGTCACCTTTGGTTACACGCAGCAGCGCAGCTTACTTGTGGACTCTGAGCGGCGTGTTGGGCTGACACTGATCCGATCGGTCAGTAACACGATCAACTCAGTGCGGGCCTTTATCCAGAACCTGAGCGATATTTCGGAGCTTGATACTCGACTGGCAGAACTGGTCGACTTAAACACCAATATCGACTTTATCACCATCACGGATGCTGACGGGTCTATCATCTTTCACTCAAATCTCGATCATAAAGGCAGTGTCGTACCGGAGCTGGCAGGTCTGCCCTCCGATACGACACTCCAAAAGACCGTACCGGGCTATAGTGAGGTGTTTATCACCTCATCCAGTTTCGATGGCGATGGCCTGCTGGCCTCGCCACACTATCAGATCATCGTGGCCAGCGCGGCGGCGCCCTTCACTAACCGGTTGATGGCCGATGTGCTGTCCTCCGTCATGGTGACGGTGCTCTTTGCGCTGGTCGCCGCCATCATCATTATCTACGTGCTCCAGCATTATCTGGTGCGGCCTGTAGAAATGCTCACCCACGCTTCAGAAGCCATCGAGGCCGGTGATCTCACCCAACAGGTGAGCGTCAATCAGGACAACGAAATCGGGCGGCTGGCGCTCAGCTTTAACCGCATGACCCAGCAGCTGGCGACCCTGATCAACACCCTGGAGGAACGGGTGCAGGAGCGCACGCGCGAACTGGAAGTCGCCCGCGACCAGGCCGAGCAGGCCAGCCGGGCCAAATCGGATTTTCTGTCGAACATGAGTCACGAACTGCGCACCCCGCTGAATATGGTCATCGGTTACACCAGTTCCATGCTGACCATGCCGAAAATGTATAACAATGTCGCTCTGCCAGAAATTTACAGGACGGATGTCGAGTTAATCCGCGACAGTGGCAAGCATCTGCTGGCGCTTATTAACGATATTCTCGATCTTAGCAAGGTGGAAGCCGGCAAACTTCAGCTTAACTTCAGCGCGGTGGATCTCAACACCAGCTTTGATGGCGTCATTGCGGTCACGCTGGGGCTTATCGGCGACAAACCTTTGCAACTGCAGCAGAATTACCCGGAAAACCTGCCCAAAGTCTGGGCGGACAGCATCCGTGTACGTCAGATTTTGCTGAATCTGCTGTCTAACGCCGTGAAGTATTCGGAAACCGGCAGCGTCACCCTCACGGGCGAAGTGCGCGATAATCGCGTATACATCTCCGTAACCGATACCGGGTTTGGAATTCCGGAATCTGCGCTCAGCACCATCTTTGACCGCTTTGAACAGATTCAGAACAACACAGAAGTTCAGGGCACCGGCCTGGGGCTGGATATCAGCCAGCGGCTGGCCCAATTGCATGGGACGGAGATCACTATCCAGAGCACGCTGGGGGTCGGCAGCACCTTTTCCTTCAGCCTGCCGGTTGCCACCCCAGTCCAGCTTCAGCAGTACCAGGACACCACCAGCAGCAGCGGCAACAGCGAAGTCTTTGGCGATGACGCTGCCCTGAAGATCATGGCCCTGATCGTCGCGACTGATACTCCCACCCGGCAGCAGCTCCGTCAGATGATGGAAGCGCAGGGTGTGGTCGTAATCGAAGCCAACGACGAACATCGCGCCCTGGACCTGGCCAGTGGGTTGCTGCCAGATTTTATCGTGCTGGATAACAGCCTGGAACTATCCGCTGCGCAGCAGCTTCTGGCTGCCCTGCAGGACGATACCGAAACAGAAGCAATTCCTGTCATCTCGCTTGAAAACGGCACAGGCCCAACCACAGCAGAGGCAGTGGCTGTGCGCGCAACCCTTCGCAAACCCGTTGTGCCGGACGAGATGATTACCGTCATAAAATCACTGTCATAAGCTGTTATAGTTTAGGGATTAAGTGTAGGCAATCATGAACATCATCTACATCGAAGACGATGCCCAGGACCGTACGCTGGTTGAACGTTATCTCAACACTACATCGCATCATCTGATCGCGGCAACCCGGCTTGAGGATCTTGAACTGGACGATATTTCACCGGACCTGATCCTGATGGACATCCTCATTGATGGCAAACTGCTGGGGCTGGATTATGCAGCAGCCCTTCGCAGCAATGGCATTAACTGCCCCATCATCGCGGTCACGGCCCTGACACTCCCTCATCAGATGGCTTCCTACAAAGCCGCCGGGTTTAATGCGGTGATTGAGAAGCCATTTGAAATCGTTAACCTGGCCAAGACCATTGTCCGCTACGATTCTGAATCCTAAAGACCTGTACCCAAAAGCGCTATGCCTAAAGGAGAACCCGAATGGCACACATCTTACTGATCGAGGACAACCTGAACAATGCGGAATACATCATCCGCATCCTGGAAGGGATCGGCCATGAGGTCGAGCACTACATTGAGGGACTCGATGGCGCACGTGCAGCCCGCCAGCACCGTCCTGACCTGCTGCTGCTGGACTTCAACCTGCCGGATATCGATGGCAGCATTCTCAACCTCACCCTGCGCAAAAGCCTGGGGGGAGATGCCGCGCCGCCTATCGTGGCCGTCACCGCGCGCAACAGCCTGGTTGACCGGCAGATTGCGCGTAAGTTTGGCTTCAGTGCCTTTGTCGGCAAACCCTTCGAACCCGGAGAGCTTATCGACGTGGTAGAGGCGCTGCTCAAGGAATCAAATACGCAGGATAAATAACCGCTGCCTGCCTGAAATGGCTTGCAACACAAAACCAGCATAAGACGTGATTGGCATACATTGATGAAGTGGTTGAACTGGACGAAGTGGCCCTTGACGGCCAGGCTAACACTGATTATGACAGGTATGGTTGTGTTTTCAGTCACTGGAACCACTGTCCTCTCCTTAGGCCGTGAGCAGGCAACTTCTCAGGCAGAACTTGAACAACAGGCGGTCCTTGTGCTGACGACCCTGGAGCAGGTGGCCACCAGCGCACGCACCGCATCCGATACACGGCACCTGGATGAACTGATCCAGGAGCTGACCGACACCGACTTACTGATCGCTTCCGGCATCTATGACCAGACCGGCACGCTGATCGCCGGCAGCCACCTGGAAGCCGCGCTTGCACAGCAGGCGGATCAGGAGGCGTGGGATCAGCAGCTTATCAGCAGCCATGCCAGCAGTCTCGATTACTACAAATGGCTGCCAGACAGGCTGCTGGCCGCGCGTATCATCACCCCGGAGAATGCGCCATCCGGTGCTGTCCACATCGAACTGTCTACAGCGCCGCTAAATGCCCGGATGGCTGCAACCCGTACCCAGGGCATGGTGTTTATCTTCATCACGATCCTGTTCGGCAGCTTCGCCGCCACCCTCATCAGCAGGTCCATTACCGAGCCGCTGGCGTTGTTAAAGAAGGCCGCCGAAAGAATCTCCGCAGGCGATCTTTCCTATAGAATCACCCTCACCGATGGGCCGGAAGTCACCGTGCTGGCAGAAACCTTTAACCGGATGAGCGATGATATTCAACAAATCGTGGGTAATCTGGAACAGTGGGTAGAGGAGCGAACCGAAGCGCTCACCAGCATGAACAACATTCTGCGGGAGGAAGTGGCAGAACATCTGCGGGCCGAAATGGAGGTTGAATCGCAGAATCAACTGCTGCAAAAAGCCAACGCCGAACTTTTAGAAGTCCGCGACCAGACGCTGGCGGCGCTGCGCCTGAAAACCCAGATTCTGGCCAATGTCAGCCACGATGCGCGCACCCCCATCAGCGTCATCATGCTGCGGGCACAGATGCTGCAGCAGGGCCGCTATGGCACGGTCACAGACGTTCAGCACGAAAAACTGGAAAGCATTATCCTGAATGCGCGCCAGTTATTAGGATTCATCGATAATCTGCTTGGGCAGGCCCGCAGCGAAAACGCCGAATTCAAACTGCATGAAGCAGACATCTCCCCCGCCGAACTGCTGAAGGATATTGACGAGACGCTCCAGCCGCTGGCGGAGAAAAAAGGGCTTCAGCTTGTTCATGAAATCAGCCGCGATGTGCCGCCGACACTGTATGTTGACCCGGACCGCTTCAGCCAGATTCTGGCCAATCTGGTGAATAATGCCATCAAGTTTACAGCACATGGCACCGTCAGTGTCAAAATCTGCTGTCCGGATGAGGATCATTGGGCGCTGTACGTCACAGATACCGGACCAGGCATTGCGCCGGAAGACCAGGCCCATATTTTTGATGCCTTCTGGCAGGCCGATGGGTCGCTGACGCGCGACACCAACCGGGGGATTGGCCTGGGGCTGTCCATCGTTAACCAGCTTACGGGTCTGATGGGGGGCACCGTCTCGCTGCAGAGCGTGGTTGGCCAGGGCAGCACCTTTATCGTATCCTTCCCGCTCAAGGCCGTGCAGGCCACACAGGAAGACACCACCTGCGCCGGCGGTTAAGCACATCGGACACGCTTCCTGGGCGACGCAGCAGCCAGATGAAGGTATTAATTACAGAAATGATAGGTCACCTGGCCTATTTTTCTGCTTCCATCATGGGTTTATAAAGGAATTTACAAACTTGATGCGAAAGTTTGCTATGATGAATGATAACACATACATAAAGAATTTCCTGCGAATATGCAGAGCAAGTGCCAGAACCTACAGCAGAACATTGGATGAGTTTACAAAGAGTCCTCCTATGCGAACCAGACTAACCATCTTTGCCACCATCATGCTCCTTGTCCTGGCCCTGCCACTGGCACAGGCCGCGCAGGAACTTAATGGCCTGGCTGTGATCCAGACCGCACTTGATCTGGCCAATGAGAACTGCGACCAGCTCAGTCGTAATCAGGCCTGTTACGGGCACGATCTGCTGTCGGCAGACCCCCGACCCGGTGCAAATCCGTTCAGCTTTACGGCGGAAGGTGATGTCGAGGACCTGGCGAAAATCCAATCCCTGCGCCTCAGCGGGTTGGATATTAACGCGGGAACCTGGGGTGTCGCCATGATGCACCTGAGGGCCAACCTGCCTGCCACCCACCCGGAAAATGTCACCCTGGTGGCTTTTGGCGATGTGCACATCGAAAATGCGGTGCTGCCGCCCACACAGGCCCAAATTGAGGTGCAGACCACGCAGTACCTGAACGTACGCTACCTGCCCACCACCAGCGCCCGGGTCGTCGGAACACTGGCCCCCAGGCAGACGGTGACCGTGGTCGAGCGGCTGGAAGATGCGTCCTGGCTGCGTGTGGTTCTGCCAGAAAGCGACGAAACTGGCTGGATCATGGCGGATTTTGTGAGCAGCGCGACAGACCTGAGCAGCCTGAATGTGGCCGCGAGTGATGCGCCTTATATCCAGGAACCCATGCAGGCCTTCTACTTTAGCAGCAGCGAAAGCGACAGCGCTTCCTTTGCCCGCATTCCGGAAAATGGCCTGCTCATCCAGACTCCTGAAGGCGTTGGGGAAGTCCAGCTTCTTATTAACGAAATTAACGTCCAGCTTGGCTCGACGGTCTTTTTCCAGGCCCAGCCCGGTAATATCATGACGATCCACACCCTCGAAGGCCATGCCGATATTCGCGCCTTCGGGATTGAACAGACGGCCTATGCCGGCACCCAGGTGACGGTTCCGCTCAATGAAGACCTTGCCCCCAGCGGACCACCGTCGCCGCCTCAGCCCTATGATATGGCGCAGATGGAAA
>CAZQIY010000002.1:0-1720 GCA_964593565.1 uncultured Anaerolineaceae bacterium
GTAATGGCGATTCGGTCAATCTGGCGCTGCTGGCACACGCGCCGGATCGTCTCGAAAGCGGTCAGACAATCCTTTGACCACAGAGTATGGCTGTGTAATTCGACATCCCAGGTTGCATTCATGAGCTGCTGACTTCCGTGCTGAGCGTGGCCCGGCGCTGCTGACGTTCCTGTTCCATTTCAGCAATCGTGGCCTCCATATCGGATGTAAACAGGCGGTGGCGGAAGATAACGGCCACCCCCAACCCCACAAACACGCGGAACCATTTGTGGAAAAAGCCCTCGATCAGCGCCGCGGCCGCCGCAACTGCCGGCGTTACCAGCGGGTTGGTCGTGGCGACGATAATCGTCAGCATGGCGCTGACGGAAATTTCGGTAATGCCGGCGCCGTTGGGCACTCCGCTAAGGGCGCCAATGGCCGAGGACAGGCAGACAATGACCATCGCCTGCAGGAACAGCAGCCAGGTGACTTCCAGGCCAAAGCCCGCCAGAATAATCACAAAGCCAATCGCATCCCCAAGCGACGCGATCATGCCAAACCCGGTGGTAGGAATCACGTGTTTCAGCTTGAAGATTTCATAGCTGCTGTTGTAAAAATCAACCAGCCAGCCATGCAGCCGCCGAACCACCGGCACATGCGCCAGAATGCTGAGGGCAAAATACGCCAGCGGGCGGATCTGCACCACCACCAGACCCGCCGCCAGCAGGCCAGTGGAGATAAAGATGAGCGGGCGATATGGCCCCAGATCAATCCCATCCCCCGCCAGCAAAAGCGCGATAAACGAGAGAATAATCACCGCCAGCCCATCAACCACCCGTTCCGCGATGACCACCGGCGCACTGGCGGCGATAGGCACCCCGGTCTTGTTTTTGAGCACCACCGTCTTCAGCATTTCCGCCACTTTGCCCGGGCTGACGGCCATCGTAAACCCGGACACAAACAGAATCGCGCTGTCAAACAGGCTGATTTTGTCGCGGGCCTGAACCACCCCCAGGTAATAGTGCCATTCCAGAAAGCGGAAAAACCAGGAGACGAACTTCTGCAAAATCACAGGCACAATCAACAGCCAGGGATAAACCTGAAGCTGCGCGATCAGGTCCTGCGTCAGCCCTTCGGCATCCGCAAACAGCAGCAGCCCCAGATAGATGACAAACCCAACGATAAAGCCAATCAGAATACGATTCCGGTATTTGCGCATATCCCTCGCCTGCTCCGATGCAGCATTGAACTTTTTCACTATACCCTGATGTGGGTCACAAAACGCTAAACATTCTAGCAACGCCGTCTATCGCTATCCAGCCTGCATAAGCTATAATGCCCTGCAATCGTTGGGTAATCGTAAGCCAAATCGCGTGCATTGTCATCCGTGATATGGCAAACTAGCGTTTTTATTGTTATGGATTGGGTGGAGAATCAAAGTTATGGCTGAACACTACACACGCCAGGAACCCCCTGGCGTGCCGCCGCAACCTCATGGGGTTGCTCCGCCACCACGCTTTCTGTTCTGGCTGGTGATTGCACTGTTCCTGCTGGCGGTGGTCGGCAGCATCGGCGCGGTTTTTGTGTTCCGCAACGTGCTGCTGCCGGGCCAGCAGCAGCGAATTATTGATCAGGTGCCATTCATGCGGGCCTTTATGCCCCCCACCCCGGAAGGTGGCGCACTGCCGACAGCGATTCCCGTAGAAGGGGATATATCGCCCGATGATCTGCTGGCTGCGCC
>CAZQIY010000002.1:1820-25504 GCA_964593565.1 uncultured Anaerolineaceae bacterium
CAAGCAGACCTGGAACAACTGCGGCCCGGCCAACCTGACGATGGCACTCAGCTATTATGGCTGGCAGCGTGACCAGAGTGTTGCCGCCCAGTATCTGAAACCGGACCGCGAAGACAAGAACGTGAACCCGCACGAGATGGTGCAGTTCGTCAACGAAGAGACTGACCTGCGCGGGATTACCCGCATGGGGGGCGATCTTGCCCTGCTCAAGCAGTTGATTGCCGCGCAGATTCCCGTCATCATCGAAACAGGCTATATGCCAGAGGGCTATGACTGGCTGGGACATTACCAGACCGTCGTGGCCTATGATGATCTGCAGGGGGTGTTCTATCTGTACGACAGCTATCTGGGCAGCGGCGAAGTGGGTGAAGGGCTGGCCGAAACCTATGCCGACCTGGATCGTAACTGGCAGCACTTCAACCGCACGTTTATCATCATCTACGAGCCGCATCGCGAAGGCGAAGTCAGAGAAATTCTCGGCGAACGAGCGGACCCGGTGCGCGCGGCAGAGATCGCACTGGAAGTCGCCCGGCAGGAAGCCAACCAGAACCGGCGCGATGTCTTTGCATGGTTCAATATCGGCACCTCGCTGGCACGTCTGGGCCGCTATGATGAAGCGGCTGTGGCTTATGACCAGGCCCGCCGCGAAGGCAGCCTGCCCTGGCGCATGACGTGGTACCAGTTCGGGCCGTTCGAAGCCTACTTCAATACCGGGCGCTATGATGATGTGATGGCGCTGGTCAATGTGAACCTGACCAATGGCGCGCAGTATGTCGAAGAAACCTATTACTGGCAGGGGCGTGTGCTGGAAGCACAGGGGGATCTGGCCGGGGCGCGACAGGCGTTCAGCCGGGCGTTACAGCACAATCATCGCTATGCGGAAGCACGCACCGCCCTGGATTCCCTGAATGCTTAAACAGGCTTATGGCAGAGCAGCAGACAGACATAACGGATACAGACCGTAACCAGCGGCTGGCGCGTTCCACTCTGCTGGTCATGGTCGCCTTTGGCATCGCCAAGGCAATCAGTCTGGCACAGACGGTGGTCATTGCCCAGGTATTCGGCCTCAGCCGGGAATGGGACGCCTTCGTTGTCGCCAACAGCATCCCGGAACTGATCTTCACGCTGATTGCCGGGGGCGCGCTGGCCCATGCCTTTATCCCCATTTTCAGTGGTTTTCTGGCGCGGGGCGATCAGCAGGGCGCGTGGCGCACTGCCACCCACGTCATCAACACCATCTTTATGACCACCCTGCTGGTCAGCATCATAGCTTTTTTTACAGCCCCCTGGCTGGTCGCCAATGTCGCCGCACCCGGTTTCGATGCGGCAGGTCAGGCGCAGACAGTTGAACTGATGCGTATTCTGCTCATCACCACGCTGATCTTCTCCGTCAGCGGCATCTCGATGGGCATTCTACAGAGCCATAACCATTTTCTGCTGCCCGCGCTGGCGCCGATCCTGTTCGATGTCGGCATCCTGATTGGGGTCATCTTCCTGATCGGCCCCTTCGGAGTCAACGGCATCGCGATTGGGGCGGTGCTGGGCGCAGCGCTGCATTTTGGCATTCAGGTGCCGGGGTTAATTCGCTTCCGGGCGCGCTGGTGGCCAGAACTGGGCCTGACCGACCCGACTCTGTGGCGCATCGTCCGGCTGATGCTGCCGCGCATCGCCGGGCTGGGGGTGTTCAGCCTCAACTTTATTGTCATGAACAACATTGCCTCCCGGCTGGGGGCGGGTTCCGTCAGCGCCTTAAGCTGGGGCTGGCGGCTGATGCAAATTCCACAAACGCTGGTTGGCACAGCGATGGGCACCGTGATCTTCCCTACGCTGGCAGCGCTCAGCGAAATGGAGGACCTGCGGGGCAAGCGCGATGCCATGTCCGGCGCGCTGCGCTTTATCATGATCGCCAGCATCCCTTCGGCGGTGGGCCTGATCTTCGTTGGGCAGCCGCTGGTGCGGTTATTAGAGCGCGGGGCGTTCGATGCATCTGCCTCTGCGCTGGTCTACAGCACCTTGCAGTTCTTTGCCCTGGGGCTGGTGGTGCATTCCGCGCTCGAAGTGATCGCCCGCAGTTTTTATGCGGATAAGGACACCCTGACTCCGCTGTGGGCGGCGCTGGGCGGGGCCACCATCAACCTGGTGGGGTCGTTCCTCTTCAGCGGCATATGGGCCGCCGGCATTAACCCGCTGCACGATGTGGCACTGCGCCAGTTCCCCGCTGTCGGGCCGCCCGCCATCACCGGCAATGTCGCCGGGCTGGCGCTGGCCAATTCATTAGGCGTTACCTTCGAGGTCGTCACGCTGCTGTGGATTCTGCGGCGGCGCTGGCAGGGCATCAACGGCGATGCGCTGGCCCGCACCACACTTAAAACTCTGGCCGCCAGCCTTGCGATGATCCCGGCCATCCTGCTCGTCGATTTCCTGTGGGCCAGCCTGAATCTGAATGACAGTGGTCTGGTGTGGCTTGTGGCACAGGTTGCTGCCCAGACAATCGCGGGCGGGCTGGCGTTTCTGGCGGTGGCCCTGCTGCTGCGCATGCCAGAACTGCGCATGATCTTTGACCTGATCCTGCGGCGGCGTCGCCCACTGCCAGCGGAGGTGGCTGCAACATGAGCGTGGAAATCAGGATGCTTACCCTGGGGGTGGCCGCCACCAATTGTTACATCGTGGGCGATACCGAATCAAAGGCCGCCATCGTCATCGACCCGGTGGACAGGGCACCGCTGCTGTTCCAGACTGCACAGGATGTGGGCTGGACCATCCGGCTCATTGTCGCCACGCACGGCCATTACGATCATGTGCTGGCGTGCCGCGAACTGAAGGAACTGACCGGCGCGCCGTTCTACATTCATCACAACAACCCGCAGCTCAACGGAAAAAGCAACTTCATCGTCGAGCAGATTTTCCCGGCGCTGCCACAACCTGACCGCCTGCTGAGCGATGAATCGGAAACGCTGGAAGTTGAACAGCTCCAACTGAAAACGCTCTATACGCCGGGCCACGCGCCGGATCATGTGTGTTTCTACATGCCGCAGCAGAATATCCTTTTTGGCGGCGATTGTCTGTTTGCTGGCAGCATCGGCCGCACCGACCTGCCATTTTCGGATCACGACACCCTGATGGACTCCATCTTTACCAAAATGCTGGCGCTGGATGACAGCGTCCATGTGCTGCCGGGCCACATGCAGGCCACGACCATCGGACGTGAACGCCAGACCAACCCATTTCTGCTGGAGTATCAGCGTTCTCAACGGGCCAACGGCTGACCAGTTCGACAGGCTGCCTTACCAAAGGTCAGGACATGGAAAGCATCTTTAATCAGTATTCCTACATCCTCATCAGCCTCACGGTGATTATCGCCAGCGCCGTGCTGCTGCGGCATTATGCGGTAGATGGCCGCACCGCCGCCGCCACGCTGGCTGCCATTGCCGCGCTCAGCATCGCCGGGCACCTGCTGCTGCGTCCGGGCCAGAGCGATGTCAATTCTGTGGAAGCGGCACGGGCCGCGCTGACCAACGGCAAGCCGACCTTTATGGAGTTCTTCAGCAATTACTGCGCCAACTGCCTGGCCCTGCGGCCCGCCGTCGATGTGCTGGTGGCCGATATCGAAGAAGCATACAATGTGCTGCGCATCGACATTCATACTGATTTTGGGCGCGAACTGCGCCGCAGCTTTCAGTTTTCCTACACCCCGGAATTTGTATTGTTTGACAGCAACGGAGATGAAATCTGGCGCGGGCACAGCCTGCCACCGCCAGAACAGATTTATGCCCTGGCCCCGGAATTAACCCAGACTACGATGACAGCTTCCTGATGCATATTCTCATGATCTTTCTGGATGGCATCGGCCTGGGCGCCGATGATCCCACCATCAACCCGTTTGCCGCAGCCAGCACGCCCACACTGCACCAGCTTGCCAATGGGCAGCGCTGGCTTGCCAGCACCGGGCGCCAGACCTCGGAACGCGCGCTGTTTATCCCGACAGATGCGCGTATGAGCGTGCCGGGCAGGCCACAAAGCGGCAGCGGGCAGGCCGCCATCCTGACCGGGCGGCCCATTCCGCAGATCATCGGTGAGCATTACGGCCCTAAGCCAAACAAGGCGATCCGTGATCTGCTGGCAGAGGACAACTTCTTTAAGCAGGTGGTGGCCCACAACAAAACCGCCGCCCTGCTGGAAGCCTATCCGCCGCGCTGGCACAAAGCCACCAACAGCGGCAAAAACCTGCGCGCAAGCTACCAGCAGGCCGCCTATGAAGCCGGGCTGCCGATCTTCGGTGAACAGGCCATCTATGCTGGCGACGCCCTGGCCGCCGACTGGACAGGCGAGGGCTGGCGCTCACAACTGGGCTACAGCGACACCCCGGTATACAGCCGCCACGAAGCCGGGCATAAGCTGGTGGAGCTTTCCCGCCGCTACGATTTCGCTTTTTCGTCGCACTGGATGACGGACATCGTGGGGCACCGGGGCACGCTGGAAGAAGGCGTCGCCCTGCTTGAGCTGTTCGACGGGGTAATGGCCGGTGTGCTGGATGCCTGGGACGACGCCGAAGGGCTGGTCATCATCACCAGCGATCATGGCAATATGGAAGAAATCGGCAGCCGCAAGCACACCGAAAATAGGGTGCCTACAGTCGTCATCGGCGCGCAGAAAGACCGCTTTGCGGAGAATTTCAGCTCTCTGGCGGATTTTGTCCCGCTGATGGCGCAGCTTCTTTTCGAGTCGTAGCCAGCCGCGCCCTCACGCTTCAGTCTACTGTTTCGGTGACAATCTGTGCCGCCGGGCCGGGCGTGCTGACCAGCATCGACCAGCCGGGCTGGCTTATCGTCTGAACGGCATCCATCACCGCCGCCTGCTGTGCCGCCGGGCAGATGAGATGCACGGTTGGCCCCGCATCCAGCGTGAAATACACCTCCAGACCATCTTCGCGCCACTGCTGCACCGCCACCAGCAGCCGCAGCGTATCCGGCGTCCAGTAATAGATGCCGGGGTGCCATGCCCGTTCTGTTTCAAAAGCGGAAGTCAGCATAATCGCATGCATCGACATGGCCTCCGCTTCGATTTCGCGCCCAAAGGTCTGGAAATCGCGTTCGAGGATAGCGCGCCGCGCCCGCGCCAGCCGGTCCGGTAACGCGGCTGACCGTGCCTGCCAGAACGGGCTGCGCAGCGCCAGTTCGTGCCCTTCGGTGGATGAAATCTGCTTCTCCTCCGCCGTGACCAGCACCGCCACATCCACAATATCCCAGTGGTCCGGCGGCGCAAGCTGCACCGCGTAGGAATCCGAATCGTCGGCCCCGGCATGCCATTCCACAAAACCGGCGGGGATCGAACGGCAGGCCGACCCGGACCCGCGCCGCGCCAGAATAGACAATTCGCGTTCCGAAAGTACCAGCCCCAGCGCATGCACCGCCGCCAGCGTTAAAGCGGCAAACCCGGATGCCGACGATGCGAACCCGGTGCCAGCCGGAAATGAATTGTGCGTTTTGACCAGCGCCGGCACCTGAACCCCGGCCATGTCACGCACCCGGTCCAGATGCCGGCTGACGCGGCGGGCAAATTTTTCGCCAGCGGGCTGCCCTTCCAGCAGCACCTGATCCGCTGGCAGCGTCTCATCAAACACCAGCGTCGTAGTCGTGCGCGCCGCGCTGAGGTTCATGGAAATGGAGTTATTCAGGGGGATATTCAGGGAAGCATCCTGTTTACCCCAGTATTTGACAAATGCGAGATTGGCGTGGGCCGCCGCTGTTGCCTGTCTCATGAAGTTAGCCTGTGATGTGTCCGCAAACGCCATTAAAATACCACAGGATGTACCAGGAGTCATGCTTCATCAGGAGACAACCTCCATGACTGTTACAGCTTCCGCCCCCGGCAAGCTGGTCCTGTTTGGCGACCATGCCGCGGTGTATGGCAAACACTGCCTCGTTACCGCCGTTGATCTGCGCTTCAGCGTCACCATTGCCCCGGCCAGCGGCCCTTATGTCCATATCCAGACTCCGGAGCTTGCGCCAGGCTATCGGGTGAGCTTCGACCAGTTGGACGCGCACAACCGCCGCGAAACCGCTTTTGTCGAGGCGGCGCTGCGGCAGATTTACCGCCATCATCCCATCAGCACCGGGCTGGAGATTGTCACCGCAGGCCCCCGCGTTACCTATGGCCTGGGCAGTTCATCCGCCATCACCGTCGCCGCATTGGCCGCCTATGCCGCCCTGGCAGAAATTGAGCTGTCGCAGCGCACGCTGTTTGATCTGGCCTATGCCGCTGTGCGCGATGTGCAGGGCAAGGGGTCCGGCGTGGATGTGGCCGCCGCTGTGTATGGTGGCACGGTCTATTATGCCGGGTATGGCGAGGTTATCGAGCCAGTGGCGGTGGAACGCCTGCCGATTGCCATTGGCTACAGCGGCGCAAAGGTCGGCACGGTCAGCCTGATTGAACACGTAGCAGCGCTGCGCAAGCGTCAGCCCGCCCTGATCGACCCGCTGCTGGAGATGCTCGGCCAGATTTCAACGGCTGCCCGCGCTGCGATTGTGCAGGCGGACTGGGACACGCTGGGCGACCTGATGAACGTGCATCAGGGCATTCTGGATGCATTCGGCGTGAATACATGGCCACTTGCCCGGCTGATCTTTGCGGCACGCGATGCCGGGGCACACGGCGCGAAGCTGTCCGGCGCCGGGGGTGGCGACTGCATGTTCGCCCTGATCTCGGAAACAACGCTTCAGCCTGTGCAGGCGGCTATTCAGCAGGCCGGCGGCACGCCGGTGGATCTGCCCAACTGTGCCGAAGGGGTGCGGCTGGAAAACAACGTCGTTTAGCGCAAATTTCAGGGTTTGTTTATACTAACCTTTAAACCCTCTTTCTTCTGAAGGCACAGATGGCGCCCATGAACGACGAGACTCGCATTCGTACCGCAGCCTTTAATATCACCGCCCGTTTTGAAGGTGGCGGTTACCATACCTACCAGAATTATGATGCTGGCATCATCAGTTATGGCCGGTTCCAGTTCACGCTGGCCTCTGGCGCGCTGGGGCGCATTATCGAGCAGTATCTGGCGCAGTCCAACACCCCGGCGGCGCTGGCCCTGCGCGCCTACCACAGCCGCATCACCGCCCGCGACCCCAACCTTCGCGGCGATCAGCAGCTCCGCGAACTGCTGGTGGCTGCCGCCCGCGAACCTGTGATGCAGCAAATTCAGGATGCAGAAGCAGCCCGCACCTATTGGGAACCCACCAAACAGATTGCTATCCTGCCGCGTGGGCTGCAAACCCCGCTGGCCTGGGTGCTGCTGTTCGATATCAGCATCAATTTTGGCGTTGGCGATGGCTTCCTGCGCATGGCAGAGCGTGATTTTGGCGTGCCGGAACGATCTCGCGTAGGGCTGAACGGCATCAGCGAAGGGCAGTTGATTCTGCGCGTGGCGGAACTGCGCAAAATTTCGCATGATCGGCAGGCAGAGCGTGACAATCTGCCCGGGCTGCGCGTGCGCGGCGATTTTTGGCTGAATCTGGTGCGCCAGGGCGACTGGCAGCTTCAGGGCGACGCGAACGGCAATATCATCGTAAAAGGCCAGCCGATTCAGGTGCGCACCCCCGGCGATACCCCCCAGCCTGACGAGCCGCCCGTGCTCGACCCAACTCGATTCTATATCACCCCCACAGCAGATCGTATCCGTGTCCGCAAACAGCCGGTCAATGGCGACACCGTGACTCTGATCTCTATGGGTGAAATTATCGAGGTGCTGGAACCGTATCCGCAGGCCGCGCCCAAAGTCGGCACAGAGGGCCAATGGCTGCACATTCGCACCCGCAGCGGGGTCGAAGGCTATACCGCCGCATGGCTGTACACCGTTCATCAGGTCCCGGAACAGGGGGACATCCTGTACATTGCCCCAACTGAAAACCGCATCCGGGTTCGCACGCAGCCTGTCAATGGCGATACGGTGGGCCATGCCTCGCAGGGGGATGTGCTTCAGGTGCTGGAACCCGCGCAGCAGGCGCTGCTCAAGCTGGGCAAGGAGGGCCAGTGGCTGCACGTGCGCCTGCCCAACGGCCAGGAAGGTTATACCGCCGCCTGGTTCTATACTGCACATTCGGGGCCGGTGCCCCAGCCAGGGCCAGAACCTGCCCCCACCCCGGAACCTCAGCCAACCCCGGAAAAGCTGTACGTCACGCCTACAGAAAATCGCGTCCGCATTCGCACGCGGCCTGTCGATGGCGATACGGTTGGCTCCGCTTCGCAGGGGGATATTCTGGAAGCGCTGGATCCGCCAGCCCAGACGCTGGACAAAATTGGTGTTCAGGGCCAGTGGCTGCACGTGCGCCTGTCCAATGGCACCGAAGGCTATACCGCCGCCTGGTTTTATACCGTGCATCAGGGGCCAGCGCCTGCCCCCACGCCAGACGATCCGCTGCTCATCACCCCCACCGATGACCGCGTGCGTATTCGTGCTCAGCCAGTCGATGGCGAACCGCTGGGGCTGGTTTCTCGTGGCGATGTGCTGTACGTTCTGGACCCGCCCGCCGAAGCAGCGGGGAAAATCGGCGTTGAGGGACAATGGCTGCAGGTCGAAGCGCCGGATGGCACAACCGGGTATTCGGCAGCGTGGTTCTACAAGCGACTGCCCGGCCCGCTGCCCACAAGGAAGATAGAAGCCAACCTGACCGGGGTCAACCTGGATATGTACCACCCGCTCGGCAACCCCAGCCCGGGGCGCCTGGGCCGGTTGGGCTGGCTGCGACTGCCCTACAATGTCTCGCTGAACCCCAGCCGCCCCCAGGGCGACCCGCTGCGTTATGGCAATACTGATCTGGAAGCGACCTACCAGCGCTATTTTCCACTGCTGAGCAGTTATGCCCGCGCCGGGTATAAAATCATGCTGGTGCTCACGCATCAGACCTTTGGCGAAGGCGCCGGGTATCAATGGGAATCGATGACCGCCAGCCGCTGGCGCGACCACGCCGACAAATTCACCAGCATGGCCGGGCAGATCGCCGCGCGCTTTCGCGGGCAAGGGATTGTCCATGCCTATCAGATCTGGAACGAGATGGATGCGCCGCCGGGGGCGCGGGCTTCAGTCCCCATCCCCGCAGAACATTACGCCTATCTGCTGGCGCAGTCGATCCGCGTCATTCGCGCCGCTGACCCGGACGCGCTGGTGATCACGGGTGGCCACGTCACCGGCCCGACCCAGGGCGTGACCTATGCCCAGCAAACCCTTCAGGCGCTGCCGCCAGATGCCCGCCCGGATGGTATCGCCATGCATTCGTATGGGCGCGGGGATGCCCAATCGGAGGCACGTTTTCGCCCGTATGGCACCATCGACGACGATGTTAATGCCTATGCCGCCCTGATGCCCGGCTGGCCAGTGTGGATTACAGAGTGGGGTGTGCTGGATGCCCCCCACGAACCACCGGAAGCAGTAGCGCGTTATGCGCGGCAGTTTATTATCCGGCTGAAGATGATGTATGCGCACAAGGTCGCGGCGGCCATCTGGTTTGCCTGGGCGCAGGGCATGGATAACGGCTATGGCATCGTGGATGAAAACAACAGCCCGCGCGGCAGTTTCACCCAGGAATTTATCATGCTCTAGCGGGCCGGTGCCCAGGTGATTTCGCCCTCGCTCAGCGCTTCAGCCAGCCGGTAAAACTGGCTGTCGTGTACCACAAACACCCCTTCGGCGGCCAGCACCGCCATCTGCTGGCCTTCTGGCGCCCATGCCGTCCAGGGGCCATCCAGCGTGTTAGGGGTCAGCTTCGTAAAAGCGGTATTCTCCAGCGGCGTGCGCCATATATCCCAGGGGGCGCCATGTGCCCGCACCACGCCGTTGTGAACAGCCTGCGACTGCTGCTCGCCAGATGCGCTGAACAGAACACCCTCGCCATCAGTGGTAAATCTGGGGCTGGCCAGCGCCTGGAACATGCCGTCTGGCACCAGCATCTGCGGCTGAGAGCCGTCCACCTGCGCCACCCACAGAGCCTGAGCATAGGTGCGCGTATCGTATTTCAAAAAGACAATCTCTGTGCCATCTGGCGACAGGGCCGGTTGTTCTGCCCCTTCCAGCACCACCTCCGGCGCAGCATCCGTCTGCTCTGCCCGCAGGCGCTCTATCTGAAGCTGAATGCCGGTGGCGGTGCCGCTGTCATCCAGCAGCGGCCGCAGATGAGAGTAATACAGCCATGCGCCATCCGGCGACCAGGCCGGGTTCCGGTAAGACTCATTGCGCATTTCCCGCACACGCACTGGCTGTAAATCCGGCGCGCCCACAGACGAAAGATACAAATCTGTCGTTCCGGTCTGGAATCCTTCCTCTGCCGGCGGCGCATAGGCAATCGCCAGATGGCTTCCATCCGGCGATGCGGCGATTCCTGTCACGAGGCCCCCATCAGGCGGCTGCCACCACTGCCCCACGCTGCCGCTGCGCATATCCACCTGCCAGATGCCATCAAAGCCCTGCGTATAATACAGGGTCCCGTTCAGCGTCACCCCGGCGGGCAGGCCATCTGCAAATATGAGCTGATTGGCCAGGCGCTGGATAATCTGTGGCCCGGCTGCCAGCCAGATGACCAGCAACCCGGCAAACAACAGCGTAAAACGATATTTCTTCAAAACCTGCTCCCAGACATCATCCTATCAGGGTCCTGTCACAGGCCGAGGCCGCGCAGATAGTCGCGGTTGCGCTGGGCACTGCGCCGGGGCGCTTCCAGGTCATTCGTCAGCACATCCTGCTCGACAATGGCCCAGCCGTCATAGCCCAGCCCTTCCATCTCCGCGATTACGGATGGAAAATCAACTTCGCCGTCGCCCAGTTCACAGAACACGCCCGCCGCCGTCGCCTGGAAATAATCCAGCCCTTCCTGGCGGCTGCGCTCCGCGATTTCGCGGCTGCAATCCTTGAAATGCAGGTAACGCACACGCTCGCCAAATTCGCGAATGCAGTCTACAGCGTCGCCGCCGCCATAATGCCAGTGCCCGGTATCCAGGCACAGCCCGACAAGGTCCTGATCTGCCCGCGCCAGAAGCTGGCGCACTTCTTCCGGCGTTTCCACATAACCGGCGCAGTGATGATGAAAGACGATCCTCAGCCCCAGTTCGTCGCTGATGCGGCGCGCAATGCGGTTGACACCCTCAGCAAAGACATCCCATTCTTCGGCGGAAAGTTTCGACCCGGTACGCTGCCCGGCCTGCTGCACCAGCTCCGGCACTTTGCCGTTATCATCCGCCAGCACAATAAACGGGGCATCCAGCGCCGCCAGCAGCCGGCCCACCTGCAGCGCGTGCTGCTCTCCGGCTTCGTGCGCGTCACGATCCACCAGATTCACCGGCACAAATGACGACAGCAGCTTCAGACTGCGCTTATCGAGTTCTTCCCGCAGCGCGTCCGGGTCAGTGGGTAAAAAGCCCCAGGGGCCAAGCTCGATGCCGGTATACCCGGCCTCCGTGATCTGATCCAGCACCTGCGCATAGGTAAACTGCTGTTCCAGCCCTTCAAATTCATAGATACCCCAGGACACCGGGGCATTGGCAATGCGAATTGTCATCTCTATCCTCGATTCTCAAGCATGCCGCGCCGCAAAAGCCGCTACAGATAATACTGTTCGCGTGCTTTAGCTTCCTCGTATTCTGCCCGGGCCTGCTGCACATCCGGGTTATCCGAAACTTCGGCAACAGCCACATCCCACCAGGATTCATACCCGCTGACGCGCTGGCTCCGGTCCACTTCGATCACAATGCACACCGGACCCCCTTCGTACTGCTGCGCCTCGCGCAGGGCATCGGCCAGATCATCGCGGTTGGTCGCCTTGATGACATGCGCGCCCAGGCTGGCACAGTTGGCGGCATAATCGACCGGCAGCGTTTCGCCATCCAGATGTTCAGAGTCGGTGCGGTAGCGGTATTTGGTGCCAAAGCCATCGCTGCCCACTGATTTGGACAGACCGCCAATGCTGGCAAAGCCATGATTATCCAGCAGCACAATAATGACCTTGAGCTTCTCCTGCACCATCGTCACGATTTCGGTGTTGAGCATCAGGTACGAGCCATCGCCCACCATGACGTATACATCGCGTTCCGGCGCGGCCAACTTGACGCCAATGCCCCCGGCGATTTCGTATCCCATCGTGGAGAAACCATATTCCAGGTGATAGCCTTTGGGGTCGCGGGTGCGCCACAGCTTATGCAGGTCGCCCGGCAGGCTGCCCGCCGCGCACAGCACCACATCCTGCGGCTGCGAAAGGGTATTCACCACCCCAATCACCTCGCCCTGGCTGATCAGCGGCCCATGTTCCAGGTTGTAGATACGCTCGACTTCGGCATCCCACTGTGCGTTCAACTGCTGCGCCCGCGTCCGGTAGGCGTCCTCAACGTGGAAATCGCTGAGCGCCGTGGAAAGTTCCTCCAGCGTGACCTGCGCATCGCCCACCAGCGGCAGCGCATTGTGCTTGTAGGCATCGAACTCCATGACATTGATGTTGATAAAACGCACGTCCGGGTTCTGGAACGCCGTTTTGGAGGCCGATGTAAAATCGCTGTAGCGCGTCCCAACGCCGATAATCAGGTCGGCTTCGCGGGCCATGATATTGGCGCCTTCGGTACCTGTCGCGCCAATCGCGCCCAGGTTCAGCGGATGATTGTAAGGCAGCGCACCCTTGCCCGCCTGCGATTCGCCCACCGGAATGCCGGTTTTCTCCACAAATTTCTGCAATGCGGCGGTGGCTTCGCTGTAATGCACGCCTCCTCCGGCGACAATCAGCGGTTTTTTGCTGGCGCGAATCCATTCTACAGCCCGCTGGCGCAGCGTGATATCCGGACGGTTGCGCAGAATATGCCACACGCGCTTCTCAAACATCGCCGCCGGATAATCAAAGGCTTCTGTCTGCGTATCCTGCGGCAGCGCCAGCGTCACCGCGCCTGTTTCCGCCGGAGATGTCAGCACACGCATGGCTTCCGGCAGCGCCGTAATCAACTGCTCTGGCCGGTAGATGCGGTCCCAGTAGCGCGATACGGGCCGGAAACAATCGTTTACCGAAATATCCTGCGTGTGTTCAGATTCAAGCTGCTGGAGCACCGGGGCCTGAATGCGCTCTGCGAAGATATCGCCCGGCAGAAGCAGCACCGGCAGGCGGTTGACCGTCGCCACCGCCGCGCCGGTAATCATATTGGTCGCGCCCGGGCCAATCGACGAAGTGCAGGCGAAGGTCTGCATCCGGTTTTTCATCTTGGCATAGGCGATGGCGGTGTGCACCTGGGCCTGTTCGTTGCGCGACTGATAGTAACGAATCCTGTCGGCATACTGCTGGAGCGCCTGCCCCACCCCGGCCACGTTCCCATGCCCGAAGATGCCCCATACCCCGGCAAAAAAGGGCTGCTGGTGGCCATCGCGTTCCACGTACTGGTTGGCAAGGTACAGAATAAGCGCCTGGGCCATTGTTAAACGTTGTGTGCTGGTCATAGGTTTCTCTTTCGACAAAACTATCTCTGGCGAACGGGTTGAAACAGCTATTTCCTCGGCTCCATGCCCATATCTACCACCGGCAGGCGCGGGTCCTTAAACGTCCAGGTATCCTTCACCCAGGCGTAATCCGGATCATCGCTGTTCGCCAGCGACTGCGCCGACCCTGCCAGGAAGTTCAGGTAATAGGTGGTGTAGCCATGCGCGCTCACGACCGGATGATAACCTTCCGGCACAAGCACGGCATCATGCTGCTGGGCCATCATCACCGCATCAATGCTGCGATCATCGTTATAAACCCGCTGGTAGGCATAGCCGCCCGGCCGGTCAAACTTGTAGAAGTAAATCTCCTCCAGGTCTGCTTCCAGCAGGCTGCCCTGCGCATCCTCCCGGTGGATATCGTGTTTATGCGGCGGATAGCTGGACCAGTTGCCGCTGGGGGTATACACCTCTACAGCGACAATCCGGTGGCAGTTAAACCCTGGCGGAATGATGCCGTTAATCTGCCGGGAAGCATTGCCGCCGCCGCGCAGTTCAATCGGGCAGTCCTGCGGGCGCACCAACTGCGCCGGAAAATCCTGATCTGTCGGCACCCAGCAGGACGCCACCTCAAAACCATCCGTCAGCGCCTCAATCTCGAAGCTGGTCTGGCGTGGCAGATACACCGCATAGGGCATGCCGCTAAAGACATTGGGCCGCCGCCCCACCTCTAAAAAGTCGCCCTTGCTGCTGCGCACATGGCACACGCCCCCCAGAATCACCAGGGCGTTTTCATAGTCGCCGGTGTTGTCGCCAAATTTCTGCCCCCGGTCCAGCCGCAGCGCCGCCATATTCAGATATTCCCAACCGGCTTCTGCGGCGCGCACCCGCGCAAACTGCCCTGTCTGGCCGTTGTCCTGCGAACGAATCAACATGGTTTCTGCGGTGTAATTCATCTGTCCCTCACCTTCCTTCTCATTCCTCGCTGTCTGGTGGGCTGGCCGCTACAGCCCGCCATAGGGGGCCACAAACGCTTCCACCTCTGGCATCGTGGGCATGAAATTGGCACAGCCGTGCTTGGTCACGACAATGGCGCCGCAGGCGTTGCCCAGACGCGCCGAACGATACCAGTCCCAGCCATTGACCAGACCATACAGAAACCCTGCCCCAAAGGCATCGCCTGCGCCCAGAATGTTATAGATTTCTACCGGGAAGCCGGGGGCATCAATCACCTCGCCAGCGCGGGTATGAATGCGCGCCCCTTTCGCGCCCACCTTTTCCACAACCGCCTCTGGCCCCAGCGCCAGGATACTTTTGATAGCCGCCTGCGTATCGCCGGTGACCTTTGTATCGGAGATTTGCGAATGGGTGAGCTTCATCTGTGCCAGGTCCTGCAGCGCAGAAGCGTTGATTTCGTCCTCGGTGCCGATGACGACGCTGACCAGCGGCAGCACAGACCGCACCACCACCCCAAACGCGCGCACATCGTGCCACTGATCGGGGCGAAAATCCACATCAAACACCACCTGCGCGCCTGCCTGACGCGCCATCTGCGCCGCGAACATCGTCGCGCTGCGGCTGGGTTCCTTGCTCAGGTTGGTGCCGGCAAACTGGAAAATCCGGCAGTCATCCACCGGCGCCGCCAGCACATCATCAATTGTCAGATTGATATCGGCGCAGTTGTCGCGGTAATACACCAGCGGGAACTTATCCGGTGGCTCGATGCCCAGCACCACCGCGCTGCTGCGATTCTGTGGCTTGCGCGGGATAAACTGCGTTGCCACGCCCTCATTGTCCAGGAAATGCAGGATAAAATCGCCCACCGGGTCCTCGCCGACTGCCGTCAGCAGGGCCGTGTTCAGCCCCAGGCGCCGCCCGCCGACGCTGATATTGGTCGGAGACCCGCCCACATAGGCGGCGAAACTGTTGATTTCGACAAACGGCGCCCCGACATCGTTGGCATACAGATCAATCGAGCTGCGCCCCATGTGCAGTGTATCGTATGTCTTGCTCAAGATAGCCTGTCCTTTGTTTCAAATCCAACAACCTGCGTCATGCTCACTCAATTTCATCCAGCCGAACCGGGCGATTTTCGCGCAGGGATTTCTGCGCCGCCATGCCCATCACCACCGGCACGCGGCCTTCGCGCCCGCTCACTGGCGATGGCTGATCCTGCACGATCATCTCGATAAAGGCCCGCATTTCCGCCACATAGCTTTCGGTGTAGCGATCCATGAAGAAGTTCAGCGGCAGATCGCGTCGGACATGCTGCGCATCGCTGATGGTGACCGCGTTCGGGTACCAGTTGCCTGTGCTGGCCGCCCCTTTGCTGCCGAACACCTCCACCCGCTGGTCATATCCATAAACGGCCTGGCGGCTGTTGTCGATCACCCCGATCACCCCGTTGGTAAACTTCAGGGTAATTATGGCGGTGTCCACATCGCCTGCTTCGCCAATGGCCGGGTCAACCATCACCCCGGCGGCGGCATACACTTCCTCAACTTCCGCCCCGATCAGAAAACGCGCCATGTCAAAATCGTGGATCGTCATATCCAGAAACATGCCGCCAGAAACGCGAATGTATGACAGCGGCGGCGGCGCGGGGTCCCGGCTGATGATGTGCAGCAGGTGCGGCGTCCCGATATCGCCATTGACGACAGCCTGTTTTACCCGCACGTGGTTGGGATCGAAGCGCCGGTTAAAGCCAATCAGCAGCTTCACCCCGGCCTGGTCTGCCGCCGCCAATGCAGAGTCAATACGTTTCAGGTCAAAATCAATCGGTTTTTCGCAAAAAATATGTTTGCCGGCCTGTGCCGCTTCGATAATAAACTGAGAGTGCGTATCTGTAGACGAGCAGATCAGCACTGCATCAATCGACTCGTTGTTCAGCACATCCTGATAATTCCCGGACGCGTGAGGGATGCCAAACTCAGCCGCTGCCGCGTGCGCCGCTGCTTCGTTCACGTCCACGATAGCGACCACCTGCGCTTCCGGGATGCGCCTGCACAGCGCATCCGCATGAACGCGCCCAATCCGCCCTGCCCCGATAATGCCCACCTGAACCACCATAAGCAGTCTCCAGAAGAAAATATAGTGTGGGTTGTATTATAACGCCTGTTGGGGCGCCTCATCAGATATATTGCGAACCATTGTGCAGCCTGCTAATATGCCCCTCAGGTTAGGAGTTCCCCCCTTCTCTGAGGAGTGTATACACATGTCACAGATACTGCGCGTGGGTCTGATCGGTTGTGGAAACGTGGTGAGCTATGGTCATCGTCCGGCGCTGACCACGCTGCCGGATGTCGAACTGGTGGCGCTGGCAGATATTACCCCGGCGCGGCGCCAGATCGGTCAGGAGTGGTTTGGGCTGGATGCCGGCAATATCTATGCGGATTATCATGAAGTGATCGCGCGGGACGATGTGGATGCCGTCGTCATCACCGTGCCGCAGCAGTTCCGCCGCCAGATCGTGCTGGATGCCATTGCCGCCGGCAAGCATATCCTCAGCGAAAAACCCATCGCCACAGTGCCAGCCGTGGCCGATGAACTGATCGCTGCGGCAGATGCGGCCGGCCTGACCTTCGGGATGGTGCATAATTATCACTTTCTGCCAGAATACCGGCAGATCAAACACCTCATCAGCAGCGATGCGATTGGTGATCTGCGCGTCCTGACCATGCACTTTCTGGGGGTGATCGACTACCCCGGCGCTGCCGAATATCAGAGCGACTGGCGCCACACGATGGCGGCTGGCGGCGGCGTGCTGATGGACATGATCCATGCGGTGTATCTGGCAGAATGGCTGTTCGATGCCCCGGCAGAACAGGTCATGGCGTTTGTCGATGCGCCCACCTATGCCGCGCGCCAGCCCCAGGTCGAGGACCTCGCGCTGGTGCAAATCGCTTTCCCCACCGGCTATGCCACCATCCACATGGGCTGGGGCGAGGGTGTGGGCGGTGTCGATGCCAGCGGCAGCGAAGGCCACCTGCGCATGCGCTATCATCAGTACCAGACCAGCGGTTTTAACCAGCCCGCCGAACTGTACACCGTCCGCAACTGGGAACGCAGCGATCATCCGCTGGATAACCTGCCCACCCACATGGACAATATCGGGCGCTCGTTTACGCTGCTGTGGCAGGATTTCCACAGCGCCATCCGCCAGCAGCGCCTGCCCATCGCCTCTGCCCAGGCGGGGCTGCGCGCCCTGCAAACTGCGCTGGCCGCCTATCTTTCCGGCGCCACAGGCCAGGTGGTCACCCTGCCGCTGGATCAGGCAAATCCCGTGTATCAGCAAGGCATCGACGGGCTGGCCGATGTCGCGGCGTGGCCGCACAGCCGCACCCGGGGGGCGCGCATCTTCAACCTGCATGACTGATGGTTCTATCGGTTTTCTTTTGCCAGATCAGTATAATAATCTTTATCGAATAGTGGCAGTCGGATGAGCGCACAGTCATGAACAAGTTTGAAAATGACAAGTTTTCGATGACGGAACCTCAGGCCATTGGCACACGCACACGCTACGCCTTCTGGTTAACAGCCACCGAAGATCGGTTTTTTGATGTGGCACGCGGGATGGGGTGTGTCGCGTTCATGTCAGAACCACAGGAACACCGGGCGCTGATCGAGATCAGCAACGATCATGACCCGGATGAGGCGTGGCACTGGATTCGGACCGAGCTTGAACAGGAAAGTCACTACGTCAAGCTGGACAAGATGTGGGAAGATGCGATCTCGTGGCTTCTGTAGAGTCAGAAACAGTCCTTCAGCCAGCATCCACTGCCGACCTTAAAACCCTGGCTCGTGCGCTGACTTCTGGCTACACCGGTTACGAGATTCCGATACAGATTGACGCGCTGGAACTTCAGCACCATATTGAGAAGAACGATCTTGACCTGACCGCGTCGTACATTGTGCTGCATCAGGCGGCGGTAGTTGGCATCGCGCTGCTTGGGCTGCGCGAAGGCCGGGGCTGGGTTGGCGGGCTGGGGGTTCACCCGCATTACCGGCGGCACGGCATAGGTCGCCGCCTGATGCAGGCCCTGATTGCCCAGGCCCGCCAGCAGGGGCTGACCTCGCTCCAACTGGAAGTCATCGAAAGCAACCACGCCGCCATCCGGCTGTATCAGACTCTGGGGTTGGCCGCCTCGCGTCGTTTGTTCGTGCTGAACTATCAGCCGCAAGCGCTGAAGCCGGGCTACAGCGGCCAGATGGAGGCTTCAGATTTGCAGGAGGCGCTGTGGCTGCACACGCAGTTCCACGCCCAGCCCACCCCCTGGCAGCGCGGTTATGAAACACTGGCAAAGCTGGATGATTCAGCCCAGGTCTGGGTGCTGCGGGAAGGCGCAGAAGCGGTGGCCTATGCCCTGGGATTTGTCAGCGCCACCAGCATCCACCTGCTGGATTTAGCCTGTGCGCCGGGGCAGTCCGTCGCGCTCCACAGCCTCATCAGCCAGCTTCACCATCATTATCCGGAAGCATCGGCCAGCATCGTCAATTTGGCGGAGGATGAACCAGGGTCAAAGGTGCTTTTTGCGCTGGGCTGGCAAACGCGGCTTGTCCAGCACGAAATGCACCTTGCGCTTTAGCCGTATATGCTGGCCGCCACATTATTTACAGGCTTGCGGGAGAAACAACATGGTTTACGTACCTGCTGAACAGCGCTACGAATCGATGGTCTACCGGCGCAGCGGCCGCAGCGGACTCAAACTGCCGGCGGTGTCGCTGGGCCTGTGGCACAATTTTGGCGGGGTCGATTCGCTGGAAAATGCCCGTGCCATGCTGCGCCGGGCGTTTGATCTGGGAATCACCCATTTTGACCTGGCCAATAATTATGGCCCGCCCTATGGCTCTGCGGAGGAAACCTTCGGGCAGCTTCTGGCGCAGGATTTCCATCCCTACCGCGACGAACTGATTATTTCCACCAAGGCCGGTTACGATATGTGGCCCGGCCCCTATGGCGAATGGGGATCGCGAAAATATCTGCTGGCCAGCCTGGACCAGAGCCTGAAACGCATGGGGCTGGAATATGTCGATATTTTCTACAGCCACCGCCCGGACCCCGACACGCCGCTGGAGGAAACAATGGGCGCGCTGGCCCATGCAGTTCATCAGGGCAAAGCGCTCTACGTGGGCATTTCCTCCTACCGGCCAGAACAGACCCGTCAGGCGGCGGCCATCCTGCGCGACCTGGGTGCCCCCTGCCTCATTCATCAGCCCTCTTACAGCATGTTCAACCGCTGGGTTGAAGATGGCCTGCTGGAGGCGCTGGCAGATGAAGGTATCGGCTGCATCTGCTTCTCGCCGCTGGCGCAGGGGTTACTGACGACAAAGTATCTGGACGGCATTCCGGAAGGATCGCGGGCCGCCAGAGGGGCGCGCTCGCTCAGCCCGGAGGCGATCACCCCGGAAAAGGTGGAAAAAGCCCGCCAGCTTAACGAACTCGCCCAGCAGCGCGGCCAGACCCTGGCGCAGATGGCCATCGCCTGGACACTGCGCCACCCGGTCATGACCTCCGCACTGGTTGGCGCCAGCCGTGTCAGCCAGGTAGAGGATAATGTGGCCGCGCTGAATAATCTGGACTTTACAGAAGACGAGCTGGCCCGAATCGACCAGATTCTGGCGGCGTAACCTCACCAGTTGGTAAAGGCGCCGTCCTCCCGGTGCAGGATGATACGGTGCTGCTCCTGCATCGGGTATTTTTTGGCTGCTTCCCGGTCAAATTCAACCCCCAGGCCGGGGCGCTGCGGCGGCAGCAGGTAGCCATCCTCCCATTCGATCTGCACCGGCACCACATCGGTCAGCCATGTGCCCGGCCGGCGTGGCTGTTCCTGCACCCCGACATTCGGGCACGACAGGTTGAGATGCAAACAGGCCGCCGAAGATACCGGCCCCAGCGGATTATGTGTGGCCAGGTTGATGTAGTGGGTTTCGCACCACCCCGCAATCTTCCTGGCCTCGGTCAGGCCGCCTGCAATGCACAGGTCGATACGCGCATAATCGATCCATTCTTCCTCGATAAGCTGGCGAAATTCCCACTTTGAATTAAATTGTTCGCCGGCCGCCAGCGGCACCGTCGTACGCGGGCGCAGGGTCTTAAACGAATCCGGGTTCTCGCTGCGCAGCGGGTCTTCGATAAAGTACGGATTAAACTGCTCAAACTCCTTACACAGCCAGACCACATCAGCCAGATCGAGGCGGGTATGCACATCAAAGGTAATTTCAATCTCATCGCCCACCGCTTCGCGCACGGCCTGTGCCTGTTCAATCGCCCGGCGGACAGAACGTCTTGGCTCGAGGATGCCGCCCTCGTGTGGCAGCCCCCACCGCACAAATTTCCAGCCTTCCGCTTTGGTCTGCAAGCAGGATTCCACCAGCGGGTCAATCTCCATCCCGTGACCGACGTTGTGCGGATAGCACACCACTTTGTCGCGTGCCAGCCCGCCCAGCAGGTCATAAACGGGCATGTTTAGAGCCTTGCCTTTGATATCCCACAGCGCGATGTCAATGGCGGCAATGACAGCGGTCTGGATGCGCTGCGCCGGGAAAAATCCACTGCGAAACAACACCTGCCACAGGTATTCAGTCCGAAATGGATTCTGGCCGATCAGCAAAGGCTTAAAATGTTCCACCGTGCCGATCATCGCCAGTTCCCGCCCGGCGATTCCGCACTCCCCGACGCCGTAAATGCCTTCATCCGTATCCACCACAATAAACAAATAATTGCGCGTGCCCTGCCAGACCGGGTACGTTTCGATATTCGTAATTTTCATGTCATGTCCTTTTCACAAAAATAATCTGCCCAAGCATACCCCGGAACACCAGCCAAAACAGCGAAACAACGGTATCATTGGTCCGGTTATTCACACCGCAGGCAGGCGCTTCTTCCACACCGAACCCTCGCACCGGCACCCTGCCAGGAAGAACGCCGCCTTTCCTGTATCTGTTTAGCCCTGATCGCCACTCGCAAAGGAGCACGTATGATTATCGACGCCGATACGCATATCTCGCCCCACGATGAAGGCCCGACTACCATCACCACAGAAGAACTGCTGCGCCGCATGGATCGTTCTGGCATCGATCAGGCGATTGTCTGGCTCAAACCGCCCATCATGCGCGAAGTCGGCCCTTCCAACCGCTACATCTACGAAGCGATGCAGGCCCACCCGGATCGCATTCTGGGTTTTGGCTGGGTGGATCCCTGGCTGGGGATCGACAAAATGAAGGATGAGATCAAACGTTGTGTCGAGGAGTACGGCTTTTACGGCATCAAACTCAACGGCGCGCAGAACATGTTTTACATTGATGATCCGCAGATGTCGCTGCCGCTGATCGAAACCATTGCCAAAACCGGAAAAATGGCCGCATTCCATATCGGGACGGATGCCTATGACGCCACACATCCTTACCGGCTGGCAAAAATCGCCCGGCTTTTCCCGGAAATGCAGATTTTCATGATTCATGTGGGCGGGGTCGCCTATCACGATCTGTCCCGCGCCGCGATTGAAGTTATCGAAGAAAACCCCAACATCACCGGCATCGGCAGCGCCCTCAAACCAGCCAGCGTGCTGCAGGCACTCCGGCGGTTGGGGGCAGAGCGCATCTGCTTTGGCAGCGACACGCCGTTTAACCTGATGCATGTCGAACTGGCCGCCTATCGCGCACTGATGGATGGTGAACTCACCCAGGCACAGCACGAGCTTGTGCTGGCGGGCAATGTCCAGCGACTGCTGAATCTGAATCGCTAGCGCAGTTTCCCCAACGACACAACTGCTTCAAGATTGGTGGGGCGATCCGGGTTCTGCTGGTTGGCCAGTGCCCGATAGTACGCCATCAACTGCAGCACCGGCAGATACAGCACCGGACGCCCCCATTCCGGCAGTTCCGTCTCCAGCGCGACAGCATGCGGCCAGTCCGCCGTGTGCGTGTTCGCCACAGCCAGCACCTGCGCGCCGCGTGCCTGCATTTCCTGCAGGACTGCCGCTTCCTGCTCGTAGGTCACATCGCCCAGCAGGCCGACCACCAGCGCCCGATCATTCACCATCGACATCGGGCCATGCCGGAATTCCAGTGTGTGGAAGGCTTCGCTGTAGGACAGCGACATCTCCTTCATCTTCAGCATCGCTTCGCACGCCATGCCATAACGCATGTGCGAGCCGAGGAAGAAGAAGCGCTCGATCTGCCGATCCTCGCCCAACTGCCGGGCCAGCGCATGATACTCCCGCAGCAGGCGTTCGCCGGCATCCGGCAGCGCCGCCAGGGCATCGCTGCTGCCCTGCCCGCTCAGATACCCGGCGATAAGCTGTACCAGCACCAGCATGCTGCTGAAAGAACGGGTCTGCGCGACGCTTTCCTCCTGGGCACCGTCTACAGCAAGCACCAGGTCCGCTAACTGAAGGAGCGTGCTGCCGCTGTCGCAGCCCACGCCCACGATCTTACCGGCGGCGCGTTCGCGGAACACCCGTGCCGCCTCGACGGTTTCTGTGGTCGTGCCGGAACGTGAAACCGTCACCAGCAGATAGGTCTTGTCCGGTTGATAAAATGGGTAAAACACCAGTTCTGAAGCCGGGCAGGCCCGCGCCGGAACCCCGCTCAGGTGCTGAAACAACGCCGCCCCCACCAGCGACAGATAATAGGTAGAACCGCAGCCCGTAAAAATCACTTCGTCAAAACGCTGTGTTTGCCACAGGTCCCGCAGCGCCGCCGCCTTCGCCTCGAAGCTGTTCAGTGCATCGCGCCAGACGACAGGCTGACTCATAATTTCGCTAAAGGTATGTTTTCCTGTTTCGGTCATATCGTCGGACTCCGTTGTGCGGGAACGCAGGATAAGGCGAAGAGCGCCCATGAAGCATACATCATCACCGGGCAGATGTGGTCTTATTGATGACCACTTTTGATTTTTTGGTGCTATAATTATACAAAAAAACTAAAATAATCACATCCAGTTCAAAAAACAATCAAACTATTGTGCAGTCTAACCTGAGAAAAGAGCAGTAATCATGACCAGACAGACACTGACGCCCGGCAGGTGGCGGGGGCTGCTGACGACCAGTTCGGAGGCGGGAATCTTCACGATTATGGCGTTCGATCAGCGCGGTTCCTATACCCAGATGCTGGGCGAGGCGTTCACCTATGACCAGGCCGCCAGCATCAAGAAGGAAGTGATTATCGCCCTGTCGCCTCACACCAGCGCGGTGCTGCTGGATGCGACCTATGGCGTGCCTGCCGCGCTGGCGCTGCATCGCAGCAGCGGCCTGCTGATGGC
>CAZQIY010000002.1:25604-72297 GCA_964593565.1 uncultured Anaerolineaceae bacterium
TTTCAAAGGACAGCGCCATCTTTGCCGAACAGCGCCCGCAGATTGTCCGCGAGACGGCGCAGCGCTTCAACCGCACCGGCGCAGACGTGCTCAAGCTGGAGTTCCCGGTGGATGCCAGCTTTGACGATGATGAGCAGCGCTGGCTGGCGGCCTGCGAGGCAATCAGCGAAGCCGTGGATGTGCCCTGGGTGCTGCTGAGCGCGGGCGTGGATTTCCCCATCTTTGAACGTCAGGTAGCAGTGGCATGTCGCGGCGGCGCCAGCGGTTTTCTGGGCGGGCGCGCCATCTGGAAGGAATGCATCACCATGCCGCCAGAAGACCGCCGGACGTTCCTTGCCACAACGGGTGTAGAGCGTCTTCAGCGCCTGGGCGAGGCCGCGCATGCACATGGCCGGCCCTGGACAGATTTTTACCAGCCATTTGATGCGGCTGAAAACTGGTTTCTTCATTATGACTAACATGACTAACAGAAAAGCCCTGCAATGACCCTTAAAGACGAGCGCCTGAGAATTATTGTCAACCGTGTCCGCGAGCATGGCCGGACGACGGTCCTGGAATTAAGCAATTATTTTGATGTCAGCGACATCACCATCCGCCGAGACCTGAAGGAACTGGCGGAAAAGGGGCTTATCCGGCGTGAACATGGCGGCGCCATCTACCCGGTAGATATGCCAGAAGAACCGCCGGTCATCCAGCGCATGTTCCAGAACCGCGCAGTAAAGGAGCGCATTGCCCGCGCCGCCGCCGGACTGATCAAGGATAATGAGTCGATTTTCATCGGCTCCGGCTCAACCGCCACCTATGTCGCCCGCCACCTGACCGGGCACCAGAATCTGACCATCATTACCAACGCCGTCAATATCGCCTACGAACTGGCATCTGTGGATGGCCTGACGATTGTCGTGCTGGGGGGCATGCTGCGCACGTCTGAATTGTCTATGGTCGGCCATATCGCAGAGCAGGCGCTTCAGGAAGTGCGCATGGATAAGGTTATCATCGGGGTAAAGGCCCTCAGCGTTAAAGCTGGCATCACCAACGATTACCTGCCCGAAGTCATGACTGACCGTAAAATCCTGGAAATGGGGTCAGAGCTGATCCTCGTGGCAGATCACACCAAGTTCGGCAAGGTCGCCTCGGCCTATGTCGCGCCGGTCAACCGCATCACCACGCTGGTGACGGACCGGCAGGCTGATCCCCAGATGCTCAGCGAAATGCGCGCCCAGGGTATTCAGGTGATTGTCTCGTAAGAGGGAATCATTCTATAGGGTGGAACAATTCGACCACAGCCCCGACAACGCCTGTTTCGCCGCGCATGGCGCCATAGACGATTTCCACGTCGGAATAGTAGTCCGGGGCCATGGCGGCCAGCGTGCGGTGATAATCGCCTATCAGCGCATCAAAGCGCGTCCGGCAGGCCTCCAGCATTACCGCGCCGGATTCTGTGGTACCGCCCGTGATGGCGATTTTGTTGGGCAGAAACACCGGGGTGAGTAAGGCCAGCATATGGCCGACATACTCGCCCACCTGCGCCATGATTTCCCGCGCCGCCGGGTCCTGCCCCTCACGTGCTGCCTGAATCACCTCATGCGCGGCAGTCTCGCGCCCATACTTCTCTCGCGCCAGCCGTTCGATGCCGCGCACCCCACACAGGCCCTCTGCGCTGCCCCGCACCCCCAGCACATCCGGCGGGCCATCCGGGTCCAGAATCACCCGACCGGAATCGCCCGGCGTACCTTCGATATAACGCAGCGGCACGCCATTCGCGATCACACCGACGCCCAACCCGGTGCCCATCGCCAGCACCATAAAGCGCCGCACGCCCTGCCCGCTGCCATAATAATATTCCGCCAGTGCGTGCGCGGTCAGATCGTTGTTGACCACGACGGGCCGATCAAAGGCGGTTTCCAGCAGGCCGCGCATGTCCACGTCTTTTAGCGCCGGGGTATTCTCGCACAGAATCGGCCCCCGGCGCGCCTCATCCAGGTGCCCATGTGTCGATAACCCCACCCCGGCAGTATCTGCGCCGGTTTCGGCCAGCACCTGGCGGGCGTTCAGCAGCAGGTTATCCAGGTAAGGCTGCGGGTCTGTGCCCTTTGCGTCGGTGATAATGCGCCGGAAAGCGTGGATCTTCCCTGTCTCATCGACCAGCCCGATCTTGGTATGGGTGCCGCCAATATCGATCCCCAGCGCGTGCTTCATCGTCTTCCCTTTTGTCGTTCTGCCACAGATGGCATCTGCCTGAACAGAAAGTCTACGCCTGCATCATAAACTGGTCAAACGACCAATGCCATTCCAACAGGGTTGCGCTATAGTCATAGCACATTCACGAAATACAACGCAAGGAAAGACCATGAGTGTTGACCCTGATGCAATGCGCCGCACGATGCGCCTCTGGTCATGTGGTGTCACGGTAGTAACCACCAGCAATGGCCAGGAACGCATCGGCATGACGGCCAGTTCGTTTACCTCCATCTCGCTTCAGCCGCCGCTGGTGCTGGTATGCCTGCACAAACAGGCCGGCACCACGCTGCTTATCCAGGAGAGCCAGGTGTATGCCGTGTCCATCCTCAGTGCGGATCAGGAAGCGCTGTCCGCACAGTTTGCCGGCTACACTGACCTGCCAGAGGGGGCGGATCGCTTCTATAACGCGGAGACGTTTACCGCCGCCACCGGCTCACCGATTCTGAAGGAGGCTATTGGCTGGCTGGATTGCAAAGTCTATGGCATTCAGGACGGCGGCACACATCTTATTTTTGTAGGCGAAGTGCTGGCCACCGGGCACCAGGAAGGCCCTGTGGTGCCGCTGGTGTATCACAACCGCGCCTATCGCCGCTTCGTGCCGGATCAGCCAGAATAGCGACTCGTCACCTTGACGAATGCCCTGTTCTCATCGTAAAATTGCATGCGCCGATAACTGGGAACCACACCTTCTATGTTTGAAAGTCTTACGAACCGATTGCAGGCCACGTTCGACCGCCTGAGTAGTGCAGGCCGCCTGACTGAAAAAGATGTTGACGTCGTGATGCGCGAAGTGCGCATGGCGCTGTTAGAGGCCGATGTCGCCCTGCCGGTGGTTAAGGATTTTGTCAAACGGGTGAAGGAACGTGCGATCGGCGCAGAGGTCATCAAGAGCCTCAAACCGGGGCAAATGGTGGTCAAGATCGTCCACGAAGAACTGATGGAAACGCTGGGCGATCCTGGCCGGCTGAGTTTTTCTGGCAGCACCAGACCGCATGTCATCATGCTGGTGGGGCTGCAGGGTTCCGGGAAAACCACCACTGCCGCCAAGCTGGCCACTTATCTGCGGCGCGAAGGGCGCAGCCCGTTTATGATCGCGGCGGATACGTACCGGCCTGCGGCAGTCGATCAGTTGGTGACGCTGGCAAAACAGATCAATGTGCCCTACTACGAGGAAGGGACCAGTGCGCGCCCGCCGGACATTGTGGCACGCGGCATCAAGGCTGCCCAGCAAAGCGATGCCGCTGTGGTCATTGTCGATACGGCAGGCCGGCTTCAGATCAACGACGAGCTGATGGCCGAACTGGAGCAGATCAAGCAGCGCACCAACCCGGCGGAAGTGCTGCTGGTGGCAGATTCCATGACCGGGCAGGAAGCCGTCAACATTGCCGAAGGCTTTAATGAGCGAATCGGCCTGACCGGGCTGATCCTGACCAAAGTGGATGGTGATGCGCGTGGCGGCGCGGCAATCTCGATGCGCGCGGTGACCGGTGTCCCGATCAAATTCCTGGGGACTGGCGAAAAGATTGACGGATTCGAGGTTTTCCACCCCGACCGTCTGGCGTCACGCATTCTGGGCATGGGCGATGTCCTGACTCTGATCGAAAAAGCGGAAGCCAACTTCGACGAGGAGGAAGCGCTCAAACTGCAGCAGAAACTGATGGAAAACGAGTTTACGCTGCAGGATTTTCTCGATCAACTGCGCCGCGTGCGCAAAATGGGGCCAATTGGCCAGCTTCTGAACATGGTTCCCGGCATGAACCGCCTGCAGGAACAGATCAGTCAGGAAGACATGGAACGCAACCTCAAAAAGGTGGAAGCGATCATCAGCTCCATGACGGTTCAGGAGCGCAACAACCCGAAGATTCTGGATGCCAGTCGCAAAAAGCGCGTTGCCAGAGGCAGCGGCGTCCAGGTCAGCGATGTCAATCAGGTGATTAAGCAGTTCCGTGACATGAAAAAACTTATGAGCCAGTTGCGCAGGGGCCGCTTTAACTTCCCGGGCGGTGGTCTGCCGGGTTTTCCGGGCTAGGGGTCTCCCCTTCCCCAACTGTCGTCCCTCATGTCACGCTATTTTACGACAGTGGCTCTCCGTTCAGGTGAACGCATGAGAGCGCGTATCTAAGGAGATTTTCATCCATGGTTCGTATTCGTCTACGCCGCGTCGGGCTGAAGAAGCAGCCCAGCTATCGTATCGTCGTTGCAGATCAGCGCAGCCCGCGCGATGGCCGTTTTATCGAGATTATCGGCCATTACAACCCGCGCACCCGGCCCAACACCAATGTGGTGGATGAAGCCCGCGCCCTGTACTGGCTGAGCACGGGCGCACAGCCCAGCGACACGGTACGCAAGATTTTTGTGCGCACGGGCACCTGGGCACGTTTCGAGCGCCTGCGCAAAGGCGAAAGCCTGGAATCGCTGGTGGCCGAAGCAGAAGCACAGGCTGCACAGGCAGAACCTGTCAGCCCCAAGACCCGCTATCCTGCACCGGCTCAGTCCCGCATCAAAGCGCAGGAAGCAGCGGCTGTTACAGAAAGCGATAGCACCGAAGAGGCGGAAGCGTAGTGTCTTCTCGACATTATTCCCAGCAAGATCCTTCAATGGAAGACCTGGTGGGGTACATTGCCAAGAGCCTCGTCAACGATCCCTCGCAGGTGAAAGTCCGGCGCCGTTCCACCAATGCCGCCATCGTTCTGGAGCTTCAGGTTGCCCCGGAAGATGTCGGTCGAGTGATTGGCAAGGATGGACGGGTGGCAAACGCGATCCGGTCACTGCTAAGAGTGGCTGATCAGCAAAACCGCAGCCGCAAACGGATCATCCTCGAGATACTGTAACGTATGACAGATCGTCCGCGTTATCTGCTGATCGGAGAAATCCTGCGTCCGCATGGAATACGCGGCGAACTGCGTATGCGCATTCTGACGGATTATCCGGAGCGCATCCCACAGCTTGAGAAGGTCTACCTCGCAGAAAGCATTCATTCAAAGGCGCCTGCCGCCTATGAAGTGCAGCATATGCGAATGCACCAGGATTATGGCCTTCTCAAGCTGAAAGGCATTGATGACCGCACCCGGGCCGATGAACTGCGCGAACTGAACGTCATGGTGGCGATGTCAGATGCCGTACCGCTCGAAGAAGGTGAATTTTACCTGTTTGAACTCATCGGGCTGGATGTTCGCACCACAGACGATGTCACCCTGGGCAAAATTGTTGATGTGCTGGAAACCGGCGCCAACGATGTCTATGTAGTAGACAGCCCGCAGCACGGCGAAATCCTGATCCCGGTCACCGAAGAAACCGTCCTGCAAACCCACATCGATCAGGGCTTCATCGTGGTCAGCCTGCCCGAAGGCCTGCTCCCCTGACAAAATTTGTGTGCTTGACAAGCAAGAGCAACGCTTGCTATGCTGTTTGCGGATAATTTATCAGCCGTCGAGCTTCCGTGAACGACCAGAAATACTGGCTTGGTTTCAGTCTGGTATCCGGCATCGGCCCCAGGCGTATCCGCAATTTATTAAACTGGTTTGGTGATCTGCAGCCAGCCTGGCAGGCGACTGAAAGACAACTGCGGCAGGCCGGTTTAGAATCGCAGCCCTGTGCCAATCTGCTGCGTTTGCGGGCACATCTTGACCTGGATGCGGCAGTGGCAAAAGTCGAAAAAGCCGGGGCGTGGCTGCTCACCCTGGCCGATGAGACCTACCCGCCGCTTCTGAAAACGCTGCCAGATGCGCCGGTGGTGCTGTATGTAAAGGGCACGCTGCTGCCACCAGATCAGAACGCGCTGAGCGTCGTCGGCACGCGCAAGGCGACTCATTATGGCATGGAAGCGGCCTACAGGCTGTCGGGTGCGCTGGCGCGTCAGGGAGTCACGATTGTCAGCGGGCTGGCACACGGCATCGACACCAGCGCGCATCGTGGCGCAGTCGAAGCGGGCGGGCGCACTATCGCGGTCCTGGGCAGCGGCATTGATCAGATTTACCCGGCAGATAACCGCGAGCTGGCTCAGGCCATCGAGCAGAACGGTGCCCTGCTCAGCGAATTTCCGCTGGGCACTGCGCCGGAAGGTCGCAACTTCCCGCGCCGCAACCGCATTATCAGCGGTATCGCGCTGGGGGTGCTGGTGATCGAGGCACCAGAAGGCAGCGGCGCACTGATTACCGCCGATATGGCCGCAGAACAGGGACGCGATGTTTTCGCTGTTCCAGGCAACATTTTCAGCCAGGCCAGCCGGGGCGCCAACCGGTTGATTCAGGAAGGAGCCAAGCTGGTGATTTCTGAGGCAGATATTCTCAACGAGCTTCAGATTACCTACACCCGGTTTGAGGCGAAAACTATTGCAGAAGCTGCTGCCCCTGCCAACGATGTGGAAAAGCAGATTCTGAACTGCCTGAGCGCGGACCCGCTGCACGTCGATGATCTGGCCCGGACCTGTGGGCTGCCCATCGCACAGGTGACAGGCACATTGACGATCCTGGAACTGAAGGGACTTGCCAGAAAAGTCGGCCCGATGCAGTATTGCATGGTACATGCACATTAATCAACATCACGGAGCATATTCTCTATGGAACACTTCTATGCCATGATCATGGCTGGTGGAGGGGGAACCCGTTTGTGGCCCATGAGCCGGCAGGATACACCTAAACAACTGCTGCCACTTGTCGAAGATGATTCCATGTTTAAGGTCAGTGTCCAGCGCCTGGCGCCGCTGTTCAGGCCAGAACAGATTTACGTTGTCACCGGCCGTATGTATTTTGATGTTATGCACAATGATGTGCCGGAAATTCCGCTGGAAAATTTTATTATCGAACCTTACGGGCGCGACACCGCCCCGGCGGCGGCCCTGGGCCTCACCGTCATTCACGAGCGCGACCCGGAGGCTGTGGTCGCCATCCTGACAGCAGATCATCACATCACGCGCAAGGAAAAGTTTCGTGATGTCCTGCAGGCATCGCATGATCTGGCGCAGGAAGGCTGTATCGTGACCCTGGGCCTTTCTCCCACCTACCCGGCCACCGGATTTGGCTATATCCGCCAGGGAGAACCCTTTGCACAGATGAATGGTTTCCAGGCCTATCATTCGCTGGGCTTTACTGAAAAACCGGATGAAACCACCGCGCTGCAATTTATCGCATCTGGCGAATATACCTGGAACTCTGGTATGTTCATCTGGAAGGCAGAAAAGGCGCTGAACGAATTCAAGCGCCAGCAGCCAGAAATGTATGAGCAGTTCCAGCCGATCGCTGAAGTGGTGGATACGGAACACTTTGAAGACACGCTGGAAGCATCCTGGGATAACATCCGCAAGATTTCGCTGGATTTCGCCGTGATGGAGAATGCGCAGGATATCGTGGTCATCCCGGTAGATATTGGATGGAACGATGTGGGAAGCTGGGGCGCATTGTTCGAAGTCCTGAAGCTGGACCGGAACGGCAACCATTTTAAGGGCAAATCGCCCGTAAATGTCGTGATTGACACAAAAAATACACTCGTCTACAGCGATAAACTCACAGTCACGATTGGCATTGAAGACATTGTTATTGTAGAAACACCAGATGCGCTCCTGCTGTGTCATAAGGACCGCACCCAGGATGTCAAGGAAGTGGTCAATAAACTGCTGACGAACAAGAACTACAAATATCTGTGACGATATCGGGGAAACTCCATGAGTGAAACACTACAGGCTTACTGTGTAAAGTGTAAAACCAAACGAGAAATCGCGAACGCTGAAGCGGTATACACCAAAACAGGGACACCGGGGACACGTGGAAATTGTGCTGTGTGCGGCACGACGCTGTTCCGCATGGGGGCGACCCCGGAACACGAGCACCTGCCCAAACCCACCAATATCGAAAAACCTGCCCGCAGCAAATCGCGCAAAACGGCCAGCAAAAAAGCCGGCGCGACAAAGAAAGCCAGCCGCAAAACGGCAGCAAAGGCGGGCACCAGCAAAAATAACCGGCGCGTGGGCAAGCTGGTCATTGTCGAATCGCCAGCCAAAGCCCGCACCGTTGGCAATTTCCTGGGCAAAGGCTATACCGTCAAAGCCTCGAAGGGTCATGTGCGCGATCTACTGGTTTCGCAGTTGTCCGTAGATGTGGAAAGCGACTTTGAACCCAAATACCGCGTCATGAATGACAAGCGGGATGTGGTCAAGGAACTGAAAGCGGATGTCGAAAACGCTGAGGAGATTTACCTGGCGACGGACCCCGATCGTGAGGGCGAAGCCATTGCATGGCATCTGATTTCGGCGGCTGATATTGATGAAGACAAAGTCCACCGCGTTGTCTTCCACGAGATTACGGATAATGCGGTGCAGGAAGCCTTCGCGCACCCGCGTTCGATCAATATGGAAGTCGTTGATGCCTATCAGGCGCGGCGCATTCTGGACCGGCTCGTGGGCTATAACATCACGGAGCTGCTGTGGCAGAAGGTGCGTAATCAGTTATCCGCCGGTCGTGTGCAAAGCATTGCGGTGCGCCTGGTCGTGGACCGCGAGCGCGAGATTGAGAATTTCACCCCGGTAGAGTACTGGACGCTGGATGCTGAACTGCAAAAACAGCAGGAGAACGGGTCCAGGGCAGACCGGTTTACAGCCAGGCTGGTTAAAATCAACAATCAGGATGTCAGCTTCGGCAGCGAAGGTGAAGTGCGCCCGCATCTCGAAGCGCTGGAAAAAAGCCAGTACCGGGTCAGCGACATCAAACGCGGCACGCGCCAGCGCAAACCGTCTGCGCCCTTTACCACCAGCACCCTACAGCAGGAGGCTTCGCGCCGCTTCGGCTTTAATGCCCAGCGCACCATGAGCATCGCGCAGCAGTTGTACGAAGGTATCAACCTGGGCGCAGATGGCACCATTGGCCTCATTACCTATATGCGTACGGACAGCACCAACATCTCTAAACAGGCGCAGGAGGACGCACGGGCCTATATTCGCAGGCGCTTTGGCAACGACTTTATGCCAGCCCAGGCGCCGGTCTACCGGACACGCGCCAAAGGTGCCCAGGAAGCGCATGAGGCGATCCGGCCCACCGGCGTTCAGCGCGAACCTTCGGCCCTGAGAACCACGCTAACGCGGGATCAACTGCGGCTGTATACGCTCATCTGGGAACGCTTTGTCGCCAGCCAGATGTCCAACGCCATTTACAACACGATCCGGATCGAAATTGCCGCCGGACAATCAGAAGCGGATATGCCCTACCTGTTCCGCACTTCCGGCAGCACGATTCAGTTTCAGGGTTTTCTGGCACTGTACGAAGACACACACGACGATGATGTGGCACCAGATGCCGACGAAGGACGTATCCTGCCGGTGCTTACCGCAGATGAACTGCTGAGGCTGCTGCGCCTGCTGCCAGAGCAGCATTTTACACAGCCGCCGCCGCGCTATACAGAAGCAAGCCTGGTCCGCACGCTCGAAGAATATGGCATCGGGCGGCCCAGCACCTATGCGCCTATTGTCGCCGCCATTCAGAATCGCGAATATGTGACCCGGCAGGATAAACGTCTTGCGCCGACAGAAATCGGCAGGACGGTCAACGATCTGCTGGTGAAATTCTTCCCGGAAGTGATGGATTATCAGTTCACAGCACATCTGGAGGAAGAACTGGACGACATTGCAGAGGGCAAGATGCAGTGGCGGCCCATGCTGCGCGAATTTTACGAACCATTCGCCCAGCAGCTTGATACGGCCCGCCAGAACATGCCACAGATCGCGCAGGAAGAACCTATCGGGCGCGATTGCCCCTCCTGTGGCGGTCATCAGACCCTGGTGGTCAAATATGGGCGATTTGGCAAGTTTATTGGCTGTGCCAATTACCCCGAATGCCGTTATACAGAACCCTGGCTGGAACGCCTGGGGATTCCCTGCCCTGTATGCGGCGAGGAGCACGGCGGCGAAATCGTGGAGCGACGGTCACGGCGGGGGCGCGTGTTCTTTGGCTGCTCGCGCTATCCGGATTGCGACTTCACCAGTTGGAAACGCCCGCTGGCACAGCCCTGCCCCAATTGTGGCGGCCTGCTGGTAGAGCAAAATCGAACGACAGCGCAGTGTACTAACTGCGAACGCACATACCGGCTTGATGAGGTGACCGAGGTGACCGCGGAACCGGCTTAGTGCTTAATTTTTGCAATCCCGGCATTTCCTGTACAATACAGAGGGAATTATCGGGTCGATTGTTGAAAGGCCGCAGCTTATGCAGAAACTCCGCGACTGGTTGGTTGGCACTTACAACGGCGTTTACCGGGTGGTGCTGCAACCCTCCATGCCCAGTGGGTCAACCGTGCTTATTGTTGTCCTGGCGTTTATTATCGGTTTGCTGTGGGCCTATGCCATCTCTCCGACTATTTACTATGATGGCGATCCCAGCCAGCTTGAACAGGGCTGGCAGAATGAATGGGTGCGCCTGCTGGCAGACCGCTATGCGGCGGTCACCAGTTCTTCTGCTCCCAGCTCCGAATTTGATCAGAGCATGGTCAATCTGCTGGCGGCGGTGGATGACCCGCTTGGTATTGTGGATGCACAGGGCATTGATGTGCCGGGCTTCAGAGAACTGGCCCAGCAGGCACAGCCTGGCAACCCGCCGCCCCCACGCCCGAGCCTGATCGGCAATCTCATGCCGTTCATTGTAGGTTCGCTGGTCATGATTGTGGCCACGGTTCTCATTGCGCTTGTAGGAAAGCTGCTTGTTTACCCGAACCTGATTGAACCCGCAATCAGACGCGCACGCGGCCAGGTGGGGGTATCTGACGAAGCCACGCAGCGCACGATTGACGCCATGCGCGCTGCACGCGATGCGGAAACCAAAGCCAGGCAGTCCGCCGCGCCGGTCGATGCTGAACTTGGCGAGCCTGTCACGCGCAAAATGTCTGTGTATCTGATGGGACGCGGCCAGTACGACGATTCGTTCGAGGTGGAAGACAGCAGCGGCATGTTTCTGGGTGAATGTGGCGCGGCTATCTCTGAAACCATTGGCGAGGGCGACCCTGCCAAAGTGACCGCCATTGAAGTCTGGCTGTTCGATAAGGAAGACTTTGTACGCACAATGACGACGGTGTTCGCTACTGAACATGCCTATAACGATCCGGCCATCAGAAGCAAGCTGGAGACTAAAGGCGATATCGTCCTGATGCAGCCCGGCGCGGTGGCCACACTGGATACAAACACGCTGCGGCTGCAGGCGCGCGTCGTCGAGATGGAATATGGCCAGGGGCCGCTGCCGCCCAGAAGTTATCTGGAAAAAGCGACTATTGAAATTGCGGTCTGGCGAAAGACCGGGGCAGCAGTGCCGGCTGGCCCTGCGATGCAGACAGCTTCGCCCACGGAACGGCTGTCCCCGCCGGATACAGGCTACAGCCTGCCGCCAGCGGTAGACCGGCCCGCCACACCGGCGATGCCACCCGCTGCACCGCCATCGCCATACAGCCCGCCGCCGCCCAGAGATTTGCCGGGCACACCACCCCCCTCCCGGCCATCGCCGCCCCCACCAGAAGATGACCCATTTGGGGGAACCGGCGACTTTACACCGATAGGCTAAACAGAAACGCCCCGGGTTATCCAGGGCGTTTTTCATTATCCACTTAAGGTTGCAAATCAGTTAATGCGTCTGATCTTAAATTTTGTGGCGCCGCCGGGGGTTTCCACGGTGACGACAGCGCCCTTCTTCTGTCCGATCAGCGCCGCGCCTATGGGGCTTTCGTGCGAAATTTTCCCCTCACGCGGGTTCGCCTCTGCCGCACCGACGATCATGTAGGTCTCGTCCTCATCCGTCCCCTCTTCGCGGATCGTCACCTCAGACCCCAGCCGCACCTTATCAGTCGCGCCGGTATTGTTGATGATGACCACAGAACGCAGCACATTTTCCAGATACTGGATGCGTCCTTCTACAAACGACTGCTGCTCTCTGGTATCATGATAATCCGCATTCTCTTTGAGATCACCCTGTGCGACAGCCTCTTTCAGCTTCTGCGCCAGTTCTGGTCTGCGTACATTCACCAGCCGATCCAGTTCCTGCCGCAGTTCCTCTGCGCCTTCTGGTGTCAAATAGCTTGATTCTGGCATAGCATCCCTCATCTGAATCATGATACAGATTAATCAACACGCGAGTTATCGTCAATCAGGGTAACTGCACAGGTTCCCGCCGCTGCTGGGCCAGCGCCAGGACATTCTGCCGATGCAGCTGCTGCGCTGCCCCGTTGAGCAGGATTCGGCTTTTACCACAGGCCTCAATATCGACTTTATCAAGCGATGTGCCGTCCGCCAGGGCCTGATCCACTGCCTTGCGCAGGCGCCGCAAATACTCCAGATCGCTTTCAATCTTATCATCAATCTCACCGCGCAGGATCACCTCGCCGTGCCCCTGAACCACACATTCATAAGAATGATGACGAAGATTCTTCAGCGAGATCACAAAATCATCGTAATCCCCATCCACAAAGTAGGGGATCGGCATCATGGTATCGGCCGCCAGCAGCACCCGGTCCTCCGGGATATAGCAGGTGATAGAATCCGGACTGTGCCCCGGAGAATGACGCAGATTCAGCGTCTTATCCCCGACATGAAGAGTCAGCTCGCCTTCAGAAAACACAATATCCGGCAGCACAAGTTCGACTTCGCGCAGTTCCTCTGCGGTGGCCTTTGCCTTTTCCAGGCTTTCGCGCCCGCGTTCTTCCAGCAAGGTGCGGCACAGCACATGGCTGATAACGTGCGCGTCTTTAAAGAAACAGGTCCCGGTCGTATGGTCGGCATGAAAATGCGTATTAATCACATAAATCACGCGCATCCCCAGCCTGTTTTCGATAAAACGTTTAATCTGGCGGGTTTCGTCCGGGTACACAAGCGTATCGACCAGGACAGCGCCTTCAGATGTCTTAATCACACTGGCCGTAACCTGGGCGTACAGATCGCTGGAAAAGACGTACACATCGTCTGCTACACGTTCCCGTTGCATCAGTCGACTATTACCCCGGTACCAACTCAGGTTCAAATAATAAGCAAGTATAGTCTTTTGAGGGGTGAAATTCAAGCCAACACGCGCAACAGCATGTAGAATAGAAATTAGCGGGTTGTGGTAACCAGCTATGTCAACGACCAAGGAATAGGAGGAACTTTGTGAAACGAATACCGGTAGCAGCCCTCTTGCTGTTGTTCGCGCTCCTGTCGCTTCAGCCAGTCATTGCCCAGCAACCTGTCTTTCGCATTGGTGTTCTGGGTGATGAACACGGCCCCATCAGCAAAGGGGCGATGCTGGCCGCGCAGGAAATTAACGCGGCAGGTGGCGTACAAGGGGCCGACGGCACCTTCTTCCAGTTGGAAATTGTAGCGCAGCCAGCAGGCAGCCCACTGGAAACGGCCATCACCAATCTGAACCAGGCGGATATTATTGCCGCGCTGGGACCAACAACAGGCGCCGAGGTCGTCGATAATCTGGCGCTGCTTCAGGGGTTGAATGTCCCTGTCTTCACCCCGGCAACCAGCGACAGCCTGCTGCTCAGCGATACGACAGATCGCATCTTTCGTTCGCGCGCGGCGCAAATTCTGCAGGGGCAGGCGCTGGCACGTTACCTGATCGATGAGCAGAATCTCAATACCATCACTGTGGTCCAGCTTGATGTTGAAAGCACGGATAACGTGGTCGGTTTTTCAAGCGCGGCACAATCGCTGGGGGTCAATCCTCAGGTACTGCTGCTCGAAGCCCGGATTGACGACCTGGCCACCACCATTGTCCAGAGCAATCCACAGGCGGTCATTGTCTATGGCGAAGAGCAGCTCGCCAGCGATTTGTTTACCACGCTGCGCCAGTCCGGCTGGAACGGCACCGTGGCCTATAACCGCGCCACGACCCCCGTATTTGCCGAGCTTGCCCCGCTCGACCTGCGTATGGGCATGCTGTCTACCACCACCTGGGCTTATACATCATCAGATGCCAGCAGCGATCAGTTCCTGGGGAACTATGTGCGCACCTATGCAGAAATTCCGGACCCCATCGCCGCTGCCGCCTATGATTCCGTGATTCTGCTGGCAGAAGCGGTCAGCCTGCCGGATGACCTGCTGGGCAATATCCGCCAGTTGAACAATATCGAGGGGGTACAGGGCATTCTGCGTCCGGCCACCCTTAGCCCTGGCGAAACCAGCAACACCGTCGCGGTTGTGCGTGTGAACGTCTATGGCGCCCCCCAGGTGATGGCCCGCTATGCCGGCGGGGTTCGCCTGCCGGATGACCAGCCTGTTCTGGTAATCAGTCCATCGCCCACACCGACGCCGGACGGAGTAGTCGCTACAGTCACCGGGCGCCCGTTCCAGAACGTGCGCAGCGGCCCCAGCACCCAGTTTGAAATTCTGGGCGAACTGCAGGAAGGCGAAACGGTCCGCGTGATTGGCGCGAACCGCGAAAACACGTGGATTGTGATCGATTTCCGGGGGCGGCAGGGCTGGATGTCTGCGGGCATCATGGAGATTTTTGGCAATCTTAATACCGTGCCGATTATCGAGCCGCCACCTACCCCCACCCCGGCGGCTACCGCTACCCCTGCCCCGCCCCAGGAAGCCGATATTGTGATTGAATCGGCTGCGGCGGTGCCATCGCCCATCATCGCCGGGCAGAACTTTAACGTCAATGTCGTGGTGCGCAATCGGGGCAATTCCAATGCCGGGAGCTTCGCCATCGCCGCGACTTTCCCGCCCAACGATGTCTACAGCGCGGCGACCATCCCCGGGCTGGCGGCAGGCCAGGCGATCACCGTGTCGCTGTCTGGCACACTGACCAACACCGGTGTTTACAGCACGGTCATTGTCGCAGACCTGAACAACGAAGTGCCCGAAGGTCCTGGCGAAGCCAATAACAACACCTTTACCTTTAGCTATACGGTTGAAAGGGGCATCATCCGCCAGACCACCGCCGCGCTGGACCCCGGCGGAACGCTGGACCTTGAAGGTAACGCCGTCCAGGGGGATGTCAACTGGAACGGAAGCGGCGCCAGCGCCAAGCTGGATGCGCTGTTCGGGGCACAACTGGGCATCATCCCCAACGTCACGTTTGATACGGTTCACTGGGACCTGATCAACCCGGGCATTGTGAACCAGACTACTATCCCCCGCACGTCGATGAATGCCGGAACCATCATCGGCGTCATCACCGCTGATGGCAACCGGGGCGTGCTGCGGGTCGATAACATCCCGGGCGACCAGCTTCAGGTCACCCTGCGCGTGTATCAGGGCTGATCTTCTGAGGAATGGGGCTTCCCAGAGTGTGGGAGGCCCCTAATTTAACTGCACATCAATCCAGGTGGTGCGGTTTGGGTACACATAAATGGTATCCCGAAAACGCACCCGGCCATTTTCCGTCACGGAGACTTCATAATAATTGGCGGGCAGATCGCCCAGCACGAAGTTCTCGTTAAACACGGGATCGCTGTTCACTGAATCATCCGCGTAGGTGAAGGCATACCGCTGAATATCGACAGACCGCACCTGAAGGGTCGCGTCGCGCAGCAGGTTGCCGCTGGCATCCGTCAAACGTCCGGCCAGCGTCCCGTATCTAAAAAAGGGGAAAACCCACAGCTCCGGGTTGCGTGTCGCGCCGAAATCGGCCGGGTCGCCCACCCGCACCTCAAAATGCAGATGCGGCCCCTGAGCAATGCCGCTGTCGCCCACATTACCGATCTGTGCCCCCTGCACCACCTGCTGGCCTGTTTGGACCTCAATGCGGTCCAGGTGGCCATAGAGCGTGAACACGGGCTGGCCTTCTGGCGCGGTGAAGTTGTGCTGAATCACGACCAGGTTGCCATAATAATTGGTGGTAGGGCCATATTGTGACGCGCTGTCTGTGCCCGCAAAAACGACGGTGCCATCGCCTGCGGCCAGTACAGGCGTCCCACGCGGGTTGACAAATTCCACCCCATGATGCACCTGCAAGCGTCCGCCAGACGTGCCACCATAAGGATAGGTGCGATCCACCCAGTTGACACCACCATCGGCAATGGGCCGGCGCAGGTGATAATGATCCGCCACCTGTACCGAAGGATCGTCCGGCGGCGGTGTCCAGGTCGGCGGCGCGCCGGTCCCAGTGACCTCCTGATCTGTTGGCAGATCGTCAATATCGAGGGTGGCGCTTGGCGTCAGGGTTGGGCTGGGGGTGGGCGTCACGGTGTCGGTAGCGGTAGGAGTCACCGTTGGGGTCTGGGTGGCTGTGGGTGTCGCAGTGAGAGTCGGCGTCAGCGTGGAAAGGTCCGCTGTTGGCACTGCGGTCATATGCTGAACAACCTGCACTGACTCTGAAGGGGCCAGTGTCACGGAAAATGGTGTTGCCTGTGGCGCTGTCTGACAGGCTGCAAGCAGCCCTGCCAGCAGCAAACATAGCTTTTTCATCTGACTTCTATTGATCGTCCGTATCCACAAAGGTTGGCGGCTCAACGGGTGGCCGGGGTTTTGGCGCATCGGCTGCCAGCGGCTGATTCGCCAGTTGAACCAGCGTTTCCTCGTCAATTTCGCGTCCATTAAAGCGTTCATAAACTGCGGCGTTCTCAACCGGGTCTACTGCGTAACGCCAGCGCCGGGTCCCCACTTCTCGCAGCACAGAACGACATTCTGTACAGCGCACAATGCGGCGCGGGCTGGGGATGCCAAACAGGCGAGTCTGGCGAGTTTCCACTTGAAGCTGTCCGCGCCGGCAAACCGGGCAGGTATCCACCACAAAGCCGCGGGCATAACGCTCTGTCGCGATCACACCGCCCAGATACAGCGCGATATAGCCAACCACTGCCAGCAGGATTGCCCCGCCGATCACGGCCTCCAGCGGGAAACGACCGCTCCCGTCATCGCCGTCACCCTCCCCGTCGATCACCTGCGGCAGCAGCGTCGCTGTCGCTGTCTGGGCAATCACCGCCCCGGCCAATGTCTCTGTTGGTGCCGGGGTTGTGGGCGCGGGCGTGCTGCTGGCCGTCGAGGAGGCCGTCACTGCCGGGGTGTCCGTTTGCGTAGGTGCGGGCGTGTCGCTGGGCAGCGAGGTCGCGGTTGCGGTGCGAGTCAGGGTAGAAGTGGCCGATGGCTCCGGCGTTTCTGACGGTGCAGGAGACGGCGTCGGGCTGCTGGTTTCCGTTGGCCTGGGCGTGCGGGTCATGGTGGCGGTCGCAGCCCGGCGCGGCGTCGATGTCGGGGTGCTGGTGCGTGTCTGTGTGTGGGTGGCTGTCACTGCCGGTGTGGCACTGACATCCGCCACCTCAGTGACTGCATCCGGCAGGACAGCTGCATCCTGCGGCGTTGTGGTCATGGTTTCTGTTGGTTCAGCCGTCACTGTGGGCGACGCAGTTGCTGTCGGCGTATCTGGTATGTCCGTGGGGGTGCTGGTGGCGCTGGCGGTAGCCGTCAGCGTGGGGGTGGTCGTCGCGGTGGCAGTGCTGGTTGCAGGAGCCTCAGTCGCGCTGGCGGTTGGTGTCGGGCTGAGGGTATCCGTAGGCGCTGGCGTGTTCGTTACCGTCGCTGTGACTGTCTGAGTCGGCCGCGTGGTGCGGGTCGGCTCTGGTGTTTCAGTCAGGGTGGGCGCCGGAGTCGTGGTATGAGTCTGGCTTGCCGTCGCCGTGCTGGTAAGGGTATGCGTGGCCGATGGAGTCGCGGTGTCTGTGCTGGTGGGGGTCGCGCTTTCAGTTGGCGAAGGCGTCACCGTCGCGGTGGGCGTATCAGAAGCCGTGGGCGTCCGGGTGGGAGTCGGCGTTGGAGTCAGAGTTGCGGTGGCGGTTGGCGTCTGTGTCGGGGTCGGCGTGTCTGTCGGCGTTGGGGTTGTGGATGGCGTAACGCTGGCGGTAAAGGTCGCGGTAGGCGTCAGCGCGTTTTCCATCAGCACGGGCAGATCATCCAGATCGTCCGCCCAGCGCACCAGTGGGCGCAAAATCCAGGCAAAGCCCTCCTCATGACGGAATAGAATCCAGGAATCATCCTGATTCCGCCCGACAGCTTCTCCGAGAATATCGCCATCGCGGATGATGCCGATAATCTCGTACTGGCGGCCTGGCCCGGCACGCACAAACGCACCTGCCGGCCCCACCTGAACCCAGTTTCCTTCTGGCGTTGGCGAAATGAGAAAAGGCGTGCTGGTTTCCTGGCCCGGTACAGGGCTGGGAGTCAGATTATCCGGCCCAATCACCGGCAGCGCGTCAACATCATCCAGCCAGAAGGCAAGGTCCCGGCGCACCCAGCCAAAGCCATTGTTGTACGCAATCATCACCCAGGTAGCATCAGCGTTGCGGCCAATGGGGAACAGAGCATCCCCCGCTACAAGGCTGCCCACCGGGATATACCCCCGCCCCGGGCCACCGCGCACAAAAACATCCGGCGCGACCACCACGTTAAACGCCGGTGTGGGCGATGGAACAGGGGTATTCGTCTGCGCCTGCAGCAGCGGCGCAAACCCCAGAACCCCCAGCAGAACCAACCCGGCGACCCACTTCAACGCTGTTTCCCCATCCTGTTCAATCCAGCGGCATATACTACCATGTTGAGTTTATTCAACCAAGTCGTGGTTTAGCTGGCCCCCGGCTCCAGGATCGTAAAGGCCAGCGGCGATTCCAGTTGAAACCCATCCGCAAACAACCGCACAGTCCAGTTGCCGGGCACAAACTCAACTTCGGATCGTTCTATGGAAAACCACAGGCAGATTTCAGATGCCCCCCGGTTAAGCACAAAGCTGTCCCGGTACATCTCCATCCCCTCACGCTCCCACAGCGCGCTCAACTGCACCCCGGATTCGATGTTAAAAACCCGCATCGTGGCATAGATGATCGGGGTATCCATTGTAAAGGTAATCTGGGGCGAAACCACACAGCCATCCGCCTCGTTAATCCTCTGCGAAACCCCGGTTCTCGTAAACCAGCGCTGGCCGGGGGTCAGCGCCGGCACCTGCCCCAGACCATCGGTGCTGACGATGACGCCCTGCGTGGGCGGGTCACCAGCGCGCACTGTCGCCAGCAGGACCAAATTCGCCTGCTGCAGGTCTGCCACCTCCGTCATGACCGCGTCTGCAGTGGCTGCAACCGCTTCTCGATCTGCCTGAGCAGCCTGCGCGATGCGCGTAGCCTCGTGCACAATTTCCAGGTTCTCTGCCTGCGTCGTCGCCGGAATATCGGGTGAACCGACCACCTGACAGCCTGTGACAGCGGCTGCCAGCGCGAATAAAATCAACACAATCACAGTAAGCGTCCTCCAGAGCAACGCAGTTTATTATACTTGATCCTCACCGGCCAGGCTGGTCTTGTCCCGTAACTGAAAATCTGATACTATAGGAGCGTTGCCCCCGTAGCTCAGAGGATAGAGCGTTGCCCTCCGGAGGCAGAGGCACAGGTTCGAGTCCTGTCGGGGGTACACTGGCGAACCAGCAGTTGTTGGTTCGCTTTTTTGTTACCGATTTTCATAAAGGCCAGCAGATGAACCGGCTTGTCCAATCGCGCATCTTCCAGTCCTTCTGGGAAATTGCAGGCGGAGTCAGTGTCCGTATCAAGGTGCTTGGCATTGTACTGGGCGTGATTCTGCTGCTCAGCCTGTTTGTCACGCTGCAAATGCGCGCCGTGCTGTACGAAAACCTGCTGTCCGAACTGATTCAGCAGGGCATCGCCCTCAACCTGCACATGGCAGACCAGGTGGATAGCCTGGTGGTGCGCGACATGTACGAAGCGCTGGATTTCATGCTGGAAGATTTAAGCAGGCATTACTCCAACGAAGGCCACAACACCGAAGTCGCCTATATTGTGGCTTTCGATAATAAAGGCGACCTGCTTGCCAGCACCCTCGAACAGGAACTCCCCGCGGAACTGCTGCCGCAGAGTCTGAACGTGGCTACCAGCAGCCTGCACGATCATATCACCTACCTGGAGATGAACAACCAGACTGTGCTCGATTTTGCTACATCTCTCCCCATCAGCCAGGGCATTGTCCGGCTGGGCCTGGGGGTAGAGCAGATTCATCAGACCGTTAACGCCGTTACATTGCAGCTTATCTCCATCACCTTCATTATGGTGGTGGTGGGTTTTGCTGCCGCCTTTTTCCTCACGTGGATTCTGACACGCCCGATTCTGAGCCTGGTGGAGGCCACAAAAGCCGTTTCTCAGGGCAATTTTGCCCGGCAGGTAGATCGTTGGGCCAACGATGAGATTGGCGAACTGGCCACTGCCTTTAACGCCATGACTCGTTCGCTGGCACAGGCCGAACGCGCCCGGCAGGAAAGAGACGCCCTGCGCGCACAGTACGTCAGCAGCGTGATTATCGCACAGGAAGATGAGCGCAAACGGGTTGCCCGCGAGCTGCACGACAGCACCAGCCAGGCGCTGACCTCCCTGCTGATCGGGATGCAGAACCTGGCCAGCAGCCTGGATGACCCGGCCATCAATCAGCAGATCGAAACGCTGCGCGGTATCATCAGCCAAACGATTGATGAAGTCCGCAATCTGGCCTGGCAGCTTCGCCCCAGCGCGCTGGATGACCTGGGCCTGCAAAGCGCCATTGCGCATTATGTGGAGGAATATCAGCAGCGTTATGGCCTGCATGTGGATTTTGTCGCCAACGGGCTGACCGGGCGGCTGCCGCTGGAAATGGAAACCAGCATTTACCGCATTATCCAGGAAGGGCTGACCAACATTGCCCGGCACGCCCAGGCACAGCACGTCAGCATCCTGATCGACAAACGCCAGGATACAATTCGGGTAGTGGTGGAAGACGACGGGGTTGGCTTTCAGCCAGAGGAAATACACCATAAGAGTCTGGGGTTGCAGGGCATTCGTGAGCGTACCGCCCTGTTTGGCGGCACCTTCACCATTGAATCGCAGCCCGGCCAGGGCACCAGCCTGTTTGTTGTCCTGCCCTACCCCCCAAATTCAGCGGAGAACAGCCCATGACCACACGCATCCTGCTCGCAGACGACCACGCCCTGCTCAGATCGGGCCTGCGCCTGCTCATCGACAACCAACCGGACCTGACCATCGTTGGCGAGGCCAACGACGGCACAGAAGCGTGGGCACAGGCAAAAGAGTTAAAGCCCGATCTGATCCTGCTTGATCTGAACATGCCAGGGCTGGATGGCCTGTCCGTGCTGCCCATGCTGCGCAAGGAAGTGCCAGAAGCTCGCATCCTGATTCTAACAATGCATGATGACGCCAGCTATCTACACGAAACCCTGCGCGCCGGGGCATCTGGCTATGTGCTTAAAAAAGCGGTGGACAACGAACTGCTGATGGCAATCCGGGCGGTGATGCGCGGCGAAACTTATGTGCATTCCGCCATGACAGGCAAACTGCTTCAGAATTTCATACCAGATGCTGCTACCCCCAAAGCAGAAGAAAATCCCTGGAAGCTGCTATCTGAGCGCGAATATGATGTACTGCGGCTGGTAGCGCTGGGCTATACCAACGCAGAAATTGCCGAAACGCTGTACCTCAGCGTCAAAACAGTAGAAACCTATCGCGCACGCGGCATGGACAAGCTGGAGCTTCAGACTCGTGCCCAGCTTGTCCGGCTGGCCCTGAAGCATGGCATCCTCGATGACTCCTCCCTGCCGGGAAAATCCTGACAGACAATCCTCCAAAACCCTGACATCCTGGCCCCAAGCATAGGGTTTTGCCTGCTACAGGCACGGGCTGATCTGCCTTACTATAGGATCATCAACGTAAAACAACAGGATGAACAGGGAGAAACAAAATGGCCGTCACATTCAAGAGCCGGGTCATTGAGGAGCCAAAAGTCGTTACCGAACTGCTCAGCAATCCGCGTTATTCATTCATCTGGTTGATCGTCCGTGTCTGGCTGGGCTGGCAGTGGGTAGATGCCGGTATCCACAAAGTGACTGAACCCGGCTGGGTCGTAACGGGCGAATCGCTGAGGGGCTTCTGGGAACACGCCGTCGCCATTCCGGAAGCAGGTCGCGCAGCTATTTCTTTCGACTGGTACCGGGCATTTCTGCAGGGCCTGCTGGATGCTGAAGCCTACACCTGGTTCGGTAAGCTGATCGCTTATGGCGAGGTTCTGATTGGTATCGCCCTGATCCTGGGAATGTTCGTTGGCATCGCCGCCTTCTTCAGCGGGTTTATGAACTGGAACTTCATGATGGCCGGGTCCGCCAGCACCAATCCGCTTCTGTTTGTAGCCGCCATCGCCCTGGTTCTGGCCTGGAAAGTCGCTGGCTACATCGGTGCAGATTACTTCCTTCTGCCCGCCATCGGCACCCCCTGGAGCCGCGGCAAGTATGTAGAACAGGACGTGGAACAGAAAGCCAGCGCGCCGCAGCCAGCTTACGAAATTGCGGGCGACTAAACCAACCCACAGGCTTCATCAGACAGGGTCGTGAGAATTCTCGCGGCTCTGTTTTTGCTGGGCAAGGCCGCCTGCGTGGCGCAGGGTCGCGGCCCAGACAAAGGCAAAGCCTGCCAGAATCACCGCGACCATCACCAGCATGGACACCAGCTTGAAGGACCGGCTTTCCAGCACCAGCGTCAGGGTGCCAAAAAAGGCACAGAAGGCGTAATAGCCCAGCACAATCTGCCGCTGGCTGTACCCCAGATCAAGCAGCCGGTGATGAATATGGCCCCGGTCCCCTCTGAAAGGGCTGCGTCCGCTAAACAAACGGTGGATAATCTGCCAGGCGGTATCCAGAATCGGCAGCGCCATGACCATCAGCACGGTGGCCATCTTCGCCCCGCCGATAATGCTCAGGCAGGCGATCAGATACCCCAGCAGATAGGCGCCGCCGCCCGCAAAAATCCGCGAAGGATAAAAATTAAACAGCAGAAAACCGAGCGTACTGCCCATCAGCGCCAGTGGCAGCAGGCTGACACTTTTCTGGGGCGGTTCCAGCACAAACGCGCTGTTGATAAACAGCACCGTCGCCGCAATGCACACCACCCCATAGGATAAGCCATCCAGCCCATCCAGCCAGTTTACGGTGTTAATCATGCCGACAATCCAGAACAGCGTCAGAATCACCGTGACGGCAAAGGGCCAGGATGCGGTCATCGTCCCGGTTAAGGGGTTGTTGAACCCCTCGATGAAGATTTCAAAATGAATGGCGATCATCGCGGCAGCCACCTGAGCAGCCAGCAGCGGCAGCGACGACAGCTCCACTTTATCATCAATGAGGCCCACGATAAAAATCAGGCAGCTGCCCAGCAGCAGGCCCACCAGCCGGTTAGGTTCGTTGGGGTCAAAGCGCGGTATATGCAGTAACTGCGCCAGCAGAACCGTGAGCGTAAAGCTGATAAACAATGTGCCACCGCCCAGCTTTGACACACTGCGTCTGTCGCCTTCGTTGGTGCGACGCGCCGTCACCCGAGAGACAATTCCCAGTCGCCTGCCCAGACGAATCATGAGGGGGGTGGTGACAACCGCCATGCCCAGAGCCAGCAGAAAGGTGATCGCATATGCGCTTGCTTCAGCCATACTCATCCTGAACCTTCAACCGTAAACACAGTGTGAGGGCGCTGCACCGGCACCCTCACAGGAACCGCGTTAATCCACAGGCTAGGCTTCGTAGGAACCCGCCGTCACAGAACCACCGTGCCCTGTCCAGTCTGTATGAAAGATTTCGCCACGCGGCTGATCCACCCGTTCATAGGTGTGTGCCCCAAAGTAATCGCGCTGCGCCTGCAGCAGATTGGCCGGGAGATTTTCATGCCGGTAGCCATCATAAAACGACAGCGCGCTCGACATGGCTGGGACGGGGATGCCATAGGTGACCGCCTTCGCCACCACCCGGCGCCAGGCCGCCTGCGATTCCTCCACCTGCTGGCGGAAGTAATCATCCAGCAGCAGATTGATTAGGTTGGGGTCCTTCTGGTAAGCAGCCATGATGTTCTCCAGGAAAGCAGACCGGATAATGCAGCCTTCCCGCCACATCAGTGCCACGCCGCCATAATTCAGGTCCCAGTGATACTGCATGTCCGCCGCCCGCATGAGCATGTACCCCTGCGTATACGAAACAATTTTCGCCGCGTACAGGGCGCGCTCAATGTCATCCAGAAATGATTCGTCCACATCCATCGCTTCATTCGGCCCGCTGAGCACCCTGGATGCCACAACACGTTCATCCTTCAGCGCGGACAAAAACCGGGAAAACACAGCTTCACCGATCAGAGTCAGGGGCACCCCTTCCTCAAGCGCGGTCACCACCGTCCATTTGCCCGTCCCTTTCTGGCCGGCGCTGTCCAGAATTTTCTCCACCAGCGGTCCGCCATCGGCATCGCGATACGCCAGAATATTGGCCGTAATCTCGATCAGGTACGAATCCAGCTTGCCTTTGTTCCACCGGGCAAAGGTGGCGCTCATCTCATCATGAGTCAATCCCACGCCAGTTTTCATCAGGTGATACGCCTCGCTGATCAGCTGCATATCGCCATATTCGATGCCATTGTGCACCATCTTGACGAAGTGCCCGGCCCCGTTGCTGCCCACCCAGTCGCAGCACGGCGTACCATCCGCCACCTTGGCCGCTATCGCCTGAAAGATGGGCTTGATGTGCGGCCATGCTTCCGGCGAGCCGCCCGGCATAATCGATGGGCCATGACGCGCCCCTTCCTCACCACCAGACACGCCTACCCCGGCGAACAACAGGCCTTTTGATTCGACATATTCTGTGCGGCGCGCCGTGTCATGATAATTGGAGTTGCCGCCATCAATGATAATGTCGCCTTCTTCGAGATAAGGCAGAAGCTGCTCGATCACCGCGTCTACGGCTGGCCCGGCCTGTACCATCAGCATCACCCGGCGCGGGCGCTTTAAAACAGAGATCAGCCTTTCGATGGAATGAGTCCCGATAATCTCCCGGCCCTGGGCCTCTCCGTTGACAAAGTCATCCACTTTGGAGGTCGTGCGGTTATACACAGCCACGGTGTAGCCATGATCGTTCATGTTTAACACTAAATTCTGCCCCATCACGGCCAGGCCGATCAGGCCGATGTCAGCTTTTTCAGTCATGTCCTGCTCCCTCGTTTGTTATTGCGTGAAGTCAAATCTACCTGAACGCACAAGTTCAGGCCATAGTCTACCGCGTGGCTTCAAAAAAACGCTATGCCATGAAGTCCTCGGCTTTAAGGCTGCTGCAAACCAGATGCAGAACCGGCGTCCAGGAAAAGGGTCGTGTTGGGGTGCCGCTGCAGCGCAGAGGCCGGGCAGTCTGGCGTTACCGGTCCTTCCAGTGCACACTGCACCGCTGCCGCCTTGCGCTGGTCTGGCACCACACAGGAAATCACCCGGGCGGACAAAATAGCCGGTACACTCAGCGACAGCGCCTGTGCCGGAACCTCATCCATGGAAGCAAAATGCCCTTCCCCCACCTGCTGGCGGCGGCAGGTTTCGTCCAGAGTCACCACATGCACCTGCTGCCGGGTGTCAAAATCGGCAGGCGGGTCGTTGAAGGCCAGATGCGCATTTTCACCGATGCCAATGCAGGCCAGATCAATGACATCTTCTGACAGCAGCCGCGCATAACGCGCCGCTTCCGCCTCAGGGTCCGGCGCCGTGCCATCCAGCAGATGCACCGCACCAAACGGCAGCAGGTCAAACAGCCTCTCGCGCAGGTAATGCCGGAAACTGGCCGGATGGTCTGCCGGCAGGCCCAGGTATTCATCCAGATGAAAGGCCGTCACCTGTGACCAGTCCAGCGCATCGGTCCTGCGGGTCAGCGCCGCCAGAAACTCATATTGCGATGCGCCAGTGGCAAAAATGACCCGCGCCTGCCCGCGTTCCTGCACAGCCTGCCGCAGAACATCGACCACAAAAATCGCGGCGGCTTCGCCTAGCGCTGGCTTATCCACGAACAACCGCACCGCCACCGCCCCAACCTGAAATTCCCGCATCCTGTCCATACAGGCTCCTGTGCTGCCGATTCATCGCATTCATCGCGTTGATTGTATAGCGCACGCATGGCAGTTGCCAGCGCCGCGTTATAATACAGCAGGCTTAGACACTGCTTTTTTATGAGGACGCTATGGTCAGAATTGATACCCATCACCACGCATGGAATTTATCTGAAGTGGAATATCCCTGGCTGCGGCCAGAACACACCGCTTTTTATGGAAACTTCACGCCGGACCTGCTGGCCCCACAGATAAAGGCGGCAGGCATCGACTATACCATCATGGTGCAGGCGGCCTGTTCCTATGAGGATACGGCCTCCATGCTGCTGCATGCCGGCTATAATGACTGGATTATCGGGGTGGTAGGCTGGGTCAATCTGCTGGACCCGGACGAAGCCGGACGGCGCCTGGAAATGTACACCAGCGGGCCGTACTTTAAGGGGATGCGCCATCTTATCCACGATGAGCCTGATGCCGACTGGGTCCTACAGGGCAAGGTGATTGAGTCGCTCAAGCTGCTGGCGGGCCACCAACTGCCGTTTGATGTGGTGGCAGTTTACCCGAATCATATCCGGCACATCCCCACCCTGGCGGAGAAAATTCCCAATCTGCGCATGGTAATTGACCACCTTGCCAAGCCGCCCGTAGGTCGTGATGAACCCGCCTGGTTCGACCAGATGAAGGCCGCCGCCGAATCGCCCAACGTTTATGCCAAGCTCTCCGGCCTGTTCGATGACCCATCATGGACGGCCGCCGATCTCCAGCCTTACGTCGATCATGTGCTGGAGCATTTCGGCGCGCACCGGGTGATGTACGGCAGCGACTGGCCGGTGTCGCTGCAGGGCGGTTCCTATGCCTCTGTGTGGTCAAAAACCCAGGCGCTGATTGCGCACTGTACACCAGAGGAGCAGGAGGCCATTCTGGGAGGCACTGCGGTCCGCTTCTATAACCTGAACGTCTGACAGCGCGTGGCTGCAACACGCAGCAGGCAGGAGTTCAGCCCTCCGGCTTCAGCGCATTTGCCAGAATCTCCACCGGATGCCACACCCGGTAACCGGCCTCGTCGATCTGTGTACGGCAGGACGTGCCCGGCGCGGCCACCAGCGCCTCTGGTTTTGCGGCGATAGCAGGCAGCAGGCGCTGGTTGCCAATCTTCAGCGAAAGCTCGTAATGTTCGTAGCCAAAGCTGCCTGCCACCCCACAGCAGCCGGAATCGATCTCCGTTACCACCGCGCCGGGGATGGCCTGCAACATAATGCGCGTTGCGGCTGTGCCCCACAGCGCCTTCTGATGGCAGTGGCCGTGCAGCAGAATCTCACGCGGCTCATCGCGCCACTGAAGCCGATTTGCATGATCGTCCAACTGCTCGACCAGCCACTGCTCGGCGCTCATGCAGTGATCCGCCACCCGCCGCGCATCGGCCTGTAATGGCGGATCGACCAGTCCGGGATAATCATCAATAAATGAGGATAGGCAGCTTGGTTCCAGAAAAAGGAACGGCCCCTGCTCCAGCCGCGCGCTCAGGTGCTGCACATTGGCGGTGGCTAGCCCCTTTGCCAGGTCGAGCATCCCTTTGGAGATGGCCGGGCGACCACAACAGGCCTGCCCCGGTAAACGCAAGACCGACAGCCGCACCCCCAGCGCATCCGCCACGCGCATCAGGGCATGCCCGATTTCCGGATGGTTAAATTCGGTAAAGGTGTCAATCACCAGAGTCGCTTCGCCTGTGGCTGGGGCGGATACCCCACGCGAGAAGCGCTGTTTCGCCAGCAGCGGCAGTGGGCGCTCTGTTGGCAGCCCGACGAGGCGCGCTGCGGCCTGCCCCACCGCGCTGCGCAGCATGGCATTGCTGAGCACCGGAAGCAGGCTGCCCAGCGCATTGAGGCGGTGAATGTTGCCAAACAGGCGCGTTTTCAGAGAGATGCCATGCGCATCATGATAGGACGCGAGAAATTCCGCTTTCATACGTGCCGCATCCACCGATGATGGGCATTCCGCTTTGCAGGCTTTACAGGCCAGGCACAGATCATACACCTCATACACCGCCTGGCTGCTCAGATTATCCGGTTTCAGATGGCCTGTCATCGCCAGCCGCAGCGCATTGGCGCGCCCGCGTGTGGCGTGCGCTTCGTCCAGCGTCGCCATATAGGAGGGACACATCGTGCCTTCCCCTTCCTTGCGACACACCCCCGCTCCGTTGCACATCTCCGCCGCGCCGTTCAGCCCGCCATCTGCAGACCAGTCGTAACGGGTCTTCAGTTCGATCACTTCGTAAGCAGGTGTATAACGCAGCGTGGCCGGGTCGTCCATCGCGGGCGGGTTGACAATCTTGCCGGGGTTCATCAGGTTTTCCGGGTCAAACGCCAGCTTGATCTGCCGGAAAGCTTCCGTCAGCACCGGGCCGAACAATCTCTCGCCAAATTCCCCGCGCGAAAGGCCCATGCCATGCTCGCCCGTGATGGTGCCGCTGTACTTCAGGGCGGCATCCGCAGCGGCCTCTGCAATCTGGCGATACTGCACCCTGCCTCTGTCTGTTTTCAGGTTGATCAGCGGGCGCACATGCAGGCACCCGGCGCTGGCGTGGGCATAAATCGAATACGTAGTCTCGGCGCTGCGCACGATATGGTCAATATCATCAATATAATCCGCCAGCTGCTCCACCGGGACCGCCGCATCCTCGATAAACGCAATCGGCTTCTCGTCGCTGCGATCACTCATAATCAGGCCCAGGCCCGCCTTGCGCACCGCCCACACGCTGGCCTGCTCCTGCGGCGTGATGGCTTCTGTCACCGCGCCCTTGTGGCCTATGCGACTCAGCAGCGCCTTCAGCGCATCGACATAGCCTGCCAGTTCGGCTTCGCTTTCGCCGTAAAATTCCACCGTCAGCACGGATGCCGGATCACCTTCGATGAACTGCATCAGCCGGGGCGCAAATTCCGGATTCTGGCGGGTTCTGTCCATCAGGTGCCGGTCCATCATCTCCACCGCCGATGGATTCAGTTCCAGGATGCGCGGCGTGGCTTCCAGCGATTCGCGCACGGTGTCAAAATGCACCAGCGCCAGACGACGCATCTTCGGCACGGGCACCAGCCGCAGTTCAGCCTGAACAATCGTGGCAAGGCTGCCCTCAGACCCCGTCAGCAGCCAGTTCAGGTTCACATCATTGGGGTCAATTTTGTTCAGTGCATACCCGGCTACTGTGCGAAACGTCTTCGGGTAGCGCCGCGCAATCTCGTCCTGATGCTGCGCAGCCAGTTCGCCCATCTTCGCCCGCAGCGCATCCAGCGTGGCGGTCTTTGCGTCCAGCCAGGTGCGCTCCCCGGAGGCCAGCACCACCTCCAGCCGGTGCACATGATCCGCCGTCAGGCCATACAGAATGCTGTGGGAGCCGCTGGCGTTATTGCCAACACAGCCGCCCACCGTCGCCCGTTCCGCGCTGGCCGGGTCCGGGCCGAACATCAGCCCCATGCTGCGCATCTGTTTATTAAGCTGGCCCAGCACCACCCCCGGCTCGACGGTGATGCGCGCTTCATCGGCATTGATACTGCGTACCCGGCGCATATGGCGGCTGAAATCCATAACCACCGCCTGCCCCACCGCCTGCCCCGCCAGGCTGCTGCCCCCGCCGCGCGGCAGCAAGGGCGTGTTGTGCCTGCGGGCGACTTCATGAATCGCGGCCACGTCATCTGCATGACGCGGGAAAGTGACCCCAATGGGCATAATCTGGTAATTGCTGGCGTCCGTGCTGTATAACAACCGGCTCATATAATCAAACCGGACCTGCTCTGTCCCAATGACAGCCTGCAGATCCGCAACCAGTGCTTTTGCTGCTTCGTCCTGCGTCGTCGTTGATGTCATCACGTGTTTAACCTGCTTCAATAGGTTGCGCGGCCGCCGGAAAGATCAAAGATAAAGCCTGTGTTAAAGCTGGCTTCTTCAGAAACAATCCAGCAGGCCAGCGCCGCCACTTCCTCTACGGTCCCCAGCCGCTTCATCGGGATTTTGGCAATCATATATTCCAGCATCTCTGGCGATGTATCCTCGTTCATTGGCGTGCGGATCACCGCCGGGGCAATGCCGTTTACTGTAATGCCTGATTCGGCATATTCCTTGCCCACACCCTTAATCAGCCCCATCAGCCCGGCTTTGGAGGAAGCATAGCCGACCATACCGGGGTTGCCTTCCTTGCCCCCCATCGACGCCATGTGCAGGATGCGCCCATAGCCACGGGGCAGCATATGCTTCACGGCGTATTTTGTCGTCAGATAGGCGCCCTTCAGGTTGACGCGAATCACGCGATCAAATTCTTCGGTGGGATACTCAAGAATGGGAACGCTGGTTGGGCCGGGGACGCCAGCGCAGTTGACCATAATATCAAGCTGGCCGAACTGATCCGCCACCTGCTGAAACGCAGCTTGCACGGCGGCGTCATCGCTGATATCGACCACGGCGCTGTCCGCCTGCATCTCTGCTGCTGCCTGCTGTACGCTTTCCGGGGCAACATCCCACAGCACCACCTGCCCGCCTTCCGCCGCGATGCGCTGCGCAATGGCCTTACCAATGCCACTGCCGCCGCCGGTCACCACTGCTGTGCGGTTTGTAAAACGATCTGCAACAATCATCCTCGAGAATCTCCTGATGCCGATGTTGTGTCGCACAGTCAGATGCCCCACCTCCGGCACCCGGCCCTGTACGCCCCGCGCATTTAACGCCTCGTCGCCTGCATTTACTTTCTTAAAATCGACCACCCAACCCCGATGACTTCTAACTCACTCAGGTTGTTTTTTGATGCGCATATTGGTAAAGTACCTTGAAACAAGGCAGGCAGAAACTACTCAGCCAGTAGTGTAACGTAATATAGAAGGAGCGTAAAATGTCATTCAGAATTGGCTATGCAGGATTTTCAAGTAAAATAGGGAAAACAATTTAATCTTAATTTAATTCGTTTATATCAAGGTTGTATGATGTAAATGTCTTATACATACTCACAAATTTTGTAAAATATATTCTTAGACGGTTAGATCTGTTTCAGATAGAAAAAACACAAGCTATTAGTCGGGACCTGTATGATGTCTTCGGCTCATCAAAAAATTGGCATACAGGCAAGTGGCGGGCCTGGCCTGATCGAAAGACCAAGACTGCTTGACAAGCTGAACCAGGCGGCGGATTACCGTCTGACGCTTATCAGTGCGCCGCCGGGCTACGGCAAAACCACACTGGCCGGGCAGTTCATGCGACAGGCAGAACTGCCTGTGGTGTGGCATACCATCGAACCCAACCAGCGCGATGTGCCTGTCCTGCACCAGCGCGCCCTGGCGACTCTGGAGCCGCTGGCACCGGGCATTCAGAACCTCCCCACGGCCTATGGTCATCCCCCTATCGAGATGGCAACGTACATCGCGGAATATCTGCGCGAGTACCTGACCGGGGAATTCTTCTATATTTTTGATGACGCACAGCATCTGGCAGGTTCACCCCCGGGCGAAATGTGGCTGCGCACGCTGGTCACACAGCTTCCTTCAAAGTGCCATATCATCATCATCAGCCGCATTCTGCCGGACCTGCCCCTGACAGAGATGATCGCCCGGCGGGAAGTGCTGGCGATTGGTCAGGAAGAACTGAAGTTCCGGCGCGATGAAATTCAGCATCTTGCCACCCAGGTACGGGGCGAATCGCCCAGCGTAACTGAAGTAGAAGACTGGGAAGTTCGGCTGGAAGGCTGGCCTGCCGGCACCGTGCTTGCACTGCAACCGCTCCCCAAAGACCTCGAGCGCGTCATGCTGCGCGGTGGGGTTGGTCCGGAAGCCCTGTTCAGCGACCTGGCACTTTCGATGCTGCGCGCCCAGCCCCCCGGCCTGCGCAATTTCCTGCTGGCATCTTCCACCCTGACGCGCATCACTCCGGAACTGTGCGGCGAAGCGCTGCAACTGCCAGACGCCACCACGCATCTGGTGCAGGCGCTCAACCGCAACCTGTTCCTGGCGCGCATCACCGGGGGCCTTGCCTATCATTCGCTGTTCCGCGACTTCCTGCAAGATCAGCTTAAAGAGACGGAACCGAAGCTGTACCGCCATTACCATGCCAGGGCGGCGGAATGGTTCGAGCAGCGAGATCAGATTATCGAGGCGGTGGATCATTATATCGAAGCACGACAGGAGCAGCGTGCCATTGCACTGATCGAGCGGGTGGCCGAATCCTTCTTCTCGCAGGGTAAGGTGGAAACGCTGCTGGACTGGCAGAGCCGGCTGAAACAATCGCAGCAGGAGGTCCCGCACCTGCTGTGCACCTGCGCCAAGATACACATTGATCGTTATCATTATGACGTGGCACAGGCGGAACTGCTGGCCGCCGAAAAAGCCTTTGCCCGCCAGGGCCACACCGTCGGTATCGCAGAAATCAAAATCTGGCGCGCGATGATGCACCTGCAGAATGGTTCTTATGCGCTGGCGGCGGAACAGGCCGAGCAGTTCCTGAAAACGTCTTCGATCACTCACCTGCGGGGGCGCGCGCTGTCTATTCTGGGGACGGCCCAGTTAAATATGGGCAATATCCAGACGGCGACGGAATATCTGGAAGAAGCCCTGCCGCTTTACCGGTCAGATGGCGATGCCTTTGCGCTGTCGAGCGTGCTGCAAAATCTGGATGTGGCCTATATCAGCCTGGGGCGCATCGAGGATTCTGCCGCATGCCTGCAGGAAGTCGTGGCCCTGCGGCGCAAGCTGGGCAATACCAGTGCGCTGGCGCTGGCACTGAATAATCTGGGTGTGCATTATTACCAGTACAATGATTACCAGCGTGCCCAGGATACCTTCCAGGAAGGTTTCAGCGTGATCGCGCGCGTGCCCAACCAGCGCGCCGAAAGCTATCTGTTATGGAGCATGGGCGATTTGCAGCGTGATCGCGGCGCCTATGCTGAAGCACGCCAGCTTTATCACCGGTCGCTGGAGGTCAGCGGCACGGGCGAACCCTACCTGACCAGTTCCGTGCTTATCAGCATTGCCACCATGGAGCGCTGGGAAGGGGATTATCGCGAAGCCATCTCGCTGGCGACAGAAGCGGCAGCCCTGGCAGAAAAACATAATCTTTCCCTGCTCAAGGCTCAGGCGAAGGCCGCCATCTGGGCATCCCGCATCCCCGTAGATGCGGCCCAGGCCCATACCCGTCTGACAGCAATCGCTGAACAACTGCGGGCAGAGGGCCTGCAGGTCGAACTGATGCAGGTGCTGTCGCTTTGCGCCTACAGCGCCCTGATAACGGGCGATACTTCAGCAGCCCAGGAACACTTTAAGGAAGCCCTCGAAATTGGCCAGGCCATGGGCACCATGCAGCCGCTGGCAGCGGAGGTGCTGCACACACCCGCCCTGGAAGCGCTGTTTAAGCCGCGCCAGCCACAGCAAAAACTGCTGGCGGAGGCTGTAAAACGACTGAAAGAGGCCTGGTTCCGGTCCCCCACCCCGCTGGAACAGCTTTCGGTGACCACCATCAGCCAGGATACCTACAAGCTCAATGTCCTCACGCTTGGTCAGGAAGTGGTCGAGCGCGACGGCGTGCGAGTCTCCACGTCAGACTGGCGCGCCAATGCCGCCCGAGAGTTATTCTTCTACCTGCTGTTTTGCGGCCCGGTCAGCCGCGAGGAGATTAACCTGGAATTCTGGCCGGATAGCTCCGCCAGCCGGTCCCGTTCGCGCTTCCATACCACGCTTTACCGGGCGCGTCAGGCGCTGGGCGAACACATCATCCTATACCAGGATGACCTGTACCAACTCAACCCGGAAACAGAAATCTGGTGCGATGCGCAGGAGATGGAAAACCTCACCACGCAGGCCCGGCTGCTTTCCCCGCGCGATGCCCGCACAGAGGACCTGTGGCGCAAGGCAGTTTCCCTGTACAAAGGGGATTTCCTGGTGGGGATGGATCGGGACTGGGTGATTTCCCGGCGCGAAGCCCTGTACGAAGCCTATATCGAAGCGCTGATCGGCGTTGGGGAATGTGCCCGCGCCCGCAGTGACTTCCGCGCCGCCCTCAATGCGTTTAAACAGGCGCTTGATCTGGAACCCTACCGCGAAGACATCAACCGCGCCATCATGATCTGCTATGCGGACCTGGGCGAAAAGCATCAGATCCTCACGCATCTGCACAAGCTCAAAACCCTGCTGCGCGAAGAACTGGCCGTCGAACCTTCCCCGGAAACCATTGAACTGGCCAACCGGCTGCTGGCCTGAATAGACGCGAACAGGCCCTGAAAGGCCCGGCTAACCACCTGAAACGGGTTGTTTGTTATTCAGAAGCCAGGCGTTTCCACTGCAATCCTGGAGCGATTATTAGGGCCGTATTTGATTCAATCGCGCCGGTTAACCGAAAACCTTGTCCAGTTTAATGATCCTTGTCGCAATATCAGCGGTTTTCGGTTTAGAAAAATTGTCGAGTAATCCAGCCCTTTTATGCAATTTTAGGGCAGTACACCTCGGAGATGGTCGAAGCACTGGATGCCGTGTTTGCTGACGAGCCGGGAAGTTGATTGGGTTCGCCGCCGACTATCAATCGGCGGCTCCCCGGCTATGGTAAGGCGGCAGGGAGAACGGGATGGTAATGAGGATGCCCCTAAATTGTGGGGCTTAATGTATAAGGTCAATTAGTTCATACCTAGGGCTGCTCCTCTATTCAAACCAATAACAGTACACATCATCATGTATATGTTGAAAACGTAATCTTTCAATAGACGGCGTTCCTATCGGTGAAAAGAAATAACCTTTTACACCAAACCTTTCTTGCCATCCAACCTCAGTCACCACAAAAAAACGAGGCTCATCCCTTGCAGATCGCCAAACACTAGCGTCTGCCCAATGGGATCGCGCATTTCACCGATATAGACGAACGGCAGTCCAATGCTGCCCTGCTGCCCAAACAGGTTGCCATAGGCGTCAGGGTGCTGGATTCCGAGAACGGCTAGGGCATTATCCACCTCACCTCGTACCGAACCCTGTGCATCCTGCATCGCCCATGTCCAGTTGCCGCCGGTGTCTTGCATCGCATGAATCCCACGCGGCGCACGGATGAAATGGGTGGTTTTTTTATTTTCCCCCAAATTCGTGCCCTCTGGTAAGCACTTCGTTCAGCACGGCCTGTTATTCTGCAGTTACACAGGAAAGATTTGATCAACCAGGAGAAAAAATCATGAAGAGTTCAATGGTGCTGTTTTCAAGCTGGATGGCAACTGATCCGCGCCGTGCAAAGCTCGTCATTGGTGGTATCGCTGTCGTGATGATGTTACTCGGTCTGGGTGCCGGCTACGAAGATGCACTGGCTGGCAAAGCAACGTCTGGCGTGCATTGATCTGGCAAAATCCTTTGATAGGGTTACCGACCAGAAGCAAGCCGGCAGGCCGGGAGAGGATGCCCAGAGCATCCTGATAACTGAAGGTCGTTCTGCAAAGGAGATTATTCAATATGGAGCAATCCAAGCAACCCCCCACAATGGATGTTCTGCCCTGGCCTGATGGACACAACTTTCAGGGCGCAGCAGACTGGTGGGCTTATGTGCTGAGCAAAGAAGAAAGCAAACGACTGGACAACCTGATGGGCCTGGCGCTGCTGGATGAGGACATCTGCCGCAGACTGCTTAAAGACCACGATCCCTCGTTGTTCAACGCCTTCGGGCTGTCCGCAGAAACCCAGGCGTGGCTGCGTTCCATCAAAGCCACGACGCTGACGGAACTGGCCGAAGCTATCGTTGAGGGGCCTCAACGTCATTACTTGGAGGAAGCTTCTTGAAAGTTTCATGCCGTGAAAGGGTTGGGCAGCGTATTGTCCACATCACCTGCTGCCCAGCCCATTCTGGCGTATAACTTCAGGCAGCTCCCATACAGGCAGACCACTACAGGCCAAATCTTATGCGCAAGCAAATTCTGATTGTTGATGACGAAATGGTTATGCGCTCGCTGATCACCATTGCCATGCAGCGCAGCGGATACACTGTGATTAATGCCGATAATTCATTTCAGGCCCTTGATTATCTGAATTCCACAACCCCTGATCTTATTATCCTGGATATTATGATGCCAGGCATGAACGGGATTGATCTGTGCCGCCGCATTCGTGCGCTTCCCGACACCACCACCACGCCGATCATTGTATTTTCGGCCCTGGGGGATGAAGACACCATCCATCATGCGCTTGATGCTGGCGCCGATGGGTATTTACATAAACTGAACCTTTTTGGTGAATTGGTTTCGCTGGTAAACCACACGCTGGCAAACGAGTCTGTTCATCTGAGCCAGACTGGCCAGCAGGTGGCCCATGCCGCATTCAGCCGCTCCGCTTCTTAATTAACGCGGCAGCAGCAGCGGCGGTTCATCAGAACAGATACCGTCTACATCCAGCGCCTGCAGTGCTTCGATGACTGCCGGGCGCTCTTCATGCCAGCAGATAATCCCCAGATTGGCCTCTCGTACCGCAGACAGCCATGCATCCGTCAGGAAAGTATGGGGCGCATCGAAGCGTTCCCAGCAGGGGTGAACATAGGCAGCGTTTACCGCCTTTGCCAGCGCCACCGGATCAATATGCACTGAACTGAACAGAATGGATGTGGCCGCCTGGGGTTCCTGCGCTTTGATCTCTGCCACCCAGTCTGGCCGGAAGGAAGCAAAAATCGTTGCATCCATCATGCCATGACTGCGAACAATTTCCAGCATGCGCTGCCCAGCCTGCGGATTGATCTGTTTGATGTCCAGGTACAGGCCCAGGTGGAGCGAGCGGCACGCGGCCACCAGTTGATCCAGAGTCAGAACCGGCTCATGCCCCGCCGGGGTAACAGCCAGCAGTTCCTCAGCGGTCAGTTCCGCAATCAGTTTATCAACGCCAAAAACGCGCTTCAGATCATCGTCATGGGCGATCACCGGCACGCCGTCAGCGGTCAGACGCACATCCACCTCGACCACATCCGCGCCCAGTGCCGCCGCCTGCTGAATGGCGGCCAGCGAGTTTTCCTGTGCATAGGCAGAGGCCCCCCGGTGCGCGATACGAATCACGCGGCGCTGATGCGGCGGAATCTGCTCCGCCAGAAGCTGAGTCCACCAGCGAATCCGCGACGGTATCCAGGCCGCCAGATTCGGCCAGGGCACATGGGGCACCTGTGCCAGATCAAAGATTCTGGAAAACTCATAGCCCGGCTCAAATGCCCGCCGTTCCAGATAGGTCCAGGCCAGTTGATTATTAAGGGGGGTACGTTCTGTGATGGCATCCTTAAACAGGGCTGTCACCAGCACGCCACCCTTGCCCGCATGCTGCATACAGCCCGGGCGGGTGATGTCGGCGCGTTTCAGCATCCAGTCGCGCACCGGCGCAAAAGCATGTTTGCCGGGTTCAGAAAACAGAGTCACCCGGCCTTCTTCCAGCGGGACCGCGCCAGCATCATCGACCATCGCGTTCATGCCGCCATGCCAGCTTGCCTCCGCCGCAATAGGCCGTTCCGCCGCATCCAGATAAACCCAGATATGCTCCAGCTCGTACAGATGCTGAATATCCCAGTCCCACCAGACCGCATATTCTATGCCACAGGCCGCGCCTTCTGGCAGCTCAAGCTGGCGCGGGAACGAAGGCGAAGCCATCGAGTCTCGAAACACAGTATAGCCTGCCGCAGAAGGCAGGAAGGGTTCGCGCACATCAAACCGGATGCGTGGGGCATGGCGCAGCGCCAGCGCGTGATCTTCCGCTGACACCTGAGAACGATCCAGCGTTCTGAAATTTTCGTCCACCAGAGCACAACCTTCTTTAATACAGGGGGCACAGTGATACTGCACCCCCTTGCAGCGTGCTGATGATCAGTGCTGGCCGTTGTGCCCGCGCAGGGCGCGCATCACCACCGGCGGGGTCATCGGCAGCCGCGTGACCCGCACCCCAGTTGCATGAGCAACGGCATTGGCCACTGCCGCAGCGGTAGGGGTCACAGGGGGTTCGCCCACGCCGCGCGCACCAAAGGGGCCATGTTCTGAGGGGACTTCCAGCAGAATGGTCTCAAATTCCGGCGCGGTCTGCATCGTGTCCGGCATGGCATAATCCATCCAGGAACCCGTCAGCAGTTGACCGTCCTCGTCGTACACCATCTCCTCATACAGCGCCCAGCCCAGGCCCTGGGTTGCACCGCCAGTAACCTGCCCTTCGATGGCCATCGGGTTGATCGCCCGGCCAACATCCTGCGCTGTCACCAGTCGCAGGATTTTCACCTCACCGGTTTCCTGGTCAACCTCTGCCTCCACAAGCTGGCCGCAGAAGCCCGGGGATTGATCGGTCACTACCGCGCGGCCATGCGAAAACACGGTGGCATAGTCACCGCCGAACTTCATCCCCTGGTTGGCGACCTCGCCAAGTGGGATAGACCGCGTCGGCATACCTTTGACCCGCACTTCGCCATCGACGATTTCCAGATCTTCCACCGCCGCTTCAAATTCTTCCGCCGCGATCGCCAGAATCTGCTGTTTGGCTTCCTCCGCCGCTTTGACGACCGCCACCCCGGTGGTGTAGGTCATCTTGCTGCCGCCGGTGCCAGTGGCAAAGGGCGACCCTTCGGTATCGCTGTTGACGATCATGACCTTATCCGGCGATACGCCGAACACCTCTGCTGCCATCAGCGTAAACCCGGTGCTCGAGCCGCTGACATCCATCGCCCCGATGTTGATGCTGATCATGCCGTCACGGTTCACGGTGCAGGCGGCCGCTGCGGGCGATGTACCGCCCAGCCAGCCGCCGATAGCCACGCCAACGCCGCGCCCCTGTGCCCGAAGCTGTTCGCGGTTCTGCCAGAGCGGGTGCTGCTTCAGGGCTTCCAGAGTCTCGCGCATGCCCATCGAGGGCCAGGGGTCGCCATCCGCCAGCAGGTCGCCAGCACGAGCCGCATTCCTGAGGCGAACGTCAATCGAATCCATCTCCAGTTTTTCGGCTACTTCGTCAATGACTGTATCCAGAGCAAAGAAGACTGTCGGGGCGCCGGGTGCGCGATAAGCCCCGGTGGACTGCTTGAAGGTCACCACTTCTGTTGCCACAATGTCCAGATTCGGCACCGGGTAATAGCTGCCAATCTGGAAGCCTACGAACTTGCTCATATTGGCCGGGTAGCAGCCGGAATCCAGAAAGACGCGGGCCTGCAGCGCGGTCAGCGTGCCATCGCGCTGGGCGCCAATCTTTAGCTGCACCCGGATCGGCGGCGCAGGGTTGGTCGCCAGCAGTTCCTCGCTGCGGGTCAGCACCAGGCGGACGGGCCGCCGTACCTTCTGGGCCACCAGCGCGACCAGCGGTTCGTAAAGCGGGAATTTGGCGCCGAAGCCACCGCCAAGCACCGCGCCTTTGGTGCGCACCAGCGATTCCGGCACGCCCAGAATATCCGCAACATCCTTACGAACACCAAACGGATCCTGCGTGCTGGTCCAGACTGCCGCCCCGCCGGTTGAAGGATCCGGCTGGATGACGACCCCATGCGTTTCCAGCGAACTCTGATGCACCATCGGTGTTTCAAAGGTGCGTTCGACAATGACATCTGCGCTGGCAAAAGCCGCCTCGACATTGCCCCGCTGGTAGCCATCGACATCCACAATGTTAGAGGCCTGCCGCTTTTCGCGATCATCCTGGCCGCTGCCCACATCCGCGCCATGTGCACCGGCATCTTCAGACCCTTTCGGGACTCCGTTCGGCCACACCAGCGGCGCATCCTCTGCCATGGCTTCATCAATCGTCATCGCCACGGGCAGCGGTTCATAATCCACGAACACCCTTTCGGCGCCATCCGCAGCGGCTGTTTCGCTGGTCGCCAGCACCACGGCCACAGGCTGCCCGACAAAGATCACCCGCCCCCGTGCCAGCAGCAGCTTTTTACGCGAGCTTGGCACGACATCCGGCAGATCGCTGGCTGTCAGAACAGAAACCACGCCGGGCACTGCCAGAGCCTCCTCGATGTTAATATCGCGGATGTTGGCATGTGCATACGAACTGGGTACAAACCGGGCATGCAGCATGCCAGCCAGTTGCAGATCGGGTAAGTACTGTGCCCCACCCATCACTTTGGCTTTACCGTCAACAATGGGTCTGGACTGACCAACAGCAGAAATTGCGCTCATAGTCTCCCCCGGCATGATAAATGTATTCAGATCAAAACCATAAAACTGTGCGTGAAAATTATACCCTGTGTCTTCTGGCTTGCCATAACCCGCTAAGCCCTCCTTAAGACCAATTAACTTTTGCACAGCGCCGATTCAGGCTATACTCTTGGGCCAAAAGCGCATCCCGCAGCGCCGACTTTCAGCAGGAAACGGGAGACACGATGAATCTATCCGGGAACTATACGTTTGAAGCCGATCAGGAAGCCGTATGGAACCTGCTGATGGATCCTGATGCCATCGCAAAAGCGCTGCCAGGGGTCGATCAACTGGTTCCGGTTGAGGGTGAATCGCACACCTGGCAGGCTCAGGTCAAAGTGAATGTCGCAGCGATCAACGGGCTTTATGCAGGGACAATTCGCATGAGCGACATGGAGCCTGCTGACCAGTATCGTCTGACCGTGAACGGCGAAGGGCAGCAGAGCATTATCGGCGGCAGCGCGCTTATCCGCCTTGAATATGATGAAGCGGAACAGCAAACCCTCTTAAACTGGGATGCTGATGCGAACATTTCCGGCAAATTAGCGCGTGTTGGCCAACGGGTTATCAAGGCTGCTGCCACCATGATGAGCAACCGGTTTTTCGGCAATCTGGCGGATCAATTGTCCGAAACATCGCAGCCCGAAGAAAAACCGTAAACCTTCACCCTTCAGCGGCGATTTCAAAATCAGATGCAGAAAAGGAGGTGCTGCGCCCGTAATACCCTGCGCATTCTTGCCTGTTACGCTTGCTATTGGGAGACCTGACACTTATGAAAGTTACTATCACTGTCAACGGCATTTCCTATCAGCGCGATATCGAACCCCGTATGCTGCTGGTGCAGTTCCTGCGCGAAGAGCTGGGCCTGACGGGCACCAAAGTCGGCTGCGATACCAGCCAGTGTGGGGCGTGCACCGTTCATGTCAACGGTCAGGCGCTTAAATCCTGTACATATCTGGCGGTGCAGGCCGACGGCACCGAAGTCACCACCATCGAAGGGCTGACCCCGGCAGATGAGCTGCATCCTGTGCAGCAGAGCTTCTGGGAGAATCATGGTTTGCAGTGCGGCTTTTGCACCCCCGGCATGATTATGATGACCACCGCCCTGCTGGAAGAACACCCCAACCCCACCGACGACCAGATCCGTCATGCGCTGGAAGGCAATATCTGCCGCTGCACCGGCTATCAGAACATCGTTAAGGCGGTAAAAGCAGTCTCTGCGGCGGGCGCCGGGGCGGACTGATGATCGTCACATATTTTCTGAAAGAAATTTTTATCAGCAGCTTACTGCAACAGAGGAGACAAGCCCATGTGGCCCAGCGCATTTCAGTATGAACGCCCTGCCTCCCTGGCCGAAGCACTCCAGATGCTTTCCGAATTGGAAGATGCCAAAGCGCTGGCGGGCGGCCACAGTCTGATTCCGGCCATGAAGCTGCGGCTGGCGGAGCATGGCACCTTAATTGATATCGGGCGGCTGGACGAGATGAAGGGCATCACCAGCAACGGCGCACTGAAAATTGGCGCACTGACCACGCATGCCCAGGTCGCGAATTCGGAAGCCGTCAATGCGGGCTGGCGCGCCCTGGCGATGGCCACCGGCCTGGTGGGCGACTCGCAGGTAAGAAACTGGGGGACGCTGGGCGGCAATATTGCCCATGCAGACCCAGCATCGGACCCGACCACCCCCATTCTAGCCTACGGCGGCACCATCACCCTGCAAAGCGGCGCCGGCAGCCGTACCGTCAGCGCGGAAGATTTTTTCATCGACCTGTTTACGGTTGATCTGCAGCCAGACGAACTGATCACCAGCATCGAACTGCCAGCCCACAGCGGCCACAAATCCGCCTATCTGAAGATGGCGCACCCGGCATCACGTTATGCGGTGGTGGGGGTCTGTGTCGTACTGGAAACTGAGGGCACCACCTGCACCAGCGCCCGAATCGCTGTTGGTGGCGCCACCGTCAAGCCCACACGCGCCGCCGGGGCAGAAGCGATCCTGGCCGGTTCGTCGCTGGATGACGCCACCCTGAACGCCGCTGCCGATGCGCTGCGCACCGACATTGCAGACTGGCTGATCGGCGATATGAACTTCCCGGAGGATTACCGGCAGGAAATGGCCGGGGTTTATCTGAAACGAGCAGTGCGCGCCGCCCTCAGCTAACAGGGCGCCGGCATCATCGCAGGCAGCACCGGCAGGCACTGCAATCAAAGGCAGCTTACATGAATCAAAGCGTAGACACTATCCAGCAAACCTTACTTGAACAGGATTACATCGCAGAACGCGGCCTGTCCACCGCCATTTTCCTTTCCCTGAAGCTGGGCAAACCCCTGTTTCTGGAAGGAGAAGCGGGGGTCGGCAAAACGGAAATCGCCAAAGTTCTTTCCCGGATGCTGCATACAGACCTGATCCGGCTTCAGTGTTACGAAGGGCTGAACGTCAGCAACGCCCTGTACGAATGGAATTACGCAGCCCAGATGCTCCACCTGCGGCTGATGGAAGCCAGCGGCGCCGCCCGCGACGAAATGCAGTCCGAGCTTTTCACCCGGCGCTTTCTGCAAAGCCGCCCCCTGCTCCAGGCTGTCGAGGCCAGCGCGGACGGCCAGCCACCCGTCCTGCTCATCGACGAAATTGACCGCGCAGACGAAGAATTTGAGGCCTTCCTGCTGGAACTGCTGTCAGATTTCCAGGTGACGATCCCGGAACTGGGGACGATCCATACGGACACCCCCCCTGTCGTCGTCATCACCTCCAACCGCACCCGCGAAGTACACGATGCACTCAAGCGCCGCTGCCTGTACTACTGGATTGATTACCCCACCTTTGAAAAAGAACTGCGCATTGTGCAGGCCAAAGCGCCACAGCTTGACCCCCTGCTGGCGCGGCAGATCACCGCGTTTGTTCAGGAAATGCGGGAAATGGACCTGTTCAAGGCCCCGGGCGTCGCCGAAACGCTGGATTGGGCGGCGGCACTGGTCGCGCTCGATCAGCGCGCCCTATCGCTGGAGGTGGTGGCGGAAACACTGGGGGTTATCCTCAAATATCAGGATGATATCGACCTGCTGACGCCGGACACGCTGCAAAGGCTTCAGGAACGCGCCCTGCTTCAGGCCCAGAGCCTGCCGGGTTAATAAAAGCGCATGACCAATTCTGGGAACGATCATCCACCCATTCTGCCGGATGGCAGCCCTCATACCGGCGGACACCTGCTGCACAACCTGCTGCTGTTCGGGCGCGTGTGCAAGGTGCTTGGCATGGATGTCACTCCGAATCGTATGATCGAAGTTGCGCAGGCGCTGACGTACATCGACCTGGGGCAGCGGCAGGATGTCTACCATACCATGCGCGCCCTCATCGTCACCCGCCAGCGCGATCTGGAATTGTTTGATCAGGCCTTTGACCTGTTCTGGCGGCGGCCCACAGATGACTGGGCGGTGCTGAATCTGCCGCCGGTGGGGGATGAGCAGCGCGGCGGTTCCCGATTCACCCTGCCGCCCGGCGCCAGCCTGTCGCAGCAGTCCACACAGTCGCACCCGGCGCCCGAACTATCGCTGACGGCGGTTGTGCCCACCTACAGCCAGCAGGAAGTGCTGCGCTATAAGGACTTTGCCGATATGACGGCGGAAGAACTGGCGCAGGCTAAACAGGCGATGGAACGCCTGCCGCAGTCGCTGGGGTTCCGCAAAACGCGGCGCCTGCAGCCCGGCAAGGGCCAGCGGCTCGACCTGCGCCGTACCCTGCGCGAGAATATGCGCTATCAGGGCGAGGTTTTTCATCTGCCGACCATCACCCCACGTTATAAACCGCGCCCTATCGTGCTCATCTGCGATATCAGCGGCAGTATGGAGCGCTACACCCGCATCTTCCTGCACCTTTTGCACACTTTCGCCAGCAGTTTCGACCAGGTCGAATCGTTCGTCTTTGGCGTGCATCTGACCCGCATCACCCATGCCATCCGGCATAAATCCATTGACCGGGCGCTGCAGGAAGTCGGCACCGCAGTGACGGACTGGGGCGGCGGCACCCGCACCGGCGAAGCGCTGCGTACCTTCAATTATCGCTGGTCGCGGCGGGTGCTGGGACGCGGCGCCATCGTCATGCTCATCACCGATGGCTGGGACCGAGGCGACCCGGATTTACTGCGGCAGGAAACAGCGCGCCTGCAGCGCAGTTGTCACCGGCTGCTGTGGCTCAACCCGCTGCTGGACCTGCCCCAGTACGAACCGCTGACACGCGGCGCCCAGGCCATGCTGCCCTATGTCGATGATTTCCTGCCACTGCGCAACCTGGCCAACCTGGAAATGATCATTCATCAGCTTCAGCAGGTAAAATGGTCTAACAAACATGCCCCCGTACGCCGGCAGTATAGTATGAAACGGTGACAGATTATGCAGGATATACTGGAAACTGTAGAGCAGTGGATTGAACAGAAACGGCAGATTGCGCTGGCCACCGTGGTCGAAACCTGGGGGTCGGCCCCGCGCGGCGTCGGCTCCAAAATGGCGGTCACCTCAGACATAGCGATGGTCGGGTCTGTCAGCGGCGGCTGTGTCGAAACCGCCGTGATTGAAGAAGCGCTGGATTGTATGGAGAAAAATCAGCCGCGCCTGCTGCATTATGGCGTCAGCGATGACACCGCCTGGGAGGTGGGCCTGACCTGTGGCGGGAACATGAGCATCTTTGTCGAACCGCTGGATCAGGCATGGTGGCAGGCAGCGGCGGATAATATCCGGCAGGACCGGACCGCCGCCACCGTGACCGTGCTCGAAGGCGCCAACGCCGGGCAGAAGGTCCTGTTTGATGCAGAAAACAACGTGCAGTACAGCACCCCTCAACTGGGGCCGGACGACTGCGCTGCGTTCGCCCAGGCAGCCCAGGCACAGCATATTTCCGGGCGGGCGGAGGCTGCCGGGCAGGCCATCATGGTGGACCTGCACCTGTCGCGCCCGCACCTGATTGTCATTGGCGGCGTGCATATCGCCATGCCGCTGCAAAGCTTCGCCCGCCAGCTTGGTTTTCGGGTGTCCATCATCGACCCGCGCCAGGTCTTTGCAACCGACGAACGCTTCCCCAGTGTGGACAGCATCCTCCACAGCTACCCGGACAAGGCCCTGCTCCAACTGGGCCTGGATCGTAACACCTATGTTGCTGTCCTCACGCATGATCCAAAAATTGACGATAAGGCGCTCACTACTGCCCTGCCGAGTCCGGCGCCCTATATAGGCGTTCTCAGCAGCAAGCGCACCCACGAAAAGCGCGTGCAGCGCCTGCGCGAAGCCGGGATGGCCCAGGAACACCTGGATCGCATCCGGACGCCCATCGGCCTCGATATCAACGCCAGGACACCGGAAGAAATCGCGCTGTGCATCATGGCGGAGATTGTTGCTGTGCGCAACGGGGCGCTGGCATGAAATTCGGCCCGGTTCCGATTGCGGAAGCCATCGGTCACGTCCTGGCCCATAACCTGATCGACAGCCAGGGACATAAGGTGCTGGGCAAAGGGCGTGTCCTGACCGAAGCGGATTACCAGACCCTTAAGCAGCTCAGCCTGGAAACCGTTATTGTGGCCGCGCTTGATCCGACCGACCTGGGCGAAAATGAGGCGGCGCGCCGGGTGGGCGAAGCGGTGGCTGGGCCGGGGGTGCAGGTGGCCGCGCCAGGGGCAGGCCGCGCCACCCTGGTCAGCGAGCATTATGGCCCGGTGTATATCAACGTACCCGCGCTGCACAACCTGAACAACATCGACGCTGGCATTACACTGGCCACGCTGCGCAATCACACGCTGGTTCAGCCAGGCGAACTGGTCACGCTGGTCAAGGTTATCCCCTTTGGCATTCCCGCCGCCCGGGTGGTGGATGTCGAAAGCAAGGCGCGGGAATATGCGCCCATCATCAGCGTGCGCCCGCTGCAGAAACGCGCCGTTGCCCTCATCATTTCCGGCCCGGAAAGCGCGCGGGAACGCCTGATGCGGGGATTTGAAGCGCCTACCCGCACCCGCATCGAAAAACTGAACAGCCAGCTTGAAACCGTGCAGTACGTCCCCCATACCGCGCAGGCTATCGCTGCGGAGATTTGCGCGCAGGTGAATGCGGGGCGACAATTGATTCTGGTGGCAGGCATTTCCGCCATTATCGATCAGGATGACCTGGTGCCCACTGCCCTGCGGCTGGCGGGTGGCGATGTGGCGCATTTCGGCGTGCCTGTCGATCCGGGCAGCCTGCTGATGCTGGGATATGTGGGCGATGTGCCGGTGCTGGGGGCGCCGGGCTGCATCAAGTCGCTAAAGACCAACATCATCGACTGGCTGCTGCCGCGCCTGCTGGCCGGGGAGCGCCTGACACGAGCGGATCTGGTGGTGATGGGACATGGCGGGCTGCTGGAAGATATCAGCGAGCGCCCCATGCCGCGCAGCAAGCGCTGAATCTCTGACTACGCGAATTAACCACAGCAGGGGGATCGATGAACAGCTACCTTTCCCATCTTGAATGCGGCTGGTGCGGCCAGACCTATGATGC
>CAZQIY010000002.1:72397-158256 GCA_964593565.1 uncultured Anaerolineaceae bacterium
GCCAAAGACGAAGCCCCAAACCCCACCGGTTCATTTAAGGCGCGCGGGCTGGTGATGGCGGTCAACCGGGCGGCGGAACTGGGCGCCAAAGCCATCGCCATCCCGACGGCGGGCAATGCCGGCAGCGCCATGGCGGCCTATGCAGCCCGCGCCGGATTACCGGCCTATGTCTTTGCGCCGCAGGATGTCCCGGCGCCGTTTGTGGCGGAAATGCGGGCACTGGGAGCCAGCGTCACGCTGGTGGATGGCCTGATTACCGACTGTGCCCGTTTTGTGCAGCAGGGGGTCGCGGAGGGGCGCTGGTTCGATGTCTCGACGCTGAAGGAGCCTTATCGCGTCGAGGGCAAAAAGACGATGGGCTACGAACTGGCGGAGCATTTCGACGGCGCCCTGCCGGATGTCGTCATCTACCCCACCGGCGGCGGGACAGGCATTATCGGCATGTGGAAGGCTTTTGATGAAATGCAGCAGCTTGGCTGGGTCGATTCGGCCCGCCCGCGCATGATCAGCGTCCAGAGCGCAGGCTGCGCGCCCATTACCCGCGCCTACGAGCAGGGGGCCGAATTTGCCGAACCCTGGCAGAACGCCCACACCATCGCGGATGGCCTGCGCGTGCCTGCCGCCGTTGGCGATTTTCTCATTCTGCGCGCTGTGCGCGAAAGCGGCGGCACTGCCCTGGCCGTCTCTGACGACGACATCCTCCAGGCAATGATGGAAATCGGCGCGCTGGAAGGCATGTTCGTCGCCCCGGAAGCCGCCGCAACGCTGGTCGCGCTCCAGCGGCTGGTTGACATGGGCAGCGTGCAGCCCGATGAGCGTATCGTGCTGTTTGTTACCGGCGGCGGCCTCAAATACAGCCACCTCATCCCCGCGCCGGATGGCGATTCTGCCAGCTAAATACGCCGCTGCGCCCACACCTCCGGGTTGACCAGGCCAGAGGGAATCTGGCCGTTGAGAGCCATCACCGTTTGCCGGGCGGCGCTGATACGGCTGCGCGCCTGGCCTTCGTGCGTTTTGGCGGCGATATGCGGCGTCGCGATGACGTTATCCATGTGGAGCAGCGGATTATCCGGCGCGGGCGGCTCCGGGTCCCACACATCCAGGGCCGCACCGGACAGCCTGCCGCTGCGCAGCACTTCGATCAGTGCGGTTTCCACCACCACCGGCCCGCGCGCACAATTAACCAGCACCGCGCCCTGCTTCATGCGGCTGAGCTGCGGCGCGTCGATCATATGGCGTGTTTCTGCGGTCAGCGGCACGTGCAGCGTCACCACATCCGCCTGTTCCAGCAGGGCATCCAGCGTTGGCAGAAGCAGCGCCCGCAAAGCGACAGCCCGCCCTTCATCAATATACGGATCATAGGCCACGACGCGCATCCCCAGCACCTGCGCGATTTCCGCCACACGCCCGCCGATGCGCCCCAGGCCCACAATGCCCAGCGTGCTGCCGTTCAGATCAAAACTGTTTAACTGTGGCAGCGGCAGCCAGTGCCCTGCCCGCAGCAGTTGATCGCCCATCCTGATGCGCCGCACCGCGTTGAGCATCATGGCGATGGTATAAACGGCGGTGGATTCGGTGTTGGAATCCGGCGTGCGCAGGACGCAAATGCCACAGGCCGTCGCCGCAGGCACGTCGATATTGTCGTACCCCGCGCCGGTGCGCGCCACAATTTTCAGCTTCGGGAAACGCTCAAACACAGCCCCGGTGCCAGGGAAGCCCGGGCACACAATGGCGGCATCTGCGTCTTCCAGGCCGTCCACGCTGTCCACTGGCAGCGGATCGCTCAGCGGGCCGATAATCTCTGTTTGCGCCGACAGAATCGCCAGGGCCTCTGGCGGCATGTTCACACCCACCCAGACCTTAAACATGGACGCCCTGCTCCGGCACAGGCACGCTGTAATCGGCAGCCAGCGTGGTCAGATCATTCCAGACGCTGTCTGGCAGCGGGATTCCCTCGGCCAGGCGTGTCTTGACAGAACGGGCTTCCTTATCGCCGGGCAGCAGCACTTCATCGAACCCGGCAGCAGGCGGCACCCGCCGGCACCGGGCCAATAGTTCCTGCACCAGACGCTCAAACCGGTCGCGCGAGGTAAAAGCCTCGATATTGATCGCCAGCATCAGCGTGGGGTTGCCGGGTTTGAATTCTGGCGAGGACACCGGCGCAAAGTCCGCCAGCAGCACCGGGATAATTTCCATCATCAGCGCCAGCCCGGACCCTTTATAGGTGCCAAATGGCAGCAGCATGCCTCCCTGATAAAACGAGGCCGGGTCTATGGTGGGGTTCCCGTCCCGGTCCAGCAGCATCCCCTCCGGGAATGGTTCGCCCTTGCTGAGCGCGACCGCAATTTTGCCATTGGCCACCGCCGCCGTCGCAAAATCCAGCAGGAAGGGCGCATCTCCGTTGGGCACGGCCCACGCCATTGGGTTGGTGCCAAAAATCGGCTCACGCCCGCCGTAGGGCGTCACCGACACCTGCAGGACGGTACCTGCCGTCATAATGATCGCGATGAGACCGCTGCGGGCGATAATTTCTGCATATTCCCCCAGGCGGCCAATATGATTCACCTGGCTGAGGGCGACGCAGCCAATGCCATGTTCCTGCCCCAGATCGCGCGCCACCTCCGCGCCAGACCGGGCACCGACCTGACCAAACCCCCAGGCACAGTCAATCGTCGCTGTCGCCCCAAAGCGGCGTTCCACCTGCGGGCGGGCCGCTGGCTGAATAGCGCCAGAGCGCACCTGATTGATGTAGGTTTTTACGCGAATAACCCCATGGGAGTCGTGACCCATCAGGTTGGTCTGGACGAGCGAACGACTGACCAAAGCGGCGATATCTGCCGGTGCGCCTGCGCCCTGCAGCATGGCATCGCAAAAATCAATGAGTGTTTGTGCTTCGACGTGCGGCATGAAGACCACTCCAGTAACCAGTAAACTTTCCTGCGCGATTGTACTGAGCCAAAACCCAGCCCGCCAGTTTTGAACAAAAATACACCTGCCCCATCCGCAGGTGTACTCCTTCCCTACAGAAACACGCAGATCAGGCCTGCTGCACCCCGGCCATCATCAGCCCCAGCGCTTCTACGTCGGCATCATCGCGGTTGACGATGCCCACGACTTCACCCTCATACATCACGGCGATACGATCTGACAGCGCCAGAATTTCATCCAGGTCTTCGGAAATGAGCAAAATCGCCACGCCGTCGCTGCGCTGCTGCATCAGCACGCTGCGGATATACTCCGACGCGCCGATATCGACCCCGCGCGTGGGCTGCGCCGCAATCAAAGCCACCGGCCGCCGCGACAGCTCCCGCGCCAGAATCAGCTTCTGCACATTGCCGCCAGACAGATTCTTGATCGGGGTTTCGTGGTCTGGTGTTTTGATGTTGAATTTCTGAATCAGGCTGACCGTGTAGCGCCGGATGGCATCGAAGTTATAGAATGGGCCGTTTAGAAACTGCGACGCGCCGTTGTTTTGCAGGATGGCGTTTTCCGCGACTGAAAAACTGCCAATCGTGCCATGCCGGTTTCGCTCCTCCGGGATAAAGGACAGGCCGGCTTTCAGGCGTTCCTGCACTGGCAGTTCCAGCAAGGGCTGGTTGTTCAGCCGCACCTCCCCCGCCACCGCCGGACGCAAACCGGCAATACATTCCGCCAGTTCCCGCTGGCCGTTGCCAGATACCCCGGCGATCCCCAGAATCTCGCCCGCCCGCACTTCCAGCGTTACATCGCGCAGCGCGGACAGGTTCCGGTCATTCTTTACCTGCAGCCCGCGAATCGCCAACTGCACCGGCCCTGGCTGCACGTCGGGTCGATCCGGCATGAACTGCACATCGCGCCCCACCATCATACGCGCCAGGGTGCGCTGGTCCACGCCGTCGTTGATGATCGTATCCACCACCCGGCCATCGCGCATGACGGTAATCCGGTCGCATAATTCCTGCACCTCGTACAGTTTATGCGAGATAAAAATCAGTGCGTGCCCCTGCTCGCGCATCTGCTTCAGCGTGACAAACAGCTCATGCACTTCCGGCGGAGTCAGCACCGCGGTAGGTTCGTCCAGAATAATCAGCGCCCCACCCCGGTACAGCGCCTTCACGATCTCGACTCGCTGCTGCTCGCCGACAGAAAGCTGCCAGACATAGGCATCTGGGTCGATCTTCATGCCATAGGCTTCGGACAGTTGAATAAGCTGCCTGCGCACCTGCTTCAGGTCCAGCAGCGGCCCGCTTTTCATCCCCAGGGCGACATTTTCCGTCACCGTCAGCGTGGGTACCAGCATAAAATGCTGATGAATCATGCCGATGCCCTGCGACAGTGCATCTGCCGGAGAATGAAACGACACCGGGGTCTGGTTCAGCCGGATTTCGCCTGCATCCGGGTGATACAGGCCGTACAGAATCTTCATCAGCGTGCTCTTGCCGGCTCCGTTCTCGCCCAGCAGCGCATGAATTTCTCCGGCACGCACATCAAAGTTTACGCTGTCATTGGCAAGCACACCCGGAAACCGCTTGGTGATGCCGCGCAGTTCAGCCGATTCAATTCGCTGATGACCCGAAGGTAATGTGTGATGATCCATAACAATGCAATCTTGGAAAAAGGGGCGTGACACCAACCGCCACGCCCGCATTCATCGAACTATTCAGGCAGTTCCTGCGCAACGCTGATTTCGCCTGCCAGAATGCCTGCTGTGGCTTCGCCAGCCGCAGCCAGCACAGCCGGCGGAATTGACACATCGCCAAACGCGAACGCCAGCCCGCCGTTCTCAAGGGTGAGGTTATAGGCGATGCCGCCCAGTTCGCCGTTCTGAATGCGCTCGATCATATCCGTCAGCACGGGAGTCCAGTTATAAATCTGCGACGCCACCACCGCATCCGGCCATTCGCCGCTCTGGTCGCTCTGGGTACCAAACCAGTAACCGCCTTCCCCCTGCATGGCTTCAATCGCGCCTACCACCATCTGCGACGACCCGGTCAGCACATCTGCGCCTGCGGCGATGTGTGTGTTGGCCACATCCGTACCGGCGGCCACATCGCTGAAGGACCCGGTATAGGCCACCAGCACCTCAGTCTCCGGCTCCGTTGCCTGCACGCCCTGGATAAAGCCATTAATGTACAGCAGCGCATCGCCAGCGGCAACCGGACCCACAATACCGATTACATCCGCCTCGCTCAGCAGCGCGGCCATCACACCGTTGACATAGCCGCCCTGTTCCGCCGCGGCTTCATAGGCGAAAATGTTGGTCAGCCCGGCATCGGTACCTGTGTCGGATGCAGTGCCCCAGGCAAAAGCCGTCTCCGGGTAATCCGGCGCAATATCGAACAGCGACGTGCCATACTGCGTGCCGTGCGCAATGACCAGATCATAGCCATCATCGGCATACCCGCGCAGAGTTTCGGCCGCTGCCGCCACATCAAACATGCCTTCGGTATAGGCAATTTCCATGGCAGATTCGCCCCCCATCGCCGCCTGAACCTCCAGCAGCCCCTGGTAGATTGACTGGCTCCAGGCCAGGTCTGTCACGCTGCTGGGCATAACCACAGCCACGCGAATGGGGCCGTCCTGCGCGGCTGAAAGCCCGCCGAAGGCCAGCAGCCCAAGAATCAGAAGCAGCAAAAATCCCTTTTTCATCCTTACCTCCTTAGTGTGAGATGCTACAGCCATTAATTTTCACCACGCTCGAATGGCCTGGTAAGCGCAGCCGGTTCGCGTCGCTGCCGGTCTTTGGCGAAGATCAGTACAACAATCGTCAGCACATAGGGCAGCATAATCAAGAGATTGGAGGGAATGGGCGCGCCGCCGATCTGAACATTCAGCACCTGTGCCCAGATTTGCAGGTTATTGGCCGCGCTGAACAGCAGTGCCCCCAACGTCACTTTCCAGGGCGACCACCCCCCGAAATACACCAGGGCGACCGCGATAAACCCGCGCCCGGCGGTCATATTCTCCTGGAAGACCCCGGTCACGGCCAGCGACAGCGAAGCCCCGGCCAGCCCGGCCAGTATGCCCCCCAGAATTACAGTGGAATAACGCACACGGGCGACATTGACGCCCATCGCGTCTGCGGCCTGTGGGTTCTGCCCCACCGCGCGAATCTGCAGCCCCCAGGTGGTGCGGTTGAGCACCCATACAGAAACAGGCACCAGAAGAAAAGCGCCATAAACCAGCACATTCTGCCGGAAGAAAACCGGCCCAACGATGGGAATATCGCTCAGGACCGGGATGGCAAGCTGCTGTGTCCCTTCCGCCACGATGACGCCTTCTGCCAGCACCCGAAACAGCAGGGTCGAGGTGCCTAACCCAAACAGAGTCAGGCCAATGCCGCTGATCCCCTGTTCCGCTTTCAGCGTGACGCTGACAACCGCCATCAACAGGCCCATCAGCCCGCCAACAATCATGGCCACCAGCAAACCAACGACCGGATGCGCGCTGAATCCCTTTTCTGAAATAGCATAAATCGAGGTGAAAGCGCCCATCAGCATGATTCCTTCCACCCCCAGGTTGAGGACGCCGGAACGCTGCGCGAATAATTCCCCCAGGGCCGCATACAAAAACGGAGTCGCCGCCGCCAGCGTCAGGGCTGAGGCTGCGATGAGAATTTCCAGAAGAGTCCGTCCACCGTCCATAGCTTATTTAACTTCCGATGCTGCGATGCTGAGTTCGACGGAGTCCGGCTCGCTGACCACATTGACAGCGCGATAGGTTGCCCGCCGCCGCACCCAGATATCGCTGCTGACGACAAAAATGACCACCAGCCCCTGCAGGGCGATAATCGTCGCGGATGGCACCTGGATCGTGCGCTGCATCTGCTCTGCACCGGTCAGCAGGGCGCCAAAAAAGAAGGCCGATGGGATGGCGCCCAGCGGGTGCAAACGCCCGAACAACGCCACGACAATGCCGGAAAAGCCGTACCCCACCGCGAATCCTTCGACCATGCGCCGAGTCACCCCGGTGACTTCCACCGCCCCAGCCAGACCCGCCAGGCCACCGCTTAGCAGCAGCGCCATCACGATATACAGCGGCACCGGGATGCCTGCATAACGCGAGGCTTCTCTGTTAAGGCCAACCGCGCGGATGCGATACCCCAGCGGCGTGCGCCACAACAGCAGATACACCACCACCGCCGCCAGCAGCGCAACAAAAATACCAGCGTGCAGCCGCGACGGGGGTGCCAGTCGCGCCAGCGCTACCGCATCCGGCAGGCGGGCAGACTGCGGAATGCGCGTTCCCAGTTCGATCTCTCTGGGGTCGATCAGCGGGCCGCTTAATAAAAACAGCAGCAGTTGAATCGCAATCTGATTCATCATGACTGTGCTGAGGATTTCGTTCACCGCAAAGCGGGCTTTCAGATAACCCGGAATCGCCCCCCAGAACGCCCCGGCAGCAAAACCAATGATTAACGCCAGCGGGATAAAGAGGAGCGGCGGCAGGTTTTCGCCCACAGTGACTGAAAATGCCGTCACCGACACCGCGCCGATAAACAACTGCCCTTCCGCGCCGATATTAATCACCCCGCCGCGAAAAGCGATGCAGATGCCCACCGCGACCAGCAGCAGCGGAATGGCGCGGGTGATCGTGTTGTACAGGCGGTTGGTATCGCCAAAGGCGCCATACAGCATCGAGCCATACGCCTCAACAGGATTCTTGCCAAGTGCCAGCAGAATGCCACCCCCCAGCGCCAGCGCAAGCAGTACCGCGATCACCGGCGCCAGCACAGCAACAGGATCATGCTCAAGCCATTTTTTACCAGATTTCATAAATAATTCTGTACCAGGTACTCGATCACGTGGCTCATAATTAAAGCGCGTAATAGTTGAATCTGCCACAAAGTGTCGCAAGTTCGTGTGGCAATAAATGACAGGAAAGGTCTCTCTCTGTTGGTGGTTTCTACCATTCCACGCTGCCACAGCAGGCAGGGCATCGGTCATCCGGGCAGATAAAACGAAATCCCGGCTTTCAAATCCTGCTTGTTTACCGGGCTTAAAAATGATAAATTTAAGTTATGTTTTTTGTTTTTCGTTATGCAGTCGGCACGCAGACAGATGATGCCGGCGTGGGGCGGCATACCCCTCGAAAAGTGCTGCGTTCCTAGCAGGAGTAGTTGTATGCCCCTCTGGCACAATTACCATACCCCCCGAACAGTTGAAGAAGCGCTGCGCCATCTGGCGGACTACGATGGCGAGGCGCGCATCATCGCAGGCGGTACAGATTTACTCATTGATCTCCAGCACGCAACTCAGCAGCCCCACAGTCTGACGGCGCTGGTGGATGTCACCGCCATCCCGGAAATGACCCGCATCGAGCAGCAGGACGACTGGCTTTATGTGGGCGCGGCCGTCACCCATACCGCCATCGTCCAGTCAAAGCTGATCGAGGCCAGGGCAACCTGCCTGGTAGAAAGCTGTGGCGTGGTGGGCGGGCCACAGGTGCGCAATGTCGGCACGCTGGGCGGCAACGTGGCTCATGCCCTGCCCGCCGGTGATGGCACCACATCACTGGTCGCGCTCGATGCAGAGGCCGAAGTTGCCTGGCATGATGGTCGCCGCGAATGGCTGCCGGTAACCAGCCTGTTTGCCGGCCCCGGGCTGTCGAACGTGAATTCCACCCGCGATGTGCTGGTCGGGTTCCGCTTGCGGCTTTCCGGTTCTGGCGAGGGCAGCGCCTTTAAGCGCATTATGCGCCCCCAGGGAGTCGCCCTGCCTGTGCTGGGTTGCGCGGTATGGGTCCGGCTGGATGCGTCTGGCGAGCATTACGCAGCGTCGCGCATCTGCATCGGGCCGGTAGCCGCTGTCCCGGCAAGGGCCACAGCTGTTGAGGATGCTCTGAACGGCCAGCCCACTACTGAGAACACACTGGATGCTGTTGCACAGGTGGCTCGCGAAAGCCTGCACCCGCGCACCAGCAAGTACCGGGCCTCTGCCGCCTATCGTGAATATATGATTGAAACCCTGCTCCGTCAGGCGCTGCCGCTGGCAGTCCAGCGCGCGCGTACCGGTGTTGCACAGGCCGAAGGCGTGGGAATCGGGTAATCAAGAGAAGGGAAGTATCGCCATGACTCAGTTAAATCTTACCGTGAACGGCAAGTCACACACCCTGGATGTCCCCGAATCACGCACGCTGGCGGAAGTTCTGCGCTATGACCTGGGCCTGACCGGGACAAAGATCGGCTGTGAGGAAGCGGAATGCGGTATCTGTACCGTGCACGTCAACGGGGTGCCGGTGGATTCCTGTATTTACCCCGCTTTCAAGGCCCAGGGCAAAACAATCACCACTATTGAAGGGCTGGCCGCTGTCGATGAAGCCGGGCAGGAACAACTGCACCCCCTGCAGCAGGAATTTATTAATCATTGTGCCGTGCAGTGCGGGTTCTGTACCCCCGGCCTGATTATGACGGCTGCGGCCATGCTGGAACACAACCCGGACCCCACCGACAAGGATATCAAGGTCGCCCTGAAGGATACCTACTGCCGCTGCACGGGGTATACCAGCGTCATGCAGGCGATCAAATCGGCGGGCAGTGTTAAACGCGGCGAAGGGCCGCTGGCGGTCAATCACCCGGAAGTTGAGGAACCTACCGCGAATATCAGCCAGAGCCACAAGGTGCAGGACATTGTGGATCGTGTGACCGGGCGCGCCAGATATACTGACGATTACACTTTCCCCGGCATGCTGTTCGCGCGCACGCTGCGCTCTGCCTATCCACACGCCATTGTCAAAAGCATCAACACAGAAGTGGCGCAGGCCCTGCCGGGTGTGCGGGCGGTACTGACCGCAGCGGATATTGCGGGCGAAAACATTCATGGGCTGGTCTATCTGGACTGGCCGGTGATGGTGGGTGTGGGCCAGAAGGCGCGCTATATGGGCGATACTGTGGCGATTGTGGCAGCGGACAGCCAGGAAACCGCGGACGAGGCGATCCGGCTGATCGAGGTCGAGTATGAGGTGCTGCCAGTGGTGGCGGATCCGGTTTTTGCCCATTCCCCAGAAGCGCCGATTCTGCATGAAGACCGGGAAGACGGCAACCTGCTCAAGCATATTAAGGTCCGGCACGGCGACATTGAACAGGGTTTCGCGGAGGCGGATGTCATTGTCGAACGCACCTACCGCACCCCAACCACTGAACACGCCTTTCTGGAACCGGAATGCGCCATTGGCGTCCCCGCCGGTTATGATGACGAACATCAGAAGCTGACGGTGTATGTCGGCTCGCAGATTCCCTACCAGGACCGCAACCAGATTGCCCGCGCCATGAACCTGCCGGATGAGGCGGTGCGCGTGCGCGGCGTGCTGATCGGCGGCGGTTTTGGCGGCAAGGAAGACATCGCCGGGCAGATTCACGTGGCCATGCTGGCCGAAGCCACCCAGCGCCCGGTCAAGATGCTGTACACCCGGCAGGAATCGCTGCTGTTTCATCCCAAGCGGCACGCCACCATCATTCGCATCAAAACCGGTGCAAAGAAGGATGGCACGCTGACTGCCGTCGAGGCAGAACTGTATGGCGATGGCGGCGCCTATGCCAGCCTGAGCGATAAAGTGATGACCCGCGCCACCACCCACGCCACCGGCCCATATAATGTGCCGCACGCCAAGATTGATTGTTACGCCATGTATACCAACAATCCACCCTCAGGTGCTTTCCGGGGCTTTGGGGTGACTCAGAGCGCCTTTGCGGTCGAGCAGAACATGGATCTGGTAGCTGAGGCGCTGGGCATGGACCCGACCGAATTCCGGCTGAAGAATGCACAGAAGGTAGGCGTCACCACCGCCACCGGCCAGCTGCTGCGCGAGAGCGTCGGCCTGATCGAGACCATCGACAGGGTCAATGTGGATATGCGCGGCGGGCAGAATGGCAGCTTCAGATGGGGCTGGCGCGAGGGCAGCAAAGCCTACGGCTGGGGTATCGCCTGTGCCTATAAGAATACCGGGCTGGGCGGCGGCGCACCGGACAAATCCGGCGCCGAAGTGGAAGCCTTTGAGGATGGCAGAGTCGAAGTGCGGACTTCATCCGCCGATATGGGTCAGGGGCTGGTCGCGGTGCTGGCCCAGTGTGCCGCAGAAGAACTGGGCGTGCCTTATGCCAATATCCGTGTGCTGCTTTCAGATACAGACCTGACGCCTGATGGCGGCCCGACCACCGCCAGTCGCCAGACCTACATGAGCGGTAATGCGGTGCGCCATGCCGCTGCTCACCTGCGCGACGCGCTGGCCGCCGTTGTATCAGAGGAATATGACCAGCCACCGGCACAGCTTCGCTTTGAGGAAGGTCTGGTGCGTGTCAATGGCAAGAGCATCCAGTTTGGCGAGGCGGTGCGCCTGGCCAGGAAACAGGGCATCGCAACGCGAATCATGCACGAGTACTGGGGGCCAAAAACCCAGCCGCTGGGCACCGGGGGCGATATGCATTTTGCCTTCTCCTATGCCACCCAGGCGGCACTGGTCAGCGTAGAACTGGATACCGGCATCGTCCATGTCGAAAGAGTCGTTTCCGCCACGGATATTGGCCGTGCCATCAACCCGCTGCTGCTGCAAGGGCAGATCGAAGGCGGCATCGTCATGGCGATGGGCAACTGCATGACGGAAAGTTACATCATCGAGAACGGTGTGCCCTGGTCTACCCTGCTGTCGCGCTACAAAATGCCCAGCATCAAACACACGCCGGAAATTGTCAGCTACCTTGTCGAAGACCGGGCCGCAGATGGGCCCTATGGCGCCAAGGGCGTGGGAGAAATCCCCTCCATCAACACCAGTCCGGCCATCGCCAATGCTATTTATAACGCTGTGGGGGTTCGGATATACAGTATTCCGGTAGATCAGGATGCGCTGCTGCGGGCGATGCGCGCCGGAGAAACAGAGGTTCACACCGCCTGGCACGATGTGATCTAGGTTATAGCAGACCTGCCACGCCTGAAATAATCATCTGACAGGCTGCCGCCCTAAAGCTGACGGCAGCCTGTTCGTTTTTTAGGCTTTTAAGCGCACCAGCCGGAAGCCAATCGTCGCATAGCGGCACGCCGGGCTGAGCGAATAATAAAACGCATTCTGCGCCCGCTGCGCCACACCGATATACGACCCGCCCCTAATCACACGGCTGTCACTGTCAATTGTCTGAAGTTCGCGGTCATTATCCGGGGGGTTCACACACCATTCCCAGGCATTCCCGGCCATATCCCACACTTCAAAGGGGCTGGCCCCGTTGGGGTAGCAGGTTACAGGCACGGTCTGCCCGATGCCGCTTTCGCGTGTGTTGGCACGGCCAATATCAAATACATCGCCCCAGGGGTACAGACGGCCATCATTCCCCTGAGCGGCCCGCTGCCACTGCTGCTCTGTCGGCAGCGCGATGGTCATCCCGGTCTGCTCACTGATCCAGCGGCAGAAGGCCACCGCTTCGTACCAGCAGACATTGACACAGGGGTGATCGCTGGTATCCGACCTGGGATAAAGCGGTTCGGAATGCGACCGGCGCCAGCGCAGGGCCTGTACTGAAAAATTCCACCAGTTTTCGTTCTGGTAGCCATCCGGCGCGTCCAGAAATTCGATATACTGGTCATTGGTCACCGGGTACTTGCCAATTTCAAAGGCATGAATCCAGTAGGTTTTAATTTTGCCGTTGCGCCGCAGTCTGATCTCGCCAGCGGGGACACTGCACCATTCCAGCCAGGCGGTATCCGACAGCAGGCAGGTAGTCGCCAGATTTTCCGGGTCGTAATCCGGGTAAACCTTGTGGAAGGCACGAAACGCCTGGGAGCCCAGTTTATAGGTGCGGTCATGCCGCAGCAGCGCGGCAATGGCGGCATACTCGACCTCGGCCTCACGGTAATAAGCCTGCATTTCCAGCGCGTTTTCCGCCTCGTACAGCATCGCGTCCAGGTCTACGTATCTGGACTCAAACTTGCTGGCCCGGGCCTGCTTCAGCAGATAAACCGCCCGGTCGTATTCTTCGGCATCCAGCGCGTCTGCCGCTTCGCTGATCAGGCTCTCGGCATCCAGGTACGAAGCTGGCTGCCCCCGCGGCACCACTGTGCCATGCCCGTTTACAGGCATCGCCGCTGGCACCTGCTGGCCCATGCGCTCTGCGATATAGATAGAATTGAGAATGAGTTTGACTTCTTCAGTCGTGATGCCGGTGCTTATATCGACATACTGGATTTCGAGCAAATCCTGCGGGATCGGTGTATTGGGGTAAATCAGGATCGGGAAAATATGCTTGCCCAGAGATTTGGCAATTTCATACTCTCTCAGGCAGTATTCCGAGGTTACAGAATCGGGCGAAAGCAGATAGATGAAACCTTCGCACCATTCCAACTGGCGCTGAATATAGCTCCACCAGTGCTGGCCAACATGCAGACGGTTGTCAAACCAGACCTCATGAACTTCCAGGATGTCCACGATCTGAGAGCAGATATACTTATCAACCCGTGCGTAACTGATAAACAACCGCATACGTTAGAATACCGTTCAGGAATTGTTACCCGCCGATTGTAATTGTATCATATAAATATAGCAAACGATTTTTGAGTTATCAAAAATAGCCCTATATTAAGATAACAATCGTGTCACACGGGCCTGGTTTGGGTTATGATGGGCAATTATGTTTGCAGCAGACTCATGGATTCGTAGCTCTTTCCGCCGGGGCTGGCGCTGGTATTTGCGGCTGGCTGTGGGCTGGTTTGTGCTGGCCCAGCTAGGGGCAATTGGCCCGCGCGCGCCGCTTGGCCCTGCACAGACCGTTGAGACGACGCGCCCGATGGTGTGTGTCCATACCCGCCTGATCGATGAGGTGTGGGAATGGAAAATCCAGCGCACCCTGCAGTTGGTGCGCGAGATGGGAGCTACCACAATTGTCGAATTTTTCCCCTGGGCCTATCTCGAAAGCACAGAAGATTATTATGACTGGGAGCCAGCAGATCGGATTCTGCGGCATGCACGCAACCAGGGCCTGACAGTGATTGCACGCATGGGACTTGTGCCTTCCTGGGCGCGCCCAGCAGATTCAACCCTGAATGATCTGCCGGAAGAAGGCTACGACGATTTTGCCCGGTTCGTGGCAGATTTTGCGGCGCGTTATGCCGGTGTCGTCAACGAGATTATCATCTGGAACGAGCCGAATCTCAGTTTTGAGTGGGGGTACAGGCCGGTTGACCCCGCAGCCTATAAGCGCCTGCTGCAGACCGTCTATGCGCCGGTGCATGCCGCCAATCCGGACGTGATGATTCTGGCGGCAGGGCTGGCGCCAACCCTGGAAGCAGAAGGCAGTCCCAACGGTCTGAATGATGTGCTGTATCTCCAGCAGTTTTACGAGGCGGGCGCTGCCCCCTATTTTGATGCGCTCGCCGTCCATACCTACGGCTTCACGGACCCACCCGAAGCCGCCCCCGCGTTGGATCAGCTTAATTTCAGGCGGGCAGAACTGCTGCATGAGGTGATGACGCGCTTTGAGGATGCCGGCAAGCCGGTATTCATCACCGAAACCGGCTGGAACGATCATCCCCGCTGGACAAAAGCCGTGCGCCCGGCCCAGCGCATCCGCTACACGCTGGATGCCTTTACGTATGCGGAAGAAAACTGGCCCTGGCTGGATAAGCTCTGTCTGTGGGCATTCCGCTATCCCGCCCCAACCTACAGCTATCCGGACAACTTTGAGATTGTGACCTCCGCCTTTCAGATCAAACCGATTTACTATGCGCTTCAGGATTACGCCCTGGGCCGCGAGAGAGGAACCAGCCTGTGGCTGCCCGCCCCGGAATCCGGCGCCTCATCATCATAATTATTCTGCTCGTATGTATCGCAGCAGGTGCGATGTTCCTCGCCACCCGCCCGCGCCCCGCGCCGCCGGTGGATGAACTGTTCCCCTATGGCGAAATGCGTATCGGCGTGGATGCCAGCAATCCACCCTTTGCCGTCGCCACCGCCGACGATCTGTTCGGCCTGGAAATTGATCTTGGCTATGCGCTGGGCGAATACTTTGGCGTCCCGGTGCGCTTCGTCAACATGGGCTTCGACGGTGTGTACGATTCCCTGATCGCAGATCAGGTGGATATGGTGATCGCGGCGCTGACGATTGACCCGCTAAGAACAGGCAGCGTGCGCTATACCCGCCATTACTTTAACGCCGGCCTCGTTCTCGTCAGCCCATCAGATCAGCCGCTGGAATCAATGCGCGAACTGGCGGGTCACAGCCTTGCATATGAGTTTGGCTCAAGTGCCGATATGATCGCCCATCGCTGGCTGCGCCGCATCGCCCCATTTGAGCTTCTGCCCTACGAACTGCCGGCCCACGCGCTGGATGCACTCCGATTTGGCCAGGCGAATGCGGCACTGGTCGATGCTGTCAGCGCGCGCCTGCACCTGCGCGAACATCAATGGCAGGCCAGCCTCTCCTATATCACGGATAACTGGTATCCTATTGCGGTGCACATCGACCAGCGGGACCTGTGGCGAGCATTAAACCGCGCGCTGGATAATCTGGACGATGCAGGCACCCTTGACCGGATAATCGACAAATGGCTTTAACCCTATGCACATCAGAAACATTCAGGACACCCCACCCCTCACCAGCCCGCATGGCGAAGTGATTCGCGAACTGCTGGGGCAGGCCGCTGGCGGCGGGCAGCAGCACAGCCTGGCCCACATCACACTGCCTGCCGGGGCGGCCTCGCTCAAACATTATCACCCGCAGGCCGAGGAAAGCTACTTTATCCTGTCCGGGCAGGGCCGGCTGATGATGGAGGACCAGCAGCGCAGCCTGTCCCCCGGTGACGCGGTGGTCATCCCGGTCAATGCTGTACATCAGATTTTTAACGACACGGACGATGATCTGATCTTTCTGGCGGTGTGCGCGCCACCCTGGACTCCGGATTGCAGCGTGTTTGTGGAATAAACGCCCATCTGGATTGTTGCCCACGTACCCGCTATACTGGCTGTATGCAGCACATTGGCATTGATGCTCGATTAACGTATTATCGCAAAGGCGGGATCAGCACCTACATGCGCCGTCTGGTTGCTGCGCTTGAAGCTGTGGATCATGAGAATCGTTACACCGTCTTCCACAGCCGCAAAGCGGAGGAATCGCTGGTGCGGCATTTCCGGCATGCCGCCCTGTGGACGCCCTGCCATCACCGGCTGGAAAATATCGCCCTGTCGGTTGAACTGGCCCGTTTCCGGCTGGACCTGCTGCACAGCCCGGATTTTATCCCGCCGCTGCGTGGAGCGCGCCATCATGTCATCACCGTGCACGATCTGAACTTTCTGTATTACCCCCAATACCTCACCAAAGAGAGCCGCCGCTACTATAACCAGCAGATCGAACGCGCTGTCCGGCAGGCAGATCATGTCCTCGCCGACAGCGCCGCCACCAGGCAGGACCTGATCGACAGGCTGGGGGTTGCGCCGGAAAAAGTGACGGTGCATCTGCTGGGTGTCGATGAAAGTTTCCGGCCTCTGCCCCCACAGGCGCTGCAGCCGTACAAGCAGCAGTTGGCCCTGCCAGAGACTTTCTTTCTGTTCGTGGGCACCTGGGAACCGCGCAAGAATATCACCGGCCTGCTGGATGCCTATCAACTGCTGTTAGAACAATTCCCGGATGCGCCGCCGCTGCTGCTGGCCGGGCAGTATGGCTGGTTGTTTGAAGATACGATGGCGCATATCCGCAGGCTGAAGCTGGAAAAACAGGTCCTCTGGCGGGAAAATGTGCCGCAGGATGCCCTGCCCGCCCTGTATAATCTGGCCACCGCGCTGGTGCTGCCATCGTTTTATGAAGGGTTTGGGTTCCCGCCGCTGGAAGCGATGGCCTGCGGCACGGTGCCTGTGGTCAGCAATCGCTCCTCGCTGCCCGAAGTCGTGGGTGATGTGGGGGCGCTGGTCAACCCGGACGACCCGGCAGACATTGCAGCGGCGCTGTGCCGCACCCTGACTGACCCGGCATGGATGGCGCATCAGCGGGACGCCGGCCTGCAGCGCGCCGCCACCTTCACCTGGGACCGCACTGCCCGCATTGCCTTATCGGTTTATAACGCACTCCAATGAGGGGCCATGGACGTTCTGATGCTCACCCCGGCTTTGCCCTATCCGCCCCACCAGGGCGGCGCGCTGCGCAACTATGGCATCATTCATGGGCTGCACGCCGCAGGGCATCGCATCCGCCTGTTGAGCTTCAGCAGTGAAAATGGCGTCTCACATGCCACCCCGCTGGATGAACTTTGTACCCAGGTAAAAGTTATCCCGACCCCGGCGCGCACGGCCAGCCAGCGCCTGCGGGACTTGTTCACGTCGTCCCAGCCAGACCTGGCGCGGCGGCTGCACAGCCAGCAGTTCGCAAACTGCCTGACAGAAATTCTCCAGCACCACCGCTTCGATCTTGTCCAGTTTGAAGGGCTGGAGATGGCCGGGTATCTGCCCATTGTACAGCAGCACCAGCCCGGCGCGAAACTGTGCTACGATGCGCACAACGCGGAATACCGGCTGCAGCAGGTCATTTTCGAGGTGGATCGCAGCCAGCCACGGCGCTGGCCTGCCGCGCTCTATTCCTGGATTCAGGCCCGCCGCATTGCGCATTTTGAACGGGCAACCTGCCAGCAGGTGGATGGTGTGCTGGCCGTTTCCGATGAAGATGCCGCCGCGCTGCGCCTTTTCCGGCCAGATGACAGCGTGGCCGTCATTCCCAACGGCATCTTTGCGGACAAGTACCAGATCACGCAGGAACAGCTTAATCTTGGCCCGCATGTGCTGACCTTCACCGGCAAGATGGATTATCGCCCCAACGTGGATGCCATGCTCTGGTTTACCGCAGAGGTGCTGCCCCTTATCCACGATGAGATTCCGGATGCGCGGCTGTACATTGTCGGGCAGAAACCGCACCGGCGGCTGGAAAACCTGCGCGACCGGGATCATATCGCGCTGACAGGCTGGGTCAACGACGTGACGCCATTTTTGCATGCCGCAGATGTCTATGTTGCGCCCCTGCGCATGGGCAGCGGCACCCGCTTAAAAATTCTGGAAGCGATGGCCGCAGGCTGTGCTATCGTCGCCACGTCGCTGGCTGCCGCCGGCCTGCCAGATCATGTGCGTAAAGCGCTGGTCATCGCGGATGATGCGCCGCACATGGCAAAGGCCATTACCGGCCTGCTGCATGACGAGCCGCACCGCCGCACGATGGGCGAAGCAGCACGCGCCGCTGTGTATGACCACTATGACTGGTCCGTGCTGATCCCGCGACTGCTGGCTGTTTATGAGGAAATGGGACTTGGATAGACAGGCGCTCGTGCTTCGCAACCGCAGCATGACGGCGGCTTTTCATGCCACGCCGCTTAAACATCAGGTGCGCCGGGCGCTGCTGCACACCCTGGCCATGCTGCCTCGCTTTTCCAGGCGCCGCAGCCACAGCCAGCGTATCCTGCTGATTCGCCCGGATCATCTGGGTGATGTGCTGCTGACCACCCCCGCGATTCTTGCCCTGCGCAAGGCCCTGCCTCAGGCAGAGATTCATGCGCTGGTGGGGCCATGGTCTGCGCGTGCCCTGGCCAGTTACGCGGAAGTGGATGCTGTGCTCACCCTGCCGTTTCCCGGTTTCAGCCGGCAGCCCAACGAGAATCTGCGTTCGCCCTACCGTATGGCGTTTACAGCGGCGCGCCATCTGCGGCGTATCGCCTATGATGCCGCCATTATCTTTCGCCCGGATCACTGGTGGGGCGCGATGATTGCTCACCTGGCCAACATTCCGGAGCGCATCGGGTATGACCTGCCCGACACCGCGCCTTTTCTGACCTCCGCCGTAACGCATCAGCGCGAACACGCCGTCATGCAAAGTCTGCGCCTGGTAGAGCACTGGAGCGGGCCGCTGCTGCCAGAACAGGCCATTTATCACTTCCCGACCACAGATACAGACCGCAGCTACATCGACGGCTACCTTCAGGAATGGGGCATTCCATCGACCCAGCCGATTTTCTGCATTCATCCGGGCACCGGCACATGGGCAAAACACTGGCCGGAAGAAAACTGGTCCGTCGTCGCGGATACACTGATCGAGCAGTTGGGTGCCCGTGTGGTGTTTACCGGCGGCGAACACGAGCTAAGCATGATCCGGCGCATTGTCCAGCGCATGACCCGCCCCGCCTGCATCATCGCCGGAGAGACTCATATCGGCCAGCTTGCGGCGCTGTATGTCCGGTCGCTGGTGGTGCTGGGACCAGACAGCGGCCCGCTGCATCTGGCCGCCGCCGTCGATACCCCAACAGTCAGCCTGTTTGGCCCGGCAGACCCGGTGGAGTTTGGCCCCTGGGGATCGCCCGAAAAACACCTCATTCTGGCCTCTGACATCGGCTGCCGCCCCTGCCGCATCCTCGACTGGGCAGACGACAACCCGGCCTATCATCCCTGCCTGCGCGACATCACCATTGCGCAGGTGCTCACCGCCGCCCGGCAGGCCGCGTCATACGCCAGCAGATGAAACTCGCCAGAATCCACATCGCGGGTTAACATTGCTTCACAGGTTTGTCAGAATAGGTAAGGTAAGGCATGTCAAAATCAATTGGAATCCTTACTGCCGGGGGGGACAGCCCTGGCCTGAACGCTGCGATCCGGGCGGTTGGCAAGGCAGCCATGAACGAATATGGGATGCGAGTCATCGGGTTTCGGCAGGGCTTTCGCGGCCTGATGCAGAACCGCAGCATGAACCTGGACGCGAATGCCCTCTCCGGTATTCTGACTATCGGCGGCACGATTCTGGGCACCAGCCGCGACAAGCCGCATAAAATGCCTGTCGGCGGCCAGCTTATGGACATGACCGATGCGATGGTCGATACCTATCACCAGCATCATCTGGATGCGCTGATCTGCCTGGGCGGGGGCGGCACCATTAAAAATGCTTATCGGCTGGTCCAGAAAGGGCTGAACGTCATCACCCTGCCCAAGACCATCGACAACGATGTTTATGGCACAGACATCACCTTTGGCTTTGATACCGCGCTGACCATCGCCACAGAGGCGATTGATCGCCTGCACAGCACGGCCCACAGCCATCACCGCATCATCGTGGTGGAAATTATGGGGCACAATGCTGGCTGGCTGGCGCTGGGCGCAGGGCTGGCGGGCGGCGCGGATGCCATCCTGATTCCGGAAATCCCCTACAATGTGGAAGTGGTTGCCGAAGCGATCCTTGGCCGCAGCCGGGCGGGCAAACCCTTCAGCATTGTCGCCGTTTCAGAAGGCGCCGTCTCCCAGGAAGATGCGGCAGCCCGCGCAGAACTGACCCGAACCATTGAAGAAGCCGAAAGCGCCAGCGATAAAAAGGTGAAAAAAGCCACCAAAAAGGCGCTGGCAGAGTTTGATGCCCGGCTGGCGGAAAGCACCCACGATCTGACGATGCAGCTTGAAAAGCTGACCGGTCTGGAATCTCGCGTGACCATTCTGGGCCATGTGCAGCGCGGCGGGACGCCCTCCCCTGCGGATCGACTGCTCGCTACCCGGTTGGGGACTGAGTGTGCAAAATTAGTCCGGGACGAGGTGTTCGGGGTGATGGTGGCCGCGCGCGGGGAAGGCACAGAACCGGTGCCGCTGGAAGAGGTCGTCGGCAAGCGGAAAACTGTGCCGCTTGATCATCCCTGGATTGATACCGCGCGCGCGCTTCATGTTTGTCTGGGCGGCGATGGCTGCTGACCAGCAGGCGATAGATTACACGGCGGATTCACCGGCTTATGGGCCTTCTGTCCATCATCCTCCTGCTTCTCCTGCTTCAGAGTGGCAGCTTTATCCACGCAGCCCAGCCAGCCAGCATGCCTGATGGCCATGTCAGCAGCGAAGATATCCCGCTGCGGCTGCGGGCCGGCCCAGGGCTGAATTTCGCCGTACTGGACATGCTGCCGGATGGCACACCGCTGACGATCATCTCGCGTACTGCAGATGCCGCCTGGCTGGAAGTGCAGACGACAGACCCGTACCGCCTGGGATGGGTCTATGCGGATTATGTCACTGTGCATATTGATCTGGACGTGCTGACTGCCAGTACCGGGCCGCTCAACTTCACCAGCCTCATCTCCGGCATATCGGATAACGCCCGCCGTATCTATGCGCAGGGGCAGCGCCGGGGCAACCAGCCCAACGTCTTCGCCAAAGTGGGAGACAGCATCACGGTGTCGTATCACATGTTTCATCCCATTGGCGAAGGGCGCTATATGCTGGCAGACTATGCGTATCTTCAGCCGGTCATTGATTATTTTTCCAGCGCCCCGGTGCGGGATGGCAACGCCTTCACCAGCGAATCGGTAGCGGCCGGGGTGGGCTGGAACGCGGCGGCGGTGCTGCTGCCGGAATTTGCGGATGTGGCCCAATGCCTGCCGGATGAAATGCCGCTGCTGTGCGAATATCGGCTGGTTCGTCCGGCGTTCGCGCTCATCATGTTTGGCACCAACGATGTTGGCTATGTGCCGGAGGTGGATTATCGCCACAACCTGGAGCGCATCGTGCAGATTTCAATCGACCAGGGGGTTGTGCCTGTGCTCAGCACCATTCCGCCGCGCACCGGCTATGAGGAAGCGGTGATGCGCTTTAACCAGATTGTCCGCGATGTGGCCACGCAGTATGATATCCCCCTGTGGGATTATGGCTATGCGATGGCGGTTTATGGCCAGACCAGCCTGACCTTCGACGGCGTGCATCCGTCGCTGCCGCCACGCGGCCATGAGGATGTCGCCTTCTTTTATGAGGATCATCTGCCTTATGGCTATGTACTGCGCAACCTGAGCGCCCTGCATGTGCTGGATGCACTGTGGCGTGAGATTGTCGTCGCGGCAGAGGACGAGGCCAGCGCGACTCCTGCTGCGACTCAGGCTTCGTCCACGCCCTGAGGCTTCACCGTACGCGTGGTTTCGTTACGGTAGGTGACCATACCCGGCCCGGCCCCTTTAATCTTTTTGACGTACTTGCGCTCCGTTACATCCACCAGCACGCTGGCTTCGTCCTTGCTGGCGCTGTAGGCCGCGGCAATTTCGGCGGCGCGTTCGATCACGGGTTCCGGGATAGGCCGCCCGTCAAACTTGATGATCACATGCGCGCCGGGCACATCGCGCGCATGCAACCACAGGTCCGCGCCGCCGCCTTTTTCAAACGTCACCATTTCATTCTGGCGGCTGTTGCGCCCTACCCAGATCACAAAGTTATCCGGCGTCGTGATGCGCAGCGGGGCGCTCTTTCCGCCGCCGATTCTGCCGGCACGTTTGCCCTGCCAGTAGCCTTTGGCCTGCAGCGCCTGCTGCACCTCGTCGATATCGGGCCAGTTCGACGCCATCTCCAGATCAGTTGCAAGCTGCGCCAGATAATCCAGTTCTGTCCTGGCCTCCTCGATCAGTTCTGGTACACCGGCCAGGGCGCGCTTGGCTTTTTCGTAACGGCCAAAATACTGCTGCGCGTTTTCCAGCGGCGACAGCGTGGGGTCCAGCCGGATCACCAGTTCAGGTTCGTCGGGGTTGTACTGAGCGCGAAATTCGGTTTCCCCCTTCGGGATTGAATACTGGTACGCCAGCAGCAGCTCGCCGCTTTGCCGCAGCGCTTCGAGTTCGCGTTCGTCGGTCAGAGAGCGCTGCAGCGAATACAGCTTGGCCTCCTGCTTTGCCCGTGCTTCCTCGATGGCAGCGGCTACAGGCCCTTTGGCCGCCTGATAGGCATCATCGCCCAGCAGCGCCCCATAATACGCGTTCAGCGCCGCGCTTACGCTGTCTGTGGGGTGCCAGCCCACGATGCTCTGCAGCGGATAGACGCTGAAGGCTTCCAGGCCGTTTTCGTTTTCCGCAATTCCCGGCTGCCACTGGCGGTCTGCCAGCGGGCCGATCAGGCTTTCCAGCGCCTCGGCGATACGGTCGGGGTCAGCTTCCTGCACTTTCAGATCCGTTCGCCCACTGGCCCGGAACACGATCTCCTTTGCCAGCAGCGGACTGACCCCCAGCAGACGGCCAGACAGCAGGCGGTGCACCTGCTGCGCAGCATCGCGGTTCTGGTCGAAGATGCCATAAATATCCTGACGTGTCAGATGGGTAGGGTCGAGCTTGCCGGTCTGCGGCGGAGGCGGCACATATTCATGCGCTGGCAGGCTAACCCGGTAGCGGTTTTCATCTGGCCCAACCCGCCGCATACATTCCAGAATCACGCCGCTTTGCACCAGGAGGATATTGCTGCGCCGTTCCATCGGCTCAACAATGATCGTCACCTCCCCCTCCGGGCCATCAATGTCCAGATGAAGAATGCGCTCCCATTTTGGCTGGCTGACATGAGCCACTACCCCGCCCTCGACATACCGCCGGAACAACAGACCAATTGGTTTGGGTTTTGCCAGGCCGCGCCGCAGTTTTTCGTCCACCAGATGCAGGCGCGGGGTCTGGTGGTCGGCACTCATATACAGGTACTGCCGCCGGTGATGGGCATAGATTTCCAGCCCCAGGCCCGTCTCATCAACGTCCAGTACATCCTGCACGCGCCCACCTGTAAGCACATCCAGAAATTCATCCACCAGTGCCGAAAGGGTAAAAGCATCCAGATACATGGATTACAACCCACTAATCAAGCGTCAGAAGATAGGCCATGATATCGCCTAGCTGCGCATCGGTAAGGCGTTGTGCGTAATTCTGCGGCATCGACCCGGCATAATCCTCAACCACATAAGCCGTGGGGTGCACAATGGATTCGTAGATGTATTCTTCGGCGCTTAAGCCCGGGCGCCGTTCTGCCGCGCGCACAGCCACGCCCTCAAACGGCGGCGCGATGCTGGCGCCAGCCGCCAGCACATGACAGGCGACACAATCAAACTGCGAAATGAGCTGCTCGCCTCGTGTGGGGTCCGCCCCGTCCAGCAGGGCTGCGGCGCGTTCCGCATAATTTTCTGATGGCGATGAATCAGCAGAACTGGCGTCGTCCTGTACGCTGGCAGCCGTAAACATCACTACAAAGACGATGGTCACCAGCACCAGCAGCACCAGCACAAGATAAACCGGCCAGCGCGGCGCCGTTTTGTTTGCCATGATGTCTCCTTACATCAAGGCCACATCAATGATCATGGTCAGGAACAGCAGCGCCAGATACAGCGTGGAATACTTATACAGCGTGCGAGCCATGGCCTTTGTGGAGACGCGAATCAGCTTGATCGACAGCGCCACCAGACCAACCCCCAGTGCTGCCGCAGATATCAGATAAAACAGGCCAAACGCACTGCCCACCGCCGCCGGAGTCAGGCTGATGAGCAGCAGCAGCACCGAATACAGCAGAATCTGACGGTAAGTGACCTTCAGGCCGCGTGCAACTGGCATCATCGGCACGCCAGCCCGCGCATAATCCGTATTTACCAGGATCGCCAGCGCCCAACTGTGCGGCGGAGTCCAGTAGAAGACAATGGCAAACAGCAGCCACGCCTCGATACTGAGGGTGCCCGTAACCGCCGCCCATCCCACCAGCACAGGCACCGCCCCGGCGCCGCCGCCAATGACGATGTTGACAGCGGTATTACGCTTGAGCAGCAGCGTATACAGAATCACATAGTACAGCGCCCCGGCCAGCGCCAGCCCCGCCGCCAGCCAGTTCACCCAGAAACCAATCACCAGCACACCGGCAGCCACCAGCACCAGCCCGAACATCAGGGCATTCTGTGGCGATACCCGCCCGGAGGGGATGGGACGGCGCGCCGTTCGCGCCATTCTGGCATCCATATCGCGGTCCAGGTACTGGTTAATAGCGCCAGAACCCGCCGGCGTGAGGATGCCACCAATCAGGGTTGGCACCAGCACCGCCAGCGGCGGGATACCTTCCGCCGCGATCACCATCGCGGTCACGGTTGTAAACAGCAGAAGGAGGACGATCTTACCTTTTGCCAGTTCGAGGTAGGAACGCACAGTAGAAACTAATTCACTACGGTCTTGGATTGTGACTGCCATGCCATCGTATCTTGTCTATTGTCAGTTGTTCGACTGTTGAGATATTCCATTACACTAAGCGCAACCAGCAGTGCCCAGGTGGTTGCCGCCAGCCCGACATGCGCAGCACCCCATACCGGCAGTGCCCTGGTCAGCACAAAAAGCGCACCAACCCCGGCCTGCGCCACATATACCACCAGCGCCAGCACCGCTGCATACCCGGCAGAACGACTGCGCCGGCCCTGCAGCACCTGCCACACCAATAATACCAGCGCAACGCCCAGTGTCAGCACCGCGAAGCGATGCAGCATATGAATCATCGCGGGCTGGCCCTGGCTCACCGGCAGGATATCACCATTACACAGCGGCCAATCCGTACAGGCCAGCGTCGCGCCGCTGCCCCGCACCAGCGCCCCGGTCAGGATAATCACAAAGGACAGCGCCGTCGTTATATAGACGAGCGTCGTAACATAGTCTGCCCGGTTCTCTGCCACAGGTTGATAGGTAATCACCACTGCGGCCACCAGCAAGGCCGCCAGCAGCAGCAGGGCCGTGCCCAGATGCAGGGCCACCATCGTTGGCGGAAGTTCCAGCACCACCACCAGCGCCCCCAGGGCACTCTGTACGGCAAACAACACAGCGGCCACCACCACCGCATTAAATGCCAGCGGGTGCGTCTTGCGGTAAGGCCATGCAGCCACCAGAGTCAGAATACCCAGCAGGCCAATCAGCGCGGCAAACAGGCGATGTGACCATTCTATCCATGCGGTCAGGTTATCCAGCGGAGGAATAATCTGGCCATCACACAGCGGCCAGCTATCGCCACACCCCAGGCCCGAATCTGTCACCCGGACCACCGCGCCAAAGACAATCAAACCCACCGTCAGCAGAGCCGTCGTCAGCGCCAGTATCCTGAACCACCTGCCCTGCTTAGGATTTTCTGTATGCATCAGTTGGTTTCTCTTTTACTCACCCTGGCCTGCACCAGATGGCATGTTACCCTCTGCCTGGACCTGCTTGACACCCCGATGCAGGAACCACATAATCACCGCGATGGTCGCAGCCATACCGATCAGATTGAACAGGATAAACCCGATCAGCAAAAGCAGCTGCTCGGCCTGCCAGGGCGCAACGGACAATGTTGAGGCATCCGGCATTGTCGTCTGCTGAATCACCAGCGAATCGCCGCCACCTGTCAGAAGCTGCGAAGTCAAACCACCACCAACAAGCAGCACAAGCACAATACCTACGACTATTGCCAGTCTTCTCACGCCAACCTCCGAATTTCATGCAAACGCAAATAACCGCCAGCCAGTGCGATGATTGTACCTTTTGTCACAACCCGTGACAAGTATACCGTTCAGACCACATCGCTGCTGGAATCAATTTCCTGAGAATCACGCGCTTCCTGCATATTATCGTCGATATCATCGGCCTCTTCAATCGACAGATCATGATAGCGCTGTGAGTGTACATCGCTGCTTTCTCTGGAAGCGCGGCCCGCCACCTCCAGGCCTTCATCCAGACGATCCTTGCGCGGGATCGTAAAGCTGAAGACGCTGCCTTCGCCTTCTGTGCTTTTCAGCCAGATATAGCCCTGATGCTTCTGGATAATGGCTTTGACAATGGTGAGGCCCAACCCGCTGCCACCCATGCGCGACTGGGCGCTGTTGGCCGCCCGGAAGAACCGGTCAAACACAAAAGGCTGATCCTTGCCCGGAATACCCATGCCATTGTCGCCCACATCCACGCGCACAAAATCCGGCTGGTTCGTCACCTGCACCCACACCTGCCCCTGATCGTGATTGTACTTGATCGCATTGGTCAGCAGGTTATTCAGCACGTGTTCAAGCAGCCGCTGATCGCCAGTCACTGGCGCAAGGTCATCATCGATGGTGACGGAAATAGCGATCTGGCGCTGTTCTGCCAGGCCCTGCACCAGATCAACCACGCTGCGAACAATGGCCTTCAGGTCGCATTCGGTAAAGGTCAGGGCGCCTTCCTTTTCAAGCGCGGCAAATTCCAGCAGGTCAGCGATCAGCCCTTCCATGCGCTTTAAGCCATCCATGGCGCGGTCATAAAAACGCATCTGCGTCTCGTTCAGGCTGCCAGCCTGCCGCATCAGTTCGATATAGCCGCGCACCGCCCCGATCGGCCCTTTCAGATCGTGCGCTGCCACAGATAACAGATCGTCGCCCAGTATATCGCTCTCAGTCATGGCTGCACCTGTGGCAGTAATAAAGCAGGAATAGTATTCAGCGCATGTGCCAGCCGCGTCCCATGCCACATCAGCAGGGAACCATCCACCAGATGAATGCGTCCCTGATGCGCCGCCGGAATATCCAGACCTGCAAACATCGGAATATGAGCTTCATCAAAACCATAAGGCGACCCTGGCAGCAGGACAACCTCCGGCTGGGCAGCAGTCACGTCTTCCAGCGTCACATGCGGATACCGCTCATCAAAGCCTTTTGTCTGTTCCACAGGATACCCCTCCGTCTGGCCAGGAACAACCGGCAGCGGGTCTGTCTGCTGGTGGCTGGCAAACACATTGTCGCCCCCACAGATCTGCAGCAGGTCGTGGGTATAGGTATCCCTGTTAAACGTCATCAGCGGCTCCGGCCAGACAGGCACAAAGGTACGGACATGATGGTCTTCATTGGCGCGGCTCATGCCGCCTACCCAATCCATCGTCTGCTCGATCAGGCGCACACGTGGGACCATCGAGGCTTCATCAAAGATATGCATAATATTCCACAGCAGGTTAATCGCCTCGCTGACTGTTTTCGGGAACGTCACCCACACAGGCACACCGGCCTGCTGCAGCGCTTCTATATCTTCTGCGCGGTTTTCTTCCGCGTTGACGATCACCAGATCAGGCCGCAGCGAACTAATCCGGGCGATATCCGGACTGCGGACGCCGCCCAGGCGGGGCAGGTTCGCCACGCCGGATTCCGGATAGATGCACTGATGGGTGATGCCGATCAGCCGGTCGCCCACGTTCAGATCAAACAAAGACTCCGTTACGCTGGGTACCAGCGATACAACGCGCTGGGGTGGCCCGGTAACAGGCGCCTCCATCTGATATTCATAGGTTGTGCCCATAGGCGACGCATCCTTGCTCTCACGTCATGCGAATAATCTGTTCGCGCTCTGGCCCAACGCTGATCGTCGCTACCAGTGTATCGCAAATTTCCCCAATCCGCCGAACGTAATCATGCACGGCCTGTGGCAGGTCCGCCGCCCGGCGCACATCGCGAATATCTTCCTGCCAGCCAGGAAGTGTTTCATAAACAGGCTGTGCGCGGCTCAGTTCGTGCAGGGTGCTGGGTGGATGTTCTGTCCGGCGGCCATCAATCTCGTAGGCCACCGCAATTTTGAGTTCCTCAAACCCGCTCAGCACATCCAGCTTGGTCAGGAACAATTCTGTAAAACCGCTGACCTGCGCTGCATAGCGCAGAATCACAGCATCCAGCCAGCCACAGCGGCGCGGGCGCCCGGTGGTCGTGCCAAATTCATCCCAGAAATTTTCGCCGCTGCCGCGCAGCCGTGCCGCCAGTGCCCCCTCCAGCTCTGTCGGCATCGGGCCGGAACCAACGCGGGTTGCAAAACATTTCGCCACGCCAATAACACGATCCACATACAGCGGCCCAAATCCCAGGCCAATCAGCGCGCCCCCTGCTGTGGGCGATGAACTGGTCACGTAGGGATAATCGCCATGATCAATGTCGAGCATGGTACCCTGCGCGCCTTCGCACAATACCCGTGCCCCTTCGCGCAGGCGCTGGTTGACGTAGGCGCTGGTATCGCACAAAAATGGCTGGAGGCGTTTGGCAGCGTCGATATACGCCAGGGCCGTTTCCTGCGCGTTCAGCGTTTCAAATCCACTCTGGCTGAGGGTGCCGTTTGCCACCTCCACCGCCTCATGAACGGCATCCGCAAACGCTTCATCATCCAGCATCAGGCCAGCGCGAATGCCGCGCCGCCCGGTCTTGTCCAGGTACGCCGGGCCGATGCCCCTCAGCGTGGTGCCGATGGCGCTTTCGCCGCGCGCTTTTTCGCCGGCCTGATCCAGCGCGATGTGGGCCGGGGTAATGATATGCGCGCGCGTGCTGAGCAGCAGGCGTTCCGGCGAGATATCCACCCCCTGCCCGGTCAGGCGGTCAATTTCGCGCAGCAGATTAACCGGGTTGATCACCATACCGTTGCCCAGCACACAGGCGACCCCTTCATATAAAATGCCGGAAGGCACCAGGTGCAGCTTGTAAATCTGGTCCCCCACTGCGACCGTATGACCGGCATTGTCGCCCCCGGCAAAACGCGCGACGACATCCGCTTCGGCGGCCAGACGGTCTGTGACGCCCCCCTTTCCTTCGTCACCCCACTGCGCGCCGACGATGATTGTTGCAGGCATGTTGATTTTCCTTCTGGAATACAGCTTTCTGGCAATTGTTCGCAGTGCATACCCCGCCATCTGCGAAGGGATATGCCAGGGAGGAATTATGTGCCGAAGTCTGGCCCCAGCGCAATACTGACTTCCTGTTCGCCCCAGGGTTCCACCTGGCCATCCGGCCCCAGCGCCAGCGCGGAACTGATGCCGATGCCCAGGGCAATCGCAGCGGGCTGCGCTTTGATGACCGCTTGTGTAATGGGCGATTCCGCCACGCTGGCGCTGCCAGGGACAATGATGCTCCCCTGCAGCCATTCCAGCCCGGTGGCAATCCGATCATCCTCCATCAGCACCCAGGCCCCGAAGACCATCGCCCCCGGCCCTTCGGCCAGCACCACCGCGCCATTTTCGTAGGCTTCCTGAATCCCCTGAATCGCCGCGCCGATCAGCGCAGAGCGTACATTGTCCGGGCTGAGATCCGCCCCGACAACAATCATGCCGGCATCTGCCAGCCTGTCATGGATTACCTGATCATCTTCAGCCAGCAAATCCACCAGATAACCGGAACCAGCCCCCAGGTCTTCCATATCGGTGAGCATCTGCTCTGCGGCAGGGTTTACCCCCTGTGTCGCCACATACGCCACCGCACCGTCCGCAGCGGCAATCGCCAGCGCCCGCCCCCGCACAGCATCGCTGGCAGGTGTGCTGCCCGCCAGCACCAGCCATCCGCGCCCTTCCGGCCAGTGTAAGACAGCATTACTCGGCATCGTTCATCACATAACCGGCTATCGCCGCCATCATCAGCGCCACCCCTCGCGGCAGCGCCTCCTCGTCAAAATCGAAGCAGGGATGATGATGGCCATAGGTGAGGCCGCGCGCCGGGTTCGAGGACCCCAGGAAAAGATAGGCCCCTGGCACATCGCTCATCAGGTAAGACACATCCTCCGCAGCCATGGTGCGCGCAGTGGCATCCAGATAGTCCTCGCCCCATAATGCAGCAGCCGACTGCCGCACCCGCGCCACCACTGCCGGATGATTCATCACTGGCGCTGTCTGGTGCGTGATGGTCACCTCTACCGCACAGCCCGCAGACTGGCCTGCGGCTTCGCTCATCTGGCGAATCTGTTCGGCGATCAACTGACCCGTCTCGGCGTTCAGCGTCCGAAACGTGCCGCGTATCTCCACCTGATCAGGAATCACATTATAGGCGTGGCTGCTGGTCTGTATACTGGTGACGGACAGCACCGCCGCGCTTTCCAGCAGGTTGATTTTGCGCCCCACCAGGCCATGCAGGGCCGTTACCAACTGCCCGGCACAGACCACAGGATCAATGGTTTCGTAAGGCAGGGCGGCATGGCCACCCCGGCCCTTAATGATCACCTGAAAGATAGCGCATCCCGCCATCACGCCGCCCTCTGCAACCCCGATTCTGCCCAGCGGCAGAGGGTTCCACAGGTGCAGGCCCAGCACCACCTCCGGGGCCGGGTCCTTCAGCACGCCATCCTGCACCATCGCCAGCGCCCCCGCGCCAATCTCCTCTGCTGGCTGAAAGACAAACTTCACCCGGCCGGCGATCCGGTCACGATGCTGCGCCAGCAGCTTCGCCACCCCCAGCGCAATGGTCACATGGCCATCATGGCCGCAGGCGTGCATCACCCCCGGCGTTTGCGAGGCATAGTCGACTTCATTCTGTTCATGAACCGGCAGCGCGTCCATATCGGCGCGGTACAGCACGGTAGGGCCAGCATGATCGCCTTCAAGAATGCCGACCACGCCGGTTTTACCGATGCCGGTCTGCACTTCCAGGCCCAGGCGGTTCAGTTCCTCCGCGATCAAAGCCGCCGTGCGGTGCTCCTCAAAGGCCAGTTCGGGGTGGCGATGCAGGTCCCGGCGGCGGGCAATCAGCTCCTCGCGCAGTGCTTCCGCTTCCGCCTTGAAGTCTATCGCGTTCATCAGCCTGCTCTAGTTCAACTTGACGACATGAAAGGCTTCGATGTGGCGAGGGGCCTCATCTGGCGATTCCGGGTCGCGTTTACGTTCGCGCAGGCGCGTGGCCAGGTCATCAATATTCTTAACCTGGCTCTGGTGCTCTCTCAGCGCCATAATCTGCGTTTCGATATACTGGGTCACATCGACTTTTTTGTTGGGCCGGGGCGTGCCCGCGATATAAAGCTGTTTCGTCTTGTGAACCTCTAATCCCTCGTCGCGCTCCAGTTCCAGGAAATTCAGCCTGTCGCGCGCTGTCGGGTAAACTGCCGCCAGCGTCGCTTCGCCAATCGCCCGGTGGTCGGGATGATTGACGGATGTTTCGCTGTACCACATGGTCGGGTCCGTCGTCACCACAATATCCGGCTTCTTCTGACGAATCACCCGCACAATATCCCGCCGCAGGTCCAGCGAGGCAGTCAGTTCGCCATCGCGGTAGCGCAGAAAGATAACTTCCCGCACCCCCAGCACAGAAGCAGCCCGGCGCTGCTCTTCCTCTCGAATCTGCATCAGGCGCTCGTGAGTCATATCCACTTCTGCGCTGCCCTTGTCGCCGCTGGTCGCCATCAGATACGTAATCTCTGCCCCTTCCGCTGCCCAGCGCGCAAAGGTCGCCCCGGCAAAAAATTCCGGATCATCCGGGTGGGCAAACACCCCCAGCACACGCACCGGGCCATTTGTTTCTATGTTTTCAAGTTCGCTCATCTCTACTTACCAGTCGTTGGTTCGTCGCTGCGTCGATTGCCTGGTTTCTGCCCGCATTCGCACGGTTCGTCACCATGTTTGTCGCAGGGTTCCTTGGCCTTCTTTTCCAGTGCTCTCAGTTCTTCCAGCGGGATAATATCCTCCCGCTTCACAAACCGCCGTCCTTCCTCAGTCAGCACAGTCACGGCATCCTGCAGCGGATGCACGTCGATGACTTTGGCCTCGCCAAACGGCGTACCGACCCGTTTGTTCTTGCGGGGCAGCTGCTGCCGGGCCGCCACATACTGCTCGTATTCATACACCAGACAGCAGCGCAGCCGCCCACACATCCCCGTAATTTCGGACGGGTTGAGGGAAATGCCCTGGGCCTTCGCCATTTTGATCGAGATCGGGCTGAAGTCTGTCAGGAATGTGCTGCAGCAGCGCAGTTCACCACATGCGCCATAACCCCCCAGCAGCTTGGCAACATCGCGCGGGCCAACCTGCCGCATTTCCACTTTGGTATCAAAAGCACGATTCAATTCTGACCACAGCTTACCCGGATTTACCCGGTCTTCTGCGGTGAACATAAAGGTCAGCATGCTGCCATCATAATTGTACTGAGCCGCCACAAACTTAACATCATCATAGCCGCCCACCTGCCGGGCCTTTTCCTGACAGATTTGCAGTGCTTCGTCCTGTTGGGCTTCCCAGTGCTGTTTCAGCACCAGGTCGCGCGGCGTGGCCGGGCGCAGAATGGGCACATAGGTACGTTCCGCTTCGGCGGATGGCTCTACAAAGCCCATCACCTGCCCCATCTGCCGCCCGCGCGTGGTTTCTACAATGACAAAATCACCCGCCTGTATATCGGGATAGTTGCTGTAATCGAAATGATAGAGTTTGCCGACCTTTGTAAAGCGCACACCGGCCACTCTTGATACTGCGATTGAATCCACCATAGGATGATTAACTTCCACCTGTAGCTTAAAATAAATACGACCAATGTCTATTTTATACCATTGGCGCAAATCACAACATATTGACAAATATATGTGGTGATGCTAAGTTTCTCACATTAGCTTTGTGCCTATTGTAACATACCCACCGCACAAGACGTCAGATCCGCACAGTTAAAACGGCATCGAGGTTAACATGGCTGTCCTGGTTATGAAATTTGGCGGAGCGTCAGTCGGCACGGCCACAGCGCTCACCCAGGTTTTAAGCATTGTACTTCAGGAGTACGAGCGCTGGGATCATTTGCTGCTTGTCGTTTCTGCCCTCGATGGCGTTACCGATGCCCTGATCGAAGCCGCGCAGCTGGCCCAGTTGAGCAACCGCCGGGGCTACCGGCGCATTGTGGCTACGCTGCGCACCCGGCATCTGGCCCTGGTTGAACAGCTCCCTCTGGGCGCCAACGAGCGCCACGCCCTGCAGGCAGATATTGACCGCCTGCTGTTCGATATGCTGAATGTCTGCCAGGAACTTGCCAACCGCGCCCCGGACGAGCCGGTTTCGGCTGCTGTTGATGAAATTATCGGCGTTGGCGAGCGGCTGGCGGCGCGCATTGTGGCCACGCTGCTGCGTCAGAATCAACTGCGGGGTGTGGCGATTGACGCGACGGATGTCATTGTCACCAATGCGGAATACGGACATGCCAACCCGAATATTCCCCTCACGCGAGAGCGCATCCATAAAAGCCTGCTGCCCATGCTGGCGCGCCAGATTATCCCGGTGGTGACCGGGTTTATCGGAGCGACGGAAAGCGGCCAGCCCACCACCCTGGGGCGCGGCGGCAGCGATTACACCGCCTCGATCCTGGCCGTGTGTGCGGATGCAGAAGAGGTGTGGATGTGGACGGATGTCGACGGCATCATGACCGCTGACCCGCAGGAAATCCCCTCCGCCCGCAATATCCCGCAGTTGTCGTACGACGAAGTGGCGGAACTGGCCTACTTTGGGGCGCGCATTCTGCATGCCCGCATGATCGGCCCGCTGCGCGATCATCAGATTCGCCTGCGCGTAAAAAACATCTTCAAGCCGCGTGAACCTGGCACGCTGATCCAGGCAGCGCCGCCGGAAGAACCGGCCAGCATCAAAGCGGCCACCTCCATTCATGGCATCAGCCTGACGGCCAACTACAGCGGCCCGCTGATGGCCATCTCCTCCCTGATTGATCATGCGCTGTACACAACCACTGGCAGCCATACAGAGGTGATGATTTCCTCTCAATCCTCCACACAGACTTTTCTCTGCTTTATTATCCCCACCACTATTGGCCCGGAAGCACTGCGCGCCACACAAACCACCCTTCAGAAATGCCTGCAGGAAGCGGTTCTGGATACAGAATGGCAGGTTCAGCTCGTGAGTTTAATTACCATGGTGGGTTCCCGCCTGCATCAGCCCAACAGCCACACCATAACGCTTTTTCAGGCGCTGGATGGCATGCGCATCCTGGCGATGGCGGAAGGGCTGTCCGGCCACAACCTCTCGATTGTGGTCAGCTTTGAAGATGGCGAAGAAGCGCTGGACCGGGTCCATCACCTGCTGGTCAGTAACGATTAAGGTAGTTTTCCAGCTCCCAGGGCGTCACCTGCCGGTTGTAATCATCGACTTCCCCGCGCCTGGCTTTAATAAAACTGTCGCTGATATGTGGCCCCAGCGCAGAAAGAACCACCTCGTCCTTTTCGAGCGCATCCAGCGCTTCTTCCAGCGAATTCGGTAGCACCTCCACATGGCGCAGGCGCGCCCGATCCTGCCCCAGCAGGGTTTCTTCCAGCGGCTCTGGCAGCGGCATGCGCTGGTTAATCCCATCCAGGCCGGCCCGCAGCATCACTGCCGCCGCCAGATAAGGATTGCTGCTGGGGTCCGGGCAGCGCAGTTCCAGCCGGGTATGTTCCTCATTGCCCGGCATGATGCTGGGCACACGAATCAGCGCCGCGCGGTTGATGTTGGCCCAGGTGACATAAACGGGCGCCTCTACACTGGTGCCCAGCCGTTTGTAGGAATTAACCAGCGGCGCGAGCACTGCCGTCATCGCGCGCGCATGATGTAACTGCCCGGCCAGGAAATAACGCCCGGTTTCCGAAAGACCATATTCGTTCTCTGAGTCGGTAAAGACATTTCTGCCGGTTTCAATATCGTGCAGGCTCTGGTGCGTATGCATACCAGAACCAGGCAGGTCCCGGCGGGGACGCGGCATAAATGTACAATGCAGGCCATTGTGCTGCGCGACAAACTTCAGCGCCACCCGCGCCGTCAGAATCTGATCGGCAGAGGCCAGCGCATCGGCATAGGCAAAATCAATTTCATGCTGACCGGAACCGATTTCGTGATGCGCCGAATCGATGCCCATCCCCAGTTCGCTGAGGGTCATCACCATTTTGCGCCGGATGGACTGGGTGAAGTTGGTGGAAAGATCAAAGTAGCTGACTTCATCATGGGGCAGCAGGGGCGCCAGCACACCCTCCTGCAGGCTGCGCTGGAACAGGAAAAATTCCAGTTCCACGCCGGTTTTGTAGACAAACCCCATCTCGGCCGCATAACTGAGCGCCTGCTTCAGCATGGTACGCGGGTCCCCAGGGAAAGGCTCACCCTGTGGGGTCTGCACCGTACAGATCAGGCGGGCCACCCGTTCCTGCGGGGTATCCCAGGGCAGAATGACGAACGAATCCACATCGGGGATCAGCAGCATATCGCTTTCGACTGCCCGGGCACCGCCCTCCACCGATGACCCATCGAACAGCACCCCGTTCTCCAGCACCGCTTCAATCCTGCTGCTGGGAACAATAATGCTCTTGACGCCACCCATGATATCCACAAACCACAGGTTGATAAAGCGGATCTGCTCTTCGTCGATTCTGGCTAAAACAGTTTCTTTGCTCACCATAGGGTTCTGCTCGTTATGCTCAGTCTGATTCTCAAGTATAGGGGCACAGCGGCCCTGTTTACCCGGTGTACTCGCACAAAAGGCATCCGGGCAAATTGGTTAAAGTCTACAACGCCGGCTCGGTCTTTACGCCCAGATGCCCCAGCAGCGCATCGATGCCCAGGATATAGCTGCGCCAGCCAAACCCGCTGATCTGCCCGACACAGACAGGCGCCAGATAAGAATGATGCCGGAACTGCTCGCGGGCATGGATATTGGACAGATGAACCTCCACAACCGGTAGTGCCACCGCGCTGATCGCATCGCGCAGCGCCAGCGAGGTATGGGTATAGGCCCCGGCATTAAAAACGATGCCATCGGCCCAGTTGCGCGCCACGTGCAGAATATCCACCAGGGCGCCTTCATGATTGGACTGCTCCGCACGCAGCTCAACACCATACTGACGGGCATAGCGTTCTGCCACAGCGTTGATCTGTTCCAGGGTCACACTGCCATAAACCTCTGGCTGGCGCGTGCCCAGCAGGTTCAGGTTCGGCCCGTGCAAAAGCAGTATCCTGGTTGCCATTGATATTACCCCTGACTCTCCTGCAGCGTCCGGTCACAATCTGCACAGCCCATCACGTTGGGCGCATAGGTCAGGTCGCACTGCGCGCACACCCTGCGCCTGTCGCCTATCGCCATATTGATGATATTGCGCGCCACATCCAGATCAATGCCATCGTCCGTCAGGTCACGAATCATGTATTCCACCGGATAGCCATTTTCCAGCCGCGCCTTAACCGTATTGAGCAGACGGGCAACATCTGGCTGGGGTTTAGACAGCTTCTGCTTCAGCACATCCGGGTTATAACTGCGCCCGCAGTGCTGGCATTCGATAATCTCGCCAGCATCGCCCACAGGAAACAGCGGTACAAAATACAGAGCGAAGTAATTCTTCGCCTTCTTGCGTACATACCTGCGCTGTTTCTGGCAGGAAGGGCAGAAGAATTCCCCTTCCCCGACATCCTGTGTCCGAACCTTCGTCCCAAAAATGATAAACAACATCGCTACTGTAACCGCCTCAGCACCTCTAATACCGCCGTTTCCGCCACGCCCTCAATAATATCCGGTTGTCCGACCCCGCGCAGCAGCACAAATCGTGAGCGTCCGTTCTGCCATTTTTTATCCGTCGCCATGGCCGCCACAATCGCCGCCGGATCAACACCATTCAGGCGGCGCGGCAGCCCTGTCGTCGCCAGCAAATCCTCCACCTGTTCGGGCAGGTCACCCGGACACAGCGAAAGCGCATAGGACAGCCATGCCGCCGCCAGCAGGCCCACCCCCACCGCTTCGCCATGCGGCCATTGATACTGCGTGACGCGCTCGATGGCATGGGCAAAGGTATGCCCCAAATTCAGATGTGCGCGTATCCCCTTTTCAAAGGGGTCCACCTGCACCACATCGACCTTGACCTGAATGGCACGGCGGATCAGTTCGCTGGCGCGCTCCGGTGTGTGCAGGTCAACATCCAGCAGCGCCGGGTCTGCCAGCAGGCCATGCTTGATCACTTCGGCCATGCCGCTGCGCCATTCCTGTTCCGGCAGGGTTTCCAGCACATCCGGGTCGATCAGTACCGCTGCGGGCTGTTTGAACGCCCCGATCAGATTCTTGCCTTCCGGCAGATCAACCCCGACCTTGCCGCCCACGCTCGAATCGACCATCGCCAGCAGCGTCGTGGGAATCTGGACCAGACGCACCCCGCGCATATAGGTTGCCGCCGCAAACCCGGCGGTATCCCCCACCACACCGCCGCCCAGGGCAACTACCGTGCTGCCACGATCCAGCTTCGCATTCACCAGATCGCTGTAAAGCTGGCTCACGGTGGCCAGCGTTTTATGCTGCTCGCCATCCGGCATGGTCACCAGCGCCGCATCCGGCAAAAGCCGCGCCAGCCTCTGGCCATGCAGCGGCGCAATCGTCGTGTTGGTGACTATCGCCACGCGCCCGCCCAGCCCGAACGTCTCGATCAGCCGTTCTCGCTGGCGCAGCAGGCCGCGCTCGATCACAATATCATACTGAGAGTCCGGGGTGTTTACCGCAATTCGTTCTTCCATAATGCGATGACCGCCCTTGCGATTTCCTCTGGTTGCCGCGTCGTGGTGTCAATCTGATGAGGGATGGCGGCATAGGCCGCAGCCCGTGTCTGGTAAAGCGCTTCCCAATCGCCAGAAAAAAGCGGTCTGCCGGTTTGCCCGGCCAACCGCTCGCGAATGGTATCTCTGGTGGCTGTCAGGCAGATCACCAGACCGGAGGCCATCATCACCCGCCGGTTATCCGGGTCTACCAGCATACCGCCGCCGGTAGCGATCACGTAACCGCTCTGCCCGGCATAAAAGCGGCAGACCCGGCGTTCGTAATGCCGGAAAACCGCCTCGCCATCCTGTGCAAAAATTTCCGGGATCGTCTTCCCTGCCTGTTCTACAATGCTGTCATCGGTATCTACAAAAGGCCGGCCCAGGTAATCCGCCACCTGCTTTGCCACCGTTGTTTTCCCGGTGCCCATAAAACCCGTGATGACAATATTGCGATCAGACTTCATAGCCAAAGCGCCATTCCGTATTATCCATTGGCAGGTCTTCCAGCCGTGCCCGGCGCAGGCTGGCAAAACGGGGTTTCATTTCTGAGACACTGTCGCCGCCCAGCTTTGCAATCATCTCGTCCGCCAGCACCAGCGCCATCATCGCCTCGCCGATGGGCACAGCACGGGGCAGCGCGCAGAAATCGCTGCGTTCATAAGTCGTTGGCTCTGGCTCGCCAGTGGCCAGATTAACTGAATCAAGCGCCTTCAGCACGGTTGAGATCGGCTTCATCGCCACGCGCGCCACAATCGGATCGCCCGTAGAGATGCCGCCCTCAATACCCCCGGCGCGGTTCGTGCGGCGGCCCAGCGTGCCATCGTCCCCCGTCAGGATAATCTCGTCGTGAACTTCTGTACCGCGTTTGCCTGCATTCTCGAAAGCCGGACCAATCTCCGCGCCTTTCATCGCCTGAATGCTGACCATCGCGCTGATGATGCGCGCATCCAGCCGGCGGTCAAAGTGGACATAACTGCCCAGCCCCGGCGGCACATGCAGCGCCACAATTTCCATCACCCCGCCCAGGGTGTCCTTGTCGATAATCGTCTGGCGGATCTCCTGGTGCATCTGCTCCGCCCAGGTCGGGACCGGGCAGCGGACATCGTTCTCTTCGGCCTGCGCAAAGCGTTCCTCGTAGGGCAGGTCGTCCGGCAGATCGGTTTTGACACGGCCAATCTGCACAACATAGCCGCCGATAACGATGCCAAATTCCGCCAGAAGCTGCTTACAGATGGCCCCGGCAGCGACGCGCATGGTAGTTTCACGGGCGCTGGCGCGTTCCAGCGACAGCCGCAGTTCGCCATAACCATACTTGACCGCGCCGGTCAGGTCGGCGTGGCCGGGACGTGGCGTCGTGATAGGCTGAATGGTCTTTTCCTGCCAGTTCTTCCAATCCCGGTTGATCACCGTCAGGGCGATGGGCGCGCCGGTGGTTTTGCCGTTCATCACCCCGGCAGAAATCTGCACCGTATCGCGTTCAATGCTCATGCGCCCGCCTGCGCCATACCCCTGCTGGCGGCGGTTCAGCTCCCGGTTAATCACCTCCGCCGTCACCGGGATACCGGCGGGCATCCCTTCCAGAATCGCCGTGAGCTGGGGGCCATGACTCTCTCCGGCAGTGAGAACACGTATCATGAATGATTTATCCTTTATCAGCGCGTACCGGCGCGAATATCAGCGCAGATACTGGTCGAACCAACTTAGCGTGCGGTTCCAGGCCTCGGTGGCGGCTTCCTCTCGATAAGAGGCGCGTTCATCATTAAAGAAAGCGTGCGGCGCATCCGGGAAAATATGGAAGTCGTACACCCGGTTATGCTGTCGCAGCGCCTGTCCCGCCGCCTTCACCATTTCCACTGGGATGCTGCTGTCCGCCTCGCCAAAGTTACCCATCACAGGCACAGAAATCTGACTCGCCACCTCATCTGTGGCAAGCTCGCCTATTCTACCGTAAAAAATGACCACAGCGCCGACGTGCTGACCCTGATAGGCCATCATGGCGGCAAGGCCGCCGCCCATGCAAAACCCGACCACCCCCGCCAGCTTCGGCGCGACGTAGGCCTGACTCACCAGATAATTGACGGCGCCCTGAATATCGCGGACTGCGTGCGGGCGATCCAGCTCCATGGCCAGCTTGCGCGCCTCATCCGGTTCTGCGGCCACCTGCCCCCGGTACAGATCAGGCGCCAGCGCCACATACCCGGACCCGGCAAAACGCTCCGCGACATCCTTTACGTGGCGGTTGAGACCCCACCATTCCTGGATCACGACCACCGCCGGGAAAGGGCCGCTGCCATCCGGCTTTGCCAGATACCCCGGGACCTTATCGCCGTTGCCAGCAAACTCGATCATGCCTGTTTCCATGTTTGCCTGCTCCCTTACACTTGGTCAGCCTGCAATGAAGGCTCAGTGCTGGCCAGCCAGCGCCGCTTCTGCTGCCTGGAACATCACCTCAACCGGCGGCTGCTGTCCGGTCCAGATCGCAAACGAGGCCGCCCCCTGTCGTACCAGCATCCCCAGGCCACCAATCGCCCGGCCTCCGGTGGCCTCAGCCTGCGCCATCAGGCGGGTGCGGCGCGGCCTGTAGATCATATCGTAAACCGTGACCCCGCGCGGCATGGGGAGGACATCCGGCCAGGGAGTGGCGTCCTCATTGGGCCACATCCCCACTGGCGTACAGTTAACCACCAGCGAGATAGTCTGCTGCGCCACGTCTTCCAGCGACTTCACCTCAACGTCGCGCAGCCCGGCAGACAGGGTCAGGTCCGCCAGCATCACCTGGGCCTTTTCGGGGGTGCGGTTGACCACAGACACCACCGCCCCGGCCTGCACCAGCCCATAGACCGCTGCCCGCGCCGCGCCGCCCGCCCCCAGCACCACCACATGCTCGCCGCTAAGCGGCACATCGTGGGCGCGCAGGTCGTCAATCAACCCGGCGACATCGGTGTTAGTGGCGGTGTTGCGGCGGAAATCAATAGTATTCGCTGCGCCCAGCGCCAGCGCGTGTTCGTCTGGCCGGACGTGCTGCATCACCGCCTGTTTGTGCGGCACCGTCACATTCAGCCCCACGTACCCGCCTTCGTCGCGCAGTGTGCGCAGGCTGTGGCCGACAATATCCGGCGGGATGGCAATGCGATCATAAAACCAGTCGGTCAGCCCCAGTGCCTGAAACGCCGCGTTGTGCATCTGCGGGCTGATACTGTGTTCAATCGGCCAGCCAATAACGCCGACCTTGTAGCGAATGTCTGCCATGCACTTTGCCCTGACTGCCTTGTTCCGGTTCTGTGACGAGTGACCCAAAGATTGATCATACCCTGTTGTTAAGCTGCGATCAAACCGCCTCGACCAACTGCCCACCCAGGCGCGCCACAGTTTCGGCAAAACCGGGGAAAGAATCGCCAGCACAGCGGGCATCATCGACAATGGTCTGCCCATCGGCCACCAGCCCGGCCACCGTCATGCTCATCGCCACCCGGTGGTCATCATGGCCATCCACCCGCGCCCCGCGCAGCATCTGCGGCCCTTCAATAATGAAGCCGTCCTCAGTTTCGGTGATATCTGCGCCCAGTTTGCGCAGTTCCGCCGTCATCACAGCCAGCCGGTCCGTCTCCTTGACCCGCAGCTCCTGCGCATCGCGCACGACGGTGCGCCCTTCGGCACACAGCGCCGCCACCATAAACACCGGAAATTCATCAATCATGCGCACGACGGTCTCTCCGCCAACCTCCACACCTTTCAGGGTGCCATAGCGCACGTGGATTTCGCCCGCTGGTTCGCCGCCTTCCAGGCCCTTGTCAGTTACGGTGATATCCGCGCCCATTTCCAGCAGCACATCCAGCAGGCCGGTACGGGTCGGGTTCAGGTTGATACCTGTCAGCACGAGGTCGCTGTCTGGCACCACCACACCCGCCACCAGCAGGAAGGCCGCAGAGGAAAAATCGCCCGGCACAGTGAAATCCATCGCCCGCAGCGCCCCGCCAGGCCGCAGCATGACAGTATTTCCGTCTCTGAAAAGATCGACCCCCGCCGCGCTCAGCATACGTTCGGTATGATCGCGCGAGGGGCCGGGTTCAACCACCACCGTCTCGCCTTGTGCGAACAGCCCCGCCAGCAGCACCGCGCTTTTCACCTGCGCGCTGGCCATCGGCAGCTCATAGCGAATGCCCTTCAGGTGCGCCGGGGTGATCGTCAGCGGTGCGCGATCCTCCTGCCCCTGAATATCCGCACCCATCAGGCGCAGCGGCGCGATAATGCGCTTCATGGGGCGGCGGCGCAGTTGTTCGCTGCCATCCAGCACGCTTTCAAAGGATTGCCCGGCCATAATCCCGGCCATCAGGCGAATGCCAGTCCCGGCGTTTACAAAATCCAGCGGGCCAGCCGGCGGACGCAGCGCGCCCGTGCCGTGAATCGTCAGTTCGCTCTGGCTGTGGCGTTCGACCTGCACCCCCAGCGCCTGAATACAGCGCAGCGAGGCTTCGGTATCGCCAGCGGCCAGCCAGCCTTTCACCTGACTGGTGCCCTGGGCCAGCGCGCCAAACATCACCGCCCGGTGCGACAATGATTTATCGCCGGGCACTGTCGCCGTGCCACGCAGCCCGCGTGTCTGATTCACAACCAGGCTGTCACTGCTGTTTTTGACCATTTACCACCCCATTTCCATACTGTTGTGCCCACCACAAACGCGCCTCGCGGGTCGGGCGCAGCATTTCCGCCAGGTGCTGATCATCGCGCGAAATGAGCATCGCCTCCAGATGCGCAAGCTGCATGCGGAAGATGGCCAGCAGAGTCGCGACGGCCTGTGTGTTGGTGCTCAGAATATCGCCCATCATCTGCACATCGCTGCCGGCCAGACGCGACATATCGCGGAAACCACCGGCGGCAAGCTGCCACACAGCAGCATCGGTTTCACCCTCGCGGGCAACGGTGGAAACCAGCGCCGCGCTCAGCAGATAGGGCAGATGGCTGATAGCCGCCACCACCCGATCATGCCGTTCTGCCTCCATCTCTATCGGAACCGCCCGCAGCGCCTCGACCAGCCCCAGTGCCCGCAGCCGCCCCGCCGGGGTTGTGCGCCGTGTGGGGCACAGCACAAAAGGCCGGCCCAGGTACAGATCCGCATCACTGGCCTCGATCCCGCTGGATTCCTTGCCCGTCATGGGATGCCCCCCGACAGCGTGAATACCAATCGGCAGATCAGCCATCGCCCGACAGATATCCTGCTTGGTGCTGCCGATGTCGATCAGCAGCGTATTGGAGCGCAGGTAAGACCCAATGCGCTGCCGGAGCATGTCCGCAATCACCCGCACCGGCGCCGCCAGGATCACGGTATCCGCTTCCGATACCCCTTCCCGCAGATCATTTGTGGCATAATCGACAATGCCGTTTGCCAGTGCATATTCACGCGCTGCGGGGTTCGATTCCACCCCGCTGATTGTATCCGCCATCCCGCGCAGTGCCAGCGCCAGCGAGCCGCCCATCAGCCCCAGGCCCACCACCGTGAGATGGCGGCTGCGAAAGCCACCTGTTGTCATACTGCCTCTGTGTGCCTATTCCGTAAATTACACCAAGCTATACTGTGCGCCCGACAGCCTCTGCCACGCGGCGCACATTGGCCATCAGCGACTTAAAATCATCCATCGAGACGCTCTGCCGCCCATCCGACAGCGCATTGTCCGGGTCCGGGTGCACTTCCAGGATCAGGCCATCTGCCCCGGCGGCCACCGCTGCCCGCGATACCGCCTCGACATGCTCGCGCAGGCCGACAGCATGGCTGGGGTCGGCAATCACCGGCAGATGAGTCAGGCTTTTGAGCATGGGGATCGCGTTCAGGTCGAAGGTGAAGCGGGACGCTGTCTCGAAGGTGCGGATGCCCCGCTCGCAGATCATCACCCGCTGGTTGCCATGCGCCAGAATATATTCCGCCGCCATCAGCAAATCAGTCATGGTGCTGCTCATGCCGCGCTTCAGCAGCACGGTCTGCTGGCTTTCGCCAGCGGCATTCAGCAGCGTGAAGTTCTGCATGTTGCGCGCCCCAATCTGCAGCACATCGGCATACTGCGAGACCATCGGCACCAGGCCGGGGTCCATCACTTCGGTGACAACCGGCAGCCCGGTGACCTCACGCGCTTCCGCCAGCCACTGAAGCCCCTTTTCGCCATGTCCCTGGAAACTATAAGGAGAGGTACGCGGCTTGAATGCCCCGCCCCGCAGCGCGGTTGCCCCGGCCTCTTTCACCGCGCAGGCAATCTCGATAATCTGGGTGCGGCTTTCTACAGAACACGGCCCGGCGATCACCAGCACTTTCTGATCGCCCATATGACAGCCGTTCAGCGGCACGTGCGAATCGCGCGGATGAAAGGCGCGGCTTGCCAGTTTATAAGCCGCCTTCACCCGTTCTGCCCGCGCCACCCCCGGCATATCGCGATAATCCTCCTCGCGCAGCGGCGTATCACTTTCGCCGACAAGGCCAATAATCGTGCCCTCGTCGCTGTCGGCCAGGTGCGCTTCATAGCCGCTGGCCCGTACCCTGGCGATCACATCAGAAATTTCCTTTGCCTTCGCGTCTGCCCGCATCACCACGATCATGTCAGCCTCTCCCATTTAAAATATTTTTCTCACCCTGCGATAAATCAGGACGCAGCACCACCGCGCCCCGTAAAAATACATGCTGCATTTCATCAATCGACTTTGCTGTATTCCAGTGGATGAGGATGCGAATGCAGCGGGCCAGCCCGCCCGGTACATCGGCTTCCTGCATCCCCATCAGCGCCGTCTGTGTCCAGCCCAGGTCCCGCGCCGCCCGGGCCGGATACGCCGCCGTTAAATCCGGCGTGGTCGTAAAAATCACACTGGCCACCTGATCTTCTTCAATCTGATTCGCCTCGATCAGCGTCTGAAGCAGCTCGCGTGTTGCTTCCCAGATCGCTTCGGCGGAGTTTTCCTCCACCGTGATGGCTCCCCGTACCCCTCGTATCATCATGTCTCGCGCCTCCCTCCTGAAAACAAAAAAGGCGCGGAGCGTATGCTCTGCGCCTGGAAACTCCGTGTTAACCGGAACTAACGGCCTATCTGCTCAGCAGACAACGCTCCACCTTCCACTATGTGGCTCTTAAAGTAATAGTAGTCGTGGTAAGCGTTAGTCAGTTTGAGCACGATTGTTGCCCTAGAAGTTCCCTTGTTCCTAACGCAAGAGCATAATCGCGTTTTGATGTTTTGTCAAATAGTTGGTACGTGGTTTGTGCCGTTCAATTCAAGGCTCCTCGCAGCTTTTCCGCCAGCGACCGCACCGCCTGCGCGCCGCCCTTCCCAGCCCGCACCAGCGCACTGCCGACGATAAAGCCATCCACCAGGCCATCCATCATGCGCGCCTGCTGCGGCGTGCTGATGCCAAAGCCCATTACCAGCCGCTGATCTGTTTTCGCCCGCACCCGCGCGATAAATTCGCGCACATCCTGCGGCAGTTCCGCCCGTTCACCCGTGACGCCCGTCAGCGGGACACAATAGATAAACCCACGCGCCGCTTTCGCCACCAGCCCGATCCGCTCGTCATTGCTGGTCGGCGCCACAAAAAAGACGAGCGCCATGCCTTCACGATCACACAACTGAATAAACGTGTCTGCCTCGTCCGGCGGCAGGTCCGGCACGATCAGGCCATCGGCGCCAGCAGCTTTGGCATCGCAGATAAACTGCTCTATCCCATAAGCCAGCATGGGATTCAGGTAGCCCATCAGCAGCATAGGCTGATGCACCCCGCGCTGGCGCAGTTCCCCAATTGCCCGCAGGCAGTCACGCACCGTCGTCCCATTTTCCAGCGCGATCTGCGTCGCGGCCTGGTTGGTTGGCCCGTCCGCCAGCGGGTCGCTGAAAGGGATGCCAATCTCAAACCCATCGACTCCGGCTTCCGCCATATACTGGATCGCGTTCAGCGATTCATCATAGCTGGGATAGCCAATCGGGAAATAAGGCAGAAAAGCGGCGCGCTGCTGCGCATCGGCCTGCTCGAACATCGCGTTAATTGCAGCCAACCCGGTTGTCATGTGTTTACCCTCAGAATATCTGCCCCTACAAAACCATCGCCATCAAAGCTGAGCCGCACCCCCTCGCAGTAGTCGATGCCCGGCCCCCACGTAGCATGGTCGGCATCCGGCAGACAGCCCACCGCGCCCGCTTCGACAATGCCGCCGTGCGTAATCACCAGAGCCGCGCCGCCTTCGGTCACGCCTTCTACAATCGAGCGCCACAGGTCCGCCTGCTGCCGGGCAAAGACGGTGGTCGCCCCGCTGCGGCTGTAGGCCTGGCCATAGACCGAAAACCCCGCGTTCCAGTCGCCCACATCCAGGGTAACGCCCCGCCCCATCATGCTCAGTTCTTCTAACTGATCGTTGACCGCAAAGCCCATCGCAATCGCCGTTTCGTAGGCGCGGTGCAGCGTGCTGGTAATCACAAATTCAAACGGGCCAATCTCGCTGCCGATACGCCGCGCCAGGTCCACCCCTTCCTGAGAAAGATGCTGCCCCGGTTTGACCCGCATGGTATGCCGCCGTACTTCCAGATAACGCATATCTACCCCTCAACCAATTCTCTGTTCATCATGGTCAGGCCGGATTCCACAATCTCCGCCGCCACTGCCACCCGCATCGCCCAGTGCTGCGGGTCCTCGTCATAGCAGGCCGCCGCTTCCCGCTGCATGTCGCTGTTCGCTGCCGCCGTCTGGTATCTGTCGGCGCTCTCCCAATCCAGACCATCGACCAGCACCGTGTCAACCGCACAGCCCATCCGATGCGCAATAACCACCCATTCCGAATCCGCCCCCATAGGACGATCCGGAGTGGCGTTGGCCACAATCCGCCGCGCCGCCGTCTGGCTGAAACCTTTGGAGCCGGCGCTTAAATCCAGCGGCTGGCCCAGCAGGTGCGAAAATACTGCATTCGAGACAGCTTCTGTTTCGCGCAGGGCGCGGGGATGCGTAGACCAGGCCGCTTCCGTGCGCCCTATGACGAGGCAGTCATGATTCACCAGCGATTCCACCGTGCGCTGCCATTCTTCCGGCCGCGTCTCGACCCAGCGCAGCAGGCGGTCAAAATCGGCAAAGTGAATATAATCGACTCCGGTGTCCAGCGTGCCCTTCAGTGCCAGGTAGCGCCCCAGCGGCCATTCCGGCGTGACGACGGGCCGCACCTGCGCCAGGGCTTCCAGCGCTGTAATCACCTCCGCGTCCGCCTGAGGTGGCAGCGTCACGATCATCTCGCGGTAGGCCGTTTGCAGCAGCGGATACAGCCGTTGAAACCGGCTCAGTTCGCCGCGTGGGTGCCAGGCGGTTGCCAGCGCAGTCGTCATTGCAAATCCCTGTACAAATCTGCATAAGCGGCGAAAAATTCACGAAACAAGGGTTCAAAACCAAAGCCTATTTTCAACATATCCAGGTCTTCCGGACCAAAGAACCCCAGTGCCTGCCCTTCGTTCAGCGTGATGCTTTCGGCGGGCTGGTCAATCGGCCCGATATAGATGTAGCGCCGCACCAGCAGCGGAGCACCTTTCAGCTCCACCATCTCGTCGTACACCTTCCATAATTTCAGCGGCAGTTCCAGCCCGGTCTCTTCCAGCAGTTCGCGCCGCATGGCTTCGTCTGGCGTTTCGCCGGCTTCAATCGCGCCGCCGAAGGTCGTCCAGCAGCCCGGAAAAACTAAATCCGGGCGGTCATCGCGCTGCTGCAGCAGAATTTTGCCCTGTGGATTGACCGGAATGGCACTTACACCCTGATACTGGACCTCATTCGCCATGCTGCCCCAGTTCTTTAATCACCGTATCCAGGTCCTTATCGCCGCGTCCGGACAGATTCACCAGAATGATCGAGTCCTTCGGCATGGACGGGGCGCGTTTGATCACCTCCGCCACCGCGTGCGAACTTTCCAGCGCCGGGATAATCCCCTCAAGCTGGCTCAGTTTCTGGAAGGCATCAAGCGCTTCTTCGTCTGTGGCAAAGGTATAAAAAGCGCGTTCCAGCGCCCGCAGATAGGCATGTTCCGGCCCGACTGAGGCGTAATCCAGCCCGGCGGACACGCTGTGCGTGTTCATGATCTGGCCATCCTCGTTTTGCATCACATACGAACGCGTACCGTGCAGCACGCCCGGCCGCCCGATGTTCGGGTCTGCAAACCGCGCCGCATGTTCGCCGCCTTCAATGCCGCGCCCGCCCGCCTCAACGCCGATCAGATCAGTGGCGTCGTCATCGCGGAAGGCATGGAACAGCCCAATGGCGTTGCTGCCCCCGCCCACACAGGCCACACACACATCCGGCAGCCTGCCCACAGTATCCAGCATCTGCTGGCGCGCCTCCGTGCCGATCACGCTCTGAAAATCGCGCACCATCATCGGGTATGGATGCGGCCCCAGCGCCGACCCCAGCAGATAGAAGGTATCGCGCACGTTCGTCACCCAGTCGCGGATAGCTTCGTTAATCGCGTCCTTGAGGGTCTTGCTGCCGCTTTCCACCGGAATAACTTCTGCGCCCAGCAGCTTCATCCGGAACACGTTGGGCTGCTGGCGGGCGATATCAACGCTGCCCATATACACGTGACATTCCAGCCCCAGCAGCGCCGATACAGTCGCGCTGGCGACGCCATGCTGCCCCGCGCCGGTTTCCGCTACCATACGCCGCTTGCCCATCCGCTGCGCCAGCAGGGCCTGCCCCAGTGCGTTGTTGATCTTGTGCGCGCCAGTGTGCGCCAGGTCTTCGCGCTTGAGGTAGATCTGTGCCCCGCCCAGCGCTTCGGACAGCCGCTTTGCGTAGGTGATCGGGGTGGGCCGGCCGGTATAGCTGGCCTGAAGGTGCGCCAACTGCTGCTGGAACGCCGGGTCGTTCATGGCGTCCTGATAAGCGGCGGTCAGTTCATCCAGCGCCGGAATGAGAGTTTCCGGCACGAAACGCCCGCCAAACTCACCATAATACCCACGCTCATCAGGGACGGAGGTTACCCCGGTTTCAATATACGAATTTTCCACGTTTAGACTCCCACTACCTTGCTTCGTCGTTCCATCAGCACCACATCGCGCCAGACGCCATCCATCTGCCCAACTTTTTCGCGCACGCCCAGCACCCGGAACCCGCAGCGTTCGTGCAGATGAATGCTGATGGTATTTTCCGGAAAAATGCCGGTCTGAAGCGTCCACAACCCGGCCTGCTCAGACTCTGCGATCAGAGCATTCAGCAGTTCCCTGCCTACCCCCTGCCCGCGTGCCGCCTCGCTGATATAAATGCTTTCCTCCGCGACCCCGGCATACACAGCCCGGCTCGACACCGGACTCAGGGCCGCCCACCCCACTATCTGACCATCCAGCCGCGCCACCAGCCGGCAGGTTTTCAGGTGGCCAGCATCCCATTTTCCCCAGTCCGGCGCGGTGGTTTCAAAAGTGGCGTTCTTCGTCGCGATTCCTTCCAGATAAATCGCCCGCACTACCGGCCAGTCCGCTGGCTGCATGGCTTCAAAAGTCACTTTGCTGATTGTGTCCATCTGCGCGCCCCTGCTTAGACCAAAAGATGTTTCTCACCATTCAAAAAGCGCCTGGCAACGATCAGCGCCCTGTAAAAGGGCAAATCTGCGGCAGGGATAAAATCTTCGCGGCGGATTTCCACCGCAGCCGCGCCCAACCCCACCGCGCGCGCCGTCAGGGTGTCGCGTTCTGCGGCAAACAATGCCAGCGCGTCCTCAATGCTGAACTCCACCAGCCCGGCCACTTCTTCCTGCTGATACTCATAGGTCTGAAGGTCCGTATCGCGCACCAGCAGAAAGTTATCCGCAAATTCGCGATCAATCAGGCCGCCATACTGCGCCACACTCACCCGCATACCCACCGGAATCAGATCTTCAAAGGCGACAGTGAGGCCCAGCTCCTCCTGAATTTCGCGCACGCCATCGGCCATAGATTCCCCGGCGGCGTAATGCCCGCCCACCGTGACATCCAGCATATTGGGGAAAATATCCTTGTCCGGCCCGCGCTTCTGCAGCACCATAAAATCCTGCCCGGCCTGATCGCGATAGATCACCCAGCAGTGAAAGACGCGATGCCAATTGCCATCGCGATGTACAGCGGCGCGTTCCTTCACCCCCAGATGCTGCATATTCTCATCGTAAATGTCGAGCAGTTCGGCCACATCACGCCTCCTTCGCCACCTGGATGAAGGCCCGCACCTTCGCGGCATCCTTTATACCAGGGCGATCCTGCACTTCGACCCCGCTGGCGACATCCACCCCCCAGGGACGAATGGCGTCTACCCGCCCGGCCACGTTCTCCGGAGTCAGGCCGCCCGCCAGCATCAGACGCGGCACCTGCTCTTTCACTGCCAGCGCCACTTCGATGCTGGCAGTTTCGCCCGTGCCGCCATACAGCTTCGGGTGATAGGCATCCAGCAGCAGCGATGGCGCACGCTCGCTGGCGGGCATCGTTTTGCTGAAGTACTGCACATCATCCAGCGCCATGTGCAGGTTGGCGGGGCGTATCGCCTTAAAGCCAATGCCGTGCAGTTCCGCCAGCATGGCATCCGATTCATCGCCGCACAACTGGGCAAAGTTGAGGCCCACCTGCGCCGTGATGGCCGAAACCTGGCTGACCAGTTCGTTCACAAAAATGCCGACCAGCACCGGACAATCCGGCCCAAGCTCTGCCCGCAGCGCGTTACACAGCTTCGCGGCGTCGTCCGGCGCGATATAACGCGGACTCGGTTTGTAAAAGTTAAACCCCAGCAGGTCTGCCCCGGCATCAGCCGCCATAAGCGCATCGTCCAGGGTGGTCAGGCCGCAGATTTTGACCTTCGTCATGGGCTGTTCATCCTTCAGGCTGTCAGGCTGCCGGCTGGCTGGCATCCAGAATCGTCATCCGGAATTCGCCGCCCGCATATTCTCGCAGCAGCGCCAGCAGGTCCTCACCGGCGCAGGCGATATCCTCGTGTCCGCTGGCATGCTGCGCCTCGAAAGTGATGACGGCGCTGGTAGTATCTTCGCGGGCGGCGCTGGCCGCGCTCTGCCGCCAGCACCAGCGGCGCGCCACTACATTCTTCTGCTCATCGCTGAACACCACCTCGCCCGGTTCCGGATGCACCACTTCATCGGCATCAAGTTCGACAAAGCGTTCTGAACCATCGGCAAAGTGCACCGTGATCAACCCCTGCACCGCGCGCGTATCCACCACCGCTACTGGCAGGCCATAACGAATGCTCACCAGATTTCCGATGTCTACCAGCGTGTTGATGCTCGGAATGTCGCCCTTTTTGGTCAGGCGGCGCAGCAGGGCTTCGGCAGCACTGCGATACTGGGTCGGCTTGACGCCAAACCTGCTAAACGCGCGCCGCCATGCCGCCAGCGAAGGCAGTTCGCTGAGGGGCGTATCGCCAATGCGCGCCAGAGTCGCCTGCTGTTCTGCCAGAAATTCGGCCTGCAGCTTCTCTGATGATGGCCCGTTGCGCATGCCTTCCGCCACGATAATGCCGCCCACAACCTCCGGAAACTGGGCAATTACAGCCGGGCTGTAGTAAAACACGCTCATGAGGCCACCTCGCGCTGCTGGCTGCTGTACGCCCGTACACTGGCAGCGATATCGCCGGATTTCACCAGCGACTCCCCCACCAGCACGGCATGCGCCCCAAGCTGGCCCATCCGGCACACATCGTCTGCATTCATGATGCCGCTTTCCGCCACCAGCGTCACATGCTCCGGGACACGCTGCGCCAGCCGCCCGGTGGTCGCCAGATCCACATGAAACGTCTTCAGATCACGGTTGTTGATCCCGATCACCTGCGGCCCGATCACCAGGGCGCGTTCCAGTTCCCCTTCGTGGTGAACTTCGACCAGCGGCGTCATGCCCAGTTCGCTAATCAGCGCGTGCAGGTCGGCAAGCTGCTCATCCGCCAGCGCCGCCACAATCAGCAGTACGGCATCGGCCCCGGCCGCCCGCGCTTCGTACACCTGGTACGGGTCGATGATAAATTCCTTGCACAGCACCGGCACATCCACCGCCGCCCGCACCTGCCGCAGATACTCCAGGCTGCCCTGAAAGAATCGCTCATCAGTCAGCACAGAGATGGCCGCCGCGCCGTTCCGGGCATATTCCGTGCCGATGCGCAGCGGGTCAAAATCCTCGACCAGCACGCCTTTGCTTGGCGATGCCTTCTTGACTTCGGCAATCAGTGCCACCGTATCGCGCCGCAGCGCCCCGGCGAAATTGCGCGCCGGACCCGCATCCGCCGCCCGCGCTTTCACTTCCGCCAGCGGCGTCTGCGCCTGCCGCGCCGCCACTTCCTCAACCTTGTGCGCCAGAATTTTATCCAGCACCGTATCTGTTTTTACAAAAGAACTGCTGTCTGAAAACACCTGAGAACCCCTTTATGGTCTTTGTCTGTTCATCAGGAAGCTAAATTCACTGGACAAAACTCTGGCTGAATTCCACTAATTCCGCGACCTTCCTGCGGGCCGCGCCGGATTCGATGGATTCCCGCGCCATCAGCAGGCCTTCCTTCAGGTCGCTGGCCCTGCCCGCCGCCAGCAGCGCCGCCCCGGCATTCAGCATCACCACATCGCGTTTGGGGCCGTTGACGGTACCATCCAGCACGCCAGTCAGAATGCGTGCGTTGGTGGGCGCGTCGTCGCCCATCAGGTCCGTGATGTGCGCCCCCTCAAAATCGAAGTCCGCCGGGTTGAGATCGTAGGTTTCGACGCTGCCCTCCCGGTAATGACTCACCCGGTTCGGCCCGGTGGTGGTCAGTTCGTCCATGCCGCCATACCCACTGACGACAATCGCAGACTTTGCGCCCAGTTCGCCCAGCACATGCGCCAGCATGTCTGTCAGATCAGAGACAAAGACGCCCATTAACTGCCGCTGCGCGCCTGCCGGGTTGGTCAGCGGCCCCAGGATGTTGAAGATGGTGCGCACACCCATCTGCCGGCGCGGGCCGATGGCATGTTTCATGGCCGGGTGCAGCTTGATGGCGAACAGAAAGCCGATGCCGACTTCTTCCACACACCTGCCGACCTGCTCCGGTGTCAGGTCGAGATTCACCCCCAGTTCGCCCAGCACGTCGGCGCTGCCACATTTGCTGCTGGCGGCCCGGTTGCCATGCTTGGCGACTTTCATCCCTGCGCCCGCCGCCACAAAAGCCACCGTCGTGCTGATGTTAAACGTGCCGGATTTATCGCCGCCTGTGCCGCAGGTATCCAGCAGGTCGGCCCCATCGGCGTCAATCGGCACTGTGGTGGCATTGGCGCGCATCGCCCGCGCACTGCCTACGATTTCATCCTGCGTTTCGCCCTTCATGCGCAGCGCCATCAGATAGGCGCCGATCTGCGCCTCTGTCGCCTCGCCGCGCATGATCTGGTTCATCACCGCTTCGGCTTCCTCTGCCTGAAGATGCCCATAACGGCTGAGAATGTCGATTGCCCTTTGTATATCCATTACCTATTCCTTACTCCGCATCACCGGCTGAGCGCGACAGGCTGCGCGATTTCCAGAAAATTCTTCAGCAGGCGCGGCCCATAGGCCGTCAGAATGCTTTCCGGGTGAAACTGTACCCCGAACACCGGATAATCCTTGTGCCGCAGCGCCATGATCTCGCCCTGTTCCGTAAATGCGGTTACGATCAGCATTTCTGGCAGCGAGTCTTCTTCGACGATCAGGCTGTGGTAACGAGTCGCCTCAAATGGGCTGGGCACGCCCGTAAACAGTTTGTCGCCTTTGTGATAGATCATGCTGGTTTTGCCATGCATGAGCCGTCCTGCCCGTGCCACAATGCCCCCATAGGCCTGCCCAATGCACTGGTTGCCCAGGCATACCCCCAGAATCGGGATGGTCGGCCCCAGTTCGCGGATGACATCAAGCGATACACCACCGTCATCCGGGGTGCCCGGCCCCGGCGAAATCAGAATCTGATCTGGCTGCCGCTGGCGAATCTCGCCCACCGTAATCTGATCGTTGCGGTAGACCTCAATCTGCGCGCCCATCTCGCCAAGCTGCTGAACAAGGTTGTAAGTAAAGCTGTCGTAATTATCAATGACCAGAATCATCTGTCTGCTCCAGTTCCTGCATATAATGGCTATTCAGCCCTTCCAGATGTGAAAGATCGTTGAGGGCCACCAGTTCCCACTGACCGTCCTCGTTACGATGAATAGTCGTGACTGCGGAATTGCCCAGTACGGCGGCGTAAATGTCGTAGTGGTCAATCAGCGAATCCAGCAGCGCATGCGTTGAGGTGGTGTGGGTGATGATGCCGATGGTGCTGCCCTTGTCTTCTGCCAGAATGTCGTTGAACGCATCCAGAACACGCTTGCGCACATCAGCACGCGATTCGCCATCCGGCACCTGGAAATTTTCGTTATCGGCCTGCAGCTTTTTATAATCGTCTACCGCCCAGGACCGAATCTCGTCCAGCGACATCCCCTGCCACGCGCCGATATCGCGTTCGCGCCAGCGGGCATCAAAAACAGGCTCGAACCCCAACTGTTCCCCCAGGATTTCCGCTGTTTCTATGGCGCGGCGCGAATCGCTGGAATAAAGGGCCTTTAGCCCGATGTTGCGGATGTAACGCGCCAGCGCCTTGGCCTGTGCCCGGCCATAATCATTAAGCGGACTGGCCACCCAACCCTGCCAGCGCCCCTGCCGGTTCCAGTCCGTCTCGCCAGGGCGGATCAAAATCACGCGGTTTACAGCCATCTACAACAGCCCTTCTTCCGCCTGGCGGATGGCGACTGAAACCGCGCGCGCCTTGTTGATGGTTTCCTGATATTCCGTCGCCGGGTCGCTGTCCGCCACGATGCCGGCCCCGGACTGTACATAGATCGTATCCCCCTGCATCAGCAGGGCGCGGATCGTAATGCAGGTATCCATCGAGCCGTCGAAGCTAAAGTAACCCACTGCCCCGCCATACGGCCCCCGGCGCGATCCTTCCAGTTCTTCGATGATTTCCATCGCGCGCACCTTGGGGGCACCGCTGAGCGTGCCCGCCGGGAAAGTCGCCGCCAGCAGATCGAATGCATCCATGCCGGGTTTCAGCCGTCCCTCCACCTGGCTGACGATGTGCATCACATGAGAATAACGCTCGATATACATCATCTCCGGCACTTTTACCGTGCCATACACACAGACCCGGCCCAGGTCGTTGCGGCCCAGATCCACCAGCATGACATGTTCGGCTCGTTCCTTGGGGTCGTTAATCAGTTCCTGTTCCAGCCGCAGATCTTCTTCCGCAGTGGCCCCGCGCGGCTTGGTCCCGGCAATTGGGCGCACCATCGCCGTGCCATCCTCCAGGCGCACCATCATTTCCGGAGAAGCGCCCATAAGCGTATATTCGTCGCCAAACCGCAGGAAGAACATGTAAGGGGACGGATTGAGCGCCCGCAGCGCCCGGTAGATGCTGAAGGGTTCCGCCGTTGTCTGCCGTTTGAAACGCTGCGAAAGCACAATCTGGAAGGCATCGCCAGCGGCGATGTACTCCTTGGCCGCACGCACATTGTCCTCAAATTTCTCCTGGCTGACGTTGGAACTCATGTCCGCTGCCAGCGGCTCGCCCGGGCCGGGAATTTCCGGCAGGGGCTGCCGCAGGGCCGCAGCCAGTTCATCAATGCGCCGCACCGCGTCGTCGTAGGCTTCATCCGGATCGCCGGTATTATGCGCATTCGCCAGCAGGATCAACTGGTGCTTGGCGTGGTCGAAAATCACCAGCGTATCCGGAAGCAGGAAAGCCGCATCCGGCACATCCAGGTCCTTAGAGGCCGTATCCGGCAGGCGTTCAAAATAGCGCACCACGTCATAGCCGACGAAACCGACAGCGCCACCGACAAACCGGGGCAGGCCCTCGATCTTTACCGGGCGGACCCGGCTGAATTCCTGCTTGATCGCCAGCAGCGGATTTTCGCCAGCGGGCAGATCGCGCACGGTGGTTTTGCCATGATGGGTGCGGATCACCTGATTATTCTGAATGGTGATCATGCCCTTGGGGTTGACGCCCAGAAACGAATAGCGCCCGACCTGCTCTCCGCCCTCGACGCTTTCCAGCAAAAATGAGATGTTGCCGGCCTGCGCCAGCTTCATGTAGACAGAAACCGGTGTTTCCAGGTCGGCCAGCATGGTGCGATACACCGGGACCAGATCGCCCTGGGCGAACAACTGGTACACGTCCTCGCGGCTGGGCTGGACATCGGCCCGTGTGTGCGACAGTGTGGGTGAAAAAGCCATTTTAATCCCCTCGCCAACTCACCAAATAAAAAGAATCCCTTCGTCCATTCAAGGACGAGAAGGGATTCCCGTGGTGCCACCTTGGTTCCCATCGCCACAGCGATGAGCACTCATTTCAGGTACAGGCCATCAGGCCGATACCCTGCGCTCTGATAACGGTGCGCTTTCCGGCACAGACTACTGTGGGTTCGCCTGTGCAACTCCCTGGCCCATTCTCCATCCGCGCTGCTGTCACCTTCACAGCTCCCGGTGACTCTCTGAAACCCGCTTTGATGGGTACTCTTCCAGATCAACGTTTTTCTGGAAACTATTCAACTGCCGAACATCGTATCGAGAATTATGAGTGTTGTCAAGAAGTTCAGGAAAATTCAGAAAATCCGTGTTACCATACGCCAGTTCAGAATCGTCGTCAGGTGGCATCAGAGGATGTTATTGTTACCATGAGCACAAAGTACAGTCATTTTCTGTTGTTTGTGGTTGTCGCGCTTTTATTCGGGTTCCCGCACACAGCCGACCTGCAGGAGGCTGAACCGCTGGCGGAGGACGCCCCAGCCTTTGAGATCGGTAACGAACTGACTATCGCCGCCCTGCGCGAGCTTGAAATTGAGGGCAGCGAAATCCTCGTGGAAGAAGCGCTGCCAGACGGCTTTAATTATTCGCAGTACATCGCCAGTTATACATCTGAAGGTAACAAAATCTACGGCCTGCTGACGATCCCGTGGGGCGATCCCCCCGAAGGCGGATTTAAGGCGATTGTGTTCAATCATGGGTTTATCCCGCCGGCGGATTACCGGACCACAGAGCGTTATGTGGCCTATGTGGGCAACCTTGCCGCTGCCGGGTTTGTCGTGTTTAAGATCGACATGCGCGGGCATGGCGATTCTGAGGGTGAACCGCAGGGATCGTACTTCTCGCCGGGGTATACCATTGACGCCATCAGCGCGCTGAAGAGCCTCCAGCAGATGGACATTGTCGATCCGGACGGGATCGGGATGTGGGGGCACAGCATGGCGGGGAATTTGGTGCTGCGGGCCATGCTGATGGAGCCGGACATCAAGGCCGGGGTGATCTGGGCAGGGGCGGTTTACAGCTATGACGACATGACGCGCTATGCCATCTCCGATCCGTCGTTCACCCCGTCTGTCAGCGAGCAGTTCCCCAGGCGGCGTATGGGGCGGGTTCTGCGCGAGACTTATGGCCAGCCTAACACGACAGAACCGTACTGGAAGGCGGTATCGCTGACGGAACATCTTGAATACCTGAACAGCCCGCTGCAGCTGCATCATGCCCTGAATGACGATGTGGTCAACATTGGCTATTCGTATGATCTGAGCAGCGCGCTGCTGGCCAACGACAGGTTTCATGAGTTTTACACCTACGAAGGCGGCGGGCATAACATCAGTTCGCCCTATTTTGAAGAAGCGATGCGGCGCACGATTCTGTTCTTCCAGACGCACCTGTAAGCGCAAAATCCTGATTGTTTGCCGCCGCCGCCGGGGAGGGGTTCGGCGGCAAAGGGCGCCTGGCGGGTGGGCAGACTTCCGTTTCTGATGGGCAGCAAGTAGCGTGTGCATGTCCTCAGTGTAGCAGAAAACGCGAAGCAGATGGTGAACATATGTTCTCATTCTGAGGAAGTGCCGGCGCAGGCCTGAGCGTGACTTCTCCCTGGTGTTCTGTGCCTGCTGCCAGCGTTAAATACCCCCTTTGCAAGCGCTCAAAACACGCTGAATAAAGCTGCCCTCAACTTGATTCTGCCCGATGCAGCGTCTTTGCTGACCCCTGCACATCGGGTATAATACTTTTGCGCATATGTTCTAAAATGGCTCCGGTGTTCACAGGGGGAAAAGGCACAGATGCCAATCACCAACCGCGAAATGGCTGACATTTTTGACCGTGTGGCCGACATGCTGGAAATCAAGGGCGAGATCATCCACCGGGTGCTCTCGTACCGCCGCGCTGCCGAAACGATCCGCGATCTGCCGCGCGATGTGCGCGCCGTCGCCGCCGAAGGCACGCTCACGGACCTGCCCAATATCGGCAAGACGCTGGCGGAAAAAATCGAGGAAATGCTGAACACCGGCGAACTTGAATTTTACAACCGCCTCGCGCAGGAAATCCCCCCCTCACTGGTCGACATCATGCATGTGAACGGAGTCGGCCCTAAAAAAGCCAAGCTGTTCTGGCAGCAGTTGGATATCACCACCGTTGACGAACTGAAAGCCGCCGCCGAAGCAGGGAAACTGCGCGATCTGCCGCGCATGGGCGAAAAGAGCGAGAAGCTGGTGCTGGCGGGCATCGAAGCGCTGTCGCGCCGCACCGGGCGCACGCCGCTTGGAATCGCCCTGCCCGCCGCACAGGCCATTCTGGATCAGTTACTGGCCCTGCCGCAGACGATAGAAGGCGCTATCGCAGGCAGCATCCGCCGGGCGCGCCCGACGATTGGCGATGTGGATCTGCTGGTAGCCAGCGATGATCCGGCGCCGATTATGGATGCTTTTATCGCCATGCCCAATGTGGCTCGCGTGCTGGGGCATGGCCCCACCAAAAGCTCAGTTGAACTGCAAAACGGCCTGCAGGTTGATCTGCGCGTGCTGGAAAAAGCGCGCTGGGGCACAGCGATGAATTACTTCACCGGCAGCCAGGCGCATAATATCCGCATGCGAGAGATGGCGCAGGACAAAGGCTACAGCCTGAACGAACATGCCTTCCGGCCGCTGGATGAACAGGGCAACATTATCGAGGATGAATCGCAGTTTGTGCTGTGCGACAGCGAAGAAGCGTTCTATCGCTTTCTCGACCTGCCCTATATTCCGCCGGAACTGCGGGAGGAAGCCGGAGAGATCGAAGCGGCGCAGCAGGGCAAACTGCCGGAACTGATCGTGCTGGATGATATTCAGGCAGACCTGCACATGCACACGGTCTGGAGCGATGGCAAGCTGACTGTGCGGCAGATGGCCGAAGCCGCCAGACAGCGCGGCCGCAAATACATTGTCATCACCGATCATTCGCAGTATTCCGGCATTGCCAACGGCCTGTCCGTCGAGCGCCTGCTGGAGCAGCAGCAGGAAGTGCGGCAGGTAGATGCCGACATGGGGCCGGATTTCCGCGTGTTTCATGGGGTAGAAATGGACATTCGGTCTGATGGTGTGCTTGATCTGCCGGATGAGGTGCTGGCCCAACTGGATTTTGTCATCGCATCACTGCATTTCAGCCTGGGACAGGAACGCAGCGTCGTCACCCGGCGCCTGCTGAACGCGATTGAAAACCCGCATGTGGACCTGATCGGCCACCCACGCGGGCAGTTGATCGAACGGCGGGCACCGGCAGACCTGGATATGGATGTGGTGTTTGAAGCCGCCCTGAAACACGGCACGGCGCTGGAAATCAACGCCAACCCGAACCGGCTCGACCTGGAAGCGCCGTATGCCCGCCGCGCCGTCGAGATGGGCATTCCCCTGTCGATCAACACCGATGCACACACCGCCGAACAGATGGACCTGCTCTATTATGGTATTCTGACGGCCCGGCGCGGGTGGGTCGAGGCGCGGCATGTGATCAATACATGGCCGGTTGAGCGTTTTGTTGAGTGGATCGGCAGCCGGGGCAGATAGCTGATGGTCAATACATCACCACCGCCGCCGGACCGACTGCCGGAAGAGGGGCGGGATACCCTGCCGCCACGCAAAAGACAGCCACAACCGGGCGGGCCGCTGCCGCCGCTGTGGGCCGTGCTGCTCACGGTGATGCTGGCACTGCTGATGGCAGCCGGCATTATTGGCGGAATCATCTTCCTGGGGGGGCGCAGCGTGCCGCGCGCCAGCCCGGAAGCCATCATCGTCATCACGAGCGCGGCGCTGCTGCCTACGGCACAACAGGCAGCATCTGTGCCCACACCGACCCCGGAAATCACAGACACCCCCGCCGCTATACCTGCGGCCAGAATCACGCTGGAAGGGCCAACGCTGGTGCCGACACACACCCCTACCCCCACGCCTATTGCTATCACCGTCGGGGCGCAGGTGATCGTCGTCAGCCAGGGCGGGATTAATGTACGGGCGCAGCCGGGCACAGATGGGGTTGTGCGGGATACTGCCAACAACAATGAGGTCTTTACTGTGCTGGATGGCCCGGAGGTGGTGGACGGGCTGCGCTGGTGGCTGCTCAACGACGCCAGCGGCGACCGGATTGGCTGGGTAGCCGAAAATGATGGAGTTGCTGATTTAATTGAGGTGTATGTGCCATAGGAGAGAAACGAATGGCTGACGACATAGTGGCCCGCCGTGTGGCAGAACTGCGTGAGCAACTGCATTTCCACATTTATCGCTACAACGTGCTCAACGATCCAGTCATCACCGATGCTGAATATGACAAGCTGTACCACGAACTGAAACAACTGGAAACCGACTATCCGGAACTGATTACGCCTTATTCGCCTACCCAGCGCGCGGGCAGTGATCTGTCTGAGGATTTCCCCAAAGTGACCCACCCGGCCCCGGTGCTCAGCCTGGCGAATGCCTTCAACGCACAGGACCTGCTGGCATGGGAGGAGCGCAACCTGCGGCTGCTGCCAGCCGGCACCCAGCCTGATTACGTGCTCGAACCCAAGTTTGACGGCCTGACGATTGTCATCCATTACGAGAACGGCTATCTGACCAGAGCCGCGACGCGGGGCAACGGGTATATCGGGGATGATGTGACCGCCAATGTGCGGACCATCCGAACCGTGCCGCTGCGCATTCCGGTATCTCCAGACGGCCCCCCTCCCCCGGAACGGCTGGTGGTGCGCGGCGAGGTGCTGTTCCACAAAGCAGATTTTGAGGCGGTCAACCAACAGCAGGAAGAAGCCGGGCTGCCGCGTTATGTCAATGCGCGCAATACCGCCTCCGGCACGCTCAAGCAGAAGGATTCCCGCATTACGGCGTCGCGCCCGCTGACGGCCTATATCTATGCGGTGTTGGATAGTGTGGGAATCGTGCTGGATAAACAGTGGGATATGTTGGAATACCTGCGGGAAATGGGATTCCAAATCCCACAGGTTTCCAGCTACTTTCCCACGTTATCCGACATTATCCAGCAATTACCCGCATGGGAATCCCGCAGAAACCAACTGCCGTATGAGATCGACGGGCTGGTGATTAAGGTGAACGATATGCGTATGGCCGATGAACTGGGCGTTGTGGGAAAAGACCCACGCGGCGCTATCGCGTACAAGTTCGCAAGTGAGGAAGCCACCACCCGGCTGATCAGTGTGACACCCAGCGTAGGGCGCACCGGTAAGATTACACCTATCGCTCAACTGGAGCCGGTGTTTGTGGGCGGGGTCACGGTCGCCAGCGCCAGCCTGCACAATTATGATCAGATTGCCCGGCTGGATGTGCGCCTGGGCGATACGGTGATTATCAAACGCTCCGGCGATGTGATTCCGTATGTGGTCGGGCCGGTGACCGGGGCACGCGATGGCAGCGAGCAGCCCATTACTCCGCCGGAATTGTGTCCGGTCAGCGGGGATCGGATTGTCCAGCCCGCAGGCGCGGTGGATCATTACTGCCCTAACCCACGCTGCCCGGAACGCGTCTTCCGTCAGGTGGAATTTTTCGTCTCTCGCGGGGCGATGGATATTGAGGGCATGGGGCCAGAGACAATTAAGGCCCTCATCGACAACAAGCTGATTCAGGACGAGGCGGATATTTTTTATCTGCAGGCCGAACCGCTGCTGGAACTGGAGCGCTTTGCCGAGAAGAAAGTCCAGAATCTGATGGATTCCATCGAGCGCGCCCGGCATCGCCCCCTGGCGCAGTTTCTTATGGCGCTGGGCATCGATGGTGTGGGGGGCACCGTTGCCCAACTGCTGGCCGATCATTTCCACTCTGTCGATGCGCTGATCGACACGGCGCGCCAGGTGCGGGCGGCGGAGCAGGAACTGCGCCAGCAGGCGGAGGCGCTGGTTCAGATACCGGATGAGGCCCTGGCTGAACAGACCGATGAGGTGATCCGCTGTGTGATGCGGCTGCGCAACCCCCTGGTGGAGCTGGCGCCACGTTATGTGGATGCCCCCGATGTGGAGACACGGCTGAAGCGGATGCTGAAGCCATTATATGAAACAGTGGGGGCAGAGGCCGAAACCCTGGCCGCGCCGCTGCAAAAGCTGACTACCGCCGCCGCGCCGCTGCTGCGTATTGAAGGGCTGGGGCCGGTGCTGGTGGAGAGCATCGTGAACTGGTTTGCCGATGAGTATCATCAGCAGGTGATTGGGAAGATGCAGCAGGCCGGGGTGAACATGCAGGCCGAAGAAAAGGTCGTCGCCAGTGATTCGCTGGCTGGCATGACATTCGTCCTGACGGGCACGCTGCCAACCATGACCCGCGACGAAGCCAGCGCGCTGATCGAGGCGCATGGGGGCAAGGTCACGGGCAGCGTCAGCAAGAGAACCAGCTATGTCGTGGTGGGCGATTCGCCGGGCAGCAAGGCCGAAAAAGCCCGCCAGTTGAATATTCCCATCCTTTCCGAAGCGGACCTGAAGGCGCTGGTCGGAGAAAGTTAAAGCTCTGATAAAGCTCTGACGCAAAGACGCAAAGCACGCCAGGGAGCGCCAGGACAATGAATGAAAATGAGATCAGCCAGCACATTGTTTCTGCGGCGATAGAGGTGCATCGCACGCTTGGCGGCCCTGGCCTGCTGGAAAGCATTTATGAAGAGGCGCTTGTCTACGAACTACAGGAACGAATCATCAAAGTCGAGCGCCAGAAACGGCTGCCAGTCATTTACAAGGGTGTCCAGCTTGCAACGCCACTGCGCATTGACCTTGTTGTTGGTGATCTGTTAATTGTGGAATGCAAAGCAGTGGAAGGGCCTCTGAAGCTGTTTGAAGCCCAGGCCCTTACCTACCTGCGCTTGACGGGCCTCAAACTGGCGCTCATAATCAACTTCAACGAACGTCTGGTAAAGTATGGTATCCGCCGGATGGTGAACAACCTATGACCTGTCATCCCCCTTTCCCTGCGCTGCCCTGCGCCCTTTGCGCCTTTGCGTCGAATCCTTATGCCTGAGATACCCGAAGGAATTGTGACGATCAAACCGGGGCGCGAGAAGCCGATTCTCCAGCAGCACCCCTGGATATTCTCCGGCGCGATTGCCAGCGCCCGGCATGCCGAACCGGGCGGCCTCGTGACGGTGGTGTCTGGCAAAGGCGATTTTCTGGCACGCGGCTACTGGAATCCGAAATCGCAGATTCAGGTGCGCATCCTGACCTGGCAGGACGAACCCATTGACGACGACTGGTGGCGGCGGATGTTCCGGCGGGCGATGCAGGCGCGCCTGGCGGATCAAGGCCGCTTGCACCGCAACGTGACGGCCTTCCGGCTCATCAATGCGGAGAATGATTTTCTGCCGGGGCTGGTGGTCGATGTGTATGACCAGTGGTTCGTGCTGCAGGCGCTGACGCTGGGAATCGAGCAGAGGAAAGCGCATCTGGCGGAACTGCTGGCCGATACGTTCTGGCAGTTCTACAACGAGGCCATTGCAGAAACACCGGACCTTGCCCATGAACTGGATGTGCTGGGAATTTACGAGCGCAGCGATGTGGATGTGCGGCGGCAGGAAGGGCTGCCCCCGGCCGAGGGCGTGCTGTGGGGCGAAGAGCCGCTGGAAAGGATTCGCATCCGCGAGGAAAACCTGGAATATTACGTCGATATCTGGACCGGGCACAAAACCGGATTCTATCTCGACCAGCAGAAAAACCGGCGCATCCTGCACGATCTGATCGCGACTGATCTCAGGCTGCAGCATCAGCCGCACCGGGTGCTGAACCTGTTCAGCTACACTGGCGGATTCGGCACAGCCGCCCTACGCGCCGGGGCCGCTGCACCGGGTCAGGTCGTCAACGTCGATTCTTCAGAGCCGGCGCTGAAGCTGGCGGAGGAAAACTTTGCGCTCAACTTCCCTGCCGAATCCGGGCTGAATTATGCGGATCATGCGCAGTTTGTTCAGGCGGACGTGTTTGAGTATCTGCGCGCGGCGGGGGCGCAGGGCGAGCAGTTTGATGTGATCGTGTGTGACCCGCCCAAATTCGCCCACAACAAACAGCAGGTTGACCGGGCCACACGCGGCTATAAGGACCTCAACCTGCACTGCTTCAGGCTCATCAGACCGGGCGGCTACCTGATGACATTTTCCTGCTCCGGGGCCATCAGCGCCGATCTGTTCCAGAAAGTGGTATTTGGCGCGCTGGCAGACAGCGGCCGGCAGGCACAGATCCTCCGGCATCTCGGCCCAGCGGACGACCACCCGGTGGCGCTCACCTTCCCCGAAGGTGAATATCTTAAGGGGCTGCTGCTGCGGGTTTACTGAGTTTCGTCGCGCACCTGCTGCTCGACCAGCCGCCTGATCTTGCTGTGAGTCTCGACCCAGCTTGCCTCGCTGAGACCGAGTTTGTCGCGGATGGCATCCGGCGGCATCCCGGCGCGATAATCGCGCACGGCGCAGGTCCAGCGCAGCATCTCAAACGACATCTTGGGCAGCCCGGCCCCCTCAGACAGATCAGACAACACGTATTCCAGGTTGCGCGCCGTGCAGTCAAAGATGGCGTCATTTTTGGGGGTGTACTGCGCCAGATATTCATCCAGCAGGGGCAGCCAGTGCGGGTCCAGCATGATTTTGCGTTCCTTGTAGACGTTGCGCACCTTATGCTTAATCATCAGCACGGGGTGATCTGGCGAGGCGCGGTCAATATGTTCGCGCCGCAGCGCCACCGTCTCGCTCTTTTTGATGCCGGTATCCAGCAGCAGGCGAAACAGCGTTTCCGGGCGCGGGTCTGGCTTATCGCCCCGACGCAGGCTGCGGGCGTGGGCCAGCGCCTCCTGCACCTGCTCTGGCGATAACACCTGAGCCAGCGGCGCCGGGCCAGAACGCTGCAATACCGCCTTAGCCGGGTCGTGTTCAATGACGCCCAGACTGTGCAGCCACTTAAAATAGACTTTCAGCGTCGTCACGCGGCGGGCATACGACTTGCGGCTGCACGGGACGCCGCGCCCATGTTCCAGCCAGTCCAGAAATTCGTTCAGCCCCTGGGTGGTGAATCTGCCTACGGGCGTATCATCCCCCAGGTGTTCTGCCAGCAGTTGCAGATCCGAAGTAAATGCCTTGATGGTATGCTCGGATTTGCCTTCTTTCAGCAGGTAGTCCTGAAACAGAGCCACCGTCTGCCGCAGTTGTGTGTGTGCATTCAGATCCTGCACGGAGGTCGGTTGAAATAGCGGTAACTGGCGTTCCATTATTATCCAACCCTCATACTCGCCCATATGTTCGCTAACCGAAATATAACACTTTCCGAACATCAGTGCAAAATGCTAGAATGACAACGGATCGTTTAGCTGGAGGCGTCTATGATACATCACGTCCTGGTTCCGCTTGATGGCTCTCGGCTGGCAGAAAACGCGCTCCCGGTTGCGCGGCAGGTGCTTCGTAACAACGGACAGGTCACGCTGCTGATGGTGACACAGGATGCCCCGCCCCTGCCGGAGGTTCTGGACTCTTCAGACGAGCAGAGCGACAGCATGACTGACCTGCCGGACTCTGTGGTTTCGGCCAAAGAGTATCTGGAAAAAGCTGGCAAGAACCTGCAACTGCAGGGCTATGAGGTATACATGGAAATGGCGGGGGGCGAGCCTGCCGACGCGATTATCCGGCTGGCCGAAGACCGGCGCGTGGATATGGTCATCATGTGCAGTCATGGGCGCTCGGGCCTCAGCCGGGTGTTGTTTGGCAGCGTGACGCTGAAGGTACTGGAAGCCAATGCCGTGCCGGTGCTGATTGTGCCAAGCCGGGAACGCGCAGAGGTGCCGGATGCCGAAATTGCGCCAGAACCGGGAATCAACCCGGCCACCTGAACGATCAGCGCCGGAAGGTCCAGGCAGGCTGTGCATATTTCTCCGCGACAAGCTGCGCCGCCAGCCTGTGTTCGGCAGCGGACAGAGTCGATATGGCAAAATTCACCTCAAAAGTGGCCCGAAAGCCTTCGGCAAGGGCCTCTGCGGCGTGCTGCCATTCCACCGGTGCCTCGCCCAGCGCGTCGCTGAGGGTGATAGCCCGTGCCCGCACCTGCTCGCGGGCGGTTTCGCGGGCAGCGGGATTCGGGTACTTCAGCACATCACAAATGCGCGCCAGATCGCCCCGCAGCGGGATTGACCCATGCTGCAGGATGCCGCCGCTGCGCCGTACCTGGGCGCTGCCGACCAGTTTGCGGCCCTGCGCCGTGATCTCGTAATGCGAAGCCACCTCGAAACAGACCGGGCCACAGGCCGTGCGGCTGGCCTGTTCATCCGCCTGCAGAACCAGCCCCAGACGCTGAAGCCCGGCCAGCAGCGCGCTGCTGATGCGCTGGTACGAGGGCAGAATCCCCCCTGCCGCGATGTCGTGATCCGCTGGCAGAACGACGCTGTAGGTCAGTTCGTCAGCATGCAGGATAGCCCGCCCGCCAGTAGGCCGCCGCACCAGATCATACCCCGCCGCCCGCGCCTGCTCCGCATCCACATCCCCGGCGCGCTGGCCATAGCCCAGCGACAGACACCCCGGCTGCCACGCATACAGGCGCAGCACAGGCTGCCCCCCCAGCAGCATAAGCAGCGCTTCATCCACGGCCATATTGAGTGGGCCGGGGGTGGGTAAATCGTAGATCAACCGCCATTGACGCATATGTGGACCAAACCTATACTGAAAAACGTGTAGAACGATAAAGGTGCCTTTGCATGACGCAGGATCATTACGTCGATACCAACAATTCAACCACCATGCACCACCAGCCAGTGGAACCCTGGCACGCACCTGCCGCCCCCACCCAAAATCATATCGCGCCAGTGCCCCCGCCCCCAACCCTCCTGCGTGAGCGTGACTCTGCCGCACGTGACCGGGTGCGGCGGCGCCGGGTGCGGTCGCGGCGCGGCGGAGACTGGGCCTGGGTGATTGTCGCGGTGGCGGTGCTGGGCATTGCTATCATCCTGAGCATGGGGCTGTCGCTGATGATCCGAACATCGCAGGAGCGCCAGGAGGTCATCCCGACTGCGGCGGTCGTGCTGCCGACCCCGGTCGATGCGCGCATCAGCTTTGCAGATGCCCCCGAAGGCGAGCAGGTGATCCTGAGCGACGGGCGCAGCTTCGTCCTGACGCCCTGGAACGGCACATCGCGTTTTACTGTGCTGGTCATGGGGCTGGACCGGCGTGCCGGCGAAACAGGCCTGGCTTACCGTACCGATACCATGATGCTGGTCAGCATCGACCCGACAACCAACAGCCTGGGCGTCCTCAGCATCCCGCGCGATCTTTATGTCGAGGTGCCCGGTTACAACCAGCTTCAGCGAGTCAACACGCCGATGGTGCTGGGCGAACTGCGCCAGCCGGATTATGGCCCACAGCTTGCCATGCAGACGGTCCAGTATAACCTGGGCATCCGTGTGCACGATTTTATCGCCGTTGATTTCCAGGCGTTCATCAAGTTTATCGACGCGATTGGCGGCGTTGAAATTGATATTCCCTACAGCATCAGCGATCCGCTGTACCCGGACATGAATTATGGTTATGACCCGTTTTATATCCGGGCCGGGCACCAGACACTGGACGGCGCGACGGCGCTTAAGTATGCGCGCACGCGGCATGGCGACAACGACTTCCAGCGCGCCCAGCGCCAGCAGCTGGTGATCTATGCGGTGCGGGACCGGCTGCTGGATGCCAACCGCCTGCCGGAGCTTGTGATACAGTCGCCCAGCCTGTGGGCGGCGCTTCAGGGCGGCATCTACACCGGCCTGACGCTCGATCAGGTGATTCAGATGGGGCTGTTCCTCAAGGATGTGCCGGCGGAAAATATCCGCACCGGAGTGATCAACGAAGCCTATACTGTAGGCTATACCACCCCGCAGGGCGCGCAGGTGCTGGTGCCAGATCGTGCCCGGCTGGGGCAGTTGATGGTGGAGACCTTCGGGCCGAATTATTCGCAGTAACAGGCAGCACACAGCCTGGATGGATACCTTGGATAGGTAAATGAAAACAGCGCACCGGTGGTGTGCTGTTTTTTGTCAAGGGGACCCCGCCATGCCGTGTGATCGCGTTGTGTTGAGCCTGCTTTCGCAGGGTGGGCATCGCTTCAGCACTTTCGCCTTGGCTCAGGCCTATCGCGTCCGCGCTGATACAAGAGATGCCCCTCAAATGGGTGTTGGCTCAAAACGGTACTGCGCCATCACGCGCACGGCAGGACCGATTCTGTTATACCATGCCGCCTGAATGAGTGTAAAGGCTGATTTGTTGCTGGACGACCTCAGACAGGATGTCTATAATCACGGATCAGTGACATTCTTCAACAGGGGGTCTTCATGGACAGACGGTTATTCCAGGCAAGCCTTGCAGAGCTGATCGGCACGTTCGTACTGGTTTTTGTAGGTGCTGGAGGGGTCATTGTGGCGCCGCTGTTCGGGGTGACCGCGCCGGCGCTGGCGCACGGGCTGATTCTGGTCGCCCTGATCTATACCTATGGCCATATTTCCGGTGCACAGTTTAACCCTGCTGTCACGCTGGGCCTGCTGGTGGGCGGCAAAGAGAGCGCGCTGCGGTCTGTGGCGTTCATTATTGCCCAGTTCATTGGCGGCATTATTGCCGCGTTCGCCATCAGCGCGCTTATCCCCCATGGCAATGCCGATTTTATGGGCAATGCCTTTGGCGATATTGAGTTTAATTACGGCGTGACCACCGGTTTTCTGACGCAGGATTATGTCTGGATGGCGGCGGGTATCGAAGCGATCCTGACGTTCTTTCTGGTCAGCGCGATCTATCAGGTGGCGGTGTATGGCAAAGGCGGCAATCTGGCCGGGGTGGCGATTGGGTTTACGCTGGCCGCGGCTATCCTGGCGGGCGGCGCCCTGACGGGAGCCTCCTTAAACCCGGCGCGGACGCTTGGCCCGGCGCTGGCGGCTGGCGACCTGAGCTATGTGATTCCGTATTTTGTGGGCGCATTCGGGGGCGGCATCGTCGCCGGGCTGCTGCACAGCTATGTTCTGCCGCCGGAAAACGTCTGAAGCCAGCATTGATCTGAGTCAATCGCCGCTGGCTTCAGGTCTGTGACTATTTAATGCTTCCGGATGGAAGCAGGCCAGGCAGGCCGCGAAACGAAGGGCAGGTGATCCTAGACCTGCTCTTCTTCCGGCAAATCCAATTGCAGATGCAGGTCTGCCAACTGCTGTGGCAGCGCGGGTGATGGCGTGCCAGACATGACATCCGCGCCGGTCTGCGATTTGGGGAAAGCGATCACCTCGCGGATGTTCGGCTCTCCGGCCAGCAGCGCGGCCACACGATCGATCCCCCAGGCGATGCCCCCATGCGGCGGCACACCATACTCAAACGCTTCCAGCATATGCCCGAACTGTTCCCGCGCCTCTTCCATGTCCTGACCGATGAGCGGGAAGATTTTCTCCTGTAACGCGCGGTCGTGGATACGGATGCTGCCGCCTGCTACCTCATGGCCGTTGCAGACCATATCGTACTGCGACCCGCGCGCCGCTGCCGGGTCTGTATCCAGCAGGGGCACATCTTCCGGCATCGGCATGGTAAACAGATGCTGCGATGGGTCCCAGCGCTGTTCGTCTTCGTTCCACATGAACATCGGAAAATCAACGACCCAGCAGTAAGCCAGCAGGTTGTTATCCAGCAGGTCCAGTTCGCGGGCCAGGTGTGGGCGCAGCGCATCGGTCACTGCCCACACGATTTCCCGCTGGTCAGACATAAACAGCAGCAGATCGCCGGGCTGTGCCCCCACCTGCTCGAACAGGGCCAGCTTCTGATCGACGGTAAAGAACTTGCCGATTGGCCCTCTTACCTCGCCGTCTTCTTCGGCTGGCAGGGCCATATAGGCCAGCCCTTTGGCCCCGGCCGCTTTCGCCATATCTTCCAGTTCCGCCGCGACAGTGCGCAGGCGCGTACCGCTCATGTTGGCGGCCATGCCGGGCGCACGAATCACCTTGACGGGCCGGCCTTCGCCTACATTGTTGACAAACACGGCAAAGCCGCTCTTACCGGCAATGTCGCTTACGTCAATCGCGCGCAGGTCGTAGCGGATATCGGGCCGGTCTGTGCCGTACTGCTCCATCGCGTCCTTGTACAGAATGCGCGGGAATGGTTCGTGCATAATGCGTTTATCCGGTGCGACCGTTTTCACCATGTCGCGCATCAGCGATTCGTTCAGCCGGATCACATCCTCGCGCTCGACAAAGCTCATTTCCAGGTCGAGCTGGGTGAATTCCGGCTGGCGCTGGCCGCGCAGGTCTTCATCGCGAAAACAGCGCGCTATCTGAAAATAGCGTTCGTAACCCGCGACCATCAGGAGCTGTTTAAGCTGCTGCGGACTCTGGGGCAGCGCATAAAATTTGCCCGGCTGCAAACGGCTGGGCACCAGAAAATCGCGCGCGCCTTCCGGCGTGGTCTTAAACAGGATGGGGGTTTCTATCTCGACAAAGCCGCGTTCGTCCAGCCAGTCGCGGATAAATTTGATGATGCGATGGCGCAGGACAATATTCCGCTGCATTTTAGGGCGGCGCAGGTCAAGATAGCGGTGCTTCATACGCACCACTTCGTCGATGTTGTCTTCCTTGTTGATGTAAAAGGGCGGCGTGCGAGAGGCATTCAGAATCTGAATCTCCTCTGCCACGACCTCGACATCACCAGTGGGCAGGTCAGGATTAGCGGTTCCTTCCGGGCGGATGCGCACCCTGCCTTTCACCTGCAGGACGTATTCATTGCGGGCATCATTCGCGTTCGCGTGGGCATTGGGTGCTGTCTGCTCGTCAACCACCACCTGGCAAATGCCCCAGCGGTCGCGCAGATCAATAAAAATCAACCCACCCTGATCCCGGCGGCGGTTTACCCACCCCGCCAGAGTCACATCCTGACCGGCGTGTTCCGGTCGTACTTCCCCGCAATTCATCGTCTTTAACATACCTGCCTGCTCCAGTGTGAGAAGTTCCACAGTCGCAAAGCATAGCATGATCGCCTGCAGAAATAAATGGCGGGGAAAAGAAAAACAGCACCGGAGGGGTGGCTGCCGGTGCTGTATATTGCTGAACTATGCCAGAGTGCGGCTAAACGACGTTGAGCAGGCCGCCTGCAAGCTGGCGATCTACCCAACGCGCGATGTATGGATAGCGGTAATCGCGCCCGTTGTAGGTCTGGATCGCCCCGATGGTGCCAAACAGCAGCATGACAAACGGCATGAGAAACACCACCACCACCAGCGCGATGCCGACAAGGCCCCACAGCGGCGCCAGCACAAAGCCAATGAGCACCAGGGTCAGCAGCAGGGCCACCACCAGGCCCACCACCCAGGCGATGCCCCCTACCAGCAGCAAGGCCAGCGCCCCAACCGTGGCGACTAACTGAAGCACAAAGGCCTGCAGGGCATGAAACGTCACATAGTCCGACTTGCGGCGAAATACAAAGTAAATCACAAGGGGCGTAAACACGCTTAACACCACACCAAAACCGGCGGTAAAGAAGCCGGTCAGAAAAGTTATCCAGACGCTGGCATGCGCCACCGCCGCCCACAGCCGTTCGTCGTCTGTGACGTGCATCGTGCTGTAGCTGCGCGGGCGATCCTTGATCTTGCGCGGGCCATAATACCGTTGTTCGTATTCGCGCACCACATCGCGATCCGGCAGTTCTTCCACTGGCGGCGCAGCGGTCAGGCGCGAGACCCGCTCGTCGGCGGCGGGTTCCTGTGTGAATTCGTCAGTCATTCCAATCTGATCCTCTTAAACCTATCTGCTAAATCAGGTTCTGGCTGTTTGTTCTTTTATACGTGCAGATTGCGGCCGGGGTTGCAGCGCCGTTATATTCCGCACAAAATCCCGACAAGTGCTGCCCCTTTTCGCACAAACAGCCTATGGTATACTTTGGCCCCATGTTTGATAAGCCGCTGACCAAACGCCAACTGGGGGTGCTGATGGTGACCGGGGGCGCACTGGGCTTCCTGGCGATCATCGCTATTGATGTTTTCGATGCCGGGCGCGAAGGCGGCATCGGCCCGGCACAGCAGATCGCACTGGGCCTGATGATGGCTGTAGCGCTGCTGGGCCTCACCCTGCTGCCGATCCGGAACACACCAGCCTGAACCCATGACCGAAGCCGCCCTGTCCTCCTCCCCTCGCGTGCGCCGCAGCCGGCTGTCCACGCTCAACCGCCTGCTGCTGGCCGCCGCGCTGGTGATTCTGGTGGGCCATTTTCTGGTGTATGTGGCGTATGCCATCAACCTGATCCAGTTCCCGTTTGATTACGATCAGGGCGAAGGCTTTGAACTGGTAGACACGCTGCTGTTCAGCCAGGGCCAGTGGCCATACCTGGATACGGAAGTATACCCCTTCTATTCCAGCAATTACCCACCCCTGTTCCATGTGATCGCCGCGCCGTTTGTGTGGTTTTTTGGCCCCAGCTATGCCTATGGCCGCCTGCTGGGTTTTCTGGGCACGCTGGTCACGGCCGCTGCGATTGGCCTTGCGGTTTACCGCGATGGGCAGCACCGCCTGATCGCTGTGTTATCCGGGCTGGCGTTTCTGGCCTCCAACACGGTATATCACATCGGCCCGCTGTTTCGCCAGCACATGACGATGGTCATGTTCGAGACTCTGGCGGTGCTGGTGCTGGCCCACGCCAACGAGATCGCAGACTCAGGCCAGCGCCGCCGCAGGCTGATCCTGGGGCTGGGGCTGATTCTGGCGGCCGGGTATACCAAACAACTGGCCTATGCCACCGCGATTGCGGCGCTGATCTTCCTGTTTATTCGCAGCCCGCGCCGGGGCGTGCTTTATGGCGCAGGCTTTGCCGCAGTGGGCGCGGCAATCTTCCTGTGGATCAATATTTCGACAGACGGGCAGTGGTGGCTGCAAACCATCACCGCCAACGTCAACACGTTTTATCCGCACCAGACCGTCGGATTGTTTCAACTGTGGTTCGGGCTGCACGGCTTTCTGATTGTGCCGGCCGTGCTGTATGTCATTTATGAGTTTTACTTCGGCAGGCTGTCCATTTACAGCCTGTGGTTTGCCGCCGCCACCGCCAACAGCGTGCTGGCGGGCAAATGGGGCGCAGGCGACAGCTACTTTGCCACCGCCATCGCCGCCCTGTGCATCCTGAGCGGCCTGTTTGCGGCGCGTACCCTCAACAATCAGTGGCATTTCCCGCAGAACTACCTTACGCGCCTGCTGGTCGATCCACTGCGCCGGTTCGGGCCGGTGCTGGCGCGGGCCGGGCTGGTGATTATCCCGCTGCTGTATATCGGCTATGGGCGCGCCGTGCTGCATATGCCCACCACCGGGCCAGTCTTCGCCCCGCTGGCCGAGATGCTGGGAATCCGGCCCAATGCGCTCAATGACTTTTATGATTCCGCACGCCAGCCTGATGGCAGTTTTTCCGGCGGTTATGCCGATATCGGCCACCTGACCACCCAGGCCGATGTTGAAGCCGGGTACGCCATTGTCCGGCTGATAGAAGCCGTCGATGGCCCGGTGCTGAGCGAGGAAGCCGGGTTTAACCTGCTGGCCGGCAAGGACGTGATCACCAACCCCACGCAGCTTCTGAACCTGGCCAATAACAATCTTTATGAGGGCGCCGCCCTGCTGCGGATGATCGAGGAACAGACCTTTGATCTCATCATCCTGCGCGCTCAGTTTTACCCGGTGCCGATTTTGGAAGCGATTGGCCGCGGCTATGCGCAAACCGAATCGATCCCCATGAACGGGTTTGAGTATCTGATCCTGCGCCCCACCCCACCAGACAGCTAAGGCATCAAATCAGCGGCGGGGGCCAAAGGGATGGCGCACCACGTTTTTGTTGTTGGTGTTCAGGCCGATAGGCTGGCGCCGGGACAGAAAATCGCTGCTGGCATGAATCTGGCGCAGTAAATTGTCAATCGAGGATTGCAGAAAATCCAGCGAGACTTCCGTACTGCGGGCATGGGCCGCCAGCATGCGGGCGTGCAGAGCGGATTCGCGCACAAAGGCGCCGGGCTGGCCGACCAACTGGCGTACCACAGACAGATGCTCATCGCGCCATTGTTCCGCCATATAATGCCGCAGCATTTCCTCTGCATGGGCTTCGTCCTGAATGGTGGGGATGACGAATACCCGATCCAGACGCCCCGGTCGTTTGGCGATGCGCTCGTCAATGATTTCCGGGTAATTGGTGGTGGCCAGCAGCAAGGCTCCCTGGGGATTGTTGGGCGATTCGACCCCGTCCAGCACGTTCAGCACCCGCGCCTTGTCATCTTCGCGCAGATAGGCATCCAGTTCCTCGACAATCAGCAGCACCGGGTAATTGGCCGCCGTGACCGCCTGCAAGGCCCGCTGAATCTTTTCAAAGGAAGCGCCGTCGCGATCTGAACCGGAGACATAGACGACGATGCGCCCCTGCCGGATGGCGAGTTTTGCCATGGCGGCGCACAACATGGTTTTACCCGTGCCCGGCACCCCGGCCAGCAGCAGCTTGCGGAATGGGGCCAGCTTTAGCTGCCGGTAAATGCCGACGCCCTCGTTAAAGAAGGCTTCCATATCTTCGAGCAGGTCGCGCTTGAGGTCGTCTGGCAGGATCACGTCCTCCCAATCGACGGTTGGGTCAAAAAAGGCATCTGTCCCGCCGATGACGTAAACATCGCGGCGGCGGCGGATGCGGGGCCGCACTGCACGGGCACAGGCCATCTCAAACGCCGCCCAGGTATCCAGCCTGTCCTCTGGCAGCAGAGCGATGGCGGTTAAATCCTGAACATCATCATCAAAATAAGAACTGGCATAAATCACTTCAAAGGGTTCTTCGCCTTCTACTGAAAACCGGAAGGCATAGGCGCCGGCGGCGGCCATCAGTACGGTGGAACGCCCGCGCGACCCATAATCGCTGATGGGCACAATCGCGGGGCAGTCCAGTGCTTCGCGTCCTTCGTAACGGGCCTTACCGCGCAGCTTGCGCCCGGCCTTCACCTGCTTATAGGCCAGATGATTGCTGCATTCTGCCGATGCCCAGATGGTGATATAAGGCCGGTCCGGCCAACGCTGCTGCCAAATTTCGGATGCCCACTTCACCAGGCGTTCATATTGCATATCACAGCCTTTACTCTTATGTCTTTTCAGGCCCAGGCTTTTGTAAACTGACAGCACCGCAGATCGAGGAATCAGCCGCTGCCGCTGCTTACCCTGTCGCCGTGAATTATCCATCGAATCTGCTGTCATTATCAGGACCTCTTATTAAAAAATAAGCATTATCCGGGACTTGCACAATGCCTGATTCACGATCACAATCTAGCATGCTGTATCTACCATCCGGAACAATCAGGTGACTACTGCTTACGTTACTCATCCCCGCTATGTTGAACACAACCTGCCCGGCCACCCGGAACACGCGGGGCGTATCGAGGCGATCTGGCAGGCGCTGGAGACGGCCAACCTTACTGCTGACCTGCGCACTGTGGTTCCCCAGCCGCTGGAAACAGAATGGCTTCTGACTGTCCATACTCAGGAATACCTTGATAAGCTGCAATGGGTTGAAAACTCACATCAGGACATCGTACTGCTTAACCCGGACACCTATTTTGGACCCGCCTCGCTGGAAGTAGCCCGACTGGCCGCTGGGGGGGCTGTCTGTGCGGTTGATGAAACGCTGTCTGGCAGAGCCAGTAACGCGCTTGCGGTGGTCCGTCCCCCCGGACATCATGCCACACCGGATAACGCCATGGGCTTTTGCCTGTTTGGGAATGTCGCTATCGCGGCCAGATTTGCACAGAAGGCGTATGGTCTGTCACGCATCCTGATTGTCGATTTCGATGTTCATCACGGCAATGGTACTCAGGCCATGCTCTATGATGACCCGAAAACCCTGTTTATTTCAACCCACCAGCATCCTTTTTATCCCGGAACGGGTACGCTGCAGGAAACAGGCGCTGGCGCGGGCAAAGGATACACCGTGAATATCCCTCTGCGGCCAGGGCAAGGTGATGCCAACTTTGCCCTGATCTATGAGGATATTATCTGGCCTCTCGCCAGAAGCTACAAACCCCAACTGCTGGTGGTTTCTGCCGGATTTGACGCGCACTGGGATGACCCGCTGGCGGGGATGCGGCTGTCGCTGGCAGGGTATGCCCACATCACACGAGAACTGATTAAAATCGCGGAGACCTTCTGCGACGGTAAAATCGTCTTCGTGCTTGAAGGGGGCTACAATCTTCAGGCGGTAGCGCACGGGATGCGAAATGTCGCTCATGCGCTGTCAGGACAGCCCACCATCAGCGACCCGCTGGGGCCTGCGCCAGATCATCCCGAACCGTCAATCGCCCCGCTGCTGGCCGAGATCAGGCGTCTTCATGCATTTTGATTGACGACTGCTCATCATCCTGCTGTTCGCGCAGGATCATTAGCTGCTTATCTTCAAAACTGCGGATGACCTTGAGCACCACCCAGATCAGCAGGGTGCTGGCAACAGCTAAAAACCACGCCCCTACCCCCACCGCCATGCCTATGGCCGCAGTCGCCCAGATACTGGCCGCTGTGGTCAGGCCGCGTACATTGCCCCTGCGTTCCAGAATCACGCCCGCGCCCAGAAAACCAATGCCGCTGACGACCTGCGCCGCCACGCGGGCCGGGTCGCCGCCATCAAAGGTGTACAGCGACAGCAGCGTAAAAACACAGGACCCGATGCCCACCAGCATATGAGTCCGCAAACCGGCGGGGGCGCGGCGCTCGCGATCCAGACCGATGACTGTGCTGAGCACAGCCGCCAGGGTCACCAGCAGCGCCGCCTCGAACTGAGAAAGCAGAGACATAGTTGTTCAACCTTTGTGTGCCTGGCTAAGTCGGGTTACTTTATCGCCTCGATGCCTTCCCGCAGCGTCCTGATCTGCCCCAGATAATCCTGCAGCGCGGCCTGCTGGGCGCTGTAGCGGTGGCTGAGCACTTCCAGACGGCTGAAGATGGGAGTCAGCACCTGTTTACCATACTGGGTCAGGCGGCTGCGTTCCTTCTGGGTCAGGTCGTTAAGGGCTTCCTGATAGGTCTTTTCCAACTGGTCGATGCGCGTGTTAAAGTCCCGCTTGACATCCGCTGTCATACGGCGATAGTAGCGCCACGCCAGCGCGCCCCCCAGCGCCGCAATCGGCGCGCCGATGATGACTGCTGGCAGAGCCAGCGGCGCCGCCGTAACACCAACCAGCGGCCCGGGCGCCGCCGCCCCCAGAATCGCCACGATCAGCCCGGCCATGGCCGCCGCCGCCCAGGTGGTAAAACCATTCATGTTGGATTCAAACATCGCCTGCAGGTCGCCGATCACCCGGCCGGTGGAGTAGGATTTCAGTTCGCTTTCGGCAATCCGAATCGCCTCCTGCAGGCTTTCGCGCTGTTCGGCATACACCCCGGCATCCAGTCCGCTCAGTTCCTGCTCCATCAGTTCCGCTAACTGGTTCAGGCGGTCAATGATGCTGCGCCAGTACAGGCGGCTCTGGTCGATGACGGCGTTGATATAGGCGGTGGTGGCGTCGTCAATATCGCGCACAGACCGGCCCAGCACCTCCTCCTGGAATTGTGCCTGCAGCACCTCGCGCCGGGGCACCCGGCCCAGACGGCGAATCGACAGGTGTGAATCCATAAATGTGATGCCGCGCTGGCGAATGCCTTCAAAAACGCGGTCAATTTCGGCGCGAGCCTCTGCCAACTGCGCATCCAGGCCCAGCGCCTGCTGTTCCAGTTCCTTCTGGACATCGCGCACCTTGCCGGTATCCGCGCTGACCAGATCGGCACGCCCCTGCACATGGTCGATGGTGCGGCGCACGATGCGCTCTGTCATATCCAACTGCGAAAGCAGCTTCTGCCTGGCGGGGGGCGCTTCGCTGAACACCCCGCGCAGATGCGCCCGCACCGCGTCGATGCCGCTGTCTGTGGGCTGATCACCGCTTTTAGCAGCAGCCAGCCCCTTACGCGCAGACACCATAAAGATCAGCGGGCGCAGGTCCAGCAGTTCCTCGACCTGCCGTTCGATAAAGCGGCGCACCTCGGCCTGCTCGCCCGGCTCCAGAAGATCAATCTGGTTGACGACCAGAATCACCTTCTTGCCATAATTCTTGGCCAGTTCCAGATACAGGCGCTCTGTTTCTGCAAAGGCGCGCTTGGCAGAAATCAGAAAGATCACCAGGTCGCTGCGATGCAGAAATTCCTTCGCGATCTGTTCGTGCTTCTGAAAAACGGACCCTGTGCCGGGGGTATCGACAATGGCCACCCCTGGCGCCCCGGTGTTCGGATGCGCCCACTCGCGCAGCCCGGTCTGGGACAGGTTGGGTTTGCGGTTGGGGGTATCGCTGTAACGGATCAGCTCAATCGTTTCCGTCGTTGGGGTAATACCCATAGGCAGGATTTCATCCCCCAGCAGGGCGTTGACAAAGGTAGATTTGCCGGCGTTAAATTCGCCAATGATGACTACCAGGAAAAATGCCTCGCGCAAATCCTGGGCGACATCCTGTAAACGCTGGCGATCCCCTTCTGTATGATCGCCCATTTCTGCCAGTGTCTCTGCAATATCCGCCAGCAGACGAATTTCTGCTTCGCGCAGCGCAGCCAGCGGACCTTCCAGAGCAGCGGTATGCTCAGTCTGTACATTGTTCATCGTCAAAATCCCAGAATGTTCTTCTTGCCCAGCGCCGTCAGTGCGGATTCAATGGCTGCAAGCTCGCGTTCAGCTTCCTGAAGTTTCTGTGCCTGCTCCTGCTGAAGCGTGGTCTGCGCTTCAATCAGCCGTGTTAAGGGCGCGATTGCGTCGCGGCGTAGCTGCAGGCTGTAGGCCAACTGCCGGTTGGCGGCTTCGACCACCTCATCAATATAACGCTTTTGCAGGGCCAGCATGCGGTTGGTATAGGCAGATTCCACCATGCGCCCGCGCAGCGGCACCATGACCGGCCCGAGCACCACCAGCCCCACCACGATCAGCACCAGCATCGGTAACGATTCCGGGCTGGCGATGAGGGCCTGACCGATAAACAGTCCCGCCAGCAGCAGAATTTCATAAACGACCAGATAGAGCGTCGTATTGCGCAGAATCCGGTCCAGCTTTTCCGTTTCGATGGACCGGGCCTCATTTTCGATGTCTTCCAGACGGGAGCGCACCTCATGCAGCGCCCGGCGGTCATACTGCAGTGGGGCGCGAACCTCTCCGATCACTTTTTCCTGGATGGCCGGAGGAAGCTGTTTGATTTCCCGCTGGGCATATCTGACCAGATCATCAATATCCTGAATATCCTTGCCTTCCATGCGCGGCCCCAGTTGATCGACCACTGCGGGAAGCTGGTTCAGCGGCTCGAAGACTTTGTGACGCTCGAAGGCAAGATGGGTGTATGAGGTGCCTTCCCGGCGCAGCAGCCCTGTCAGCCCGACCAGTTCCAGCAGACCGCGCCACAGCGACCCCAGCACACGCGAAAACCCGAATACATCGCGGATGGCATCTGAACCATTGATGGCGGCTTCGCCAAACCTGCTGCTGATTTCCTGAGTGGTTTCGCGGATCGCCTTTTCCTGCTCGCGTTTTTGCGCGGCAAGCTGCTGATCAATGTTATCCGCGATGTTCTGGTAATGATCGAGCGCGGCCTGGTTTTTGCGGACCACAGCCAGCGCCCCCTGGGTGGCGTTCTGCGTGATCTGCAGCGGAGTCCGCAGTTTCTGGCGCATGCGGTCCACATCACTCAACTGCTGGTCCACAAAATTGACGATTTTATCCAGCCCGCTTTCGTGCCACAGGGCCTCATCCAGCGCCCCATCACGCTGCGCCTGCATGCCCTTACGGGCCGAAACCATCCAGACATCCGGCTCTACGCCAAGCCGTGACCGGGCTTCGGTGCGCACATATTCGTAAACGGTTTCGGCCTCCTCCGGGGTCAGCAGGTCCACCTGATTAATCAGGATAATCACCTTGGTGCCATATTCCTTCAGGCGCTGGAGATATTCCAGGTTGCGCGCGGTCATGGCCTGGGTGGCCAGCATCACCATGAACACAACGTCGCTGCGGTGCAGAAAATTACGGGTGGTTTCCTCATGTGTCTGGAAAATGGATTCCAGCCCGGGGGTATCCACAAAACTGACTTTGCGCAGCAGCGCGGACGGATAAAAGATGGATTCCACTTCCGTCCCGGAGGTAATGCGATCCGGTTCTTCGCCCCACCGCAGAATGCTGATATGATCTGTCGTCGGCGTTACGCCAACGGGCATCAGGTCAGATTTGCCCATCAGCGCGTTGATGAGGCTCGACTTGCCGGAACTAAACGGCCCGACAAACACCATCATATAGGGGTGATCTGCATGAAACAGCGCGTCGCGCATCTGGTTAAGCTGCGCTTCCGGCAGGTTATCCACACGCGGCAGCACATCCAGCAGTTTGGTAATCAATTCATATTCGCGGCGGCGCAGCGTTTCGTACTCCGTCGCCAGCTTGGTTCCTGTAGAATCGACTTTTTCAACGACCACTCGCGTTTTCCTCAGTATAAACGCTCTGACAATCAGAATACCGTGCCTTAAACGGCGGCACAATCCTCTTTATAGACATACTCAGATTATCAAAAACCTGTATGATACATACATGAATACACACACCCCAGCCCACAGCACATTCATCACCAGAAAATCAGGCAGGCTGGCGCTCCTTCCTCCTATTATACTGGGTATAGCGGCGAAAACCTGTTCGCAGGCCAAAAATGACAGAACTACCGCCGCGCCCAGCGATCCAGCATGAGAGACACAGGAATGCTTAACGACTCAATCCATTATGTCAACAATATGCTTTATTGTGACGATGTCCCGGTTAATGAGATCGTCGCCCAGGCAGGCACGCCCGTTTATATTTACAGCCTCAGGCGTACCATTGCCAACCTGCACCGTATCCAGACAGCCTTTCAGGAACTTCAGCCGCATATCCATTACAGCGTCAAAGCCAATGCCAACCTGGCGGTGCTGCGCGCTCTGGTCGGTGCAGGGGCAGGCATCGACGCCGTCAGCGCCGGCGAAATTCATCGTGCGCTGGCCGCCGGAGCCGCCGCCAGGCAGATTGTGTTTGCGGGGGTCGGCAAGACTCCCAACGAACTGGCCTATGCACTGGAAAAAGAGGTGGGCTGGTTTAATGTCGAGAACGCAGCGGAATGCAGCCTGCTCAATGACATTGTCCAGCAGTTAAGCTGCCCACGCCCCAGGGTCGCCCTGCGGCTGAACCCGGAAGTCACCGCCAGCACCCATCCCTATATCGCCACCGGGCATGGCAAGGCTAAATTTGGCCTCACGGCGAATGTCATTGCGGATCTGCTGAAACGGCAGGCGGATTACCCCCATATTCAGTTTGCAGGCATTCATCTGCACATTGGCAGCCAGCTTCATGATACTGCCGCGAGCCGTGACGCTATTGAAACCGCGCTGGACCTGATTGCGCCTTACCCCTCGATTCGCACGATCAATATCGGCGGCGGTTTGCCAGTAGCCTATCACCCGGACGAGCAGATTCCGGACTTTGAGGCCTTTGCCGAGTCGCTGGCGCCGCTGCTGCGCGGTTATACGGTGCTGCTGGAACCGGGCCGCGCGATTATCGCCGATGCGGGTATGCTGGTGGCCAATACGCTTTATGTCAAGGAACAGGCCGGCCACCGTTTCATCATCACCGATGCCAGCATGGCGGAACTGATCCGCCCATCGCTGTATGAGGCGCATCATCATATTGTGCCTGTGGTGCGGGTTGATGATGCTGCGCATACGCCAGCACAGGTGGTTGGGCCGGTGTGCGAAACCAGTGATGTGCTGGGGCGCGACGTGCTGCTGCCGGCGTTAAGCCCCGGGGAACCGCTGGCGATTCTGACCGCCGGAGCCTATGGCATGGTGATGGCGAGCAATTATAACCAGCGCCCGCGCCCGCCTGAGGTGGTGGTCATGCCTGATGGTCGTCACTGGCAGGTCGCGCGCCGCCGCGAAACCTGGGATGATCTGCTGCACCTGGAAACCTAGAACAGCCATGCCGGGTTATCGAACCCGCCATATTCCTGAATCGCCCCATAGATGTGGTGGGTCAGTTCGGTGCTGAAGACCCGAATGCTGCAAATGCCATTCATGAGCCGGTTCTTACGGGTGTCGCTTCCCTTTTTGACCTGAGTTTTATTCAATGCTGAAGCAGGCAGCCGGAGCAGGTCAAGCCAGTAGCGTTCAACCCGCTGAATCTCCGCAGGATCGTCGAAGTGGCAGTGAATGAGCAGGCGGATTGCATCATCCTGAACATGAAATTCTTCTCGTAGAAACCGCATGAATAACTGCATCATGTCAGGATCAGAGTTTGCAAAATAAATGGCATTTCTTGCCTTCGCGCCTTCAGCCCAGTAAAGCATACAGCCAGCCAGATGAAGCGGCCTGTTCTCCCGCGCTTTCTGTCGCCCGGCCTGCTGATAAGCCTCACGCTTTTTTCTTGCTGTATGATAATTTGCTCTGGCGCCTGAATTCTGTGCCCCATACTGTTTTTGTTTGGCTTTCAGGTTCTGGACCTGATCTTCAGTCAGCACAATATCCCGCACCCAGTTGCTGACAGCGCTCTTTGACACATTGAGTATGGTAGTTATCTCTCTGACAGACTTCCCCTGCTGCCGTAAAAGGCGGGCCTGCTCGCGTATGTCGCGATTAATCATGATGCAACACCTAATCTTAAGTTCCCTAATGCGTTGTCGCCTGTTCTTAGTTTAGGGAAAGAATCAAAAAAGGCCCGACTACTCTTAGCCAGACCTCTACTGTGGTGATAGGTAGACTCGAACTACCGACCTGTGCATTATGAGTGCACCGCTCTAACCGGCTGAGCTATATCACCACGAATAGCGGGGGCAGGATTCGAACCTACGACCTCCGGGTTATGAGCCCGACGAGCTACCTCTGCTCTACCCCGCAATGTGGAGAACATCTTAGCATCGCGTTTTAGCCATGTCAATACACAATACCGGGAGAACAATTAGAAAAGTATATGATTGCCCGACCATTGTACAGAAGACGTGCCCGCTGTATAGTTCTGGCATGATGACCCTCGTTACAAACCTGGACCAGATCCGCCAGCTTGCAGCCCAGCGACACGACGAATTTGAAGTCATGCGCTATATGCTGGAAGCTGATGATGACCTGGATGATGCCTGGCTTGACGCGCTGGTGGAGCAGATTGCCGCACCGGTCACGGCCGCGATTGACTGTACCCAGTGTGCCAACTGCTGCCGGTCGCTGGATGTTTATCTGACGGAGCAGGATGCCGAGCACCTGGCGGATGGGGTGCATATCCCGGTGGACGAAGTGATTACTCGTTATGTGGACCGTGACTCTGCGGCGGAGGTCGAAGAATGGGGCCGGTTGCGGGCGCGTCCGTGCGTTTTCCTGCGCGGCAAGCTGTGTTCGATCTATGCCCACCGGCCGGAATCCTGCCGCCTGTACCCGGTCTTTACCCCGGATTTCCGCTGGACCCTGGCAGACACAATTGAGGGCGCCGCAGTCTGCCCGATCATCTACAATGTGCTGGTGGCGATGCTGGAAAAAGTGGATGATTTGTTCCGGCCTGCATCAGAATGAGCCTGTCAGAACGATCTGAAATCCGGTATAATCAAACTCCCCTCCCGAACTGACGTTCTGATAAGGAGATGCAATGCCCCCATTCGAGATCGTCTCCGAGTTTCAACCTACCGGTGATCAGCCCAGAGCTATCGAAGAACTGGTCGAAGGCCTTGAGAAAGGGCTGCACTATCAGACCCTGCTGGGCGCCACCGGCACCGGCAAGACTTTCACGATTGCGCAGGTGATCCAGCAGGTGCAGAAACCGACGCTGGTGATGGCGCACAACAAAACCCTGGCGGCACAGCTTTTTGCGGAGTTTAAGGAACTGTTCCCACGCAACGCCGTTGAATACTTCGTCAGCTATTACGATTACTATCAGCCAGAAGCCTATGTGCCCAAACATGATCTCTACATCGAGAAGCAGACCGAGATCAACGAGCACATCGAGCGCCTGCGCCTGTCTGCATCGGCCTCGCTTAATTACCGCCGCGATGTGATTGTCGTGGCGTCGGTATCCTGCATTTATGGTATCGGCGACCCGGCGGCGTGGGCCAAGTCTGTGGTCGAAATGAAGGTGGGCGATGAAATCCGGCGGGATACGATCCTGCGGCAGCTTGTGACGATCCAGTACAGCCGCAATGACATGGACCTGCGACGCGGTACGTTCCGGGTGCGCGGCGATACGCTGGAGATTGTGCCCGCCTATGCAGAAACGGCGTACCGGGTGACGCTTTTCGGCGATGAAATCGAGCGCATTGTCGAGTTTGACCCGCTGACGGGGGAAATCCTCACCAATCATTCCGCGCTGATCATCTACCCGGCCCGCGAATATGTCACCGATGAAACGAAGCTGCGGCAGGCGGTCACGGACATTGAAAAGGAACTGGATGAGCAGCTTGCTTTCCTGAAAGCGCAGGGCAAACTGCTGGAAGCCCAGCGTCTGGAGCAGCGCGTCAATTATGATATCGAGATGATCCGCGAAGTTGGCTTTACCAGCGGCATCGAGAATTACTCGCGCCACCTGGACCAGCGCCCACCCGGCAGCCCTCCATTTACGCTGATGGATTACTTCCCGCAGGATTATCTGCTGGTGATCGACGAGAGCCACATGACGATCCCGCAGGTTCGCGGTATGTACAACGGTGACCGTGCCCGCAAAGTGACCCTGGTGGATTACGGCTTCCGGCTGCCGAGCGCGTTTGACAACCGTCCGCTCAAGTTCGAGGAGTTTGAGCAGCGCATGGGGCAGACGATCTATACCTCCGCCACGCCCGGCCCCTACGAAAATGGCATCAGCGAAGCGGTGGTGCAGCAGATTATCCGGCCGACGGGCATTCTTGACCCTGAAGTTGAAGTTCGCGCGGTGGAAGGCCAGATCGAAAACCTGCTGCAGGAGATCACGATCCGGGTGCGCAACGGCCAGCGCGCGCTGGTCACCACGCTGACCCAACGCATGGCCGAAGACCTGTCGCAGTACCTGATCGAGATGGGTATCCGCGCCCATTATCTGCATGCGCAGATCGAAACAATTGAGCGTGTCGAAATCCTGAGAGACCTGCGCTTGGGCGTTTATGATGTCATCGTCGGCATCAACCTGCTGCGCGAGGGTATCGACCTGCCGGAAGTCTCGCTGGTGGCGATCCTCGATGCGGACAAGGAAGGTTTCCTGCGGTCTGAGCAGGCCCTGATCCAGAACATCGGGCGGGCGGCCCGGCATATCGAGGGCAAGGTGATTCTGTATGCCAACACCATGACCCCCTCGATGGAGCGCGCGATCAGCGAGACCAACCGCCGCCGCGAGATTCAGATGGCACACAACAAGGCGCACGGGATCGAACCGACCACCATCATCAAGCAGGTGCGCGACCTGACCGACCGGGTGCGGACGATGGTGCATGAAGATCATAAAGTCGAGGCGGGAGTCGAAGCCGGGGTATCGCTGGCCGACCTGCCGAAGGAAGAAGTTCACCGGATGATCCGGGAGCTGGAGCAGGAGATGAAGAACGCCGCCCAGCAGCTCGAGTTCGAGAAGGCGGCGGTGCTGCGCGACCAGATCATGGAGCTGCGCGGCACGCTGATCGACCGCGAAGGCCAGGAAAGCCTGCTGCTGAGTTA
>CAZQIY010000002.1:158356-188806 GCA_964593565.1 uncultured Anaerolineaceae bacterium
AGCTGCGCGGCACGCTGATCGACCGCGAAGGCCAGGAAAGCCTGCTGCTGAGTTAAAGCAGAATCACGTTAGAGATTATTATCAGGGCGCACCAGCCTACCCTCGTGCGCCCTGATACTTGAGCACAAACCAGCGGCGTTTTATTTCCCTGTCTACACCACAAATTCACCGTTCTTGTAGAACAGCTCGCCATCGACGTGAATTTCGCTGTCGTTGCGCATATCGCAGATCATGTCCCAGTGGACGGCGCTGTCGTTCTGGCTGCCGGTTTCCGGGTAGCCTTTGCCAATGGCGACATGCACCGTCCCGCCGATCTTCTCATCAAACAGGATGCTGCCGGTAAAGCGCTGAATGCCAAAATTGGTTCCGATGGCAAATTCACCCAGGTAACGCGCCCCGGCATCGGTGTTTAATTGAGCCTGCAGGAGGTCGTCGTTTTCCTCTGCCCTGGCCTGCACCACCCGGCCCTGCTCAAATTTCAGTTCGATGCCCTTTACGGCCCGCCCGCTGACGATGGAGGGATAATCAAAGCGAATCCAGCCGTTGACCGAATCTTCCACCGGGCCGGTGAAAATCTCGCCGCTGGGCATGTTATGATGGCCGTCGCTGTTGATAAAGATGCGGCCTTCGATGGACAGCTCAAGATCGACATTTGGCCCCTGCAGGCGCACGTGCTTTTTGCCCTTCAGCCAATCGACCTTTTCCTGCTGCATGTCATGGATTTTCCGCCATTCCGCCACCGGGTCTTCGCGGTCACAGAACGTCGCCCCGTAGACAAAATTCTCGTATTCCTCCAGGCTCATGTTGGCTTCCTGCGCGCTGGCCTCTGTGGGGAACTGGGTGCCAACCCACTTCATTTTCCCCTGCGCCGCCCGGCCCAGCCGCAAATCCAGCCAGTGACGCCGCGCCGCCTGCAGGAACTGTGCCCGGGCTGCCGGGATGCTGGTCATGGAGCGTGTGTTGCTGGTGCCGTTGACACGAATATAGACATCGGCCTGCTCGTAATACAGCGTTTGCGAGGGGTCCAGCCACTGAAGCTGTTCGTCGCTGCCTTCGCGCAGCAGCACCCGGCCCATATATTCGTCGCTGAGCATGAGGGATGGATTGCCACCAGCCTTCAGCACCGCCGCATAAACTTCGCGCAGGGCGGGCAGCGCAGTGACATCGCCAAAAATGCCGACCCATTCGCCCGGCTGAACCTCCGTCGAATAATTCACCAGCACATGCGCCAGGCGCTGAATACGAATATCGCTCATAAGGTTTGCTCCCTGTAATTTGAATCAAAGAGACGGCACTTGCCGCCGCCCCGTACTTACCTGAACTGACATCATTGCTACCCGACGCCCCCATACCGCCACTGTCCATCGACCATCGTGCCAACGATGCGCGTCTCCAGAATTTCGTCGGGGGGTATGCGGTACAGGTCCCGGTCCAGCACCACCAGATCCGCCAGGAAGCCGGGGGCCAACCTGCCCAGGCGATTCTCCATGCCGGCGGCATAGGCCGGGCCAGCGGTGAAGCCGCGCAGCGTTTCGTCCATCGTCAGGCGTAATTCCGGATACCAGCCCTGCGGCCCCGGCGTGCCATCCGGGCGGCGGCGCGTGACAGCCGCGAAAATGCTCTTTAGCGGGTCAAACGGCTCGACTGGCGAATCAGTCCCCAGGGCGATATGCGCACCCTGGTCGATCTGGAGGCGGATGTTATAGCTCCAGCGGCTGCGATCTCCCCAGGCGCGTTCCGCAGATACATAATCCGAGGTGGCGTGAATGGGCTGCATGGAGGCGATCACCCCAAGCTGCGCCAGCCTGCCCGCGTCGTCCGGGTGGATGATCTGCACATGCTCGATGCGATGGCGGCGCGATGCCGGGCTTTCGCCGCGTGCCGCTTCCTCGCGCCGCACCGCTTCGTAAACATCGAGCACATCGTGCACGGCCCGGTCACCAATGGCATGCACCGTCGAGGGCAGACCGGCGGCACTGGCCCGGCTGACCAGTTCCTGAATTTCTTCCCTGTCCACGACGGAGATGCCGTAATTGTCCGGCTCGTCCACATAGGGTTCGATCATGTAGGCCGTGCGCGGCCCCAGCGCGCCATCAGCAAAAATCTTCTGGCCGCCGATGCGAATCCAGTCATCGCCAAAGCCATGCCGGATGCCGCTGGTGATGAGTGCGTCGATCCATTCCCGGTTGACGTTCTTCACCACGCGCATAGCCAGCAGGCCGCGTTCCCGCAGCACCTGCAGCGCCTGTAAACAGTCCGGCCCGTCAAAATCATGAAAGCCTGTCAGGCCAGAAGCCAGCGCGAGCTGCTGCGCCCGGGCCATCTGGTCGGCGAGCTGCTCGACGGTAAGTTCGGGGATATGCGACTCGACCAGGTCGATGGCGGTTTCAAACAGGATGCCGGTGGGCTGGCCGTGCGCGTCGCGCTGGATGTGGCCGCCCGCAGGATCGGGAGTCTCCGCCGTGATGCCGCAGCGGTGGAGCGCGGCGCTGTTCACCCAGGCAGCATGGCCGCTTTTGGCCCGCATAAATACGGGATTGCGCGGCGCCACCGAGTCCAGGTCCGCCGCAGTGGGGAAAACCGGCTCCGGCCAGAAATCCTGCGCCCAGCCAGAACCACGAATCCATTCATCCGGCGCCGTGCTGCGCGCTCGTTCCGCCACCCGGTCCAGCGCGATCTGTTTGGAGGTGACTTCAAACACATCGACCCACAGAAGCTGCTCGGAGGTCATGGCCCAGTGCAGATGCGCGTCCGTCAGGCCGGGGATAACGTACTGGCCCGCCAGATTCTCGCGTTTTGTGTCTGGCCCGGCCAGCGCCAGCATGGCATCGTCAGCGCCCAGCGCGACAATGCGCCCGTTGCTGATAGCGAGCGCGGACACCTGCCGCTGGTCTGCATCCAGCGTGGTAATTCTGCCGTTGTAAAGCACGCGCTCGACCAGGGTCATGGTTCACGCACCAGGCTGAGGGCCTGCTGAACTTCCTGCGGGGTGGGCACGCCTTCCAGCCAGGGCCGGGTGATGGCTGTCGCCCCCAGTTGGGCCGCCACTTTGGCCACCGCCGCCATGTCTCCATTCAGCAGCGTCATGCTCGAAAGCACCGCCGCCGCAAAGACATCGCCCGCGCCAGTGGAGTTGACCTCTTCATACTGCGGCGTCTCGTAGGTGCGGGGCTGGCCTTCAAAGTAGTAGGTGCCGCCGCGTTCCGCCCGCGTCACAAACAGATGCTTCACCGCGCCAGCAAAGGCCGGTTCGAGGTCCGGCGCTTCCGCGATATCTTCTTCGCTGAACACGACCACATCAATATGCTTCAGCACTTCGGGGTCGAACCAGCGCTTGAAATAAACCCGGCCATCATCACCCCAGCGCCGCAGCCAGCCCTGCAGGGTCAGCAGCACGGTGGAGTCTTTGAAGGCCGCCGCCAGGTTTGGGTCCACTTCGCCGGTCAGCGGGGCCAGATGCACCAGCGGCGTATCAAGCCAGGCTTCGGGCACATCGCTGACACCAATCGGCGCGGCCACCCCGCGAATATACTGGGTGCGCCGCCCTTCGGCATCGTAGATATTTTCAAAGGTGCTGGTCGACTGCGCTGGCAGGACCACTTTTTCCGCCGCATAAGGCGCAAGCCCGGCCAGCAGCGATTCGTCTGCGGCAGCACTGGTTAACACGCGCACATGATGCCCGAAGGCATGTGCCACCGGCGCGGCATAAGAGACTGTGCCGCCCAGCCGCCGCCCGCCCTCAGGGATCAGGTCGGCGGTGATATGACCAATGAGGAGATAGGATTGTGCCATTGGTTACTTCGGCACAATGGTGACTTTGCGCGCCTGCCCCTCACCCACACTCTGGGTCGTCACGTCGTTACGGCTGCGCAGGGCCAGGTGAATAATGCGGCGCTCGTAAGGCGGCATCGGTTCCAGCGTCACGGTGCGCTGCTGCCGGACTGCCTGATCCGCCATCCGCTGGGCCAGGTCGTGCAGCTTGCTGGTGCGGCGGGCCTTGTAGCCGCCGACATCCACCACAATATTGGCGCGGCGCTGTAGTTCCCGGCTGGTAATCAACCGTGTGACATACTGGAGCGAAGCCAGCGTTTCGCCACGCCGCCCAATCAGCATGCTCAGGTCGCCAGAACCCGTGACATCCAACAGCCAGGGCGCGCTCTCGCCGTCGCCGCTGCTCTGTGCCCGGCGAACTTCGACATTGGCACGCACAGACATCTTCTCCAGCAGTTCGGCCAGCACCACCCGCCCGACTTCGGCGTCCTCATCCAGCGGCCCCTCATAGACTTCGGCGGGCGCATCGACAAAAACATCGTCATCGTCGTCCTCGTCCTGGACTTCGTCATCCGCAACCTCAGCAGGTTCAACGGGTGCTGGCTTTGCAGCGGCAGGCTGAGGCGCAATCAGAAGCTGCAGCCGAACCCGCGCCGGGCGCGCCCCCAGGCCGAACATCCCGCGGCTTGGTTCCTCCAGCACTTCGACAATGACATCGCCGGGGCCAACGCCAAGCTCTGCCAGCCCATTCGCTATCGCCTGCTCAACGTCCTCACCCGTTGCCTCAATTGAACGTTCTGAGTTCATAAATCTATCCTTAGCTGGAATAAATCACGCGCGCCTCGCGCGTTACTTGTTCTTTGTTTTGCTTTTCGCCTTCGCTTTTCGCGGTTCAGTTCCTTTGCCATTGGCAGCAAGGGCTGGCTTTTCCTCGGCCGCATCTACCCGACGAGCCGCCGGCGCGTCAGACGCGGTCTCGCCCCGCCCGATCAGCTTGCGCAGGTCGAGTTTGGACTGCCCCATCATGCTGTACTGGACAATACCCACCAGGTTGGAAACCACGAAGTAGATGGAAAGGCCCACCGAAAACGACAGCGAGAAGAACCCGAACATCAGCGGCATGATTGTCGTCATCGACTGAGTCATGGCCTGCGCCTGGTTCGGCCTGCCATCATCGCTGGTGGAAGGCGGCGTCGCAGGGACGGTCAGTTTGGATTGTGCCCAGGTCGTCACCAGCACCAGGGCCGGCAGCGCCAGCGCCCAGGTGGGGTTATTGGTCGGCGGCTTGGTCAGGTCCATGCCAAGCCACATGTTGTTAAGGGGCACCAGATGATCCAGGCCGGGCAGCAGAAAACGGCCCGACAGATCAAACAACTGGAAGGGGGTCGCCGCCAGCGTAAAGATAATCGCCTGATACAGACCGATCAGAATCGGAAACTGAATGAGCAGCGGCAAACAGCCCCCAAACGGGTTCACCCCGTGTTCCTTGTACAGGGCCATCTGTTCCTGCGCCAGCTTTTCGCGATCATTCTTGTACTTTTCCTGCAGCTTCTTTAATTCTGGCTGCAGTTCCTGCATCCGCTTGGTAGAACGCTGCTGCTGTGCTGTAAGCGGCAGAATGGCAATACGGATCAGGATGGTAAAGACGACAATCGCAAGCACCACATTCTGCCCCAAAAGCGAATAGAGCAGTGTGAGCAAGGTAATAAACGGATTGAGAATGATATCCCACATGGACAAATTACTCCTCTATCGCCCCTGGCTTAGCTGTAGGCATACGTCCAGACGCGCTCGCCGTTCTGCAACGTAAAGGCGACCAGCACTTCCTGCAATGTGGGCGTGCTTACAATCAGCAAGGGTTCCGGGATATCGACCTCATCATTTGGCTCAACGATCAGCAGGTCGGACAGAACTTCGCCACCTACATCGCGAGAAAAGAAGGTGCTTCCGTCCTCACGACTCAACCAGTACACTTTGTTTTCCCGCGAACCGACGATCACATAGTCACCGCTCACCACCGGCGTCGTGCCAATGGCCCGGCCAGAAACCTGGGCCTGCCACAGCGGGCTGAACCCATCACCGCTGATATCCAGCGCATAAACCATACCGCTTAAATCGCCAGCATACAATACATCGTCCACCACCACAGGTGTCTCCCAGACCCAGTCGCGGGTTGAAAATTCTGAGAGGATTTCACCATCGAGGGAAATTTCAAACACCTTGCGGGCAAAACTGCCGACATACAACCGGCCTTCGTAATAGACGGGTTCTTCCGGCGCGGCACCCTGCAGATCGACCCGCCACAGTTCGTCGCCGGTGGCGGCGTCCAGGGCGTACAACTGATGATCGAGCGAGGTAAAATACAGCGCATCATCGACCAGCAGCGGCTCTGACCATACCCCGTGATTGGTCTCAAAGCGCCAGCGTTCGGTCTGGTCGGCCCGGCTGAGGGCTACCAGATCGCGTTCGCTCAGCCCCACATACACCAGTTCCTCACCCACTACCGGGTCGGCAACCACCTGCCCGCTGATCTCTGTGCCATCCGCGTCCCGATCCGCCCGCGCTGTGGCGATATCCACCTGGAACAGACGCTCCGTATGGCTGGCAATCAGCAGCGCATCGTCGCTGACCGGCACAGGCGCGGAATAAAACTGGGTCAGGGTGCCTTCAGGGCCTCTGAATTCCCACAGGCGGGCATTCCCGGCTTCATCCAGCCGGATTTCGCCATCGGCATTGCGAAGCCGGACAGGCACGCCATCTTCCGGGTTAACCATCACCACCCGGTCATTATAAGCCAGCAAAATATTCTGCTCGTCGCCCAGAAGTCGCAGCGCGGGCCACGACGCTTCCTGACGGATGGGGACACAGGCCGCAGCCAGCAGCCCGGCAGCCAGGGCCAGGACAACGCGGCGGCGCTGCGCAAGAAACCTTGTGATATTCAACAGTTACTCCTCTAGGTCCGGAACCGGGTCATAGCCACCGGGATTCAAAGGATGGCAGCGTGCAATGCGTTTCACACCCAGCCATCCGCCCCGAATGACCCCATATCGTTCGATTGCTTCATAGGTATAAACGGAACAAGTTGGATGAAAGCGGCAACTTGAAGGCAAACCCGGTGATATATATCGCTTGTAAAAGCGAATCAAGGCTAAGGCCACTCTTTTCACGTCTGATCGCTTTCCGGAGGCAGCATGCCCGACTGTATCAGTAGTTGTTCTATTATACGTCGGACGCTGCTATACGGTTGCCCCGCAATGGCAGGACGAGCCACAATCACCACATCATAGCCCTGCCGCAAATCGGAGTGGAGTGCTCTCAAAACTTCACGGATAAGGCGGCGCACCCGGTTGCGGACCACCGCCTTGCCCAGGCGTCTGCTCGTCACAATGCCATAACGGTTACAACCTGAACCATTCGGCAGAATACTGAGCATGATCGTCTGTTGAGAATATTTCCGCCCCTGCTGGCGAATGCGCGCAAAGTCCTGTGACTGACGCAAACGCAGACGGCGTTCCATGCGTGCTTCAGGCTTTCCAGTTCACCTTTTTCACGTGGTTGGGGGTAACCGTCAGTTGATGCCGCCCCTGCTTGCGCCGTGCCTGCAGTACGCGACGTCCGGTTTTGGTCTGCATCCGCGCGCGGAAACCATGCACACGCTTACGCCGGCGGATTTTCGGCTGCCAGGTCCGTTTTGTTGACATTCTGTTTTTCCCTCACGACAAGTCGAGTTTTTTGCCAAATATTAGGAGGGGCTAGTATACATGACCAAAGATAGCCGGTCAACCCGACGCTTGAACGGCTCCTGGAATTGAATTATAATTTTCATTCAGTTTGAAATAAATGTACATTTTTTTACTTCTTTCAGGGTTCCCCCGATCTTTTAACTATGCATAGCTGGAGGCGTAATGCCAGCTCATCATTGGATGCAGAACTTCCAGGTTACTCAGGACGACATCGACTTTATCGCCAGCGTGCTGTTGGAGAAAGAAGAACCCCTCAGTACAGAAAGCCTGGTCCGGCTGCTCATTGAAGAGCGCCTGGCGCAGGAAGCCGCCGCGCTGCAGGAACGGTTTAAGGATGCACGCTTTTATAACCCGGCTGAACGTTACGATGTCGGGCAGCGCATCATCTTCCCTGTCTTTGAGTTTGCGGCCGGGGTTGTCCGCAGCGAACGCCCCGGTGTGAACCCGGATTACGAACCGTTCACGGTCATTGAAGTCGAATTTGAAGATGAAAACGGCAGCACAGGCAGCAAACAGCGCGAATTCGCCAGCGAGCTGACCACAGAACACGCGCTGAGCCGGACCGAAGACGATGATTACGAAAGCGCGTTTTTTGCGGGCGACCTGACTGTGGATGAGATCATGACCGCTGTGGCCGACGATCTTATCTATACCCTCGAAACTAAATTATCAGAATCAGATGCGCTGGTACAGGTTGCCGGGTTATGGTTCCCGCAGGACCTGCTGCTGGAAGTTAACGTCGGGCATCTGCACCTGGCAGAAGCCATTCTCGATATCAACGGCGGCGGCCCGCTTTCGCCCGGCCAGATTCTGGATGAGGTAGGCGGCCTGGGCGGTGGTTCAAAGGCGCTGCAGGAATTTTCGCTTAATTACGTCCTGAAGGACGATGACCGCTTTGACGAGGTGGGCACCAGGGGCATTGTCCTGTGGTATTTAAGCCGGCTGGAGCCTGCGGAAGTCCAGAACACGCCCCGCTATCTTCAGTACACGCCCGTTGAATATGATCCCTCGCTGCTGGACCCGGAACAGTTGGAACTCGAACGGGAAATTGACGACGAACATTCTAATATCGAGGTGCCCCGGTACAGCGCCAGCGAAGAACGCAGAGCCAGCGCGGTGCTGAACTATCCTCACCGCCGGGTCGGGACGCTGCCTTTGAATGCGGCCATGCGGCAGGTCTTCCCAACAGACCAGCGCACGCTGCGCACCTACATCACCCTCATCGACGGGCAGGATGGCGAGGAATATCCGGGCTGGGTCGTGCGCAGAGAACGCTATATCTATGGCCTGAACAAGTTTTATCGCAAGCATCGCCTGCCGGTGGGCACGTTCGTGACGGCGACAGCCACAGATCAGCCCAACCGCATCGTGATTAACTTTAATGCCTACCGGGCGCGCACCGAATGGATCCGGCTGATTGTCCCTAAAAACAACCAGATCACGTTTGAAGAAGCGCGGCGGTCTATCGGCGCAGATTACGACGAACTGATGCTTTTAGGCGCGGATGAACTGGATGATGTGGACGCGCTGTTTAACACCACACAGCAGCAGCGCAAGCCGCTTGCGAACATTATTCACAGTGTGATTGCCGCCCTGGCCCAACTGACACCCCAGCGCACGGTTCATGCCAAGACCATTTACAGCGCGATCAATGTAATCCGGCGCTGTCCTCCAGGGCCGATTTTTGCCACGCTGGTGGCCAACCTGGACTTTCAGAACGTGGGTGGACATTACTGGAAACTGAAAGATAACCAGGAGAGGCAGTCATGATCGGAAACAAACCCAGCATCCTCGTCAAACCGACGCTCGATACCAGGTTCTATATTGATTATTCGTGGTGGGACCGCAGCGGCGAAGACCTGCGGACCTATCTGCTGAGCCATGTGCTGCCGGAACAGCGGGACCGGCTGAGTATGAGTGAATCCGGCACGGTGATTGATTACATCGACCCGGAAACCGGCGAGGTTTCGCCGCTGGATGAGCTGCAGGTCGCGATAAAAAGAGCATCTGAGGACCCGAATTTTATCAACCCGCAAACGTCGCTGGTTGATAGCGTGTTCCGGGTGTTTCTGGCCAATAACAACACGCCGCAGACGCCCCGGGAACTGGCCCAGCAAACCGGGCGCAATGCCACCACGATTCTGAAAACCTTTAGCGGCACCCGCATTTACAAAGGCATCCGCCCCTACACACCCTGATACTGCTGCCAGAGTTACAGAGGAATGGTTATCGCATGAGTCGAGTTATCAACACCGACAGCGCAGGCAAAAAACGTAATCAGAATATGCGCACCGGTGCAGAACTGCTGCGCCATCTGAGCCAGAAAACCGCCATTGATGAGGAAGTCAAGGACATGGTGGCCCTGCTGGTGTACTGCCTGCGGGAAATTGATGAGGGCATTGATGTTTCTGCCCGTGCCTGGGAAAAGCGCGATTACTGGATGAAGGCGGAGGAATTTCGCCAGCGCTGGCACTGGGCCGGCGATATGGCGGATGAACTACAGGCGCTGGTTTATGAGGATGCCTGGCAGCGGCTGCCAGAACTGATGATCAAGCTGCTGCCGCGCTTCAGCGATATTAAAATCAACAAGTTCATGCGCAAACCCTCGATGTGGCAGGGCTGCTATGCACAGTTGATGCGGGAAAAACCGCCCGTCAGTTAATCACTCGAAGTAGGTTTGCAGCCAGGGCGCGATCTGCTGGTAATCCGGCACCGCGATCCCCTCAGCCGTGGTGGTAATGTACTCCCGGTTGATCACAAGCTGCTCCCCCCGCCCCCGGTTCACAATCACGGGTGGGGCCAGGACGATCATATCCCACAGGGTAACATCTGTATCGACAGCCTGGGAAAGTGCCGCCAGCGCCGATGGCCAGTTCAGCGGGTTGGCGAGCCTGCCCAGCAGGGCCGAAATCACCTGCTGCTGCCGTTCTGCCCGGCGGTAATCGTCGTCGGCATAGCGCGTGCGGGCATAGATCAGTGCCCGCTGGCCGTCCATATGCTGTGGGCCTGCCTCAAACTCCACCGTCATGACGCCATAATCTTCTGTGGGATAGTTATAATCAACCAGCCGCGCCGGCACATCAATGGTCACACCACCCACCGCGTCGATCAGGCGAACAAATCCTTCAAAGTCGAGCCGGACGTAACGCTCTGGTGTGATACCAAAACTCTGGGCGATTCCTGCCTTTACCAGGGCTGGCCCACCGCCGGGCTGCTCCATCTCCCCCAGCATGTTGACGGTATTAACACGCTGCATGCCATAGCCCGGCACTTCAATCGACAGATCACGCGGCACGGACAGCATGCCCAGGCGCAGGCGGCCCGGGTCGATGCCGACCAGAATGATGCTGTCGGCGCGGGTGACCCAGCCCTCCCCTTCGCGGCTGTCCACCCCCAGCACCAGAATATCGGTGTGTGGCGGCGGGAAGATCAGGTACACGATGCTGCACAACACACACAGCAGCCCCGGCACCAGAAGCGCCAGCACCGCCAGCGAGGCGCAGCCTGTCTTTTTTCGGGTGCGGCGGATAACCGGCGCGATGCCATGCGGGAGAGTCTTCATCTGAGCTTCATCCGAAAACGATTCCCAGATCACGCGCCATCTGCACCATGTCGCCTTCCGGGTCCACCTTTTTGGTATGAAGCGCTTCCGCCATCGGAATATTGACCATCTGGGTTCCCTGCAGCGCGACCATATAGCCCCAGCGCTCCTGCGCGGCCAGATGCACAGCGGCGGTACCGAAGCGGGTCGCCAGCCAGCGATCGCGTGAAGTCGGCTGGCCGCCGCGCTGCACATGCCCCAGCACCGTGACGCGCACCTCCGCCGCGACACATTCGGCCAGCATACTGCCGACCAGATGCCCCATGCCGCCTAACCGGCCCTCGCCCGCGCTGTCGCCCTTGATATAGTACGACTGCTTGCCTCCGACAGGCGCCGCGCCTTCGGCCACCACAATCAGGCTGTGATGCCGCCCCGAAGCCTGAAGATCGCGGATTTTCTGGCAGACGACTTCAATATCAAAGGGGATTTCCGGAATCAGGATGGCGTCGGCACTGCCCGCGACCCCGGCCAGCAGCGCGATCCACCCGGCATGGCGCCCCATCACCTCCAGCACCATCACCCGGTGATGGCTTTCCGCGGTGGTTTGCAGCTTATCCAGCGCTTCTGTCGCCGTGCTGATGGCAGTATCAAACCCGAAGGTGACATCGGTGTCGCTCAGGTCGTTGTCAATGGTTTTGGGCACACCGACAATTGGCGCTCCCAGTTGAACCAGCCGGTAGGCAATCGCCATAGTGCCATCGCCCCCGGCGACAATCAGCGCATCCAGCCCATATTCGGCAATACGTTCCAGGGCTTCCTGCGACACATCCGCCACCGTTTCGCTGCCATCCGGATGGCTGACACGCCGCGCGAATGGGTTGCCCCGGTTGGCGGCCCCCAGGATGGTGCCGCCGCGCGCCAGCAGATCGCGCACATTGTCCTCGCGCAGGGGGACCGCCGGCAGCCCGGCATACAGCCCATCGAAGCCCTGCAGGATGCCGACCACCTCCCAGCCGTAACAGCGCGTTGCCGTCAGTACCACAGCCCGAATCACAGCATTCAGGCCGGGGGCGTCGCCACCCCCGGTGAGTATTCCTATGCGCCTAATCATACGATGCCTCGCCAATTGCCCTGGTGAATCATGTGCCGTTCATATCCTCAGGGAAGGATATAACGATCCCAGTCGCGGCCTCCTGGCTGCATCACAATGATACCACCGTGCGGGTCGGCCAAAAAGATGGTGCCATCCGCCCCCAGTTGTATCTGGATCGTGAACTGCTCTTCCCATTCGGCCACTGCCCAGCCAATGCGATCGCGCAGGGTGTCGTTATCGCGCCAGACAGAGCCGAACCCACGCCGGGGCTGCCAGGTATAGGCGGGGGCCAGCGGCGACAGTGAGGGGTCGCGTTCTGGCGTGCTTTCTTCATACATGTCCTTAAAAACCTGCCAGCGCGGTGCATGAACACTGTCGTAAAAGGTGTAGATAGCGTCCTGCTGGGCCACCCAGATCATAAACCCGTGCTGGAACTGCAAATATACCGCCGCGCTTTCCAGCGGATCGCCCTGTGGGCAGGTGGAGCTGATCGGCTGGCTGAAGAACCAGTTCTGATCACAAACCTGTGGGCTGACCAGCGGCGCGGCAGGAGTCACTGCCGCAGATGTCGCCAACAGGTAAGTCGGGAAGATCGGCGCCTGGGGCGTGGCCGTCGGCGGCGGCGTATCCGTCGCTGTCGGGGTGATGGTGGCGGTAGGGGTTGGAGTCTTACTGGGCGGCAGTGTCGGCGTCAGCAGGACAAAATCCGGAAATTCGCCTTCTACGGTGCTCACCGCCGCAGATGCCACTGGCTCTGATGTCGAAACCGGAATGACGACCGGAGTCGATGATGGTTCGCGGGTGGGCAGCACATCCGTCACGCGGCGCGTGGCTTCCTGCACCAGACGCGGACCGCTGGCGGCCATAGGATCAGAGGTGCAGGCGGCGATCATCAGGCTGAAGATCAGTATGCTTGCAAAAATGGCTGGGCCTTTGCCCATAAAGTTCCCTCATCAACAGCTATTGGACACAAACCATTTCATTATAGTGGCTAAGCCTGATCCTGCAATTGCCCAAAGCGCCTATTTAATAGTATGATTGAGAGACAAAAGTTCTATAGCGCAGCGTTATCAACAGATCTGGAAACGAGAGCATGGCACGTAAGGCACGAAAAAAGTCAAGCGCAGAAGCCCGTGTAGAGCGCCTCACCTGGGGGCTGCTGGTCCTCATGTTTGCTGTGCTGTACATTGCTTCAGACAGCTTCCTCCAATCCATGCCAAACTGGCTGGTTCCTCTGGCGGGCGGGGTCATACTGGTAGGGTCCGGTATGTACCAGTATGGCCGCAGGTGGCGCGTCAGCCCGATTACGTGGATTACGGGCATTATCCTGCTGGTGCTGGCGGTGGTCGGCTTTTATGTGGCACCGGAACGCTCATTTATTATTGAGTCGCTGCTGGTGACGCTGATTGTGATTGTCTTTGGAACGTTTACGGGCGAAACTTGACAGTTGGACCAAAATACGCTATCCCTTTTCCATTCTCACATTGTGCAGTTTGACCAAGTATATGATGACCGACACTACCGAGCGAATTACAGTTGAAGATGTCCGCAAACAGGCGCTGCCGCTTGGCACACGGGTGGTCGCCGGTGATGGCCTGCTCAGCCAGCCAGTCGCGTGGACGACGGTTATTTATCCTGAAGATGGCACAAGCTCTAAAGCCACGCTGCAGCGCGGCGAGATGATTCTGGTCGCCCCGAATTCGCAGACCAGTAAAAATATTACCACTGATGTGGATGTGATCCGGTGGGCGTCTGATATGCAGGCCTCGGCTGTGGTGGTCAGCGATCCGCCCTCCCCCGCGGCCATTGCCGAAGCCAATGCCTACAATATCCCGGTGCTGACTCTGCCTTCGGGCAGCCGCATCCGGCTTGTGGAAAAAGCCATTGTCAGCCTGCTGGTGGACCGCAAAGGCCAACTGGAACGGCGCGGCACCCAGATTTACCGGCAGCTTACCCAGATTTCATCGCGCAACGAAGGCATGGCAGAACTGGTCAGCACCATGGCGCGCCTGACCAATAAATCCGTTGTGGTGCAGGATAAACGTCTGCGCATCCTGTACAGTTCGGTACAGCCCCAGTTTGTGGCGTACTGGGAGGAAATCGAGCAGTTTCTGCGCAAGCTGGATAACCTGCCAGTGGAATTGCAGGATCGTCACCGGGTAGTGGAAATCGAGAACCCGGTGCTGATGCAGGCCCTGCCCGCCCCCAGCCTGGCCCGCCTTGTCTCACCCATTGTGACCAAGGATGTGGGCCGGGGGCATCTGTCGATTATCGGGTGGGACAGCGAAATTGATGATATTGACGCGCTGGTGGCCGAACATGGCGCGGCGGCCTGTGCGCTGGAAATGGCCAAGGCCAAGGCGATCAGCGATACGGAAAAGCGGCTGCGCGGTACATTTCTTGACCGCGTGCTGATTGGCGATGTCAGCCAGCAGGAGGCGGTCCGGCAGGGGGAACGCTTTGAGCATGATATGACGCTGGCGCACGTGGCGATTGTGCTGGCGTGGCAAGGCGAAAAGGCCTTCTCGACGCGCCGGCTCGAAACGCTGGTGAACAGCGTCGTCAGCGCGCAGCGGGCCAGCGGACTGGTGTGGCAGCGGGAACGAGAGGAAGAAGTGCTGGTCTTTTTCGCGCCGGACCCGGAAAATCCGATTGTTTCCAGCATGGCGCTGGCACAGGCCATCAGCCACGAGGCGCAAAAGCAGTACCCACAGGCACGGGTGGCTATCGGCATTGGGCAGGTTGCACGAGAGATCAGCGCGTGGCGCACCAGCTATCGCGACGCGGTTCAGGCGCTTGATCTGGCACGTCGGCTGCAGACAGATACACCCCTGTACATTGGCGGTCTGGGGGTTTACCAGCTTATCCTCAGCCTGTCTGACCGCGAAAAACTGCTGGAATTCTGCAACCGCACGCTGGGCGCGCTGATTGAGTACGATCATCGCCAGCATGCCGACCTGATCAAAACGCTGGAAGCCTTCTTCGCCTGTCATGGCAACCTCAGCCAGACCGCAGAAACCCTCATTGTCCACCGCAATACCCTGCTGTACCGCATGAATCGCATCAACGAAATTGCCGAAATTGACCTCAACCGGCCAGAGACAAGACTGGCGCTGCACCTGGCGCTGACGATCCGCCGCCTGCTGATGATCAAGTAAAACTGGCGACCTCAGAACCGACGCCAGACAGCACCTTCACCGCTTCAATATATTACGATACATGACGAAATCTGCCTCTGCAGGGTATTTTTTGTACGCACTGCCAGGGAAACTGCCCCAAAATTTGACCATTTTAGCTGATTCTTTAGGCAATTTATCTGAAATCATTGCAAGAAATATCTGGCAGATTTTTTCATGAAATCTGTCACAATGGGTATCAAGGTCTTTCTACCCTGCAACCTGGCAGCTCAGGACCCTTGAACCATGTTTATCACGGCAAGCACCTCAGGAGGAACGCCATGACACACAACCCTTACACCCCCGATCAGGACGTTCCCGAATTGTCACTGCATTCTATTGACGCGAACGAACGGGACGCCTGCGCCCTGATCTGTGCCGTACGCAAAGGCGGTGAAGCCACACATGGCAATGTGAAGCGCACGATTGCGGCGCTTACCCGTATGGGCCACCGGACCGGCTATATCGACGGTGAAGGCGACGGGGTGGGAATCATGACAGATATCCCGCGCCAGATGTGGACCAAGAAACTGGCACGCGCCGGGCTGCGTTCGTCGCTTGCTTCCAGCCGCAGTTTCTGGGTGGCGCATGTGTTTATCCCGGCGGATGCCCGCAACCGGACCGATCATCTGGTGGAACAGATCTGCCTGCAGATTACCAGTGCCGGCCTGGATGTGCTGCTGGATCATCCGGGCAAGGTCGATGAGCATGTGCTGGGGCGCAACGCAGAGGAAAACGCGCCTGTGTTCTGGCAGATTGCCGGGATGAACGGACAGGTCGCGCCAGAAGACCTGGAGCGTGTGCTGTTCAACCTGCAGATGCGCCTGGAACGCGACCTGGGGGTTCACTTCCCCTCGTTCTCGTCGCACAGTGTCGTTTATAAAGTTCAGGGCACAGTGGAAATCCTGCGCCGTTATTACCCGGAACTGCGCGACCCGGATTATGCCTCTACCGTCACACTGGGCCATGCCCGTTACAGTACCAACACCAATTCCATCTTCGAGCGCGTGCAGCCCTTCAACGTGCTGGGGCATAACGGCGAGTTCAACACCATTTCGCGCTTCCGGATGGAAGCCAACATGCTGGGCATGGACCTGGACCCGGCCAATTCGGACTCGCAGGATGTTGACCGGGCGCTGGCCTATCTGCATCATGAATATGGCCTTAACCTGATCGAAGCGATGGAGCTTGTCTTCCCACCTTTCGCGCATGACCTGATCGAGAATGCGCCGGACATCCACAAGATGTATGAGCAGATGCGCTGCGCCTTTGGGCCGTTCGCGCAAGGACCGGCGGCTGTGGTGGCGCGGCTGGGCGACGAGGTGGTTTTCAGTGTCGATGCGCTGGGGCTGCGCCCGCTGTGGTTTGGCGAGACTGAAAAAGAATATTTTGCCAGTTCGGAACGGGGCGTTTATCCGCTGGATGCCATGTCATCCGACCCCAAGCCGCTGGCACCGGGCGAAAAGATCGCGCTGGAAATCAAGCCCGGCCGTGCTATCCGTGTGCTGGATTACCCTGCCATCCAGCGTTATGTGCTGGATCGCTATCGCGAGCGCGGCATCCATTTTACGGATATGTCCGGCAGCAGCTGGTCCTTAAGTGACCTGGGGCTGGACCAGGCGGAGCCGATGCCCCCGGCGGGGATCGGCGGCGGGGGTGACCCTGTGGGCTATGACCCCACCCCAACGACAGCCACCAGCACCCGGCAGCAGTCGATGGATATGGTGATGCCTCAGCACAACCCACTGCCCTGGGAAGAAAGCGCAGCGGCAGTAAACACCATCAGCATGGCCGCGCTGGGCTGGGAACGCTATCACGTCAGCCTGATCGAATCGATGACCGATACCAAGAAGGAACAGATTGGGTCGCTGGGGTGGGATGGCCCGCTGGCAGCAATGGCGCTGACTCGCTCTAACCTGACGGATTACTTTAAGGAAACCGTCGCGGTTGTGACGAATCCCGCCATTGACCGGGAACGGGAACAGGCACAGTTTTCCACCCAGGTGGTGCTGGGGACCCGGCCAGAAATTGGCAACGTGGCAGACCCGACCAAAATTCTGATCCAACTGGAAACCCCGCTGCTGCTGGGCGGTCACCCGGCCCTGGGCAGCGCAGAGGATATGCAGTTGGTGGCCAGCCAGCATGGCACTATGACGATAGAGCATCTGATCCAGACCTTTGGCGAGCATGTCCACGTGCTTTCGCTGAGCGCAGCCGCCGATGAAGGCATCGAAAATGCCGTCAGGCGTCTGCAGCAGGAAGCCATAGAAGCCGTTGCCGGGGGTGTCCAGTGTCTTATTCTGGATGATACCGAAGTTCTGGCCGGCGAACGTCTGTGGCTGGACCCGGCGCTGGTGACTGTCGCGGTAGACCGGGCGCTGCGCGAAGCCGACTATACGCCAAACCTGCGCCGCTGTACGGGCATTGTCCTGCGCTCCGGGGCGCTGCGCAACCTGCACGATCTGGCCCTGTGCATCAGCCTGGGGGCCAATGCGGTCCTGCCGTATGCCATGTACGCCGTTGCCCTGGGGATCGCGCCGCGCCCGGCCAAACAGGCCCCGGATTCGGAGCAGATTGTCGAGGCGCTTTCTACCACTGTGCGGGTGCTGACCACCAGCCTGGAGAAAGTGACTTCCACCATTGGCTGCCACGAACTGCGCGGCTATGGTCATTCGTTTAGTTCCGTTGGGCTGGCGACCCCGGTCGCAGCCTATTTTGGCACACCCAATTACTTTGGTTCTGAAGCACGGGGCCTGACATGGTCTGCCCTGCACAGAGACGCCGAAGAACGGGCCGCAGAACTGCGCGGCGACAAAGTTGGCAAGCTGGCAAACCCGGACCGCTTCTACCCGAAAATGTGGAAAAAGGTTGAAGATGTCGCGCATGGGCAGATGTCGCTGGAAGATTACACCCAGACACTGCTTAATCTGGAAGATCAGATTCCCATCGCCATCCGGCATCTGCTGCGGCTGAAAGAGAGTCCAAACGCGCTGGACCCGGCACAGGTGGATACCACCATTGAAGCCAACAACTTCACCCACGACATGCCGGTGCTTATCAGCGCCATGTCCTTTGGTTCGCAGGGGGAACTGGCTTATAAAGCCTACGCAGAGGCGGCCTACCGCCTGAATATCCTGTGTGTCAACGGTGAGGGCGGCGAATTATCGGAAATCATGGGGATTTACCCGAATCATCGCGGCCAGCAGGTGGCATCCGGACGGTTTGGGGTCAATATCGGGTTCCTGAATTCGGTCAATCTGATTGAGATCAAGATTGGCCAGGGGGCGAAACCCGGCGAAGGCGGGCATCTGCCCGGTTTCAAAGTCACGGAACAGGTGGCCGCCGCCCGGCAGACAGTGCCCGGTGTGGCGCTCATCTCGCCCAGCAACAACCATGACCTGTACTCGATTGAAGACCTGGCACAGTTGATTGATGAACTGAAAACCGCCAACCCGAAAGCGCGGGTTTCGGTCAAGGTGCCGGTGGTGCCGGGGGTGGGCATCATCGCGGTGGGCATCGCCAAGGCCGGCGCGGATATCATCACGCTGACAGGCTATGAAGGCGGCACCGGCGCGGCCCGCGCGCACGCGCTGCGGTATGTCGGGCTGCCGGCGGAAATCGGCCTGTTCCTGGCGCACCGGGCGCTGATCGAAAGCGGCCTGCGCGACCGGGTGGAACTGTGGGCAGACGGTGGCATGAGAAGCGGGCGCGATGTCGTCAAGATGCTGTGCCTGGGGGCCAACCGCGTGGGCTTCGGCACCATGGCGATGGTCGCTGTCGGCTGTACGATCTGCCGCAAGTGCCACGATGGCACCTGCCATGTCGGCATTACCACCCACATCAAGACCAAGGAAGAAGCCAAACTGAAGGGCCTGCCCTCGTTTGAACCGCGCGATTATGATCTGGCGGTTGAAGGCATCTGCAACGTCTTTGGCATGATCAAGGAAGATATCCAGAAATGGACCGCCAGACTGGGCGTCGCACGCACTCAGGACCTGGTCGGCCGGGCCGATCTGCTTGAGCAGGTCGCCATGAAAGAGGCTATTGATCTGGATGTGCTCACCCGCTCGGTCCCGCCAGTCCAGAAACGCAAGCTTCAGGCCGGTGTCGGGCGGCTGGTCACACGCCCGCGCAACACCCTCAGCAAGCAGATCAGCGAAGTGCTGGCGGAATATGCGGCTGAAGGCGAAACCGAAATGACCTACGATGATGAAGATGTGACCGCCGCAGACCGTGCCCTGGGCACACACCTGGCCGGCGCACTGAAGCGGCCCGGCTTCCCCAATATCGATCGTCTTGAAGCCATTCATCTCAGCTTCAGCAATTCCGCGATCCCCGGCAACGGACTGGGCGCCTTTCTGGATGCTCCGATGAGCATTCTCACCGAAGGTGGGGCACAGGATGGAGTCGCCAAATGCGCCCGCGGGGGTACGCTGACGATCCTGAAAGGGTTGAACCATAACGGTCAGCGGCTGGATGGGTCTGTAGGCAAGAGCTTTGCCTATGGGGCACAGGGCGGCGTGTTCGTCATTCAGGGTAACGCAGATACCCGCGCCTGCATCCGCCTCAGCGGTGCTGATGTGATCTTTGGCGGCGAAGTGACCACGCCGCTGCAGGATGAACTGGGTGGGCTGGGCGCGCGTGCCAACCTGAAGGGGTATGCATTTGAGTATATGACCTCTGGCCGCGTGCTGGTGCTGGGCGACCCCGGCCCCTGGATGTGTGCCGGCATGACCGGCGGCGTCATCTTCCAGCGCATTCAGCCCGAAATGAATCTGACGGTGGATGCTATCCGCCGCCGCATCGCTGCTGGCGCGCCCGTAGATGTCTACCCGCTGAAGGAGCAGGATACCCAGCAGGTGCATGAACTGCTGAGCAAGTACATCGAGACGCTGGAAAACAATAATCAGGCCGAAGCCGTCCAGCATCTCTACGGCCTGCTGGGCCGCCCGCAGGATCACTTCGTCAAAATCGCGCCGGTCAGCCACTAGGAATTACCGGTGTGCAGGGAAAACCGCTGGCCGCATGGTCGGCGGTTTTTTTATCGCACCCGGGATCATGAGCCGACAAAGATGCCGCCGCTGTATCGCGCGCAACTTTACAAACGACATGACGTATATAAACACGTAAGGATGATCTGATCTGCGGCAAGGAGGATAACAAGCTGATGGAAAGCAAACGGTTGTATCGTTCCAGACATGACCGGCAGATTGCTGGCGTATGTGGCGGGCTGGCGGAATATTTTGATGTGGACTCAACGATTGTCCGCCTGGTATTTGTGCTGGTGGCGCTGATGGGCGGGCCGGGGCTGGTGCTCTACATTATCCTGGCGCTGGTGATTCCTGAATCGCCCGACGAGAAGCCGAAAAACACCCGGCTGGTGGTGGAAGACGAACCGCCCACCACAGAACTGTAGCCCCACCCCCCGACACCATCAAAGCCAGTATCGCAGGATGCTGGCTTTTTTGCTTCAGGTGCAAAAACGACAGGTCAGGGGCCGGGCATCGTCGCCAGGACGCGCTGGATCTTAAGCGCCAGATGCAGGATGAGGCGGTTATCCGCATCGTCCAGATCAAGCTCAGTCAGTTCGCTGATGCGTTCGAGACGATAGACCAGGGTGTTACGATGAACATCCAGGTCCTGTGCCGCCTTGGCCAGGTTGCCGTTGGCCTGAAAGAAGCCGTTCAGCGTGCGCAGCAGGTCGCCCTGTTTACGATCATCATGATCGACCAGCGGCCCCAGTGTATCTTCGTAAAAGCGGCGCAGATGATCCAGATTATGCTCTTTCAGGGCCAGAAGCAGTTGGTAGAGCTTGAGATCGCCATAAAAGGTGGCCCGTTCCATATCGCCCAGTTCCTGCGCGATACTGAGGGCATCCTTGGCTTCGCGGTAGGCCTCTCGCAGCGCAGTCAGGCCCTGGGTGGGGCGGCTGATTCCCGCGCCAACAAGGCCGCTGGGGGTACGCATCGCCAGTTGGTCGCGCACTTCCTCGATCATACGCCGGATTCTGGGTGCCTGGCTGGCATCGTCCAGCGGATACAGCGCCACAATCACATCGACATACTGCCCTACCGCGCCGTTTAACTGGCGTCGGGCCATATCATCCCGCACCAGCGGCGTTAAGGATTCAAGCGGCAGCGGCGCCCCGGCACCAGTGGTCGCCCGGAATACCGCCGCCATGCACAGGGCATCCGGCTCGAAACCGGCCTGCTGTGCCCGCGCCGCCATCAGATTATCGTCGGCAGGCGTCCCACTCAGCCACATCTGCACCCAGTCGCCGCGTGTCTGCTCGACGGCAAAGGCGATAGCACGGCTTTTGGCCAGTTCGATAGCACATACATCCGCCCCATAGATGAGCACGAGCCGGTCAAAATCATCCAGGGTATCGCTGCTGTTTACCAGCGACAGATACCCCGCGACCCGCTTTTCCACCTTCAGCACGGTTGTATAGCCCAGCGGGCTGGCGACAATGCTGCCCTCGCTGTTGGGGGCGTCGCGGTTCAGCCAGTTCTGAAAAGCGCCATAGGGCAGGCTCTGCATCAACCCGCGCCCGCCGGTGCGGCGTGCCATGTTCGGGTAGACCTGCGCCATCAGCACACCAGCATCATCGTGGACGACAATGGGCTTGGCAGTGGCCCGCGCCATGATCTGAAGCAGGCTGTTGAGGTCCCGGTTTTCTGCGGCAAGGCGCGTAAGCTGGCGTTGAATCTCAATCGCACGCTGTGTCAGTTGTGCGGACTGATTAACGATGAGGGTATTGATGGCCCGTTCCGTGCTTGTCAGGCTGCTGTCTGCAGACAGCGCCAGCAGGCTGATATCGCGGCTGTTGGCGGTGGCAATGGCGACATCGGTTACGCCATCGCGGACTGCGATCGCATGCACGCCGACATCTGCCAGACTTTCAATCACCTCGGAAAGGGTCATGCGGCTGGTGTAGGAGCGCAGCAGTTCCATCGACAGCAGCACCAGCTCGCCCCCGTAAATTTCCGGAAAAGCCGGCGGCTGTGCGCGGATCGTCACCGCCCAGTTAATTGTTGTATCCGGTGTGCCTGCCACCAGGGTTGTCCCCAAAGGGAGGGCAAACTGTAATAAGGCTTGCAGCGTGACAGCATTATTCGTCGTCATACACAAATTCCTAGAGTCTGCCCTATTCTAGTTTCTGGATACTGCATGAACTATGTTCAATTTTTACAACAGGCACAGCCAACTTTAGGTGATATACCACAATTTATAGCAGAATGATACAAAAAACAGGGCAAGCTGACACAGAAACCAGCTTGCCCCGGACTATCATATGGTAATTGTGTACAATCAGCCAGCGGCGCGTTTGACACCGACGGACAGCGTTTCACCGTCGATCACGAAATCCTCGGACTGGTAGCCGTTGTCCACCTGCTCGTTGTTCAACACCTCGCTGAGGGTTTCGCTGCGGATGTAATCTGCAAACTGCTCGATAGCCTGTGCCAGACGATCACTGGCCTGATAGCGTACCACGATACGATCGCTGATGTTAAAGTTGGCGTCGCGGCGCAGGATCTGCACCCGGCGCACCACCTCGCGCGCAAGGCCTTCATTGAGCAGGTCATCTGTCAGGGTGACATCCAGCACCGCCACATAGCCGTTGTCCTCCGCGACAGCATAGCCTTCCGTGACTTCCTGAGTCACCTTGACTTCCACTTCTTCAGGGGTCACTTCAAAGGTATCGCCATCCAGTTCGACAGTGACGGTTTCTCCGGCCAGCAGCTTTTGCGCATAGGGACGGATAAAATCCTGTTCGCCATCGCGCAGGGCAGATTGCAGGCGCTTGAACTGGCCGCCGAACTTTTTGCCCAGCAGGCGCGGGATCGGGTTGAGGCTGTAAGTGACCTGCACCAGCCCACGCGCATCGTCTGCAGAAACCACCCCAATTTCCTTGAGGTTCAGTTCGCTGCGGATCAGATCGGCATAACGCCGCACGACATCTGCCTCGGAGGCATCGCGCATGGCAAAACGTACTTCTGACAGCGGCTGCCGTACCTTGATGCCGGATGGCCCGGCGCTGTTGCGTGCGGCCAGCCCCAGGCTGACCAGTTCCTGCACCAGACGCATTTCGCGGATCACGTCCTGGTCAATGATATCGGTGTTATAGGCCGGCCATTCCGCCAGATGCACACTCATCGGCGCATCGGAAACAGTTTCCGCCACCAGGTTGCGGTACAGGACTTCGCTCAGATAAGGCATCGCGGGGGCGATCAGCTTTGAAACCGTCACCAGGCATTCATACAGCGTGGCATAGGCCGCCAGCTTGTCCTGGTCGCTGTCACTTTTCCAGAAACGGCGGCGGCTGAGCCGGACATACCAGTTGCTCAGCGATTCGACAAAGTTCTGCACAGGCCGGGTGGCATTCGGCACATCGTAGTTGTCGTAGGCTTCGGTCACTTCCTGCGTTAGCTGGTGCAGTTCCGCCAGCACCCATCGATCCAGCAGGTCACGCTCTGCAACGGGCGGCTGCGGGCTGTCCGGGGTCCAGCCATCCAGATTGGCATAAGTGACAAAGAAGCTGTAGGTGTTCCACAGAGTGGACCAGAACTTCTTGACCACCTCGCCGACCAGATCAACCGAGAAGCGGCGCGAATCGCCGGGCGGGCCAGCGGTGTACAGATACCAGCGGAAGGCATCCGCCCCATGCGCATCCAGCACAGCCCAGGGGTCTACAATGTTCCCCCGGCTCTTGGACATCTTCTTGCCTTCGCCATCCAGCATATGCCCGAGGCAGATCACATTCCGGAATGACGTTGTATTCTCAAATAGCAGTGTGCTGATGGCGTGCAGGGTATAGAACCAGCCGCGTGTCTGGTCGATGGCCTCGCAGATGTAATCCGCCGGGAACTGCTGCTCGAACATTTCCTGGTTGGCGTGCGGGTAACCCCACTGGGCCAGCGGCATAGCCCCGCTGTCGAACCACACATCAATGACTTCTGGTGTGCGGCGCATGATGCCGCCCGTGCCTTTGGGGTTCGGGAAGGTGATTTCATCGACGTAGGGGCGGTGCAGTTCAAGATCGCTCAGATCGCGCCCTGCCAGTTCGCTCAGTTCCTGGGTGCTGCCCACACACAGCATATCGCCGGTCTGGTCATCGATCCATACCGGCAGCGGTGTTCCCCAGTAGCGTTCGCGCCCCAGCGACCAGTCCTTCAGTTCTTCCAGCCAGTTGCCAAAGCGACCGTCCTTGATATGATCCGGCACCCAGTTGATGGTCTGGTTAAGGTCGATCAACTGCTGCTGATAGGCGGTGGTGCGGATAAACCACGTCTTGCGGGCGTAATACATCAGGGGCGTATCGTCGCGCCAGTTATGCGGGTAACTGTGCTCGTATTCCTCGACTTTGTACATCAGCCCCCGGTCGCGCAGGTCCCGGATGATCTCGCGATCCGCATCCTTGAACCACATGCCCCGAAATTCGGTAGCCTGTTCCACGAAACGGCCATCTTCCACCACAGCGCGGATGATGGGCAGATTGTGCTTTTCACCAACTTCCATGTCATCCGCGCCATAGGCCGGGGCGATGTGAACAATGCCGGTACCATCTTCCGTGCTGACGAAATCGCCCGCGACGACATAGGCATAATCGCGATCTGTCGGCAGGAAGGTATACAGCGGGTGATAACGCTCGCCCAGCAGTTCCTTGCCCTTAAAGCGGCGAACGACTTTATACGCCTGCGGGTCGCGCAGCACGGACAGCCGCTTTTCCGCCAGGATAAGCTGCTCTGTGCCCTCGCCGTTTTCCAGCGGCCCCTCGACCTGCACATAATCAATGTCCTCCCCCACTGCCAGCGCGGCGTTGCTGGGCAGCGTCCAGGGGGTTGTGGTCCAGGCAAGGAACGACACACCCGGCCGGTTCTTCAGCGGAAAGCGGACATAGATGCTGGGGTCCTTAATCGTCTTGTACCCCAGCGAAACTTCGTGACTGCTGAGCGGCGTGCCGGAACTGGGGCTGTAGGGCACGACCTTGTTGCCCTGGTACAGCAGGCCTTTCTCCCAGAACTGCTTGAGAATCCACCAGATGCTCTGGATATAGTCGTTGGTGAACGTCACATAGGCGCTGTCGAGATCTGCCCAGAAGGCAATGCGCTCGGTCAGCTTTTCCCAGTCCGCGATGTAGCGCAGCACGCTGGTTTTGCATTTTTCGTTAAACGCCGCCACGCCATAGGCTTCAATATCCTGCTTGCTTTTCAGGTTCAGTTCCTTCTGAACCTCAATTTCAACGGGCAGGCCGTGCGTATCCCAGCCGCTGCGGCGCAAACAGTAATAGCCGCGCATGGTCTTGTAGCGGGGGAACATATCCTTAAACGCCCGTGCCAGCACATGATGGCTGCCCGGCCTGCCATTGGCCGTGGGCGGCCCTTCGTAAAACACAAACGAGGGGCCATCCTTGCGCTCTTCCATCGTGCGCTCGAAAATGCGGTTTAGCTGCCAGAAACTAAGCTGTTCGCGTTCCAGCCTTTGAATATCCACCTGTGGGCTTACTGCCTTAAACATGGTTCACACTCCATGATGGTTGTCTGAATTGAACAGTGCGATTAAAACGGCATCAGGATATTCGAACCATGTTAGCAATGGCCCGCGATGTGAGCCGGCTGCTCCGTCTCATCATCACGTACACACCTCCTGCAAAGCCTGTATGATTTACCCTGTCAATCGGGGTATTAGGACAGCCTAATTATGGCGTATGGAGAGGCATTCCGGTAGGGGCAATCAGGGCGCTTCCGGGGGCAAATCTCCGGTCCAGAAGACCTCACGCGACAGCGAAAATTCCGTCCGCTGGCGCTGGATTGTGCGGACCGGAATCTCGAACTGCCAGCGCAGGGCGAAGATGGAAAATTCAATGTCGCCATAACATTGGGCGATATAATCTTCTGACTGGCTTTGTGTGCCATCAGCAGCACAGCGGGAAGGCAGCACCGGGCACTGCCCCCCCTGCTGCTGGAAAAACTGTCCCAACTGGCAGACATCCTGATCTGTATCATAGGTCCAGGTGTCTGCGCCATAGGCTTCGCTCGTGTAATTCAGCAGCCGCGCACCCTCTGGCACTGGCGGTTCCGGCGGCACCATGAGGGCAAACAACACGCCTATCACCGGCGGACCGATGAGCGCTGCCAGGGCCAGGGCCAGAATGCCAAGCGCCAGCCAACCCCAGGGCATCCCCTGGCGTTCATCCTGATCGTCAGGGCTGCCACCGTTGGCTGTGTTCAATGACTGTCATCCCCTGTGTATTCAGGTCCGGGTCCGAATTAAAAACACCTGGCTGAATGGTCACGGTGGTCTGCTGGCTGACCCCCATGCCGGTACGCTGGAATAAACAGATAAACCAGTAAGGCACGACGGTGTTATCGTTACGCGAGGCTTCTACCTGCCCGCCCGAAGGAATGCGCTCGCATCCCTGGTCGCTGCCGTCGAATTCCTGAAGTTTCTGCTCGTAATAGGCCGTTACTTCTTCCGGCGAGGCATCTGAAGCCAGAAACACCAGCCGCCGCGACGAACCGGCCTCGCTGGGGCTGCCCCAGCTCTGGGCCGAAGGATAAGGTTCTATATTCAGGGGTTCCCGGTAAGAATTCTGGTCGAGCACGTAAGCTGCGATTCCCCCACCAATCAGCAGAATACCAGCCAGGGCAATGAGTGTGCCAACTCGAAAGAGCGAGATACTGCCATCACGCCCAACAAAAAAAGACATTTATGCCTCCTCCGCGAGTGTTTCCATCGCGCGAACATCCTCTGCCAGCGCCTGCCCATACGGACTGTCGCTGTAACGCTGCGACTGCGCCTGCCAGTAATACAAACCAGATTTCACCAGCGATCCTGCTGGCCGGTTCCCATGACCTGTGCAGTACAACAGATACTGTGCCATCAACTGCCGGTATGATTCTGTGAGCAGCGGTAATGTCTGCTCCAGCCACTGCCGCGCTTCCTCCTGCTGGCCGCTGCGATAACACGCTTCGGCAGCATCCAGGCCGACCACCGGCACCGCCCCGCATTCCAGCGCCTGCTGGATGGCGCGGGCCGCTTCGGTGTATCGACCCTGTATAAGCAGTGTACGCCCAAAACCATAAAGTGGAAAATGGTGATCTGGCTGAATGTTCAGGGCTTCTAACAAAACAGTCTCGCTCTGGTCCAGCAGGCCGCGCTGCCGGTAGGCGTTCCCCAGCAAAGTGAGGGCGCGCACCCCGGCCTCACCCGAATCGCGCAGCTTTTCCAGCACGGCGCAGGCCCCCTCAAAATCCTCCCTCAGGTACAGGCGCTGCGCCTGCCCGTAGGGGGTGACCATGTGCCGGTTGGCCCACATAAAGATGATCTGCCCCATGATGATCAGCCCGACCAGACCAATCAGCGCGGGCTGTCGCAGCGCCGCAGGGCCGGATGCCACTGTGAATATCACCGGCAGCAGCAGCACCAGCACCAGCACGAATGCGACGCGGGCAGCGCGATCCCAACTGCGAAACTGCCGCCACAGCGCCCGTGTCAACCGCCCCATAGCCCCTAACCCAGATTCCCGGCGTCAGCATCCGCCAGGGCCTGCTCGATAGAAGCGATTTCATAACGCAGCGCCTGCCCATAGGCGGTGCCTTCCATCGCGTTGAGGCCGGATTTCCAGGCGTCCAGCCCATCACGGGCGCTCATCATCTTGGCGATGGCCTTGACCGCCTTGCGGGTTTCGTTGGCGGCCTGGTAAGCCTGGGCCAGATGATAGTACACCCGCACCCCATACATAGCGGGCATGGCGTGCGCCGCCGCACGCTCGAAGGAAGCCAGCGCGTCTTCGGTGCTGCCGGCGAACTGCTGCACAAAGCCCAGTTCTGCCCATACAATCGGCTGATCCGGCGCGAGTTCGGCGGCCTTGTGCAGCGCCGCCGCCGCCTCATCATAGACCGCCTGCATGCGGTAGCCATTGGCCAGCGTGATGTAGGCGTTGGGGTCGTTGGGGAAAAGCTGTACAGAACGGTCTGCGGTGGCCTGGGCCTTGGCAAGCTGGCCGGTGTAGGCATAGGCGCTGGTCAGCAGCATGAGCACGTTGGGGGTTTCCTTGCCTTCGGCAATTGAACGCTGTAACAGCGGAATCGCCTCTAAAAAGCGGAAGGATTCAATCAGGCGGTAGGCTTCGGCATAACCAGACCCCTGGCGGCGCGACTGGCGGGCCAGCAGCAGCCCCACCAGCAGAAACCACAGCAAAAACATGACCACAGACAGGCACAACCCGGCCACCGCAAGCTGCACCAGCGGCGACAGCCCGGCGGCGGAACGCTCCTGCCGGGCCACCAGTTCCAGCACCAGCGCCCCGGCAAAGATCACCAGCCCGGCCAGCGCCAGCCCCAGCGATCCAAAGACAGCCAGCCACTTCAGACGCCGTCTCATGAGGTTAACTCAACTGTGCCATCTACCAACCCCTGCGCCAGCTTCACATCTTCCTCCAGCACAGCTCGCAAGGGGGCCGCCTGTTCATGCACCAGCAGTTTCTGCCATTCTGCAAGGCCCGCCCGTTCCCGCTTCAGCAGTTCCACTTCGCGCCCGGCATTTTCCGCATCGCCCAGGCGGCTGTAGGCCCGCGCCAGATACAGATGAATCAGCAGGCGATGGCGCGCATCCGGCACCCGATGGCTGAGGGCCTGCTGAAGATGTTCGACCACCTGCTGCGACATCCCCAGGCGGTCCTCGATCATGCCCAGGTTATACACCGCTACCCATTCATCCGGCGCCAGTTCGTAGGCACGCAGCCCAGCCTCCCGGGCTTCTGTGTGCCGCCCGGATTGCAGATAGACCTCCGCCAGCCCGTTATAGGCCACCGCCGATTCGGGCGCGACCTGCGCCATCTGCTCGTAATCCTTGCGGGCGCGGTCCAGCTTGCCCCACAGCCGGAAAATTTCTGCCCGCAGGCGGTAATAATTCTCGTTTTCCGGGTCATCCTTAATGATACTGTTCATGGCCTGCACGGCTTCTTCATACTGGCCTCTGCGCAGATGCCGGATCGCAAGCTGAAACTCCCTGGGCGCACGCGGGCGAAACAGAAACGCGCCGGCCACCGTCCAGCCCGCCGCCGCCCCCGCCAGCGGCAGCAGCAGATGCGGCAGGAACACAAACCCCAGCACCAGCGCCCCGATTGCGGGAGTCAGAATCGCCAGCCAGCGCACCCGCCCTTCCCGGTCCAGCGCGCTGCCGATAATCAGCACCGCCCCGACAATGAACACCAGCACCAGCAGCGTCTGCGCCGTCGTTACCCAGGGCTGGCTGCTGCTGTCCAGGGCGTTCAGAATCAGGCTGAACAGCCCTGTCGCGCCCAGCAGCACAATGAGGGCCTGAATGCGCGCCGGGCCAAGAAAGGTGCGGAAATTATCAATCATGTGCGTTCTGGCCTCCGGGCATACTGCGTCAGTCGTGTGGTCAGCGGCGGCGTGCTGCGCTCCAGCAGAATATCGTAATCATCCAGGAATATCTGGGTGTCTTCATTCATCGTCTGGTAAAGGCGGGCCTGCCATGACCTGCCCATTCGCTCGATAGTCAGCGTATCTGCATAGCGAAACGGCGGCAGGGCCCTTAGCGTACCTTCCAGCGCGTGCTGCGGGTCGTGGAACTGCCACAGGGGGGCGAATGCGGTGATCTGCGCGCTGCCCGCCGCCGCCATGCGAGGCACCATCAAACCGAACAGCAGGGCTGGTCCTATATCCAGCACCCAGCCAGCAGGCAAACTGATTTCCTCTTGGTACTGTTGGTTGTTGACTATGCGAATTATCTCGCTGCGATCCTCAAAAAAGTTGTAGCTGGCCTTCGCCTGCCGGACCGCATCCCCGGCGCGGCCATAGGCGTGCAGGTCCACCCGTTCGATGCTGCCTTCCGGGCTGCGCAGAACTTCCATCAGCACGCTGCGACCATCAGCAGCGCGGCTATCCTGATCGATACGCATAAACTGCGCGCCGCCTGTCTCGTGAATACTCCAGTATTCCACCAGCCCGGCAGCACTCTCGCCCTCATACTGCCGGTAGATGCCGCTGGCGATGAATTTCTCGTGTTTGCCAACCGGATGCAAACGACGCATTACGATCCATTCTACGTGTTTAACATCTCCAGGCCGACGGTGATGCGCTTGTTGATGCGGCCTTT
>CAZQIY010000003.1:0-158338 GCA_964593565.1 uncultured Anaerolineaceae bacterium
CTGCGCATGGACCGGCGTTTTTACCCTACCAACGAAGGCCTGCAGGGGCTGGCGGTGCTTTCCAATGTCGAAATCGTCTTCGATGAAGGCACACCGCTGACCAGCACCGGCCACCAGACCGGGGTGCAGCGCGTGCAGATCCGGCCAGATGCCGGGGTGGTCACCCTTTACAATACCTGGCTGGGTTTGCTGCTGGCGGCGCCCAGCGGCCCGACCATCGAAGAACAGGAACAGGATCAGCAGCGCCAGCTTAACGAGATTTTCGCTATCATCTCCGCAGACCACCCCACCGGCAACTTTGGCCGTCTGGTGCTGGGCGGCACCTTTAACAACACCCCCACCTCGCCGCTTATCCAGCAGATGCGCGATTCCGGCTTCCGCGACCCGTTCGCCGGGCAGCCCGCCATCAGTTCCTACACGCTGGATCGCGCCAATTTGCAGGCCCGGGTGGATTATCTGTGGCTGCGCCCGCCCTTGCAGGAACTCAGCGCCGGGGTGATGGACAGCAGAGCTTCAGATCATCGCATGGCGGTCATCGAACTGCAAACGGCCATTCGGTCAGGATAATATCGTCGGCATCTGCCCGGCATCCAGCAGACGCAGCGCGGCCCGGGCGGCGGCCTGTGCCCCCAGTTGTTTGCTGCGCCCGCGCCCCTGGGCGATCACCTGATCGCCGATGAGCACTTCCACCGTAAATTCCCGGTCATGATCCGGCCCGTCTTCGGCCACGACCATATACACCGGGGTTTCGCCGTGTTCCGCCTGGCTCCATTCCTGCAGCTTGCTGCGGGCATCGATATGCAGCCCTTCGGACAGGATATAATCCACCATCGGCATCAGGCGGGGGATGACAAAATCCGCCACCGCGTCCAGCCCCTGGTCGAGGTAAAGCGCCCCCAGCAGCGCCTCGAACGCATCGCATAACAGGTTGCGCCGCTGCCGCCCGCCGGTCAGTTCCTCGCCGCGTCCCATCCGCAGCACGTCCCCCATCTCCAGCCCGGCAGCGACCTCCGCCAGCGTATCTGTCCGCACCAGCGCAGAACGCAGGCGCGTCAGGTCGCCTTCGGGCATATCGGGAAACTGCGCGAACAGCACGCGGGTCACCACAAAGTCGAGCACCGCATCGCCCAGAAATTCCAGCCGTTCGTTGTCGCGCAGGTTGTCATCTTCCTGCTCGTTCAGGTAAGAGCGATGCGTGACGGCCTGTTCCAGCAGCGACGTGTCCTGAAATTGCAGCTTATGCTGTGCCTGAAATTCCTCAATGTTCATGTTAATGATGCACTATACCATTCGCCGGTCAATTTCATCGGTGTCATCCCTAGCGATTCATACTGCCAAGAATCAGCGAGACGTTGTGCCCGCCAAAACCAAAGGAATTGCTCATGACGTACCGCATCTGCACATCACGGGCTTCGTTGGGCACATAATCCAGGTCACATTCCGGATCCGGCTCCGTCAGGTTGATCGTGGGCGGGGCCACCTGATCGCACAGCGCCATCACAGAAAACACTGCCTCAAACGCCGCTGTCGCGCCCATCGCGTGCCCGGTCATGCTCTTGGTGGAACTCATCGGCACGTTGTAAGCATGCTCGCCAAAAACCTGTTTGACGGCTTTGGTCTCCATCACATCGTTGAGCGCCGTTGCGGTGCCGTGCGCGTTGATGTAATCGATGTCCTCCGGGTTCAGGCGAGCATCCGCCAGTGCCTGCCGCAGCGCCTTGCTGGCCCCTTTGCCTTCGGGGTCCGGCGCGGTGGCATGAAACGCATCCGATGTGGCCCCATATCCGACAATTTCCGCCAGGATATGCGCGCCGCGTGCCTTTGCCGTTTCCAGTTCTTCCAGCACCAGCACCCCTGCCCCTTCGCTGAACACCAGCCCGGAGCGATTGCGGTCAAACGGCCGCGAGGCCCCTGCCGGGTCGTCGTTCTGGCGCGAACACGCCCCCACCCGGTCAAAGGCCGCTATGCCAATTGGGATAATTGGCGCTTCGCCACACCCGGCCAGCGCCCGGTCAATGCGGCCAATGCGGATCAGGTCAAAGGCATGGCCAATGCAGTCTGCGCCGGTAGCGCATGCCGAAATTGGCGTATAGGACGGCCCGGTGATGCCGGTGTCGATGCTGACAAGATCGCTGCCGCCGTTGACCATCAGCATCGGGATGCCAAACGGCGTGATGCGACGCGGGTCCTGCGTTTCCATCAGGGTTTTAGCCTGCTCAAAGTAACTTTCGACGCCGCCAACCGACGACCCCACAATGACCCCGGAACGATCACGATTTTCGTCCGTGATTTCCAGGCCGGACTGCGCCAGCGCCTCGCGCGCGGCAGGCAGAATAAACTGCTGATAACGGTCGCGGCGGCGCGCCTCTTTGGCGGGCATATACAGCGTAGGGTCCCAGTCCTTGACCTCAGCCGCAATCCTGACGAGATGGTTAACAGCATCAAAGCGCGTGATCGGTCCGATGCCGCTTTTGCCTGCCCTGATGGCTGCCCAGGTATCTGTCACATTGTGCCCCAGCGGCGATATGACCCCCATGCCGGTGATGACAACCCGTCTGGTCATTCAACCCCCTGTGTATAACAAACCAAATTCTATCCGAGTGTTGTACCATAGCCCGTATGCCGTTCGCAATACAGGGTTAATCATCCTGCCGGTCTGCTGTCGAGGGCAGGTAATGACCTTCCACCCAGGCCGAACCATCCGGGCCGACTTCCTTCTTCCATACCGGCACAATCTCCTTCAGCCGGTCGATGCCGTAACGCGCTGCCTCAAAGCAGCCCTGGTCGCGGTGGCCGGATGAACAGGCGATCAGCACCGTGTTCTGCCCCACCGCCAGCACCCCCACCCGCTGAACCATAGCGATGCCCTGCACCAGCGGCCAGCGCTGCCGGATCTCCTCCGCCACCTGTTTCATCTTGGCCAGGGCCATCGGCTCATAAGCCTCATATTCCAGGTGTTCAGTTTGCAGCAGGCCATCCGCTTTGCTGGTTTTGCCGCGCACCATGCCGCTGAACACACAGACCGCGCCGGTTTCCGGCACTGTGACAGCGGCGATTAATTCGTCGTGGTCAATGGGTTCATTGGCCAGCCGGAAGATTTCCGGGTAATCGGTGCTGCCGCCGCTAACGGGTGGGAAGAAGGCGACGGAATCGCCATCGGCAACCCCATCGGTATCAAAGGCATATTCCTCGTTCACAGCGGCAATTGCGGCTTCCACGTTGGCTTTTATGGCGGGAAACTGCGCGATCAGCGCCCGGCGAACATCCGCCACGCTGGCGCGGTCATCCGGCAGGCTGACCGTCACTTTACTGCTGCCCGCAATATCCTTCAAAGTCGCAAATAATAACACCCTGACCTGCATTATGTTTCATCCCCCGCGACGTAATCGCCATGCTGACCGCCGTGCTTTTCCAGCAGTCGTATATCGCCCAGGCGCATCCCCCGGTCGACGGCCTTCGCCATATCATAGATCGTCAGGGCGGCGGCGCTGACTGCCGTCAGGGCCTCCATTTCCACCCCGGTCTTGCCCACCGTGCGCGCCACAGCACGGATCTGCACCGCGTTTGCTGCTTCATCCAGTGTCAGGTCCACATCAATCTTCGTCAGTTGGACCGGGTGACACAGGGGGATCAGCTCTGAGGTGCGCTTGGCCGCCATAATGCCGGCGATGCGCGCAATGGTCAGCACATCCCCTTTTTTCAGTGCGCCCTCGCGGATCAGCCGCAGCGTCTCCGGCTGCATATAGACAGCGCCCCCGGCCACGGCTGTGCGTTCTGTATCCGGTTTTGCGCCCACATCCACCATGCGGGCTGCACCCTGTTCGTCCAGGTGCGTCAGTTGGTCGCTCATGTATTTACCCTCCACACTGCTGCATTATAACGCATGTGCGCAGGCTTGTTTTGGGCTAACCGCCCGTGTATACTGATTTTGTCTTCCTTCCTCTCATCAACCCTGGAGTCTTTCCCTTGAGCATTTTTAACAAAGGTATGGCTAAAACCCGTCAATCGTTCTTCGGGCGCATTGCTGGCATGCTCGGCAGCACGGACATTGATGACGACATGTGGGATGACATTGAAGCCATTTTAATCCAGGCCGACCTGGGGGTTGAAACGACCCAGTACGTGCTGGATGAACTGCGCAAACGCAATTACCGGCGCACCGAAGAATTACAGCAGGGCCTGCGGGAAGTGCTGGCCAATATGCTCAAAATCCCCCCGCCGATGAATATCAGCGGCCGCCCGCTGTCGATTATCCTGGTGGTGGGAGTCAATGGTTCCGGCAAAACCACTTCGATTGCCAAGCTGGCCAACCGCCTCAACAATTCCGGACGGAAAGTCATTCTGGCCGCAGGCGATACCTTCCGCGCCGCCGCTATCGAGCAGCTACAGACCTGGGGCGAACGTATCGGCGTACCGGTGGTCGCCGGGCAGCAGGGGTCAGACCCGGCCGCGCTGGTCTATGACGCTACCGAAGCCGCCCACGCCCGCGACAAGGATATTCTGATCGTGGACACCGCCGGACGCCTGCATACCAATTACAACCTGATGGGCGAACTGGCCAAGATCAAATCAGTCTCGTCCAGGGTCGTGCCAGATGCGCCGCACGAAGTGCTGCTGGTGCTGGATGGCACCACCGGCCAGAACGCGCTCCAGCAGGCGCAGAAATTCCGGGAGATTGTGGATGTCACCGGCATTATCGTCACCAAGCTGGACAGTTCTGCCAAAGGCGGCATGATCTTCTCCATTTTTAACGAGCTGAAGCTGCCGGTGCAGTATGTCGGCCTGGGTGAAGGCATTTACGACATGGTGCCGTTTAACCCGGAAGTCTTCGTCAAGAGCCTGTTCGACGAAAATTAGCAGCGTGGCCTGTGGCTGATGTCTCCTCCGTTCGAGAAAATCACCAGCTTCCAGAACGCGAAGATCAAGCAGATTCGTAAGCTGCGGGACCGGCGCGCACGTGACCAGGAAAAACGTTTTGTGATTGATGACGGGCGGGACCTGGGGCGCGCACTCGACAACGATTATGCTGTCGATTACGCCTTTTACTGCCCGGCGCTGGGCAGCGAACAGGCCCTGCTGGACCGCCTGGCCGGGGCGAACATCTATGAAGTATCCCGGGACATGATGGAAAAAGCCGCTTACCGGCAGAATCCCTCGCCTATCCTGGCGGTGATGATGCAGAAACCCCCGCTGGCGGCAGAGGCGCTGGACGCGCTGGATGTACCACGCATACTGGCCCTGGTGGACCTGCAAAAGCCGGGCAATATCGGCGCGCTGCTGCGCACGGCGGATGCTGCCGGATTTCAGGCGGTTTTCCTGATCGACAGCGCCCTGGATATCTACAACCCCAACGTGATCCGCAGCAGCACGGGCGCCTGTTTTCTGGATAATATCTACATGCTGCGCTCTGCCCAGGCACTGGATTTTCTGCGCCAGCAGGGCTACACCCTCATTGCGGCGGCAGTCGATGGCGAACGCTCGCTGTTTGAAGTCACCTTCGGCCACAAATCTGCCATCGTGCTGGGCACGGAAGATCAGGGGCTGGCGGATATGTGGCTGAAAGCCGCCGATCAGCGCGTGCGCATCCCGATGGCAGGCCATCTGGCGGATTCGCTCAATGTGTCCGTCAGCGGCGCAATCTTTATGTACGAAGCCCTGCGCCAGACATCCCGGTACTGAAAAAGTCCACTTCAGGCATTATAATTACATTCTGTGGAAAGGAGTCCTGGCTCGCCCCGCGTCGTGAGCCACAAACATATGATGAGCAGCAATCTGGTAAACCAGCTTTCCAGCATGAAACAGGAAATTGATACCCTGATGCTGCGCCTCAAGATTGAGGAAAAAGCGGCGCAGGTGGCAGAACTTGAGAGTCAGGCCAGCGCCGCCGATCTCTGGGAGGACCCCGAAAACGCCCAGAAAGTCATGCAGCGCCTGTCCGGTCTTAAAGCGCAGGTGGAAAAGTGGCAGGCCGTGGCCGGGCGCATCAACGACGCGCTGGAACTGGCCGAGCTTTCGGACGATGATCTGTATGAGGACCTGAGCCAGGAAGTCGAAAGCCTTCAGCCTGTGGTTGAGCGTCTGTCCTTCCAGGCCATGTTTTCTGGCCCCTACGATGACGAAAACGCCATCCTCGCCATTCATGCTGGCGCAGGCGGCACCGATTCGCAGGACTGGGCCGAAATGCTGGAGCGCATGTACCTGCGCTGGGCAGAGGAAAACGGCTACAAGATCGACATTATCGAACGCAGCGAAGGGGAAGAAGCAGGTGTCAAAAGTGTGACGCTGGAAGTGCAGGGCGATTATGCCTTTGGCTACCTGCAAAGCGAACGCGGCGTGCATCGTCTGGTACGGCTCAGCCCCTTTGATTCGGCCAACCGCCGCCACACCTCGTTTGCCAAGGTGGAACTGTGGCCGGATATTCAGGACGATATTGATATCGAGGTGAACGAAACCGACCTGCGCATCGACACTTACCGGGCCGGGGGCGCGGGCGGCCAGCATGTCCAGAAGAACGATACCGCCGTACGCATCACTCACATTCCCACCGGCGTTGTCGTCCAGTGCCAGAACCAGCGCAGCCAGAAGCAGAACCGCGACCGCGCCATGCAGATCCTCAAGGCGCGCCTGTACGAAATGGAGATGGAAAAGCAGGAAGCAGCCATGTCCGAACTCAAAGGCGAGAACGTGGACGCGGGCTGGGGCAATCAGATCCGTTCCTACGTGCTGCATCCTTACCAGCTGGCCAAGGATCACCGCACGGATTACGAAGTGGGCAACGTCAGCGCAGTGCTGAACGGCCGGCTAAACGACTTTATGGAAGCCTATCTGCGCTACAAAATCGAGGGCCGCAACCCCATTTCTGAGGAGTAGTGCCAGGGCCGGGACACAGCCGCAGCCGCGAAATCTGCTTGACAGAAAATCGCTCCCCGGCTATGATGAAAGGGTTCAATGGGTTGGTGTTTTAACCCTATACAACCACAGGAATGTACCTTGACAAAACAGCTTGCTCAGGGTATGATTCGCCATCTATGGTCGCTCATCCTCGATTGAATTCATGAAATGGCATCGGAAGTGTTTTCCGAGGGCCTTTTATTGCTTTATCAGGATGAATCGAAACCACATCAGCAGTCCATTGTGTTGACCTAATTAAATGACGTTTATCCCTACGGATTTGACGCAGAGGAGGGTACGCCTTGGAAGCGAAGGATTTTAGCGCTCTTCGCATCAGCCTTGCTTCGCCGGAGCAAATTCGCTCATGGTCCTATGGCGAGGTTCTCAAACCCGAAACGATCAACTATCGCCGTCTGCGACCTGAAAAAGATGGTCTGTTCTGCGAAGCGATCTTCGGGCCGACAAAAGACTGGCAGTGCTACTGCGGCAAGTACAAGAATGTGCGCTACCGCGGCATCGTGTGCGACAAGTGCGGCGTAGAAGTTACCCGTTCCTCTGTTCGGCGCGAACGTATGGGCCATATCGAACTGGCCGCCCCTGTCGCGCATGTCTGGTACACGCGGCGCGTGCCCAGTTACCTCGGCTTGCTGCTGGATATCAGCCGCCGCAACCTCGATCGTGTGCTTTATTTCGCACAGTATGTCATTACTTCTGTCGATGAAGACGCTCGCCAGAAAGCCCTGGGGCGCGTCGAAAAGGAACTGGCACAGAAGGAAACCGTGCTGGGTGGCGACCTGCACGAACAGATGGAAACCATCCGTCAGGAGCGCGATACGACCCTGGCGACGTTTGATGATCGTGTCGCCGCCATTCACACCCATTTTGATGAAGAACTGGCACGTCTGACCGACGAGCTGATGCAGGAAGCCCAGCGCCTTCAGGAGCGCGTGGATACCCTGGTCGGCAAACCGGCGGCTTCGGACGTGAATTTTGAAAGCGCCAATATGGTGATCGCCGCCAAGGGCGAAACCATCACCAGCGACCATATGGCCCGTGTCCAGACAGCGGTCAATTCGTACCTGGGGGATATTCAGGAAGAAGTCGAGCGCCTGCGCGGCGCGGAACTTGAAAAACTGAACCTGGAAGCCGAAGAACTGACTTCCGGCGCTAACCAGCGCCTGGACGAATTACAGGCCGAACTGGACAACCGCCTGAGCACCGTGCGCCAGAGTGCAGAACGCGCCCGCGCCGAGCTTCAGGAACTGCGGGTGCTGCAATTCCTGCCCGAAACCCGCTATCGCGAACTCAAGAGCCGCTATGGTAACGTGTTCCAGGCCGATATGGGCGCCGAAGCCTTCTATGAAATCCTCAAAGGCATGGAACTGGACCGTCTGGCGAAGGAATTGTGGCACGAAGTCCGCAATACCCGGTCCAAGCAGCGCAAGAAAAAGGCGACCAAGCGTCTGCGCGTGGTAGAAAGCCTGCGCAAGAGCAACAACCGGCCAGAATGGATGATTCTGACGGTGCTGCCGGTGCTGCCGCCAGAACTGCGCCCGATGGTGCAGCTCGATGGTGGCCGTTTTGCCACCAGCGACCTTAACGACCTGTATCGCCGTGTGATCAACCGCAACAACCGCCTCAAGCGCCTGCTGGAACTGGGCGCGCCGGATGTGATTGTGCGCAACGAGAAGCGCATGCTGCAGGAAGCTGTAGACAGCCTGATCGACAACAGCCAGCGCGGCAAGGCGCTCAGCCGTCGGGGCCGCCGCGAACTGAAATCCCTCAGCGATATGCTGAAGGGCAAGAAGGGCCGTTTCCGTCGCAACCTGCTGGGCAAGCGCGTGGATTATTCCGGGCGTTCGGTCATCGTTATCGGGCCGAAGCTCAAACTGCATCAGTGCGGCCTGCCCAAGACGATGGCGCTGGAACTTTATCGCCCGTTCGTCATCAGCCGCCTGGTCAACCAGAACTACGCCAGCAACGTTAAGGGCGCCAAGCGCATTATCGAGCGCGAAAAGCCGGAAGTCTGGGAAGCACTGGAAGAAGTCATCAAAGAGCGTCCGGTGCTGCTCAACCGTGCCCCTACCCTGCACCGCCTGGGTATCCAGGCCTTCGAGCCGCAGCTGGTAGAAGGCAAGGCGATCCAGATTCACCCGCTGGTGTGTTCCGCCTTCAACGCGGACTTTGACGGCGATCAGATGGCGGTTCATGTGCCGCTCAGCGAGAAGGCCGTTCAGGAAGCGCGCGACCTGATGCTCAGCACGCGCAACCTGCTCAAGCCGGCCGATGGCCAGCCGATTGTTGGCCCCTCCAAGGATATGGTGCTCGGCTGTTATTACCTGACGATGGACCCGTCCGTCGAACTAGTGACGACCCCGGCCCACGCAGATGGCTTCCGCAGCATCAGCGCCCTTTACGACGCCGAAAACCGTATTGGTATCGCAGAGCGATCCAACGGCTACTACTACATTCAGAATCAGGAAGTTCCCGGCGCGGTCTTCTACCACGACATCACGGAAGAAGACGACACAGGTCGTATCCGTGTGGTGGAATCCGCCATTGACCGCACGATCCGCGCGGTGCTCGAAGGCGAAGTCGATGCCATGCTCGCCAACGCCTACGAGATGAAGAAATATATGGAGAAGAAGGGCCTGACCGAGGACCTTGTCATTTCCAATCTCTCCGAACGCCGCAAGGTGATCGACATGGACGAGGTGGAATACCTCTACCAGCTTGGCATGGTCGAACTGCATACGCCGATCCTGCTGGGCAACATCTACGATCATCACGCGCCGCAGGATGAACCGGAAATCACCACGGTGGGCCGGGCGCTGTTCAACCGCATTCTGCCGGACGAACTGCGCTTCGTTCAGGAAACGATGGGCAAGCGCGGGCTTCAGAACCTGGTGGCTCGTTCTTACCAGAAAATCGGATCGGAACGCACGACCGACATTGTGGACGCCATCAAGAACATCGGCTTCCACTATGCCACCATCTCCGGCACGACCATTGCAGTCACAGACCTGACCATCCCGGATGAACGGGCGGACATTCTGTCCAAAGCGGAAGCGGTGGTGGAACGCGCCGAGCGCGATTTCCGTCGCGGGCTTCTGACCGAGGAAGAACGTTATCAGATCACCATCGACGAGTGGACCAACGCGAAGAACAAGCTTCAGGATGTAATTCGCGATACCCTCGACCCGTATGGTCCGATTGCCATTATGGCGATCTCTGGCTCGACCAAAGGCGGTTTTGGCCCGATCACGCAGCTTGCGGGTATGCGCGGCCTGATGGCAGATCCATCCGGGCGCATCATCGAAATGCCGATCATGAGCCACTTCCGTCAGGGCCTGACGGCGCTGGAATACTTTATCTCGACGCACGGTGCGCGTAAGGGTCTGGCAGATACCGCGCTGCGTACAGCGGATGCCGGTTATCTGACCCGCCGCCTGGTGGATGTCGCCCAGGATGTGATCGTCAACCGGACGGACTGCGGCACAGAACGCGGCCTGATTATCCGCCGTGCAGACGACGTCGCAGGCCAGGCCATCTCTGAACGCATCGTTGGTCGTGTTGCCGCCAGGCCGGTCTATAACCCGGATACGGGCGAACTGATCGTCGGGCGCAACGAAATGATTGACGAAGACATCTCCGAAACGATCCAGAACCTGGATATCGCGGAGGTCAGCGTCCGCAGCCCGATGAGCTGTGCCCTTATTCACGGTATCTGTGCCCTGTGCTATGGGCGCGACCTGGGGCGCGGCGAAACTGTCGAAATCGGCTCCGCAGTCGGCATTGTCGCTGCCCAGTCGATTGGCGAACCCGGCACCCAGCTTACGCTGCGAACCTTCCATACCGGGGGTACGGCACAGGCCAGCGGTGACATCACCAGCGGTCTGCCCCGTGTGGAAGAATTGTTCGAAGCCCGCAAGAAGCCGAAGGGTGAAGCCGTCATTACTGACATTGGCGGCATTGTCCGCCTCAGCCGTCGCGATGGTGTGCGTATTGCCACCGTCATCGACAGCGAAGTCGTCAATGACGAGCAGGATATCCCGGCGGGCTGGACCGTGCTGGTCGAGGACGAGCAGGAAATCCGCCAGGGCGATGTGCTGATGCAGTCGCCGGATGGTGAAGAAGGCATCGTCGCCAAAATGCAGGGCACGGTGCATGTCGAAAAAGACAAGGTGTACATCCGCTACGAGCATCGCCAGGAGCTGGAATATGAAATCCCCTCCAGTGCGCGCCTGATGCCGGATGTGTACGACGGCGCACAGGTAACTGCTGGCCAGCAGTTGACGGAAGGCGCCAAGAACCCGCATCGTATCCTGCGCATTCTGGGCGAAGAAGCCACCCAGCTTTACCTGCTGACGGAAGTGCAGAAGGTATATCGTAACCAGGGTGTAAACATCGCCGACAAGCATTTTGAGGTGATGATCCGCAAGATGCTGTCCAAGGTTCAGATCACCAAGAGTGGTTCGAGCGAACTGCTTCCGGGTGAACTGATTGACCGCCTGCAGCTGCTGGACATCAATGAGCGGCTGATCGCGGAAAACAAGGAACCTGCCGCGGGGGTCCCGGTGCTGCTGGGCATCACCAAGGCCGCCCTCAACACCGACAGCTTCCTGTCTGCGTCCAGCTTCCAGCACACCATCAAGGTGCTGGCGGGCGCCGCGATCGAAGGCAAGGTAGACCGCCTGTATGGCCTGAAGGAAAACGTCATCATCGGCAAGCTGATCCCTGCCGGGACGGGCTTCCATACCTATCAGGACCGGGAACTGGTGGCGCCGAGCATCTCTCTGGAAGATCAGGGCGCGCTCGATGCGACGGGTGAGGATGTCGAGGACGAAGACGACCTGGACAATATCGAGGACAGCGTCAACTACAACGCGTAGGCTGTCGCTGATCAGCAGAACACACAAGGGCATGGCCGTTACTGGTCATGCCCTTGTTTTTATTTCAGATGATGGATTGTTGATGTACAGGCGGCGCTAATCGGCGTCGTAGCGGTCAAGCTGCACATCAGGCCGCAGCGCGTCGTACAGCATCCAGTACAGCGGGCGCTCCTGTTGTGGTCGCAGCGGAGTCAGCAGGCTGTACCCGGCGCGTTCATCGCGGTTTTCGATCAGTTCCGGCAGCCAGGCAAAGTTCATATTCCACAGGAACATCGGCCCGATATAATCCGTCTCTTTCCCAATTTCAAGCGCGCGCAGGGTATAGGCGGCCTGGTCCCATTTGTCGATATAGTTCATCCATGGTTCGGGCGGGTCCCCCGGGAATTCGTGCCACGTAGCCCAGCCAAATTCTGTCGCCCACAACTGAAGATCGCTGTGGCCGTTCTGCACCATGATATTGCGATAATCTTCTATCGTCTGGCTGAAGAAGAACACCGGCGCATCGTCCCATCCCTGGTCCGGCACGGCGTTGCAGCAGCGTGCTTCCGGCGGATTGGCCCAGCTAAACGGATGAGCGCCAATCGCCAGATTTTCGCGCAGGCTGCCCAGGCCCGCATTGTACATCTGCTGGAGATAGACACGATCATCGACGGAAGAGTCGGTGGTGGTGGTCGGTGCCAGCCCTGCCGTCACGATCATAATCGGCTTTTCGCGCGGGGCCTGTGGGTCGTTCATCATGCGCTGCGAATAGGCGTTGATCGCATCGTAGGCCGGGCGGAAGTAGCGCATGTATTCGGCGCCGTTCATGGGCCGCCCCTGCCACTCGCGCAGCAGATTGGGTTCATTCCAGATTTCAATGGCGTCGATGACGTTGCCAAAATCGTTCAGCATGATGTTGATGAAATTCACCAGCGCCTGCGGGTCGTCCGGCGGGCCGCTTTCGGCCTGATTAGACCGTGCCCAGCCGGGCGCTTTGGCGATACTCACCAGCACCTTCATGCCCCTGGAATCCAGATTCTCGACATACAGTTCCTGGCGGCGCAGATCAATGCTGATTTCGTCCGGGCCGTTGGGCTGCAGCAAGGCCCAGTCAATCTGTACCTTGGCCCAGCCTACCCCAAGCTGTTCCGTCAGCCGCAGCACCTCGTCCCAGCCGTCCTGATCCAGCAGGCTGTGTACCTGCACCCCGATCTCGTCCGGGTCCAGGCCGGGCAGCGGCGTTGGTGATGGGCCGGGGGAGGGCGTCCGAGTCGGAGTCTCTTCCGGTTCTTCGTCAGTTGGCCGTATCGTCGGAGTCAGCGTCGGCCGGCGCGTAGAGGTGGGCGGCGGCGTATAATCCGGCCCGACAATCGCCCCCGGAAAAGTCACGACGGGCGCTGGCGTTTCCTCCGTTGCGGTGGCTGCTTCTTCTTCGGTCGCCGTCGCCTCAGCTTCGGTTTCTTCCGGAGTCTGAGAAGGTGCCAGCCCGCCTGCGGTAGGAATCGGGGTGAGTTCGTCCGTCGCTGGCAGCTGCGGAGTCGGGGTCACATAGACCGGAATCGGGGTCTGTGGAATACATCCCACCGCCAGCAGCACACTGAGAATACAAAAGAGGATAGATGTTGTCTTTGATCGTATGCTCATGCCGGGCATACTACCACAGTCGCCCTCAGGCCGCTATAGGCATTCTGGGATAATCTGCCGTTCACGGGTCATCATGCTGTCATCATTTCGCCCCTTGCGGGCAGCAATTGTCGCTATAAAATGCCTGTGCTATACTCGCCTACTGCATCATCGCTGCGCTGGCCGTCTGCTGGCGCTGCCAGATACAATCCGCCTGTCAAACACCACCCGCTAAAACAGAGGGTTTCCACCGCATGAATTCCCGTAAGATACATTGGCCGCAGGCTGCGGCGGCGCTCGGTATAGCGGCGCTGCTGATCGTGATTCCGCTGCTGATCATCATCCTCTCGCCGCCGGCAGTCATCGATACGACCGAAGGAGCAGCCCACATCACCCTGCGCGCAGAACGCAGCGTGATTGGCTTCCCCGGTGAATGCCTGAACGTCACCTGGCAGGTGGATCAGATACAGGCGGTGTATCTTAACGACGAAGGCGTTATCGGGCAGGGCCATACCCTGCTGTGCATCACGCCAGAACAGCCCGTCACGCTGCGCGTCACCCTGCAGGATGGGCGCGAGGCAGCCTATATCCTGCCGGTGGTGATCCTGGCGCGGCAGCCGTTGTTCTGGCTGCTGGTGGGCGCGGCGGTGATCCTGCTGATCGTGGGCATTTACGCGCTGATCCCTGTGCGTGCCAGCACTGGCGCGGCGGCAGCGGGGGGCAGCAGCCGGGCCGGTGTGGTGCTTATCGGCCTGTTCAGCATCGCGTTTACGCTGCTGCTGCTGGAAGTCGGCCTGCGGCTGTATTTCGCCAGCGCCGGGCCAGAATCCGCCCGCATCCGCTATCTGTATTCTGCGGACGAGATAGAGGCCATTGATCCGCTGGTCGACCCGCTGCCCTACGTCAATTACTACCCTTCCCCACGCCACCCGGAACACAACAGCCTGGGCTATCGCGGGCCGGAAATCGCCCTGCCCCGCCCGCCGGATACTTACCGCATTGTCGCGCTGGGCGGCTCGACCACCTACAGCACCGGGACAGACGCCGAACATGCCTACCCGGCGCTGCTGCAGGACATCCTGCGGGACGAGTACGGCTATAGCAACGTCGAGGTCGTCAATGCCGGTTTCCAGGGTTATACAAGCTGGGAATCGCTGGTCAATTTTGCCTTCCGCGTGCTGGAAATCGAACCGAACATGATTATCCTGTACGACAACTATAACGACCTGATCCCACGCGAGCAGGCCTCTGTGGATTGCTATCATGGGGATAACGGCCTGCGCGGGCTGAATTATGCGCGCGGCCTGTGGGTAGAGCGCGAACAAAGCCTGAGTCCCAGCGTGCTGCATCGTTTTGTTGGCGTCAACCTGGGCTGGCTGCCAGACCCGCTGGCCTTTACGTCCGGGTTTACGCTGCCAGAGGTGGACTGCGAACCGGACCCGACCAGCATCACCACAGAAGAACGGCTGAACGCCAACCCGCCGGTATATTTCCAGCGCAACCTGCGCAACACGCTGATTCTGGCCGAAGCCAACGCAGTGCAGCCGGTGCTTTCCACCTGGGTGTATTTTGAAGGCATTGACAGGCCCGATTACTGGCATGCAGCCGTAGCGGAACACAACGCCATCATTCGCGACCTGGCGCAGGACATGGATGTTCCCCTCATCGACCTGGCCGAGACTTTCCCGGTGGATGCCAGCCTGTGGGAAGGTGACGGCATTCACCTGATCGATTCTGGCACGCAGGTACAGGCACAGCAGTACGCCGCCTTCCTGCACGAGGCCGGGCTGCTGCCAGCGCCGGCAAGTGACTGAACGCGGCAAATCCCCCCTGCTGCGCCCCATCAGAATAGTGATGGCATATTGAAAATGTGCTATAATACAAGAACATTTGTTCAGATTTGACAGCGGGGCCTCTGCGCCCTAGAATGAGGAACGTGCTCCAGAACCATGATTAAGGACAACTCGATGAACGGAAACCGTGGTGTGGTCAACCCGGTGAATATTGACCAGGAGATGCGCAACGCCTACCTGGATTATGCGATGAGCGTCATTGTGGCGCGCGCGCTGCCAGATGCTCGCGATGGCTTAAAGCCCGTGCACCGGCGCATTCTGTATGCCATGCACGATATGGGCATCCGCGCAGATCAGGCTTACCGCAAAAGCGCCCGTATTGTGGGCGAGGTGCTGGGGAAATATCATCCGCATGGCGACGCCGCTGTCTATGAAACGATGGTGCGGCTGGCGCAGGAGTTTTCCATGCGCTATACCCTGGTTGATGGCCAGGGCAACTTCGGCAGTGTCGATGGTGACGGCGCAGCGGCGATGCGTTATACCGAAGCGCGCATGGCCGATATTGGCGAAGAACTGCTGGTGGATATCCAGAAGGACACGGTTGATTTTCAGGAAAACTTCGACGGCAGCCTGAGCGAACCCGTTGTCCTGCCTGCCAGCATCCCGAATCTGCTCGTCAACGGCTCGTCCGGCATCGCTGTGGGCATGTCCACCAATATTCCACCCCACAATCTGGTGGAAGTCTGCGACGCGCTGGTTTACCTGCTGAACAACTGGAACAAGCTGGAAGATATCACCACCACCGACCTGATGCAGTTTATCAAAGGGCCGGATTTCCCCACTGGCGGGCTGGTCTTCCGGCATCAGGATGGGTTGGATAACGGTGAGGATTCCCTCGTCAGCGCCTATGCGACCGGGCGCGGCAAGATCACCGTGCGGGCGAAAGTCCACATTGAGGATATGGGGCGCGGCAAATCGCGTATTATCGTCAGCGAACTGCCCTACCAGACCAACAAATCCACACTGGCAGAACGTATTGCCTCGCTGGTGCGCAGCGGCAGACTGGAAGGTCTGGCGGACCTGCGCGATGAATCTGACCGGCAGGGGATTCGTCTGGTGGTTGAATTACAGCGCGGGGTCGATGCCACCCAGGTGCTGGGCGATCTGTTCAAGCTGACGCCGCTGCAGGATACCTTCAGCATCATCATGCTGGCGCTGGTCGATAACGAGCCGCGCATCCTGACTCTCAAGCAGGCGCTGCGGGTGTATCTCGATCACCGGCTGGAAGTGATCCGGCGGCGCAGCGAATATGAACTGGCCCGCGCAAAGGAACGCGCGCACATCCTCGAAGGGCTGCTGAAAGCGCTGGATAACCTGGATGAAACCATCGCCATCATTCGCAAGTCGCGCACCGTCGAAACAGCGCGCGAAAACCTGCGCAAGGCCCTTAAGATCAGCGAAGTGCAGGCCCAGGCCATTCTGGACATGCAGCTTCGCCGGCTGGCCGCCCTGGAACGCAAGAAAATTGAGGATGAGCACAAGGAAAAAATCCGGCTGATTTCCTATCTGGAAGGGCTGCTCAAAAGCCCGGAGAAGATGCGCGGCGTCATCGTGGATGAACTGACCAGCATCAAGCAGGCCTATGGCGACCCGCGCCGGACCATCATCGTGGATGACACCGCCACCACTGCCAGTATGGAAAAGCTGCTGCTGCCGCAGGAAAACACCTGGATCACCCTGACGGTGGATGGGCTGCTGGGCCGCAGCTATGAAAATGCGCCGCCCAAAGTGACCACCGATGTTAAAAATCCGCCGCGTTTTATCCTGCACAGCAGCACCGACCAGACGCTGTATCTGTTTACAGCAGACGGCCAGTGCGCGACGATTCTGGCGCAGCAGGTGCCGCAGGTCAACGACCCGGCGGAGGGCACCCCCTTCAATGCCCTCTGCTCGCTGAGCAGCAGCGATACGATTGTCGCCATCCTCAGCCTGCCGCCCAATCTGGAAACAGGCTACCTGTTCCTGACGGCCACCGATGCGCAGGTGAAGCGCATCCGCATGGAAGACCTGCCGGGCATGACGGCCAATGCCTTCCGCGTGATGAATGTCGGCAGCGGGCAGTTGGGCTGGGTATCCTATACCACTGGCGAAAACGAGGTGCTGCTTATCACGGCGCAGGGCCAGGGCATCCGCTTTAAGGAAGAGGATGTACGCCCCACCGGCCTGCCCTCCGGCGGGATGCGCGGGATCAAGCTAAGCGGCCAGCGCGATCAGGTGGTAGGCGCACAGGTCATGGTGGAAAACCAATATGTCTGGCTGATCACAGATAACGGCGTGGCGCTCATTTCGCAGGCTTCAGAATTCCCGGTGCAGGGCCGCGCAGGGGCGGGTGTGATCGCCATGCGCCTGCCCAAGGACAGCCGCAGTGTGGCCGCGTCCACCATTGGCCGTCAGGATGACAACATCATCGTGCTGACGGACAAGAACAAGCCGAAATACATGCGCATCGGCCTGGCGCCCAAGGTCAAACGCGGGCGCAGCGGGGGCGATTATGTCATTTCGATGCGCGCAAAAGAAGCGGTAGCGGCGGTTGTCAGTTACCAGGAACAGCTCAGCGTGCCGGAACCGGCGCAGTAACCGGCACGCCCGAATAGAACACACAGCATGCAGGTGGAGATCATAAAGGCGTCGTGCGCTGGCTGATCGCCGCCTGCTCCAGTTCGCCGGCCAGTTCCTGCAGATGATGCGCCGGGTCCAGCCCCAGCTTGGCCTGTAATTCGGTCTTCAGGCGGGCATACACCCGCAGGGCATCGGCCGGCAGGCCCAGTTCGCGATACAGCTTCATGGTGTTCAGGGCCAGGTCTTCGCGCTGCGGGTTGGTATTCACTGCCCGCACATACAGCCCCAGCGCTTCTTCCAGCGCCCCGGCCTGCTCGCGCGCTTTCGCCAGCCCGATCAGCACCTCGCCGTACGACTGCCGCAGTTCCTGGCGCCGTTCCTCCACCCAGGACATATCCAGCCCGATCAGAAAATCATTGCGATACAGCGACACAGCCCGCTGCAGCAGGTCTGTCGCTTCGGCCATCGGGGCCACCGCGCTGTTCTGCTGAAGCTCTGAAAAACGGACCACATCGTAACTCAGTTCAATATTGGGCGCGATATGGTAAAACCCGGACCAGTACACCGTCAGGTCCGTGCCAAGCACCTCGCTGATTTTCCGTTTGGTGACATGGAAGACATTGGTGGCTTCCCGCACGGAAAGGGTCGGCCAGAAGGTATCAAAAATATCGTTGCGGGTGGTCATCCCCTTGTCCACCAGATAGAAAAACAGCGAACGCGGCAGCAGGCCATCCCAGTCCTCGACTTCCCTGCCATCCAGCAGCACGTGCCCATTGCCCAGCGCCCGCACTTCCAGCAGCACCTGTTTATCCGTACCCTGGCGGCGGGCATAATCCCACAGCATCAGCGATTCATCCACCGGGACAAACGCCATCTGTTCGCGCAGCGCGGGGTTCGACAGCAGCCCATGCGGCGGATAGCGCGTGAACAGCACAATACGTCCGTTTTCCAACTGGTCAAGCAGCCCTCCGATAAACGCATGCAGCGCGTCCGGGTGCGCACAGTCGCACTCATCCAGCACCATCTGCCGGATCTGCCCCACACGATCAACCGCCTGCTGGGCCTGCAGGGCCGCTTCTAACTGCTGTTCCATCTGTGCCTGGGTCAGATTTCTGCCATCCAGCCGCAGATACACAGACGACTCATCATCCATCAGTTCCGAAAAAACCAAATGCTGCTGTATATAGTTGGGATGTGCGACGATCAGGCGATAGCCGGGATCAATGTCGCGCAGCTGCTCCGCCGCAATCTGGTATGTCAGGCCATACATAGGAGTACCCCCTCGCAGCACTTCTGTCGGATAGAACCAGTGAACGCTGGTGCCGGTTTCAGTTTGGTTAGCGTATTATAATTTGTCAGTAATGGACTTGCAAATGAAAATCGAAAGAAAGTAAAAGGTCATTATTTGTTAGAAAGTTATATTTTCCAGTTACATGCACATAATAAACCGCGATGGGACAGGGTTTAACAACCTGAAGGTCACTTCATAAGCCCGCCGCCGGGGTTCAAAGCATGTGGCGGCGGCGGGCCTCAACGACGTTTTCGACGGCTTCCAGCCGGGTCAGGATGCGCGTTAGCTGCGCGATGCTGCTGATCTCGATCATCAACTGGAAGGTGGCGATATTCTGGCGGGTGGATACATTGACCGACGACATATTCACCCCGGCATCGGCCACCACAATGCTGATATCGCGCATCAGCCCTTCGCGGTCATAGGCGACAATCTCGATAGGGACCGAATAGCGTTGTTCATCCGGCACATGATCCCAGGTGACATCCACCATGCGCTCTGGTTCCTGCGTCGTCTGCATGTTGCTGCAATCCTTGCGGTGCACCGTCACGCCGCGCCCGCGTGTGACATAGCCTACAATATCGTCGCCGGGCATGGGGCTGCAGCAGCGCGCCAGATGCACCAGCAGGCCGCCCGTGCCCATAATATTGACGCCGCTGCCCACCTGCGGGCTGATATGCAGCGGGGCTGGCCTGGGTTTCGGCTGGAGCATCTCCTCGATCAGGTCTTTTTTCTGCTGCTGGCGCTCTGTTTCGAGGATGCGCATGGCGATCTGAGAACTGTTGATATCACCCGCGCCGATGGCCACCATAAAATCGTCAACTTTTTCATAGTTGAACAACTGGGCCACCGTCTCAAAGGCCATGCTGTCGATGACCCCCAGGCGCTTCATTTCGCGCTCCAGCAGTTCGCGCCCGCTCGCCAGATGCTTGTCGCGGTTCTGCTTGCGGAACCACTGGCGGATTTTACTTTTCGCGCGGGTGGTCTTCACATAGCCCAGGTTGGGGTTCAGCCAGTCCAGGCTGGGGCCGCCGCGCCGCGATGTCAGAATTTCGACCTGATCGCCGGTCTTGAGGTTGTAATCCAGCCCAACCAGCCTGCCATGCACCTTGGCCCCCCGACACCGGTGCCCGATTTCCGTATGGATGTGATAGGCAAAGTCAATCGGCGTAGCCCCCACCGGCAGATCGTAAATATCACCCTTTGGCGTAAAGGCGTAGATACGATCCTGAAACACCTCGCTCTTCATGGTGCTGAGGAATGCTTCCGGGTTATCTTCTTCCGGGCCAAATTCCATCAGGCGGCGCAGGAAACTCACCCGGCGCTCGTATTCCTCATCGCGCTCGTGGCGGCCTTCCTTGTAACGCCAGTGGGCCGCAATACCATATTCGGCGTGTTCGTGCATCTGCCAGGTGCGGATCTGTACTTCTACCGTTTTCCCTTCAGAATCCAGCACGGCGGTATGCAGGCTCTGATAGAAGTTGTCCTTGGGGCTGGCGATATAATCATCAAACTCGCCAGGGATGGGCCGCCACAGGTTATGCACAATCCCCAGCACCAGATAACAATCCGGCTTGTCATCCACGATCACCCGCACCGCGCGCACGTCGTAGATCTGGTCGAAGGGAAGCTGCTTGCGCTGCATTTTGCTGTAGATGCTGTAGATATGTTTGGGCCGCCCGCTGATCGTGACGTTTTGCAGGCCGTATTTCTCCAGTTCACTGCGCAGCGTCGTGATGATCTTATTCATGTACGTTTCGCGATCTGCGCGGCGTTCGGCAACACTGGTGGCGATTCGCTTGTAAGCATCCGGGTTCAGATAGCGAAAGCTGAGGTCTTCCAGCTCCCATTTGAACTGCCAGATCCCCAGACGGTTCGCCAGCGGGGCAAAAATATCCAGCGTCTCGCGGGCGATCTGTGCCTGTTTGATCTGCGGCATATAGCCCAGGGTGCGCATATTGTGCAGACGATCCGCCAGCTTGACCAGCACCACCCGCACATCGCTGCCCATCGCCAGCAGCATTTTGCGAATATATTCAAGTTCGCGATCATTGCGCCGGCTGTGCCCATCCACGTTGATGGGCAGGTTCGTCAGCTTGGAAACGCCATCCACCAGCGAAGCCACCGTCGCGCCAAATTCGCTGCGCAGTTCCTCCAGCGTGATGTCCGTATCTTCCAGCGTATCATGCAGCAGCGCAGCGGCCACGGCCTCCGCATCCAGCTTCATATCCGCCAGGATATGCGCGACAGCCACGCAGTGGGTAAAGTAAGGCTCACCGCTGCGGCGGCGCTGACCTTCGTGCGCTTTCTCTGCTTTATGATAGGCACGTTCAATGAGCGAACGATCATTCGGGGAAAGACTGGGGAGTGAATCAAGAAGTGTTTGCAAGTTCATTACATCCGAATTTTACCAGATCACAGCCATATTTCTATAATAACCATAGAACATCTTTGTAGGTTTTCCACCAGACCAATATTAGTTCCTCATCAAATTTTGAATCTCTCCACTAGCCGGTATGTTATAATCATATTTCGCCATTCGCGCAATGAAAGGAAGCCCCTTTGGCTGATTTGTTCAGCGTCGAGGATGCCTTAAACCATATCCTGAGCAAAATCCATCCGCTGCCGGCAGAAGTGATGCCCCTTACACAGGGGCTGGGGCGTGTCCTGGCAGATGAGGTTGTGTCGGACATCAACCTGCCCCCCTTCGCCAATTCCAGCATGGATGGCTTCGCCGTGCGCGCAGCGGATATTCAGGCGGCGTCTGATGCCGCACCAGCGCGGCTGCGTGTCGTGATGGATATCCCGGCAGGCGCGGTGCCACAGGCGGCGATTCAGCCCGGTGAGGCAGCACGCATCATGACCGGTGCTCCGGTGCCCGCCGGCGCAGATGCGGTCGTACCTGTCGAAGATACGGATTCCGGGTGGCAGGCCGGCACAGACATTGCCCTGCAGGAAAGCGTCGGCATCCGCCGCGCCACCCAGCCCGGCGCCAATATCCGCCCGGCAGGTGAGGATGTCGCGGTGGGCCAGGTAGTCCTGCAGGCCGGAACGGTGCTGCGGCCCCAGGACCTGGGGATTCTGGCGGCGCTGGGCCGGGCACAGCCGGATGTTGTACAGCAGCCGCGTGTCGCTATTGTCAGCACCGGTGATGAGCTGGTCGATGCCAGCGAGCCGCTGGCGCCGGGCAAAATACGCGATGTCAACAGCCACACCATCGCCGGACTGGTGACCCACTACGGCGGCATCCCCCTGCGCCAGCCCACCGCGCGCGATACGCTGGAAGCTGTGCGCGCCATGTTCCGCGCCGCGCTCGACCAGCAGCCAGACATGATCATCAGCACCGCCGGGGTGTCGGTGGGCACCTATGATGTGGTGCGAACTGTGCTGGACGAATTGGGCGAGGTGCAGTTCTGGCGGGTCAATGTGCGCCCCGGCAAACCGCTGGCGTTCGGGCAGGTGGAAGGCGTGCCCTTCTTTGGGCTGCCCGGCAATCCGGTTTCGGCTATGGTGACCTTTGATGTCTTCGTACGGCCTGCCCTGCTGCGGATGCAGCGCCGGACGGACGAGGCAGAAACCATCACCGCCATCACAGGCGAAGCCCTGCGCTCTGATGGCCGCCGCAGTTATCTGCGGGTGCGGCTGACACGCCAGAACGGGCAGATCATCGCGCAGACCACCGGCACCCAGAGTTCAGGGGCGCTGATGTCGATGGTGCTGGCGGATGGTCTGCTTATTATTCCGGAAGATGTGACTGATGTGCCAGCAGGGACGGCCCTGCCCGTCCGACTGCTGCGCGCTTTTCAATAGAGGAAACACTGGAAGATGACTGTACAAACACGCGAAACCCTTCAGACCAGAGATTATCTTTATATCCTCAGCCTTGTGCTCGTCGTGCTGGGAATCATCATCAGCGGCTATATCAGCTATACCAAAATTACCAACACCAGCGTTGTGTGTCTGGAAGATGGCTCCATAAACTGTGATGTGGTGCAGAACAGCGCCTATTCCAGACTGGCAGGCATCGATATTGCCTACCTGGGGCTGCTGTCTTACCTGGTGCTGGGCGCCCTGCTTCTGCTCGAAAAACGTGTGCCTTTCCTGCGGGAATATGGCAGAACCCTGATGTTTGGCATCACGTTATTTGCATTTCTGTATGCGCTCTGGCTGATCTACGTACAGGCCGCCCTGCTGGCAGCGTTCTGCACCTGGTGCCTGGCACACGAGGTCAATATTACCCTGCTGTTCGCCGTGTCTGCGATGCGGCTGTGGCGCGAACTGCGCGCCTGACCCACCAACGGGCGCTGCGCGGCCTTATTTCTGCTGGCTGCGCAGCGTCCGGCTGATAATATCTTCCTGTTCCCGCGACATCTTGCGGGATTTTTTCGTTGCCTTTTCTGGCTGGGCCTCTTCCTGCTCTTCTGCCTGAGCCATGGCCCGGCGCAGCGCCATTTCCATGGCGGTGGGCATCTCTTCGACGTCCTCTTCCTCGAAGTCGCTGGCCGTCACCACCGGTTCTGCCGTCTTCATCGTCAGGTCAATCTGGCGCTTCTTGCGGTTGATTTTTAACACCCGCGCCTCGACTTCCTGGCCCACGCTGACAACATCCGAAGGTGATTTGACATAGCCGTTGGAAAGCTCGGAGACATGCACCATACCAGGGCGCTCTGCCCCGATATCCACAAACACACCAAAGCTCTCGATGCGTACCACCTTGCCGCTGACGGAATCGCCCTCTTTTAATTCGTCCCAGGTCACCGCGGGCGGCCGGGACAGCGACAGGGCGACACGGCGGCTGTCCTTATCCACCTTCAGAACATAGACCGTAACTTCATCACCAGGATTCAGAACGTCGGACACATTACGCACGTTGGGACGGTTCAGTTGGGAGATGTGCAGAAAGGCGTCTTCACCCACACCAATATCCACAAATGCGCCAGTCAGTTCCAGCCGTGTGACTTTGCCGCGCAGCTCCATCCGTGGCGCCAGTTCTTCAATCGAACTGGGTGTTGTTACATCTGCGCTCATCTTACCCGTGCTCCTTAATATTCCTACATAAACGATCAATGGCTGCATGCTGACAACCACTGCCAGCAGCCGTAACTTACGAGTTGGGTGTGGGGGTCAGGGTAACGCTCGGCGTAACCTCCAATTCACTTTCCATATACGTACTCAGCGGCTGGTAGCCTTCCCAGGCCTGCAGTTCAGAGGTTTGCAGCAGCAAAGCCATATCAGACTCGACAGAATACAGCACCCCGATGATTTCGCTGTCTTCGCTGAGGGCACCGCTTTCCATGCCGCCAACAAAGACATAGATCACCATCGGAATTTCCGGATAAACAAGGCTGGCAATCGCCTGCTCTTCGGTAAATTCCTGCCCGGACAGATACTCTGGCTCGCCATGCGCCCGGATCACCTCACCCAGGGTCATGACCGGGGCCGTGCGCAAAAACAGCAGGTCTACCGTTTCGCCATCTTCAGAAAGCATCTGGCAGCAGACACTGCCCCCTTCACCTTCCTGCCAGGCAACCTGAATACGCCCGCTGCTGTCTTCGGCAGTCTGGGTTTGCAGGTTGGTAAACGCATTGTTATCTTCCAGAATGGTCACGGCATCGCGCCAGTTTGTTTCGCCAGGGGTAATGCCCAGAAAACAGGGAGCTTCGCAGGGTTCGCCAGTGATCAGGCTTGTATCCGTAAGCAGCGTATTGTCGCGCAGTTCGGGCGCCGGCATACAGGCCGCAACAAGGAGAAGGCACAACACAGCAAAAAGTAACCAGGACTTTCTCATAATCAACAGCACATACCCGCACAGTTTTCTGCGAGCAGCGCTTATTCTCCTTTCTGGCCCCAACAGCAGAATAAACAGACGGGCGTTTTGACAGGACGCCCAAACCTGTTTGTGTGTGTTCTTGCAATTATCCCAGGGGGCATGATTGCAATTGTAGCGTGTTTTGCGCCTAGTTCAACCGTGAGAATGACAAATCATACGCCCCCGTCGTGCCCCCATACTGCATGCCAAAATGGGTGGCAATAATGGTATACTGCCCGTTTTCCGGCAGGGTAAATTCGCTGATGAGCGAATCCGTACTCTCGCCAACCACCGCGTCGTCGTTGTCCGCAATCTGGAAGCCGTTGGGGTCCAGCAGGAACAATGCTGTATCCAGCCGGCCCGCCGTTGCAATCAGGCTGATCGTCACGACATCCCCGGCTTCACCCTCAAACCTGTACAGCGCAAACTTGTTGTCGTTGGTGATGCTGCCGCTGACCGTCTGGCCGCTGGTGATGGTCTGCGCGTTCGCCAGTTCACTCTGCACATTGAGCGAGGAGGAATCCAGCTGCTGTGCCCCGGGCTGCCGCGTTCCGATAAACCCGCCCTCATTCGAGATCACCTGGCCATCCACACCCACGATAAAGCTGGTCACGTAAATCTCGAAGGGCTGGGGCTGTGCCGTCTGGGTCAGTACGGGCGTATCGTTGGCCAGTACGTTCAGCGCAAAGCTGACCGGCCGGGTATCGTCACACGGGTTCTGATACCAGACTTCGATTTCGTACAGGCCCGGCGTCAGCAAACCTTCCGGCCAGTAAACATAGGACACAGGGCTGACCTGCGAGATGTTGCAGTTCACATTACCTGCCGCCGCCAGCCGTCCGCCGCTGGGCACCTGAGGGGTATCATCAAAGACCGAATCGCCGCGCGGATCGCGCACCAGCAGTTGCAGGTCTGCGTTGGTGTTCCACGACAGCGCAATTTCGACATCGCCGCGCGGCAGGCCCAGATCAAGCACTTCTGGCGGCAGATCGCCGGTTGGCCCGGTCAGCAGCAGCGTATACTTACCTTCGGTACCGCCGACATCCTTGCCATAACGGGTGGCGACAATGGTATAGGTCCCTGTCGTCAGCAGGCGCATGTTGGGGATGCTCGAATGCGTCACCCCTTCGGCCATGTCGTCATTAGAGCCAATCACATTTCCAGCGGAATCCAGCACCAGCAGGAGCGTATCCAGACTGCCGGAGATGGCCTCCACCGAAACTGAGACAAGGTCATTGGCCTGCCCCTGGAACGAATAGGTATCGTAGTAATCTGCGCTGGTGATCAGCCCCGTGATTGGCGTATCAAACGCCACAGACTGGGCATCCGCCATCAGCTCAGACGCGGGAACTGGCAGTTGGGTTGTGTCTGTGTACAGACCGCTGGCCCCTTCAGCCAGCGAACCATCCGGCCCGACCCTCACGCTGGAGATGAAGGTCTCGTTCGGCAGCAGGTTACCCTCTATCGATGTCACCGACTGGTCGTCCAGCGTCACACTGAGCGTAAAGCTGACCGGTTCTGTCGTAGGACAGGCATCCAGCGGCTGGTAATACACCAGCAGTTCATAGCTGCCGGTTGGCAGCGCCCCCGCCGGCCATACCACCTGTTCGGTGGGTGCATCTGCCGTCAGGTTATCGCATACGCTGTTGACATTAACCCCAAACTGGCCGCCGCTGGGCACGTTGGGCGTATTAAAGTAAACACTGCCGCCCACCGGGTCGCGCACTTCCAGGTCCAGGTTCGCCAGCGAGTTCCACTGCAGCGCGATCTGCAGCCCGTTGATCGTCAGAATCTGACCCACTTCAAATATCGCGGGTTCTGTCGCCTCGCCGGTGACTTCGTCAGTCGCCTCGGCGGTAGTTTCCGGCGGTGTGGTGGGCTGCGCAGTCGCAGCATCCTCATCTTCCGTCGTGACTGTCTCTGTGGCTTCCGGGCCACCCGCGCTTTCATAGGTCAGCTCGAAGCTGTTACCCGCAGGCAGCGTAACCCCCAGCGCCGACAGCACAGTCACATAGTAGGTGCCGTCCTGTGGCAAAGCCACATCCGCCAGCACGGTCTCATTGCTGTTTTCAAAACCCTGCGCCACTGTTTCGCCAGCAGCATTCGTCAGCAGCAGGGCGACCCCCAGGCCGCTTGCGCTGCTCGCTCTCAGGGTAACGACATCACCTTCGCTTCCGTCAAGTGAGTACACCTGAGCAACATTTTCGACATCCAGCACGCCGGTGACGGTATCACCCGGCTGGAGCACACGGGAGTCCTGAGCAGATACACTGGACATCAACAACAAAACACACAGCAGCCATGTCAGCCGCAGCAGATAGCGACGCGAACGTCCATGCATGAACCAATCCTCCTCATATCGGGATGATTTCCGCTGGCACTAGTGTAGCGGAATGGCGGCACTCCCGCTATTGTCGTTCTCAACGACTTCCCGACGCTAGGCCGGGTCTTCTTCATCCACAGGTTGGGCTGTGGCGGGCTGTGCAGGTTCCAGTTCGACAAAATTGGTCGTGCCTTCCAGCACATCAATGACCTTGGAGACCCGCGCCCCTTCGATCACCGCGATCACTTCGTAACGCCCCACCGGGACATCGCCAACGGCGAAATTTTCTCGCCAGACCGGGTCGCTGTTCACGTCCAGGTTGTTATTCTGAAAAACATAGGTCGTCGTGGTATCGTGAACCAGCCCCGTCGCCCAGCTTTTGATCGTAATATCCACATCGTTTGCCAGATCACCGTTCAGGTTCAGGACCCGCCCGGCAATCACCCCATGCCCGACATAGGGCACCATCCACAGCACCGGGTTATAGGTGTTGCGGTAATGGTTTTCTCCGCCCATCCGCAGCTCAAAATGCACGTGCGGTCCACTCACCCGGCCTGTTTCGCCCACCAGACCAATAACATCGCCAGTCTCGACATACACTCCGGGCTGCACCAGCACCGCAGACAGGTGCGCATACAGGGTATACAGCGGCTCGTTGCGGTAACCAAAGTCATGTTCGATCATGACGACATTGCCATAGCTGGGGGAATTCTGGAACACACCGCCTATCACACGCAGCCCATCCGCCGCCCAGATTACCTCGCCAGAAGCAGCGGCACGCACGGGCTGGCCGACAGGGTTGGGCATGTCGATGCCATGATGCACACGCCAGGGGCTTTCCTGCTGTGGGCCATCAGATCCGTAAGGATAATAGAACAGGCCGTAATTGGTGGCGCTGGAATCAACCGGGCGCTGGAACCAGTAATGATCACGCCCCAGCGGATCGCGCGAAAGCGGCGGAATCAGCGGCGGCGGCTGCCATTCATTGGGCGCGCGCGTGACCACCTGCACCGTCACCGGCGGTTCTGAGGCCACCAGCGCCAGCGTGGGCGGCGGCGGGGTCGGGGTGACGGCTGCGCTGAAAGGGGTAAAGGTCGGGCGCACATCACCGCTCACATCCAGCGCAGACAGTGGCACCAGGTTTGAATCCGCCTGCGTCGGCAGTGTCGGCGGGATAAACGGCTCCGTCGGGATGGCAATGGTGGGCAGCGGGGTGCTGTTCTCGCCAAAACCTTCGCGCAGGATATTCTGCCACGCGTTGGGGTCCTCGGTGGGCACCACCTGCGTCGGAATCACCGGTTGCAGTTCGGGAGTAGCACTGCTGTTCATCAGCAGCACCACGCCAAAAGCGCCGAACATAAACAGCACCAGCAGCACAGCCGGGACGCGCACTACGACTCCTCCCCGTTCTCAGTCGTCGGTGGAGGCGGCAGCAGTGGCCCTACCCCGGTAGATTCCGGCGCAGCATCGTCCGGCGGCGGTGCCGTCGTCGCTTCTGCCTGCGGCTCTACCGGCACAGGCTGCTGCTCATCGGGCTGGATGTCTGCGGCGGGGGGCACGGCTGTCGGCGCAAAACCGCCCATCTGCCCCAGGGTGTACAGTTCGCGCATGGCATCGAACCATGACAGCCCTTCCGGCTTGATAAACATCCAGTAGTTGGTCGCGTTAAAGTTGGCACGCCAGTCCGTTCCGGCCGGCACCCGTTCCCATCCATAATCTGCGGCCAGTTGAGTCAGGTCCACATAATAACCGCCGGGAATCTCTGTGCGCAGGCGGCCGCCCTGGTTATAGGCCTCGACATCCCCCTGGTTACGGCTGAGGAAATCCCAGGGCATCTGGCGCAGCGGCTCGCCAAGCTGGCCGTTCTGGGCATCATCGGCCACGCGCACATACACCCGCCAGTACGTATCAATGTCAATATCTTCGCGCACAATCTCGATAGGCGGCGGAAAACCGGCAATCGCGTTGCGGTTAATGGAAAAGGCCCGGCCAGTCATATGCCAGTTGCGGCGCGGTTCGCCCGGCTGCGGCAGGCGGTCAATCGGCCAGAAGGCATCTTCCAACTGCCCCAGAAAATCAAAGCCGATGGTATCGTTGGCCACCACCCGCAGCGCATTAAACGAATCGTTAACCCGGTCGCTGAGGGCCGCGACAGGCGCTTCGACATCGGTCAGCAGGTTCAGATCATAGGGCGGGTCATCATCTGATTCCTGCACCTGCTCGATAAACAACTGCTCGACAACGGCCGGCCCCACCCCACCGCTGTTAACCAGACTGGCAGGCAGCGGGGCTGCGGACCAGTGCGGGCTGGTGGTGCCCTTCGGCACCGGAATCACTGTTGTGGCAAAGCCGGATTCGGCAAACGGGATGGCGATCAACTGGGTGCTGTCGAACGAATCCACCGCCGCGATCAGGCTGCCGCCATCCGGTGACCATGTTGGCGCCCGCCCCCGCCCCAGCACCTGCGCTGTGGCATCCGGGTTGTTGACGGGCAGTACAAAGACCTTTTCCACCCCCTGATCCAGCGCGCTGAACGCCAGCAGTTCGCCATCCGGCGACCAGGCCGGGAAATCCTCGTTGCGGTTGGGCGTCTGAGTCAGGTTGACGGAAGCCGAATCACGCGGGTCATCCAGCGAGAACAGGTAAATATCCTGGCTGCCATCGCGCCACGAAACAAAGGCGATACGGCGGCCATCCGGCGACCAGGCCGGCGCAAAATCCGGACCGGGATGATCCGTCAGGCGTTCCACCTGCGACCCATCCACCCGCATGATATAAACATCAAGGTTCTGGCCCTGGTAGCTTTCGTACACCAGCCACTGCCCATCCGGACTCCACTGCGGTTTACCCTGGAAGGACAGATCAAATGTCAGGCGCGATGTCGTGCCGTTCTGCGCATCGTAAACATAAATTTCCCAGTTGCCATCCTGCCGCGAGGCATAGGCCAGGCGGCGGCCATCCGGCGACCAGACCGGGTCGCGCTCGTCTTCCGGACTGTTGGTCAGGCGTATCGGGGTGCGATCGCCGATGTTCACGGCCCAGATATCCGTCTGGCCGCTTTCGCGCACGGTATAGGCCAGACTGCCCCGCGCCTCCAGCACCGCCGGCAGCGGAGTCACCGTCGGCACCGCAGTCGCCAGCAGCGGCACCGATGTGGCGGGCTGCTGGGTCGCTGCCAGCAGATTCAGCCCGCTGCTCATCAGGGCTGCCGGGCTGCGCCCCGGGCCTGCGGCGGGGTTGGTCGCCCACAGCACAATGCCAATCAGCGCGACCAGCAGCACCACTGTCAGGCCGCTTAACAGGCGGTTACGCTGTACCAGCGGGTCTTCGGCCAGCCCGCTTTCGAGTTCTGCACGGGCGGCGCGCCGGGCCATCGCGGTACCGCCTGCCTGCCCGGCCACACGCGCACCGCCGCCCAGCAGGCCAAACACAGCCAGCACCACCCGGCCGATGCCGGTGAGCACGAAACGCACCACGCGCCAGATTCGCAGCAGCACCCAGCGCACCGCGCGCCACAGGCTGCCGATCACCAGCGCCACCACCCCCAGCACACCCCCAAAGACGCGTCCGGTGCGGGCGGTGGATGTCTGTACACTGGCCAGGGCCGCACTGCCCATCACCAGACTTGTTTTCAGAATGACAATGCCTAATTTATCGGTCACCCGATAGGCACGTAATAACATGCGCTGTAATTCTCACTATTCGATTCAATGTTCGCCTAGAATTGTACTGGTAAAAGCCAGGGCGGGCAAAGCGAAAAAATTGACCAAATCCCTATCCTGATGTACTTTATTCCTATCCACATGTTTGTAATCTCTAATTTGGGGAGTGAGAAGTATGCCGCCAAGCCGTTCTCTCGTCCTGACTGTGATTGTGCTCGCCCTGCTGTTCCCCGCTGTGGCCGCCGCACAGGAGGACACCATCCATATTGTCCAGCCCGGAGAAACACTCTTTCGCATCAGCCAGCGCTACGGCGTCAGCATGGACATCATCGCCCAGGCCAATAACATCAGCAATCATGCGCACATCGTCGCCGGGCAGCAGATGGTGATCCCTGACCTCAGCGAAGCGGTTGAAAATCCGCTGATCGCGGTGGAACCCACGCATCATGTCGTGCAGCCCGGGGAAACCCTGGCCACCATCGCCAACCAGTACGGCCTGACCGTCAGCCAGATCGCCCAGATCAACAACATCGCCAACCCGGATCGCATCCTGCGCGGCCAGACGCTGACGGTGTTCACCTCGCCCCAGGCCGAGACCCCGGCTGAAGAAGCGGCCGAAAGCGTGGAAGAAGCACCTCTGGTTGTGCCAGACGGAGTCGGGATGCCTTATATCGTGCAGCCGGGCGAACATCTGGCAGAAATCGCCCAGCGGCACGGCGTCACCTGGCCTGCCATCATCCAGGCCAATAATATCACCGACCCTAACCTGATCGAAGCCGGTCAGGTCATCATCATCCCGGACGCCAGCAGCGTTACCGATCTTGGCATCATCTCCCCCATGGCCCTGGCGCCCGGCGCGCCAGCCGCGACTGTCACGGTTGGCAAACAGATCATCGTTGATCTGAGCGATTCGCGCATTTATGCTTATGAAGATGGGCGGCTTGTGCACAGCGCCCTGGCTTCGATGGGCCTGCCCGCCACCCCCACCGTACAGGGCAGCTTTACGGTGCAGCGCAAGTACGAAGCCCAGCTCATGAGCGGCCCGGGCTATTATCTGCCGAACGTGCAGTGGATCATGTATTTTTATGCGGGCTATGCCGTGCATGGCACTTACTGGCACAATAATTTTGGCCAGCCCATGAGCCACGGCTGCGTTAATCTGCCCAACGACGAAGCCCTGTGGTTCTACGAATGGGCACCCGTTGGCACACCGGTACTGGTACAGGCATAACGTTACTGCGTTAAAATCTGAAAGGCCTGTCCACAGCGGAGAGGCCTTTTTTGTTTGTACCTATTGCAGTCAAAGTATTGTACAATCGCGCACAATCAACCCATACCAGCCTGCACAGACCCTGCGCCTGTGCTCAGCAATCAGATAGGAGCCATGGATGAAGGAACTTTCCCGATTACTCAGCAGCGTACCCGGCTCGGTCACGATGGCCGTAGCGGACAAAGCCAAGGCGCTGCAAGCTGCCGGTCAGGATGTCATCGCGCTGGCAGGCGGCGACCCGGACTTTGATACGCCTGACCACATCGTTCAGGCGGCTTTCAGTTCCATCGAAGAGGGTGCCACCCACTACCCACCCACCAAGGGGATTCCCGCCGCGCTGGAAGCGATCGCCGCGAAAACCGAGCGCGAAAATGGCGTCCAGGTGGACCCTAAAACTCAGGTGATTATCGCCCCGGGGGCCAAATGGGCCATTTATCTGGCGCTGGCGGCCATCACCAACCCCGGCGACGAAATTATCTACCTCGAACCGGTGTGGGTCTCGTACCCGCCCATGATCACGCTGGCGGGCGGCACCCCGGTGCCAGTCAGCCTGTCGTCAGAGAATAACTTCACCATTACGGCGGATTTGCTGCGGGCCAAAGTGACCCCCAACACCAAAGCCATCATGGTCAATTCACCCAACAACCCCACCGGGCGCGTGCTGACCGCCGATGAGGTACAGGCCATTGTCGATGTGGCCACCGAAAATGACCTGTTTGTGATTGCCGATGAAATTTATGAGCATCTGGTTTATGATGGCCGCAGCAACCCCACCATGGCCGCCCAACCCGGCATGGCCGAACGCACCCTGTCTGTCAACGGCCTGTCCAAGGCCTATGCCATGACAGGCTGGCGTCTGGGCTGGCTGATCGCCCCGCCGGAAATCATCAAACTGGCAGGCAAGCTGAGCAGCCAGACCGTATCCTCTGCGGCCAACTTTACCATGCATGCCACCATCGCCGCGCTCAACGGCCCGCAGGACTGCGTGGCGCAGATGCGCGATGCTTATCAGCAGCGGCGTGATTTTATGGTCAAGGCGCTCAACGAGATTGAGGGCGTCCACTGCCGCAGCATCGAAGGCGCGTTTTATCTTTTCCCGAGCTTTCCTGGCAGCAGCAAAAACAGCCTGGAACTGGCTGATGCGCTGCTGGAAAAGGCAGGCATCGCCGGCACACCGGGGGTCGGTTTCGGCGCTGCTGGCGAAGGGCACATCCGCTTTTCCATCGCCACCGCCATGTCTGATCTGGAGCGCGCCGTCGAACGACTGGCGAAAGTGGCCCACGAACTTTAATACCAGCCACCGGCATACAAATCACAGACAAACAACAAAGGCCGTTCCTCACCAGAGCGGCCTTTGTTTTTCTTAGCAGAATTTCCAGAGATTTTAGCTCTGCGGCGCTTCACCTACCAGCCCCAGCGGTTCGGCGGCGGCTTTCATGGCTTCCAGCACCGCAGCGATATGCTCATCCAGCGGCACCCCCAGCGCGGCGGCGGCGTGTTCAATTTCCTGCCGGTTCACCGGGGCGGCAAAGGCCTTGTCCTTCCATTTCTTGCGGATAGAACTCACCTTCACATCCAGAATGCTCTTTGAAGGGCGCACCAGCGCCACCGCGATGATAAACCCGGTCAGTTCATCCACAGCGACCAGCGCCTTCTGCATTGGGGTTTCCGGTTTCACGCCGGTGATTTCTTCCGCATGCGCCAAAATCGCCTGGATAATTTCCTCCGAAATGCCGCGCTCGCGCAAAATACGCGACCCGACCACCGGATGCCCTTCTACGGCCACATCCGGATAACGTTCATAATCAAAGTCGTGCAGCAGGCCGACGACGCCCCACAGGTCCGGATCACCGCCAAAACGCGGGGCATAGGCCCGCATCGCGGCTTCTACGGCCAGCATGTGCCGCCGCAGCGATTCGCTCTCGGTATATTCAGTCACTATGGCCCAGGCCTGATCACGACTTACCAACATCATCCTCCTTGCTCGAACACCGAAATGCTGATGTCCATGGGCCTGCCAATCAGAATCTGGCCCGGTGTGCGCAGTTCCCAGGTGCCGCTGCGCAGCCCCCCTGTCGGCGGTGTAAACCCGCTAAAGACCAGCACCACCTCCGCCCCCGGGTTGACACGCTCGCGGATAAAGATGCGATCCGCATTAAAATCTTCGCCCCGCACCCACACCAGCGAGGTGTTGCGCTCCCATGCGCAGTTACCTGTATTCAGCAGCACAATCTCGCGGCGGTATTCCCGGTTGGCGGGATAGAAGTCGCCATCTGCGGGGGACAGCTCGATGATGTCATAATCAAAATCGCAGGCCGCCACCGTCGCCGTCTGGAATTCCAGCGCCTGGGTGGCAAACAGCAGTGTTCGCGTGATATCCGGCGTGGGCGGCAGCGGCGTGTCGGTAATGGTCGGCGTGGGGGTGATAGTCGGCGTATCCGACGGCGTATAGGTCGCTGTCGGCGTGTCCGTCGCCGTCGCGGTGGGGGTGTCGGTCGGTGTATTGGTCGCGGTTTCAGTCGGCGTATTGGTGGGCGTATCCGACGGCGTATAGGTCGCTGTCGGCGTATCTGTCGCGGTGGGAGTCGGCGTGTCCGATGGCGTAAAGGTGGCGGTGGGCGTGTCCGACGGCGTATAGGTCGCAGTCGGGGTCGCTGTCTCGGTGGGGGTCGCGCTGGCAAGGGCGGCAATCAACGGCGGGAAGGTGCCGTTATTCAGGCCGATGAAGTACCCCGCGACGATGATAATCCCGGCAGCGATGCCACCCAGTATCCACCCGGGCCAGCGGCCACCCCGGCGCGGCGGCAGGCTGTCATGAATCACATCCGCCGGGCCTACCGGCACAATGGGTCCTGTATCATCCACTGCGGCTTCGTGCGGGACAATCGCCAGCGGCTCCACCCGGCTGATACTCTCGCCGCGCTCGATCCGCTCCAGGTCCGCGATCAGATCATGGGCGTTCTGATAACGATCATCCGCTTCCTTCGCCATCAGGCGCATGACCACCCGTTCAACCGATTCCGACAGGTCAGGGTTAAAATCGCGCACAGAGGGGATGGGCGAATTCAGGTGTTTGAGGATAATCGCCAGCGGCGCTTCGGCCTCATAGGGCAGTTCGTTGGTCAGCATCTGGTAGAAGATGACGCCCAGCGAATACAGATCAGAGCGTTCATCCCCGGCTTCGCCCAGGCCCTGTTCCGGGGCCATATAGGCGGGGGTGCCCACCATGCCACCGCTGGCGGTAAACTGTGCCCCGGTGACAATCTTCGCGATGCCAAAATCGGTCAGCACGACCCGGTTATCCCGGTCGAACATCAGGTTGGCCGGTTTGACATCCCGGTGAATCATGTTGTTGTTGTGGGCATAGGCCAGCGCCCCGGCCGCTTCGCGGATGATGCGCACCGCTTCTTCAAACGGCAGGCTCTTGCCTTCCTGAAGCAGCCGGAACTGCCGTTCTTTAAGTGTCGGGCCTTCGATCATCTCCATGACCATGTAATAGCTTTCGCCATCGGGGTCATAATCGAAGTCGTAGACCTGCACAATGTGGGGATGCTTCAGCCGGGCGACATTCTGCGCCTCGCGGTGGAATCGATCCTTGAATTCCGGGTCATCCGCGAGGAACGCATGCAGAACCTTGACCGCCACGTAACGATCAAGCGTCGCATGATAGCCCCGGTAGACTTCGGCCATACCGCCGCGCCCCAGGCGCTCAATAATCTGGTATTTGCCTAATTTTCGTTCCGTCACGGGTCGCGCAAATGCCTTACGTTGTAATAATGAATGCAATTGACGCAAAATTAAGAAGCATAACCAAAAGTATACTTCAGATTAACCTTGCGCTCAACTCTGTGTACAGACACACCGGAAAGCACCTGCTTTCTGCGGTGTGTCTGCATCTGCTCTAGTTTGCCCGGATTCTGGATGCACACCAAATTTTCATCCGGCAAACAGCAGGCTTCCGGCCCACCAGCGCCCTACTGGCGGATACCGCCTTCCGTCATCGCGCGCGCATCCAGCGCCTGGGCCGCTTCCTCATCCGTCATGTAGCCCAGCTCTACCACAATTTCGCGGATGCTGCGGTTTTCCGCCAGCGCCTTCTTGGCGACTTCCGCCCCCTTGATATAACCAATCACCGGGTTAAGCGCCGTCACCAGAATCGGATTCTTCGCCAGCCAGCCTTCCGCGTTCTCTCTGTTGATAATCAGCCCCACGATGCATTTATCCGTAAAGGCACGCACAGAGCCAATCATGACGTGGATCATCTCATTCAGGTTGTGGGCGATAATCGGCATCATCACATTGAGTTCAAGCTGCCCGGCCTGTGCCCCCAGCGTCACTGTCAGGTCGTTGCCCATGATGTGGAACATCGCCATATTCAGCATTTCCGCCATCACCGGGTTGACCTTGCCCGGCATAATCGACGACCCGGGCTGTACCGGCGGGCAGGTCACTTCTGCGAGGCCGGTGGTCGGGCCGCTGGACAGCAGGCGGATATCATTGGCGATGCGGGCGAAATCCTGTGCGGCGGTGCGCAGCGCGCTGGAAAAGAACGCGGCGTCCTGCATCGACTGCATCGACTCAAACAGGTCGTCAGATTCATACACCGTGATGCCGGTCAGTTCCGTGATTTTCTGAATCATGCGGGCATGATATTCCGGGTGCGCGTTCAGGCCCGTGCCGTTGGCTGTCCCACCAATACCGAGCCGCCGCAGCCCTTCCGCCGCAAAACGGATTTTTTCGATGTTGCGTTCAATCGCCTGGGCATAGGCCCCAAATTCCTGCCCCATGCGGATCGGCACGGCATCCTGCAGATGAGTCCGCCCGCTTTTGACCACATCATCGGTTTCCTGCGCCTTGGCCCGGAAGGCATTCGCACAGTGCTGCAGCGTGTCGATCAGTTCTTCCAGCCGCCACAGCGCCCCCAGCCGGATCGCCGTCGGGATGGTATCGTTGGTGCTCTGCGCCATATTGACGTGATCGTTAGGGTGAACGGGTTTGTCTCTGGCATCCAGCGCATACCCCAGAATCTCGCTGGCCCGGTTGGCGATCACCTCATTGGTGTTCATGTTGTGGCTGGTACCTGCCCCGGCCTGGAACGGATCCACCACAAACTGATCGTTAAATTTACCAGCGATCACCTCATCGGCAGCCTGAATCACCGCACCGGCCAGTTCGGCATCCAGCAGCCCCAGGTCCTGATGCACGGCCGCCGCGCACCGTTTGATGACTGCCATGCTCCAGATAAAAGCCGGATACGGACGCAGGCCGCTGACCGGGAAATTTTCTACCGCGCGCTGGGTCTGCGCGGCATAGTAAGCATTGGCCGGCACCTGCACCTCGCCCAGCGAATCCTTCTCGATGCGATACTCTGTCATCATGCATACTCCTGAGTCAATCGCAGCTTACAGCGATTATAGAAACCATAGTTAACATGTGCCTATCAAAAACCAAAAGGCGCTACGATTGTAACGCCTTTTGATGATTTGTGAAACGTGAAACGAAAGCCGGGTCAGCCCCTGGCCGCCGCGTACCGCTGCGATACTTCACCCCAGTTTACCACGTTCCAGAACGCAGAAATGTATTCCGGTCGGCGGTTCTGGTACTTCAGATAATAGGCATGTTCCCACACATCCAGGCCCAGAATGGGGGTATCGCCTTCCATCAGCGGGGAGTCCTGATTGGCGGTGGAGTATACGTCGATGGAGCCATCGCCCTTAACTACCAGCCAGGCCCAGCCAGACCCAAAGCGGCTTGCCGCTGCGGCGTTGAATTTTTCCTTGAGTGCATCCAGACCGCCAAACTTGGAGTTGATGGCGTTCTGCAGGTCGCCGCTGATGCCGGATTCGCCACTGCCGCCGGGGGCAATCACCTTCCAGAACAGGCTGTGATTGTGATAGCCGCCGCCGTTGTTGCGCACTGCCGTACGAATATCTTCCGGGATGCTGTTAATGGAACCGAGCAGTTCTTCAATCGACTTGTTCTGAAGATCCGGGTGCTTTTCCAGCGCACCATTCAGGTTATTGGTGTAGGCAGCATGGTGTTTGGTGTGGTGAATTTCCATGGTCTGCGCATCAATGTTTGGTTCCAGGGCGTTGTAAGCGTAACCCAACTCAGGAAGTTGAAAAGCCATCTGCAGTTCCTCCTGTACTGTACAAGCTGAATAAAATACACACTCGTCAACAATATTAACACATTCTGCAGCGCATAGCGATGAAACTGTCCTTTCGTACAGCGCATCAGACCACCGCCCCGCCGTTCGTGGCAGGACTGCAATGGACCTTTGACCGGGCCTGTATCTGGTGTTAGCATGGTCGGAGTCCGACCACACAGCATAGAACATGTCCCAGACACAAACACTGGTTTCATCACGAACCCCCTGGCAAACCTACGGCGTGCTCGCAGCGGGGCTGGCCGCAGTTTCGCTGTCTGCCATCTTTATTCGCCTGGCCCAGGATGAAGGCATCTCCTCGCTGGTGATTGCGGCGGCGCGGCTGACCATCGCCACGCTGATTCTGACGCCGCTGGCGCTGGGCCGCTATCGCCAGCATCTGCGCGCACTCACCCGGCGCGACCTGCTGCTCATCAGCATTTCCGGCGTGTTTCTGGCGCTGCACTTTATCCTGTGGATCACGTCGCTGGAATTCACCAGCGTGCTGATCAGCGTGGTGTTTGTCTCGACTTCGCCGCTGTGGGCCGCGCTGCTGGAAAGAATCTTTCTGCGCGTGTATCTGGCACGGCTGGTCATCCTTGGCCTGGGGCTGGCCATCGCCGGCGGGGTGATTATCGGCCTGTCTGCGGGCGATGGCACCCTGATGCTGGGCAGCAATCCCCTGCTGGGCAGTCTGCTGGCGCTGGGCGGCGCGGTCACCGTCGCCATCTATCTGGTCATTGGGCGCGGCATCCGCCCCAAACTGCCGCTGGTGCCCTATATCTGGCTGGTGTATGGGGTGGCGGCTGTGTTCGCGCTGGTGGTGGTGCTGCTGGCCCGCGCCCCCCTGGGCGGGTACAGCACGGAAGGCTATCTGCTGCTGCTGGCAGTCGCGCTGTTCCCGCAGCTTATCGGCCATTCGTCGTTTAATTATGCGCTCAAGCACCTGTCCGCCACCTATATCGGCGTGGCAACCCAGCTTGAACCAGTCAGCAGCGCGATTCTGGCGCTCATCATTTTTCAGGAAGTCCCAACAGAAATACAGATTGCCGGCAGTCTGCTGATCGTCGTCGGCGTGATTCTGGCCACCATCGGCCAGTCACGGTCTGCATCGCAAAATTGAGGCTGTATAGGATCTATGCGCAACACTGCCCATCTTCAATCGTCTCCCTGGTGGCCTTATCTGATCTTTGCCATTGGCACGCTGGCCGGGTCCACCGGGCCAATCTTCCTGCGGCTGGCCCTGGCCGAAGGCGTGCCGTCGTCCATCATCACCGTGTACCGCCTGTGCATCGCCAGCCTGGTGGTGACGCCGCTGGTCCTCAACCGCTATCGCGATGACCTGCGCCGCCTGCGCCGCATAGACATCTTCGTCGCGCTGCTGACCGGGGTGCTCTTTGCCGGGCAGATCACGCTCATCTTCGAGTCGTATGTCTTTACCAGCGTGCTGATCGCCGGGGTGATTATCGGCTCGATCCCGTTGTGGACCGCCCTGATCGAGCGCTTTGTATTGCATATGCACGTCGCCCAGATGGTCTGGGTTGGGCTGGCGCTGGCGCTGGTGGGCGGCGTGTTCATTGCCCTGTCCGGCGCGGGGAATGCTACCGATGTCGGGTCCAATATCCTGCTGGGGGCGGTGCTGGCGCTCAGCGGGGCGATCATGGCGGCGGTTTATCTGGTGGTGGGGCGTTCGCTGCGCAACCACATGTCCTTTATTCCGTTCGTGTGGCTGGTGTTTACCAGCGCTGCCTTCACCTCGCTGCTGATCCTGCCGCTGACGGGCGCTCCCCTGACCGGCTACAGCACAGAAGGCTATTTCTGGGTGCTGATGACGACCATCTTCCCGCAGATCATCGCGCATGGGGCGTTTAACTATGTGCTGGGCTTTCTGCCGCCCACGCTCATCAGCATGGCCGGGCAGCTCACCGGGGTCATCAGCGCGGTGGCGGCGTTCTTCATTTTTGCCGAACTGCCTGGCCCGCTTCAGCTTATCGGCAGCGCCATCATCACGGTGGGTGTTGTCATTGCCATCTTTGGCCAGACCAGACACTAGCGAGGTATCTCTCTGTGGCACACGTTCAGTCTATTTCGCCGCCGCGTGTCTATCCTCAGGCCATGCTGGGCGTGGCGGTGGTCGGTTCTGCGGTGGGCCTCATCTGCATCCGCATGGCGCTGGGCAGCGGCGTCCCGGCGATGATTATCATCGGGGTGCGCATCGCCATTGCTGTCGCGCTCTTTACGCCGTTTGTCCTGCTCAATTATGGGCACATCCTGCGCCAACTGCGGCGGCGCGACTGGCTGCTGCTGGCGCTGGCCGGCATCCTTTTCGCCGGGGATCTGTCGCTGTTTTCAGAATCGCTCCGGCATACCAGCATCCTGCTGGCGGGGGTGATCGGCGGGCTGGCGCCGCTGTGGACCGCCCTGCTGGAACGCTTCATCCTCAAAACCAGGCTGCACCGGCTGGTGTACATCGGCCTGACTCTGGCGGTGGCCGGCGGCGTGATGATTGCCATCAGCGGCAGCACAGGCAGCCCCAGCCTGGGCGAAAACCCGCTGCTGGGGGGCGCGCTGGCGCTGACCAGCGGCCTTTCTGCAGCCTCTTATCTGACGGTGGCGCGCTCGCTGCGGCCTCGCATCCCGCTAGTGCCTTATATCTGGCTGGTGTTCAGCTTTGCCCTGGGTGCGGTGCTGCTGGCGGCGCTGCTGACCGGGACCAGCTTCACCGGCTATGCGCCAGAGGGCTATTTCTGGGTGCTGATGGCGACCATCGTCAGCCAGTTGATCGCCCATCCTTCCTTCAGCTTTGTGGTGGGCTATCTCTCGCCGACCTTTATCAGCATTTCCGGCCAGTCGATTACTGTGCTGGCGTCTGTCGCCGCGTTTTTTATTTTTCAGGAAGTGCCCGGCCCGGGCGAAATCATCGCCAGCATGGTGATCCTGCTGGGGGTGGTGTTCGCCATTAAGGGCCAGGGCAAGGTGAAAACCGCATGATCACCCTCGCCAGAACCACCGGCGCGCTTAAATCGCAGACCCAGACCAGAGCCTGGCCCTATATTGTCATCGCGCTGGGCGTGGTGATCGGCGCTGCCGGCCCAATCCTGCTGCGACTGGCCCAGAGCGAAGGCATCCCTTCGCTGGTGATTGTGGCGTTCCGCCAGATTATGGCCGTCGTGCTGCTGACCCCGTTTGTGCTGGCCCGCTACCGGCAGGAACTGCGCCAGCTTGCCCCGCGTGACCTGATCTTCGGCGGGCTGACGGGCGTGGTGATGGCGGTGCGCTTCGTACTGATGTTCGAGGCGTTTAACAACACCAGCGTGCTGATCGCCGGGGTGCTGAATGGTTCCGGGCCGCTGTGGGTGGCGCTGACTGAGGTGCTGTTTCTCAAAGCGGTCTTTAACCGCAGAATCTGGCTGGGCCTGTTCCTGGCGCTGATGGGCGGCACGCTGATCGGGCTGGCAGGCTTCGACGGCGGCGCGTCGCTGGGCAACAACCCGACTCTGGGCGTTCTGTACGCCCTCAGCAGCGCAGCGCTGTCCGCCTTTTACCTGAATGTGGGCCGCGTCATCCGGTCGCGGGTGTCGTTCTGGCCCTATCTGTGGCTGGTCTTTCTGTTTGCGGGCATTGCGTCCGTTATTGGCACCATAGCCGCCGGCATGCCGCTGACCGGCTACAGCGTGGAGGGTTATGTATGGATGGCGCTGCTGACGATCACCTCACAGTTGATCGGGCATGGCGCCATCAACTATGCGCTGGCCTATGTTTCGGCCACCTTCGTCAGCATCACCGCGCAGATGGGTGCCGTTATCAGCGCGTTTCTGGCATTTCTGGTGTTTGCCGAACTGCCCGGCGCGCTTCAGATCACCGGCAGTATCATCGTGGTCGCCGGGGTGACTCTGGCGACTGCGGGCAGCAAAACGCGGCGCACAGCCCCTAGCCAGACCGAAGATTAAAGCCCAGATACACCGCCTGCCCCGGCCAGATTTCAAACTGAGGCTGCTCATCCGGCACGGTCACCGGCTGCAGCAAGGTCTCCAGCGTGCCATCCTGCGCCATTTCCTGCAGCGTATATTCCACCAGCAGCCGGAAGTCAATATCGTTGCGCGGCAGCGCCAGCGAAGCATATTCCCGCGTATACCAGGGGTCACAGTTGGGGCAGCGTATGGTCAGGCGGAAATCATCCGGCATATTCTGCACATGCGGGATCAGCTTCAGGCTGTCGCCAAAGGCGACATCGGCGTTGCTGTCTTCCAGGATATAAAACGGCACATCCTGCTCGCGGATCATTGTATAAATGTTCACCGCCGTGTTGACGCTGCGTGCCAGTTCGTTTACCTGATCCGCGCTGCCCGGTTCAGACGCAAACACGCCAACCCAGCGTCCGCCACGCAGTTCGTTAAAGCTCTCGATATCGCTGTTGCGCCGGACCATCAGCCGGTCACCATGCAGCAGATACGGAGTACTGAAATCCACCCGGTCTGCCCAGTTCCAGTCCGGCGCTGCGCCCACCGCCACATCGGCCTGCCCATTCGCCACCAGTTCCAGCGCGTTTTCGGCGCTGTCCGGCAGAAACTGAATTTCAACGCCCCAGCGTGCTGCCAGCCGCTCCGCAATGGCGCGGTTGAGCGCGCGCAGGCGCTTTTCGCTTTCGGGCGCATCGTCCGGTACTTCCTGCACCCCGGCCACCCGCAGCGGCTGGCGATCCTGCAGGCGCGGCACCACATACTGCGCCGGATAGGCAATCGCAGCATCGACCTGAGCCGGCACCGGGGCCTCGTCGCCCAGGTTATCCCAGTGCGGCACCAGCCCGGCCGGATAGGTGGACCCCGGAATATTGGCGACATAAATTTCGTTCAGACGGCCGTTCTGGGCCAGAAACTGTAACGTGCGGTTGACAAGGTTGCGCATGGCAATATCCTGACGCCGCACCGCAATCGCGTAGGGTTCCGGCGCCAGCGGCTCATCCAGAATACGCACCTCGCCCGGCTGCAGAATTTCCCGCAGTCGGTAGCGGTTGCTCACCAGCCCATCAATCTCCTGATTGACCAGCGCCACCAACCCCTGCTCCAGTGTGTAATAGGTCTGCACGGTCACGCTGACGCCGCTGCGCGCCTGCCATGCCGCCGCTGCCTCCTGCGACGTCGTACCGATCACCACGCCCAACCGCCGGTCCGCCAGATGTGCCAGCACCGCAGCGCCGTCGTCATTGCGCACCATCACCGCCTGCCCACCCAGATAATAGGTGTGGCTGAATTCGACCCTGCTGTCCAGGTCTCGATGATGCACCAACGCCGCCGCCAGCACATCTACCCGGTCATTCAGCAGCATTTCCAGCGCTGTCTGGCGCGTGACCTGCACAAATTCCACCTCCACGCCCCATACATCCGCCATGCTGCGCATCAGGTCCGCATCAAAACCGGCCACTTCGCCGCGAATGTTGAGCAAACCGAACGGCGGCGCGTTATAAAGCACGCCCACCCGCAGCCTGCCCTCGTTCTGAATGCGCGCCACCGCAGATTCTGAAATCAGCGCATCGGCCATGCCAGCATCCGGCGCTGGCACCAGAGTCGGCGGCACCAGAGTCGGCACAGGGTCATCCGGCGGCTGCGCCAACCCGGACGGTACCACCAGCAGAATCATCAGCACAAACAGCATTAACCTTGCAATCATCATTCCAGCTCTTCATACAGCCGGTGCTCCCAGATATAGGCCAGCACGGCATCCGGTACGAGATAACGCACGCTGCGTCTTGCCTGCAGGCGGCGGACAATCGCCGTTGAGGAAATTTCCAGCACGGGCGTATCCATCATGATGACTCGCCGCGACAATCCCGGCAGAACATCCTCGTGCATGTCCGGCCACGCCTCTGCAAACGGGCGGCGCATCACCACCAGTTCACACAATTGAATCAATTCCTGCGGCCTGTGCCAGGCAGGCAGATCGCGCAGGGAATCGCCCCCCATGACGAAGTAAATCTCCGCCTGCGGGTAAGTCTGCTGGATAATCTTCACCGTATCCAGCGAATAATGCGGCCCGGGGCGGTCCACATCCACGCGCGAAATTTCAAAATGCGGGTTGCCCCCCAGGGCAAGCTGAAGCATCGCCATCCGGTGATCGATGGGGGTGTTATCTTCATCCTGCTTATGCGGCGGGTCTGCGGCGGGCACATACAGCAGCGGCGCCAGCCCCAGCGCATCCCTGGCATATTCCCCCAGAATCAAATGTCCGATATGCGGCGGATCAAAGGTGCCGCCCAGAATGCCTACCCGCACGGCTACTCAGTCCATTCCAGTTCATATTCTCCGATAAAGACGGTATCGCCCACCTGAACCCCGGCATTTTCCAGCGCCTTAGACACCCCCAGCGTTTCCAGAATTCGCTGAAAGCGCGCCACTGCTTCGTCATAATCCCAGTAGGTCATGGCGGCGGCCCGTTCAATCCGCTTGCCGCTGACACGGTAGACTCCCTCGCCTTCGCGGGTGATTTCAAACGACAGTTCGTCCTCCGGCAGTTCATAAACCGGCAGTTCGTCGGCCAGCGTCAGCGGTTCTTCTTCCGGCAGAGTCGCCAGCGTGCGGAAGATCTCCTGCACCAGGGCCTGCACGTTGTGCTGTGTCGCTGCCGAAATCGCCAGCGGCCGCACACCGCGCTTCCTGAGGCTGGCCTCAATCTCCGGCCAGCGCGCCTGGGCATCCGGCAGGTCCATCTTGTTATACACCACAATCTGCGGCTTCTCGCCAAGCTGCTCGTCGAACAGCGACAGTTCCACGTTGATCTGATTATAATCGGCCAGGGGGTCGGGGTTTTCGCCGTTGAGCATATGCACCAGCAGCCGGGTCCGCTGGACGTGGCGCAAAAAGGCATGGCCCAGGCCCACCCCCATATGCGCCCCTTCGATCAGGCCAGGGATATCTGCCGCCACCACATCGCGGTCATCATAACTCACAACGCCCAGGTTTGGCTCCAGCGTCGTAAAGGGATAAGGCGCGATGCGAGGCTGGGCATTGCTGATGACGGATAACAGAGTGGATTTGCCCGCGTTGGGCACCCCCACGATACCCACATCCGCAATCAGCTTCAGTTCCAGCTTCAGCCAGCGTTCCTCGCCGGGTTCGCCGCGTTCGGCCACACGTGGGGCCTGATGCGCCGCAGATTTAAACCGGGCATTGCCACGCCCGCCGCGCCCGCCCTTCGCCACCACCAGCCTGTCGCCAGACTGTACCAGATCGCCCAGCAGGCCGTTACTTTCGGCATCGCGCACCAGCGTACCCGGCGGCACCTCGATGACCAGATCGTCTGCGCTGGCCCCGGTTTTGTTGCTGGAACCGCCGCGCCCGCCCGGTTGTGCCTTGAAATGCGCCTGGTTCTGAAAGTGCCCCAGCGTGCTCAGCCGGGGATTCACCACCAGCACGACATCTCCCCCATGGCCGCCGTCGCCGCCGGCAGGGCCACCACGCGGCACATATTTTTCACGGCGAAAATGAATCAGGCCATCGCCGCCATCGCCCCCCCGGACAAAAATCTTCACCTCATCAATCATCGCTCACAACCCCGGTCCGCCCAATCATCCGGCATTCCTGCTCTGTACCAGGCAATCGTCCGCCGCGCCCCTTCTCGAAAATCCGTCGGCTCGAAGTTCAGCACCTTCCGCGCCTTTTCGTTGGATACGCGCCAGTTGTTATGCACATAAGACCGCAGCATGTTGATCGGCCAGAATGGTTCGATTCCCAGCGCGCCGGAAATCATCTCCAGCACCTGCGCCACCGGCAGATCAAGCCAGCCCGGCATCGGGACGCGCGGCCAGCGAATATTCGCTTCCTGACAGATTATATCGAAAGCCTGCCGGTGAGAAATCCATTCGCCGCAGATATTATAAATCTCCCCCACCTGCCCATGCTGCATCGCCAGCAGAATCCCCCTGGCGACATCGCCGATATAAGCCGGAAAGATGATATAGCGGCCGCCATCGACCTGCATCATCAGGCCGCGCATTGGGTCCCGGAAAAACAGGCGGTTAAAGGCATAGGTCCCCAGCGGGCCATAGAACGCGCCGGGCCGCAGCACTACCACCGGCAGTTGATCTTCCTGCCAGCCGCGCAGCACCATACGCTCCGCCATCAGCTTGCTGCGCTGGTAGGGGTCCATCGGGCGCGGCGGATAGGATTCATCCACCACCTGCTCCGGGTCCGGCCTGCCCAGCACGGCAATGGTCGAAATATAGATAAAACGTTCAATCGGCAGTGTGCGAACCGCACTGAGCAGCAGCGCCGTGCCCAGCACGTTATTATCCAGGAAGGTATGTTCGTCGCCCCACATGCGGAACACCCCCCCGGCGTGGATGATATGGCGGCAGCCAGGCAAGGCGTGTACATAGGTTTCCGGGCGGGTCAGGTCGCCCGGCACCACTTCCACACGCGGGTAACGGGCCAGCCAGCGATGCTTCTCCGGCTGGCGAGTCAGCACGCGCAGCGAATATCCGGCCTGATGCAGCATGGGAACCAGATGGCGGCCAAGAAAGCCGGTACCGCCGGTCACGAAGATCATCAGTTAAGCCGTCACCCGGTAAGAGATCAATGATCGCGCTTTGCAGCGGGCAAATGAGCCTGTAGCACGATACGCTGAGAGAGTTTGGGATTATCCCAACCCGACGGAAGCTGCTGAACAAACGAATCGATTTTCCAGCGCCGGTTACGGGCGTCGTAAATCATCTGGTAGACCATCGCACACTCGCCCACATCCTGCGTATGCAGACGCTCGCGGGAACGGGTGCTGTAAGTCGCCATCCGCCGCTGCGTCTGATGATCAATGACCAGGCAGCGTTCGCCATCTTCCGAAAAATGCCGCGCCGTCACCTGATGCGCCACCCGCAGCACGCCGGTGCAGTCCGGCGCACCCTGGCGGCGTTCGCGGCGCAGTTCCTGCTGGTAACGCCGCAGATAGCCACCCGAAAGATAAAGCGGCGCATAGGTCCAACGATGTACCCAATCTTTCAGCGCGCTATCCTGGAGCCACTCCTGCGCCTTCAGGTAGTCGCTGCACACCTGCGAAACAACCGTATCCAAAGCTATCCATTCCACTCATTCAGATATCCCCGCACAACCTCCGCGTCGTGCCGGTTATCTGCTGTCTGTCATTCAAGCTGCGTCAGCCGCCGTCGCCATTTCAGGGTCAGGGGCCGCCCCCTATCGAACGCGCTTTCTACAATGTACCAGCCGACAGGGTGATCTGCAATGGCCTTTACTCTGCGCTCTCTCGCTGATTCTTAAACATCAGCCAGACATGCTGGCGCAGTTGGGCCATGCTCACAGGCCGGACCAGATACCCATCCACCTTGCCCACTGTCAGCGCAAAGGCCTGATCGTCCGACGTGGCCTGATGATTGGCGATCATCAGCTTGAGCGTGTGCTGGAAGGTGCCAATTTCCTTGATCTTGGCCAGTATTTCCCATACATGCATATCTGGCAGCGGTGTATGAATAATCAGCAGGTCCGGGTCCTGATCTTCCAGCATCTGAAGTGACTGGGCGGCGGTGACGGCGATAAAGACATCCATCGCCATATCCGTAAAAAGCTGCTGCATCGCTGTCTGTTCGTCTTCGCTGTCGCTGACCACCAGCACGCGCTTGCCCTCGGTGATGCTGGTATCTGTCTGGCTGAGGATGATCGTTCCCAGATCAACCTCGCCTGCGTTGTAGTCCATTTGCTGCGTATACGGATCGTCGCTGGTTTCCACAAAGGCGATGGCGGTATGCTGGAACAAATCCGGCGCACGCGATACCAGCAGTTTCTGGGCGCGTTCTGCATCCTGCAAATGCAGAAAGGGTGCGCCATTTTTGCCAAGCACAGCCACCAGGCCGCCGCGCACCCTGGCCAGAAAATCGTGATCCAGATGCAGCGCCTGCAGGGCATCGCGCACCTCTGTCAGGTGATCTTCCGGCAGCGTGGTATTCAGATAAAATGACCGGACACGCGCAGGGCCGCTGTACTGCTGGTGTGAAAGAAAACGCCCATGTTCCGGCAGCGCATACAACCAGACAAACTGCCCGTTATAATGCTCGACCCGCCCGGCAATTTTTAACTGATTCAGTTCGTAGTCGGTGATAGAGTGGCCAAAATCCGCATCCTTATAGCTGCGGTACTGGCCACTCAACAAGTCCTGAACGCGGTTTTCGTCCCACTGCACTACGAAGTTGCCATCAGCCAGAATAAATACCGTGTGACGCGGGACCGGAGACCCACTCGATGCCCTGGTCATTAGCCTACAATTCGACAAAGTACGATGCGCAAGCCTGATCAATCAGTTCCTTGGACAGGGTGGGTGGCCTGTTCAGATACGTCGCGATGTCGATCAACTGCGACAGAATATCGCGCGGATGCACAAACCGCAGGTCCCGATCCCTCTTGACGTACCATTCGTTAAGCAGATAGGCCAGCCCCTGTTCGTTATAGGGCACTTTCATGATCCGGCACATCAGCTTGAACAGCTCGCGGAATTCGTCGTAGGTTGGGTTGCCCACCTCAATTTTGTAACGGATACGGCGCAGGAAGGCTTCGTCCACAAGGTCTTTCGGGTCCAGGTTGGTCGAAAAGACGATCAGGACGAAGAACGGTATTTCAATCTTGCGCCCGTTGTTCAGCGTCAGAAAATCCACGCCCTTTTCCAACGGCACAATCCAGCGGTTGAGCAGGTCTTTCGGGCGCACCTGCTGCCGGCCAAAGTCGTCGATCAGGAACATGCCGCCATTGGCCTTCACCTGAAACGGCGCTTCGTAAAACTTGTTCGTGTCGTTATACACCAGGTCCAGGCCGGCCATTGTCAGCTCGCCACCGACCATAATCATCGGCCGCTTGATTTTGATCCAGCGCAGGTCCGGCACCACACCCGTGCCCGCCTTCACCTTCGCCTGGGGCGAATCCGACAGTTCGTGGTTCACACTATCGAAGACCTGAACAATCTGCCCATCGACATCAATGGCATAGGGAATCCAGATGTCATCACCCAGGATCATGCGGCCAATCTTTTCTGACATGGTCGTCTTGCCGTTGCCAGGCGGGCCATACATAAAGATAGACCGTCCGGAATTGACGGCCGGACCAATCTTGCTCAGCATTTCATCGCTGATCACCAGATTGGTCATGACCTTGCGCAGGTCTTCCTGATGCACAATCAGCTTTTTACGATTCTGCAGCTTTGAAGATTCAACATAGCGCGCCAGCGGGACTGGCGCCGGGCCAGCATACTGCGAACGCTCCATCGCCTCGCGGGCCTTCTCGCCGCCCTTGTCGGTGATGATGTATTCGAAGGAAGATTCGCCAAAGCCTTTGGCACCGCGAATTTCGACGTACTTTTCGCGTTTGAGGAACTCCATCACAGGGTCCAGCACGCCGGTATAGGGCAGCTTGACAATATCCGAAATGCGGATACCGGTCATCACGCCGCCATAATACAGCACCTTGAGTACAAGGTCCGCAATCGATAGAAAGTTTAACCCGGTATCCTCAACGCTGGTCAGTGCAGGCGGATTCCAGGTATTGTCGTTAGAATCCAGCGGCGCCGTGCCTGGTTGGCTGCTCAGGCTTCTGATCTGAGTAGGGCGTTGTAAATTAGGAACAGGCCGATCTGTCATATGCCATCAACCTCTGTCAGTCAAAAACTGTTTGAACGAAGGATATGCTTATCCAAAGAGCAGCGGCGGTTCTTATAAATTTCCCGAATTATGGCGGCAAGCCATCTGTGCTGAACACGGGGAGCCGGATAATACAGGTGCGTCACCACTCTGATCTCATTATACAGCACAGCCAGAATATGACACAAGCAAGACCAAAGAAACCGTAAAGGCGGCTTTAGCATGTGTATAGAAATTGATACACAAACCCGCTAAGCTAGAGCGCAGATGTAACCAAATGGCGCGGAAAGTCAGACCGGCATGAATTCACACCCTCTGGAGCTTTGGGCATTCCTCGAAAATTCGGATTTTCAACGGCGCAAAGGCGGCAGGCTTTACCGCCATGATGAGGTGCAATTAATTCGTCATGACGAGTTCCTCGAAACAGATTACCAACTGCTGGTGGAGATTGGCTGTGCAGGCGTTCGCGATGCCGCCCGCTGGTATCTGTCTCATCCGGCGCCCGGTGTTTATGACTGGGCCTGGCTGGATCGTGTGGTGCATGCCGCCGAAAAGTTCCGCCTGACGCTGTATCTCGACCTGTGGCACTATGGCTATCCTGACTGGCTGGATATCATGAGCGCGGATGCGCCGCGCCATTTTGCGGAATTCGCCGCCCGGATTGCGCGCCGCTACCCTGGCCTGATCCATTACTGTGTCTGCAATGAGCCAGCCCTGCTGGTGGATTATGCGGGCCGCAAAGGACGCTGGCGGCCATTTCTGCGGCGCAGGGACCCCTCTGTTTTCCGCCAGCAGATTTGCCGCATCATTATCGCCGCTTCCAGAGCCATTCTGGAGCTTCGACCAGAGGCGCAGCTTGTGCTGCCAGAACCCTGGCACGCCACAGACCGCGTCCCCGAAGATGAGCAGGCCGCCGTGCTGGATACGGTGCTGGGCCTGCGCGACCCAGACCTGGGCGGCGCCAGCGAACTGGTCACGGTTATCGGGCTGAATCATTATCGTGACTCTACCCTGCCGCCTTTTCACCGGCTCCTCCTCAATGCCCGCAGGCGCTGGCCGGATAAACCGCTGTGGCTGACCGAAACCTCTGGCCCACCCACCGGCTGGCAGCAGGCAGAATGGTTCTGGTGGATGCTGGCGGAAACCCGGCTGGCCAACCTGGAAGGCGCGGATATTCCTGTGTTTACCTGGGCACCTGCCATCTCGATGTATGACTGGATCGACGAGACGCGGCATCTGGCCAACGGCATCTGGCGGATCGAGGCGGATGGGCGGCGTGTGCCCAATGATCATATGATTGAGGCGATTGCCCTGGCCCGCAGCTATGGCTATCTGCGCTAGACCAGCCCCCACACTCCGCGCCTGAGTCCCCCCACATGGGTGGCGACACCCACCCCTGCTCCTGCGTAAGATGAAATCATGAAAGACACCCTGGCAGCAGCAAACAATCCGGCCAGGCCAAGGAGGAGGAGTTAACCATGGATCCGATGTACGAACACAAAGTCCGGAAGCAGGACCTGCACCTACAGGCCGCAAACTACCAGCTTGAAAAAGCAGCCCGTGCCCACACCCGCGCCCTGCGTGCCGCACAGACGAACAAACCGGCGGGTCTCAGCCTCAACCATGTCGTCCAGATGCTGCTGGTCATGCTGCCCTAGGCAGCCACTATCGCACATTCAGCACAGGGAGAGATGTTATGAACCAGCCAGAAAACACCGCAGATAAGCCAGTTCGCCATCAGACTGCCACCCAACAGCGGCAGGTGCAGGCTGCCCGCCTCAGCACGGCCCGGCGCCCTCAGCCGGGCCACAGCTACACGCTGGACGGTGGCTTTACCCAGTTGATGCTGGCCCTGCTGCGCTGACCAACGCGGGAAGGCGTTGCAGGACTTGCTCTTGAGGAAACCTGATTTCTCCGGTAGAGTCAAATGGAGTGCTGAAATATGGCGATTGTGACACCAGAGTAAACAAGCCGGACAAACGATGATAAACCATATTCAATGGCTGGGACATGGCAGCTTCCTTATTGAGGGGCCGCCATTCATTTATATCAACCCCTGGCGCATCGCGCGCAGGCCGCAGACCGCAGATGTTATCCTCATCAGCCACGACCATTACGATCACTGCTCTTTAGCCGATATTGAAAAACTGTGCGGGCCGCATACCCGCATCATTGGCAACGAACGCGCCGCCCGCGAAATTGAAGGCTGTACGGTGATCCGTCCCTGGCAAAGCCTGACCGTAGACCGGGCCTGCATCAAGGCGATCCCCGCCTATTCCCCCGGCGACTGGCGCCACCCTGTTACGGATGGCGGGCTGGGCTTCGTGATTTCCCTCAACCTGTACGATATTTATTATGCCGGCGATACCCAGCTTATCCCGGAAATGGCGGGGCTGCGTCCCGATGTCGCCATTCTGCCGATTGACGGCAACGGCACCATGACGGTGGAGGATGCGGTGCAGGCTGTGCAGCAAATCCGGCCCCGGTGGGTTATCCCCAGCAACTGGGGTGCCAACCCGGAAGGCGCCACCCGCATGGAAGCCCTGGCGTTCAGGCGTCTGGCGGAACCCCTCAGCGAAGTGGTGCTGCTTTCTCAGGAAAAATAAAACAAAACGCCCCCATGCCGGATGCACAGGGGCGATATTGTACTTGTTGTCTGTGAGGTGAACTCAGGCGGCAGGGATCAGCTTGCCGTCTGGCCGCCATTCAAAACGCTTGTCGCCATCCCCAAAGATCAGGGGGCGGGCCTGCCCACGAATGACCGCGTCAGTCACCACCACTTTACGAATATCGGCGCTGCCAGGTGTTTCAAACATGACATCCAGCAGGGCGGTTTCGATAATGGAGCGCAGACCGCGCGCGCCGGTCCCCCGGGCCATCGCCAGGTCGGCCGCCGCTTCCAGCGCCGTATCCTCAAAGATCAGCTCCACGTTGTCCAGCCCCAGCAGATGCTGGTACTGTTTCGTCAGGGCGTTCTTGGGTTCCACCAGGATTCGCATCAGCGCCGGTTTATCCAGCGGATCGACCCCGACAACCACCGGCATACGCCCCACAAATTCAGGGATCATGCCAAAGGACATCAGGTCTTCCGGGCTGACACGGCGCAGCAGGTTCAGTTCCTGCACTGCGCCGGAACCGTCATCAGTATCGGTATAGAAGCCGATGCGCCCGCGCCGGCCCAGCCGCGAAGCCACCACTTTTTCCATGCCGTCGAACATCCCGCCACAGATAAAGAGGATGTTGGTGGTATCGATCTGCAGGAATTCCTGATGCGGGTGCTTGCGCCCACCCTGCGGCGGCACATTGGCCACCGTGCCCTCGACAATCTTCAGCAGCGCCTGCTGCACCCCTTCCCCGGATACATCGCGGGTGATAGAGGGATTATCGTTGGATTTGCGGGCGACCTTGTCGATCTCATCAATGTAAATGATGCCGCGCTCTGCACGGGAAATATCGCCATCCGCCGCCTGGATCAGACGCAGCAGGATATTCTCCACATCCTCCCCCACATAACCGGCTTCGGTCAGGGCGGTGGCATCCGCAATACAGAACGGCACATCCAGCACCCGGGCCAGTGTCTGGGCCAGCAGGGTTTTGCCGCTGCCCGTCGGGCCAAGCATCAGGATGTTACTTTTTTCCAGTTCGACTTCGGCGTTATGGGTATCTGCCTGGATGCGCTTGTAGTGGTTATAAACCGCCACACTCAGCACACGCTTGGCATGTTCCTGGCCCACCACATATTCATCCAGATGCGCCATGATCTCGCGCGGCGACATCAGGCGATCAATATGGAATTCGGAGGCCAGCTTCTGGTTGGTGGCGCTGTCTTCCGTCAGGATATGCTGGCACAGGTCAACACAATAGTTGCAGATGAACACGCCATCTGGGCCAGCAATCAGCCGATCGACCTCTTCATGCCCACGCCGGCAGAACGAACACCGTTGTTCATCTGGATAGTTGTGTGTCACCGGTTATTCACCCCTAACTTATGCGACTCCAGCACCGTATCGATCAGGCCATATTCTGCTGCCTGTTCTGCACTGAAAAAGATGTCCCGGTCCTGGTCGCGTTCGATCACATCCTTATCCTGGCCGGTATGGTGGACAAACACTTCGATCAGGCGTTCCTTCAGGCGCATAATTTCGTTGGCCTGGATCACAATGTCTGAAGCCTGACCCTGCGAGCCACCAAGCGGCTGATGCATATGGATCGTGGCGTTCGGCAGCGCATAGCGCAGGCCTTTCTCGCCAGCGGTCAGCAGCACTGTCCCAAAGCTGGCGGTCAGCCCCAGCGCTACTGTACTGACAGGCGCCGAAATCTGCTGCATCGCGTCATAAATCGCCAGACCGGCATAGACAACACCACCCGGCGAGTTTATATACATATTAATCTGTCTGTCCGGGTCCTGTCCATTAAGGTACAGCAACTGGGCGACAATCAGGTTAGCAATCTGGTCGTTGATGGGGGTGCCCAGCAGCACAATCCGCTCTTTGAGCAGCAGTGAATAAATATCATAGGCACGCTCTCCGCGGCTGCCCTGCTCAATCACCATTGGGATCACATTGTAGATATCCATCGTTACGACGTTTCTCCTTCTTCGTCCGTTTCTTCTTCAGATAACGTGGTTTCTGTTTCCGTACCGGGTGTCGGCAGTTCCGGGGCCTCACCTTTGGCAATAGCCGCCAACCGCTCGGTTAGCTGCCGGTACAGCAGGTCGCTGCGAAGATTGGCGCGCATGCTGCCGCCTTCATAGATACTGCGGAAAGCCGCGGCCTGTTCGCCAAACCGCTCGGCAATTTTATCAATCTCGGCGCTGACCTGTTCCTCCGTGACGGCCAGCCCTTCCTGCTGGATCAGTTCGCGCATCGCCAGAGACCGCTTGATGCTTTCAATGGCGTTATCGCGATAATCATTTACAAGGTCTTCCGTGGACTTGCCGGAAACCTTCATGTAATCATCCAGAGTCAGGCCGCGCTGACGCAGGTCCCTGTCCAGGTGCTGAAGCAGGTGCTCGATCTCATCAGCCACCATCGCATCCGGGTAACCATAGGTCGACTGCTCGATGATCTGTTCCAGGACCTTCTGGGCATACTCTGCGTTGGCAGCGTTATTCGCTTCTTCTTCCAGGTCCTCGCGGATTCGCATCCGAAGCTCCAGCAGGGTCAGCGGTTCCTTGCCTTCTTCCTGCCCCTCTTCCTGGGTCACGCGGGCGGCAAAATCATCGTTCAGCTCCGGCAGGGTCATCGTCTCGATTTTCCTCACCGTCGCCTCGAACTTCACGTGGCGCCCGGCCAGGTGCTGATATTCTTCCTCGTCGTCCGGGTAGGTGATTTCAAAAACGCGCTGTTCGTCCACCGTCGCGCCCACCAGCGCATCGGTAAAGCCCGGCGCAGGTTCATGATCCGGCGTCAGGCGGAAGATCAGACTTTCCTCATCAAGGAAAACATTATCCGCGCCGCTTTCGCCTTCGCTTTCGGCATCCTCCTCGCTGGCTTCCTCGGCTTCCGCCTCTTCGCTGTCGAGGTATGTCGCCCGCAGGCTTAAGGTCACGCGGTTACCGGCGGCTACCGGCTTCGCGCTTTCCTCAATTAACGCCTCGCGCTCCTGCATACTTTCAAGCGCCTGATCGACTTCCTTGTCCTCTACGACAGGAGCTTCATACGCTATCCGGATATCGCGATAATTCCCCAGATCAACCGTTGGCTGAAGCGGCACCACAAACTTGAATGTGGGCTGTGGTTCCGCCGCGAAGTCTTCCAGCGCGCCCGGCCCATAGGGTTCAACCCCGGCCGAATCGAGCGCGTCCTTATAGATTTCGTTGCTCAGGACATCAATCGCTTCGCTGAGGATGGATTCCTCGCCAAAATAATTGATGACCACACGGTAAGGGGCTTTGCCTTTGCGAAAGCCAGGGATGGTATAGCGGCGGGCAATCTTTCGCGCAGCTTCCTGTTTGGCTTTGTCCAGCCGCCCGGATTCAACCTCAACAGTAAATCTTGCGGTATGATTCTCAAGTCGTTCGGTTTGCACGTTCAAAGGTATTGTCCTTGCGGTGTGGTACAGAAAACGATCTGATTATAGCATTTGACGTTCATACAACGCCATATAATCTTCATTAGAAGATCAGAAACACACAAAGGCGCTGCTACGCGCCCTGCAGTCTGCAATTTTGGGGAAGGAGGGACTCGAACCCTCACCTCGTAAGAGACATGATCCTAAGTCATGCGCGTCTGCCAGTTCCGCCACTCCCCCACAGGAAGCATTATAGTCAGCGGAGAAACGCGCTTCAAGGGTAGGCCTTAATTCCCTGGCTGCGGCTCAGAATCGACGTGGATTTCGATGCCGGCGATGTCCTCAACATCCATTTCCGCCACCTGTACCAGGATGGTGGTCATAATCATCTGGGCGAACTTGAACAGCACCTGCATCTGGCCGATGCGTTCCAGATAAAGCTGTGCCAGCGCCTTATCGTTGTCGTTCATGCTCTCCATCGCCGCAGATACCCGTTCCACATCCTCGTTCATCACCGACAGCGCGCGTTCCAGATCGCGCATTTCGCGCGCACTGAGGATGTTGGAGATAATTTCCCAGAAGTCAGTTTCTGCCTCATAAAACTTGCGCCGGTCGCCGCGCCCGCGCACCCACGCCTGGCGCACCATTCCCATATGTTCCAGCGTGCGCATATTCATGCTGACACTGGCTTTCGAGATGCCCAGCACGTCCATCATTTCATCCAGGCACAGTGGTTTCGGACTCATCAGCAGGGCGGCATAAAGCTGCCCCATTACCTTGCTGAAACCAAAATACTCCGAAAGCTGCCCCAGGCCATCCAGAATGCTATCGCGAACCGCGACCAGGTTCGGGTTTGTCGTCTGAGCTTCAAGCTGCTCCTGTTCGTCTGTCATTTAAAGTCACCTCAATGATATCTGTCAAACAACAGCTATCAGATCATGATGCAAGGGGGCAAAAACAAACTGTGTGACAGTACCAACTGTCGAAAAAGCGCAAATGCTTTCGCCCTGCGCTTATGTTCGCAACTTTCAAAATCCTGTAAATCTACGTTAAGCGTAGCACGTTTGTTTGTTGTTGGCAACTGTTTATTCGTAACGCAGCGCGTCAATGGGGTTCAGCGAAGCGGCACGACTGGCCGGGTACAACCCAAAAAATACGCCGATAGAGGTTGAAATGAGCGTGGCCAGCAGCACGCTGGATGGCTGCACCGCGACTTCCAGGTCTTCCAGCGCCGCCGCCGCACCCGCCGCCGCCATCGATGCCAGCAGCACGCCTATCGCACCGCCCAGCAGCGCCAGCACGACCGCTTCAACCAGAAATTGCAGCATAATATCGCGCCGTTGCGCGCCAACCGCCTTGCGCAGGCCAATCTCGCGGGTGCGCTCTGTCACCGTCACCAGCATGATATTCATGATGCCGATGCCCCCCACCAGCAGCGAGATTCCGGCGATAAAGCCAAGAAACACCGTCAGCAGCGCGGTCACGCTGGTAAAACTGTTCAGCAGGTCCCCCTGGGTAATCACCTGGAAGTCATCTTCACCACGAAAGCTGATCCTGCGTTCTTCGCGCAGGGTCTGCCGCACCTGCTGCGCGACCAGATCCACCCGCGAACTGTCGCGCGCGGCGATCACAATGCTAGTAATCGGCCGGTCGCCAGAAATCACCCGCTCTCCGCTCAGGCGGGTCTGGGCGGTGGAGATAGGGATAAAGATCATATCGTCCAGGTCCTGCCCCGGTGGGCCAAAATCGCCGCCCTGTTCTTCCATCAGGCCAATTACGGTAAAGCGAACGCTGCCAATGCGCAGCGTCTGGCCCAGGGGGTAGGTATCCGGAAACAGACTGTCCACTACTTTTTTCGTGATGACCGCCACCCGCGCAGAGCTTTCTACCTCGGCATCATCAAAAAAGCGGCCGGCGGCAACCTCGCGGGCAAACAGCGGCGGATACTGCGACCCGGTGCCAATAATACTGATCGTATCCTCTTTACCATTGGCAACGACAGTCTGGCTGCGCAGGTCAAGCTGTGGTATGACCAGCATCGCTTCTGGCACGCGGTAAGGGTCAGACAGCGCCTGTACCTCGGCATAGGTCATGGGCTGAAAACGGCCAAATTCATCGATCTGGCCCATGGCATACACCAGATTAGCGCCGATGCCATCAAACTGCCCGCGAATGAAGCCTTCAATCGCCTGCCCTACCGATACCAGCACGATGACCGCTGCCACACCAATGGTGATGCCCAGCATCGTCAGGGCAGAGCGCAGTTTGTTGGATCGCAGACCCCCCAGGGCCACCCGCATATTCTCAATCATCTACTCGTACCTCAGTGCCTGGATAGGACGCATCCGCGCGGCACGACTGGCCGGGTACAGCCCAAAGAATACACCGACAAAGCTGCTGACCGCTGTGGCCAGAATCACCGCGTCTGTCGTGACGTTCAGTTCAAGATCAGGAATCAGCGCGCTGGCGATCAGCGTGGCAATCCAGGCCAGCGTAATGCCCGCCGCGCCACCAATAAACGACAGCATCACACTTTCCACAAGAAACTGCGTCAGAATATCCGAACCACGCGCCCCCACCGCTTTGCGCAGGCCAATCTCGCGTGTGCGTTCTGTGACCGACACCAGCATAATATTCATGATGCCGATGCCCCCCACCAGCAGCGAAATGCCAGCAATCATGCCCAGAAACACCGTCAGAATCCCGGTTATCTGCGCGATGGTATCCAGCACGCCGGCCTGCGTGATGATCTGGAAATCCTGCTCGCCATCAAAGTTGATGTTGTGCGCTTCGCTCAGATAAACGTTAATTTCCTGCACGGCGGATTGAATGAGGTCTTCCGTGCGTGCTTCTGCAAACAGGATCGACACCCGATAGCTGCCATCCCGCGCCCGCGCATCATCCAGCCGGGACTGCGCCGTACTGATAGGCACGAACACACTGTCATTCTCGCCGCTCAGGTCACTGCCTTCCTGCATCACCCCGGCCACCACAAACGACAGGCCATTGACGCGCACGTTCATGCCTACCGGGTCAAAGTTCCGGTCGCCAAACAGGTCTTCGACAACCCCCTTGCCCAGCACGACCACCCGCGCCTTTTCCTCGACATGCTGATCCGTAATAAACACGCTGCCCGGTTCCGGGTGCCAGCTTCGGATCGCCTCAAAGGCGGGGGTGACACCGCTGATCGAGGTGGTTACCGTTTCAGACCCGGCTGAAATCTGGCCGGCCACGCTGTACTGCGGCGCGATGCGGCGAATGCTGGGTGCAATGCGCGGGTCCGCCAGCGCCTCAGCCTCGCGCATGGTAATCGCCTCGATACGGGTGCGGGTGGGGCTGTCCGGGCGCGCAGGAAAAACAAAGATGACGTTTGATCCCAGGCTGCGAAACTCACCCGCGATAAAATCCTCGACGCCCCGCCCCAGGCTGATCAGCGTAATTACCGCGCCCACGCCGATGATAATTCCCAGCGTGGTCAGCGCAGCCCGCAGTCGATTCGTCACCAGGCCATTGATCGCAACACGAACAGCTTCGCTCAGAGACATGAGGGTTTAGTTATACTCTTCTTCCGTGCCGCTGTAGTAGGCATCGCGGAAGATACCTTCCAGCTCCTCGGCCTCTGAAGGGCGCTCCGCCTCGCCAGCCACCAGCGGCGTTTCAACTTCACGATCAGCAACGACCTTGCCATCCCGCAGCATAATCACGCGGTTGGTATGGCGCGCAATCCAGGGGTCGTGGGTGACAAAGACGGTAGTCATCCCCTGGCTGCGGTTCAGGTTCTGAAAAATCTCCATCACCTCGCTGCCGCTGCGCGAATCCAGGTTGCCGGTTGGTTCATCCGCCAGGATAATGGCCGGTTCAGTCACCAGCGCACGCGCAATGGCGACCCGCTGCTGCTGGCCGCCGGAAAGCTCGCTTGGCAGATGATCCAGCCGCCGCCCCAGCCCCACGGCTTCCAGCGCCGCTTTGGCGCGTTCCGCCCGGCGCGACACCCCGCCATAGATCAGCGGCAGTTCCACCTGGCGCAGCGCCGTCGTTCGCTTGAGCAGGTTGAAGCTCTGGAACACGAACCCGATCTTTTTATTACGAATGCCCGCCAGTTCACGCTCCCCCAGCCTGCTGACATCGACGCCATCGAGGAAATATTCGCCCTCTGTAGGCTGATCCAGCGCGCCAAGGATGTTCATCAGCGTGCTCTTGCCAGACCCCGACGGCCCCATGATCGAGACAAACTCACCTTCATAAATGCGCAGGCTGACACCCCGCAGCGCGTGCACTTCGATATCACCCATCTTGTAAACTTTGGTGATCTCGCGAATATCAATGACAGCGCGGCGCCCCTGCTCATCGCGGGGGGCAGCATCTGCTTTACCATTGCGCCCAAAGAATCGTCCCAGCATCGCCTATTCGCCCAGCAGATTAAGCTCTTCACGCGGCAGCAGCACCACACGCTGGCCCGCCTCCAGCCCGCCGATGATCTGGCTGTGCGTTTCGTTGCGCAGGCCCAGTTCAACTTCCACCTCTTCAAAGCGGCCATCCTCACGCTGGATGGTGACATAAGCCTGCTGCGTCGAGCGATCAATCCGGATAAAACGATTGCGCAGCACCAGCACGTCTTCAAGCTGCTGAACCTTGACGGTGGCCGTCGTGTTCATCCCGATGCGCACCGGTTCCAGCGTGGGGTCCAGTGTCACCCGTGCGGTGTAGGTTACCACCTGCCCGACCCGTGTCGGCGTCTGCGCGATGCGGGTGACGTGGCCTGTCAGAGTAGATTCCGGCAGCGCGTCAAAGCGCAGGTCTACCGGCTGCCCGACCTGAATATCCGCAACTTCAGTTTCATCAATCAGCAGATCCACATAAAACAGGCTGTCGTCGATCAATTCGACGGCGCCGCTGGCAGGCGGCAGTTCGCCAACCACCAGGTCATTGCGCGCCACCACCCCAGCAAACGGGGCAGTCAGTACGGCACGATTCAGATTAGCGCGGGCCAGTTCAACCGCCAGTTCCGCCTGCCGCAGCTGGATTTCCGCCTGCTGTATCGCCAGTTCGTCTGGCCCATCCAGCAAACGTTCAAGCTGCACCTCTGCCGCCACAAGCTGAGCATTGGCAGAGGCCAGGCTGCCGGCATCCGGCCCCTGGTTAAGCACCCCCGCATAAGTCGCATCGGCCATCAGCACGCCATAATCCGCCTGCTGCAAACCCGCCTCAAGCTGGCGGATCTGTTCGTCAGATGCCTCCGGGATCAGTTCTTCTGGCACCCCTTCCGGGATATACGGATCCACAATCTGATCGCGCTGTAACTGCTGCTGCCACAACCGGTTGCGCGCCAGTTCGGCCTGCAGCCGGGCGATTTCCTCATCATTAATATCGGGCGCCGTATCAAACGCCGCATTGACCGCCGCCTGTGCGGCATTCACCGCCGCCCGTGCCGCCGCGATATCCACGTCACGCGCCGGGGCCGTCAGAGCATCAAACGCCACCGCTTGCAGTTCAACCACCAGGGATGCATCGCGCAGGTTCATTTCCAGGTCCTGAAGATCAAGGCGGGCCAGCACCTCATTTTCCTCAACGTACTGCCCCTCCTGCACCAGCACTTCCTCGACTGGCAGGGACGCCAGTTCAAAAGCCAGCGTAACCTGCCGCGCCGGGGCGACTGCGCCCGTCGCGTTGATAGTCACATCCAGATCAGAAACCTCGACAAATGTTGTGTCCTGAACCAGAGAGTTTGCCTGTTCCGCTTCCTGCGCCGTAACACTCCCATTCAACACTACGCCCTGCAAAACAACCACGGCCACCACGGCCAGGCCCACCACAATCAGAAGATTGCGCAGCAAACGCATCAGTTTAGCCTCCAAACAGGGAGAACAGACCGCCGGTCAGATCCAGGGCGATCACATCTCCTTCATTCAAACCCGCCACCACTTCGCTGGTATCCTGCCCCTGCAGGCCCAGGGTTACTTCGACTTCCTCCAGCGTGCCATCGCTCCTCATGATGCTGACAAAAGCGCGGTTGACATCGCGGTCCAGCCGGATAAACTGATTCGGCACCGCCACCACATCCCGGCTTTCCTCCACCACCACAGCCGCCTCAGCAGTCATGCCATGGCGCACACGCGGGTCCATATCATCCAGCAGCACCTTTACGTCATAACTGACAATGCCTTCCCGATCCTGTCCGACAACGGCGATCCTTTCGATCATGCCGTTCAGCCAGATATTAGGCAGGGCATCCAACTGAACACGAGCAGACATGCCCGCTTCGATCTGGCGAATATCGACCTCATCCACCTCTGCCCGTACATGCAGCGGCGAAATATTGGTCAGTTCAATTGCTGGCACGCCAGGGGCCACAATCGATCCTTCCTCGATATATACCCGAGATACAATCCCATCAAAAGGTGCGACCAGCCTGCGGCGATTATAGGCGGTCGCGGCTTCGTCAAGCTGCAACTGTGCCTGCTGCACCGCCAGTTCAGCACGGTCAATTTCCGCCTGCTGCGGCCCGGCCTTCACCCGTTCAAGTTCGGCTTCGGCCTGCCTGGCACGGGCATAGGCTGCCCCAAGCTGTCCCTGATTGGCCGTGCGCAGCGATTCAAGACGCCGCCGGGCAATGTCCAGGTTAAACGATGTTTCGCCAACCTGAGCATCCAGCAGCGCATACGCATCATCACCCTGCCCGCCCTGCGCAGTGGTGCGGCGGCGGATCGCTTCGTCATAGGCTGCCTGTGCCTGCCGCACGGCCAGTTCGGCAGCCCGCAAATCCTCATCAGAAACCACGCTCTCAGCGCTCTGGACGGCCCCCCAGGCGCTGCGAACATTGGCTTCTGCGACACGAATATCATCCTCGTCCACCGGCTCCAGCAAATCCTGAAGCCGCAGGTTGGCAAGGTCCAGCGCCAGCAGCGCCTGTTCGTGGGCGATGCGCTGGGCGTCGGCTTCCTGCTGCACCAGCACATCGCCGGCCAGCACATAATCGCCTTCCTCAACCAGCACCTCATCTATGCGGCCCGGTGTCGTCAGGTTAAGCTGAGCCACCTCGCTGGCCTCTACAGACCCGATTGCGTTGACCATCACAGCGACATCAGCGCGCTGTACGGTATGAAGCTGAATGTTCTCTGTCCGTACCGTGTTCGCCGTGCGGGCCTGACCGGCACGCTGGGCAAGAACCACCACAGGAAGCAGAAATGTAACCAGAGTAAGCACAAAGAGTGAACGCCTGACTGACATACCTTAATCCGATTTGTTCTGTTTGACTCAATCTATTATAATACGAATACAGTCGGTTTTCCGTTGCAAACTACGCCTTTAGGAACTTACTCATAATTGGCCCTCCGGGTCGCAGGTTGTAACGTGTCGCCAGATTATCTGAGGATATTTTACAGACACGCCCAGCGGCCACGCTTAAGGAGTCTCAGGTTTATGCCGTCGAACTTTGTATCGTCGAATATCCCCGATATCGTCATTGGACGCCTACCGATCTACCTGCGGGCGCTCAACCGCCTGGCGCAGGAAGGGCGGGAAGTCACTTCCTCTCATGAACTAGGCCAGCGACTGGGCATCAGTTCCGCCCAGATCCGCAAGGATTTGTCGCACTTTGGCGGTTTTGGCAAACAGGGCACAGGCTATCAGATCGCCTACCTGATCGAGCAGCTCAAACAGGTGCTGAAGGTTGACCGCGAATGGGATGTCGCGCTGATCGGCGCCGGTGATCTGGGGCACGCGGTAGCCAACTATCGCGGCTTTTCCGATCGCGGCTTTCGCATCGTCAGCGTTTTCGACAGCGACTCGCAGAAAATCGGTCAGCAGGTAGGCAAACAGGTTGTCCAGCCCTTTTCCGAAATCAGTAAGGTGATTAAAGAGCGTGGCATCAAAATCGCCATGATTGCCGTGCCAGCTCACAGCGCCCAGGAAGTGGCAGACCAGCTTATCGAGTCCGGAATACGCGCGATTCTGAATTATGCGCCCATCAGCCTGAATGTTCCCCCTGGGGTGTATGTGCAGTATATCGATCCGGTGGTGCATCTGCAGCGTATGACGTATTACCTGGACTGAACCTTTAGACCGCGTGCAGGATGCGGCGCAGGATAGCAGGGTCTTCCAGCGCCCGGCCCGCGCCGGTTGCCACCGCGATCATGGCGTTATCCGCGCGGTAAACGGGCACGCCAGTCTCGCGAGTGAGGTACTGGTCGATACCGCGCAGCAGCGCCCCGCCGCCGGTCAGCACAATACCCCGATCAATAATATCTGAAGCCAGCTCTGGCGGTGTATTGCCCAGGACGGATTTCACCACCCCGGCAATCATCGCCAGCGGTTCGGCCAGGGCTTCTACGACTTCGCCCGTACTGACCGTGACGGTGCGCGGTAGGCCGCTGACGTTGTCGCGCCCCTGAATTTCCATGCTCATTTCTTCGGCAGGCGGAACCCCGGCCCCGATCTGTATCTTCACGGCCTCGGCCGTTGGCTGGCCGATGCTGAGGTTATACTTGCGGCGCACATAGCTGATAATGGCTTCGTCCTGCCGCAGCCCACCAATGCGCCCGCTTTCTGCGCGAACGATGTTGTTCATGGTAATGACGGCCGCTTCTGTAATGCCGCCGCCAATATTCACGACCATATCCCCGGCAGGCGTGCCCACCGGCAGCCCTGCCCCAATCGCCGCCGCCAACGGTTCCCAGATCAGGAAGGCTTCGCGTGCGCCCGCCGCGATACAGGCTTCGTGAACAGCGCGCTTTTCGACACTGGTCACGCCAAACGGCACAGACACCATCACCGCAGGCTTGAACAGGCGGAGGCGCCCGGCCACTTTGTTAAAGAAATGGCGCAGCATCGCTTCTGTCACTTCATAATCCGCAATGACGCCGTCGCGCAGGGGCCGCACCACCTGAATATCCTCTTCATCCACCCGGCCCAGCATTTCCCGCGCTGGCTGGCCGATTTCGACGATGCGTTCATCCTCAACCGTCAGCGCAACCAGTGATGGCTCCTGAAGCACGATCTGTTCGTTTTCGTAAATCAGGACATTGACCGTGCCGAGATCCAGCCCTAACTTCTTGTCAAACATCGCCATAGCAGGCTCATCCTACATCATCAACAGCACATCATTTTAGCGGTAAAATGCGGACAAAAGCAACGCCCGGGTGTATCAACCGGGCGCTGCCAGAACATTCTACAAACGGAGACCGATCAGACCTCTTCATCCTCATCGAGGATGCGCATCACCTGACCCTGACTCTGCAGCTTGCGGTGAATACGCAGGCTGAGTTCGGCACGGCGCAGCGCCAGCGTCGCTTCGCGGTTCAGCTCCGACGGCACGCCTTCAGCCAGCATCTGGCGGGCGCTTTCGCGAGCCGCTTCGATACGCTCCAGGTCCAGCGAGAACGATGATTCCGCCAGGTCCGCCAGCACGACCACCTTATCCGGGCGCACATCGACCACGCCGCCAAAAATAGCAAAGCGTTCTTCGCGCCCCTCCTTGCGCACGATCAGCTCGCCAAAACCGAGCGTCGTCAGCACCGGCGCATGATGTGGCAGCACACCCATCTCACCTTCAACAGCCGGAATAATCACGATATCGGCTTCCGGCTCTTCAAAAACCTTGCGTTCCTGCGTCACCACTTCAACATGAATAGGCATCAGACTGCCTCGCTAACTCTGCGCTGCCTGATAGCGCTCGATCACCTCGTCGATGGGACCAGCCATGTAAAACATCTGCTCCGGAATATGATCGACTTCGCCATCCAGGATCATGCGGAAACCACGCACCGTGTCGCGCACCCGCACATAACGGCCTTCGCGCCCGGTAAACTGCTCCGCCACCACCATTGGCTGCGACAGGAACTGTTCAATCTTGCGCGCGCGCGCCACCAGCAGCTTGTCGTCATCAGAAAGCTCATCCACCCCCAGAATCGCGATAATATCCTGAAGGTCCTTATAACGCTGCAGCACCTGCTGGACTTCGCGGGCAGTGCGGTAATGTTCTTCACCGATAATCTGCGGATCCAGAATTTTGCTGGTGCTGCCAAGCGGGTCCACTGCCGGGAACAGACCGCGCGCCGCAATCGAACGTTCCAGCGCGATAGTCCCGTCCAGGTGCGTAAACACCGCCACTGGCGCCGGGTCCGAATAGTCATCCGCAGGCACATACACCGCCTGCATCGACGTGATAGAGCCGGTCTTGGTGGAGGTAATGCGCTCCTGCAGCATCCCCATTTCCTCCGCCAGCGTAGGCTGATACCCCACTGCCGAAGGCATGCGGCCCAGCAGAGCAGATACTTCTGCACCTGCCAGCGAATAACGGAAGATATTGTCGATAAACATCAGCACATCGCGGCCTTCGTCGCGGAACTGCTCGGCCATCGTCAGGCCGGAAAGCGCCACACGCAGACGCACGCCGGGCGGCTCGTTCATCTGGCCGAACACCATCGCCAGTTTCTCCAGCACGCCGGCTTCTTCCATTTCGCCATAAAGCTGCGTGCCCTCGCGGGTACGTTCGCCCACACCAGCAAACACCGACAGGCCCTCGTGCTGCGTGGCAATGGAGTTAATCAGCTCCATGATGGTCACGGTTTTGCCCACACCCGCGCCACCGAAGATGCCGGTCTTGCCACCGCGCGTCATCGGCGCCACCAGATCAATCACCTTCATGCCGCTTTCGAACTGCTCAATGTTGGTGGATTGTTCCTCGAAGGTGGGCGGATCTGCATGGATCGGGCGGCGCGGCGCATCCGCAGCCACTGCCGGCTTGTTATCCACCGGGCGGCCCAGCACGTTAAACACGCGCCCCAGCGATGCTTCGCCAACCGGCACGGTAATGGGCTGGCCGGTAGCATAGGCCGGCACGCCACGCTGCAACCCGTCGGTAGTATCCATCGCGACGGTGCGCACCATGTTATTGCCCAGATGAAGCTGGACTTCCAGAATAAGATCCTCATCCCCTGCGCGGGGTACGCGCAGCGCATCAAAGATGTCGGGCAGGTCCCCTTCCGGAAATTCGACATCGACAACATTACCCAGAATCTGAGCAATGCGACCTTCAACTTCTGCCATATTATTTTCTCCTCATGATTACCGAGCCAGCATCGCCTGCTCGATAGCGTCCGCTGCTTTATCGACAGATGCCTGAAGCGCTTCTGTACCACCCACAATATCCAGAATTTCGGCTGTAATCGCGGCCTGGCGTGCCTTGTTGTAATCCAGCGTCAGATCGCCCACCAGATGGCTGGCGTTGTCAGATGCGTTGCGCATGGCCACCATCTGAGCCGCATATTCGCTGGCCTGGCTTTCCAGCAGGGCCTGGTAAAGCTGAAGTTCGGTAAAGCGGGGGACAATTTCCTGCAGGATGGCTTCGGGACTCGGTTCATATTCATAGACCGCCACTGTATCAGACACAGTGGGCACATCCTTGACGTACTCTGCCGCCACCTGATCCTCAATCGTGTGCGGGATCAGCGGCAGCCAGCCCAGCACCACCGGGCGCTGGGTCAGGGTGTTGATATAATCGGTATAGGCGATATACACATCATCAACTTCGCCGCTAAGAAAAGCATCAATTGCCAGCCGGGCAATCGGGGAAATATTGCTGACGTTGGGTTCTGCGGGCATGTCGCTAAACTGGGCCACGACATTCTGGCCCGCGCGCACCATCGCATCGCGGCCCTTGCGGCCAACGGTCACAAACTGTACCGGCTTGCCCATACGTTCAGCAAACCGGGTTGCCACACGGATGATGTTGCTGTTGAAGGCCCCCTTCAGGCCGCGATCCGAAGTAATCAACACAATCATGATCGTGTTGATTTCGGCACGTTCTTCCAGCAGGGGGTGCATGGGCGGGCCGTTGCCTCCCGCTGCCTGTACATTCAGCAAAAGCTCCCAGGCTTTCTGGGCATAGGCACGGCTGGCCAGCACACGTGCCTGGGCACGCCGCACACGCGAAGCGGAAACCGCCTCCAGTGCGCGGGTGATCTGCGCAATGTTCTTTACACTGCGTATGCGCTTTTGAATCTCTCTTGCGGTAGCCACCTAAGCGCCTCCTTTCTAATCGTTCGGCGCGCTATGACCAGCTCGCGTTGAACGTTTCGATGGCCTGGCGCAGGCTCGCGGCGATATCATCATTCCAGGTATATGGATCATTCTGAATCTGGTCGGCAACGTTAGAAAACTGCGTGTTATAGGCGCGCAGGAAGTCTTCCTTCCACTGGCCAACACGATCCACCGGGACATTATCCAGCAGGCCTGTCGTACCGGCATAAATGAGCGCCACCTGGTTCGTCACCGACATGGGCTGATACTGCGGCTGCTTCAGCAGTTCGGTCAGACGCAGACCACGATCAAGCTGCTGCTGGGTCGCTTTGTCCAGGTCAGAACCAAACTGGGCAAAGGCCGCCAGCGAACTGAACTGGGCCAGGTCAAGTTTGAGACGACCCGCAACACGCTTCATGGCGGTGGTCTGTGCGTCACCACCCACGCGGCTCACGCTGATACCTACATCCAGCGCCGGGCGCTGGCCCGCATAGAACAGGTCCGCCACCAGGTAAATCTGCCCGTCCGTAATCGAAATCACGTTGGTGGGCACAAATGCAGACACGTCGCCCAGCAGGGTTTCAATGAAAGGCAGCGCCGTCAGGCTGCCGTTGCCACGTTCCTCGCTTAACTGCGCGGCACGTTCCAGCAGGCGGCTGTGCAGGTAGAACACATCCCCCGGGTAGGCTTCACGGCCCGGCGGGCGGCGCATCAGCAGCGAAACCTGCCGATAAGCCCAGGCATGCTTGGAAAGATCATCATACACCACCAGCGCATCCTGGCCGCGTTCCATGAACCATTCACCAATCGCGCAGCCGGCATACGGGGCGATATACTGCATCGCCGCCGGGTCAGATGCCGACGCGACCACGACCGTGGTGTATTCCATCGCGCCGAATTCTTCCAGCGTGGCCACCAGACGGGCAATCTCGCCTTTACGCTTGCCGATGGCGACATAGATACATTTCATATCCTGGCCTTTTTGGTTGATGATCGTATCAACCGCAATGGCCGTCTTACCAATCTGCCGGTCACCAATAACCAGTTCACGCTGGCCACGACCAACCGGGATCATCGAGTCGATGGCGATGATACCCGTCTGCACCGGGCGATACACGTTGCGGCGGTCCATCACGCCAGGGGCGATACGTTCCACCGGATAATATTCATCAAATGCGATCGGGCCTTTGCCGTCGATGGGGTTCCCCAGCGCATCCACCACGCGCCCGACCATCCCTTCGCCAACAGGCACAGACGCGATACGGCCGACAGCGCGCACCTCGTCCCCTTCGTTAATGTCGTCGTACTCACCCATGATGATGACGCCGACATTATCCTTTTCCAGGTTAAAAACGATACCCGCCGCGCCGGTGCTGGTAAATTCGACCAGTTCGCTGAAGCGAATGTCTTCCAGACCGCTGACCCGCGCGATCCCATCACCAACCTCTTCAACGTAGCCCACCTCGACTGCTTCGTAGCTACGTTTGTAATCCCGGACCTGCTCAAGCAGCGAGTCAAAAATGTCCTTGGAGATTTCCGCCATTTAAAGGCCTCCTTAAGCTTCCGTCAGATTGTTCAGTTATCACTATCACCCGTAGAGAGTGAAATTGCCCAATGTGCAGGTAGATTAAATCGACAATGCGCCAATGAATTGTATCTTATCGCACGCCATATGTCCACAATTTCACAAATGAAGTTGCATTCTGCTGTACGTTTTGTCTGAAAACTCATGTTTCGTCGTTGAGCCGGCGCACCGGCGTACCACCTCCCAGCGCCACAGATCGCTGAAAAGCGGACCACACCGCCCGCGAAATCACGGTGCGAAAGCCGCCTTTTTCCAGGTGATACAATGCCTCTGCCGTGGTGCCGCCGGGGCTGGTGACCTGATTGCGCAGTTCCGCCGGGTGCAGGCCGGACTGCTCTGCATAGGCCACCGACCCGCGTATGGTGTGCAGCACCAGCTTTTCCGCATCGCGGCGCGAAAAGCCCATATGCACCCCGGCATCAATCAGCGCTTCCATAAACATGAAGATATAGGCCGGGCCGGTTCCGCTGAGGGCAGTCGCCATATCCAGATAGGTTTCGTTATCGACAAAAATTTCGTCGCCAAACGTCCCCAGCAGCATCCTGGCCTGCTCAAGCTGCGGCGTCATGACTTCCTTCGTCGCCGTCCAGACGGTGATCCCCTGCCCGATCTGCGCCGGGGTATTGGGCATGGCCCGCACCACGCTGGCATTGGCCACGCCGTTAGCAATCGTTTCGATGCGCACCCCGGCCATAATACTCACAATCAGGTCGCAGTTGTGCGCCCCGCGCCGCGCTTCCGGCAGCACATAGGGCAGCGCCTGCGGCTTGATCGACAGCACCAGAATATTGGCTTTTTCCGCCGCCTCGATATTGCTGTTTGTATACTGAAGCCCGTATTTTTCGGTCAGTTCCTGGCCCCGGTCTGCGCGCGGGTCAGCGGCGACGATCTGGGCCGGCTGGACGACTTTTTTGTCGATCAGCCCCTTCATCATCGCCTCGCCCATCACGCCGCTGCCAATAAACGAAATTGTCTTATCCTGAAATGGCATCATCTTTTATCCTGCATCCATAAAACCCGCGCAGTCCACCTGCCCACAGCGCCCAAAACTCAGAAAGTCAGCTCCGTATCCACCGCCATACCCATCGTATGATAGCCCTTGTCCACATACAGCACCGTCCCGGTGATACCACTCGCCAGCGGGCTGAGCAGGAAGGCAGCCGCGTTGCCCACTTCCTGAGCCATCAGCGGCTCGGTCAGGGGGGCGTTGGCGGCCACATACTGCACCATACGATCAATCTCGCCAATGGCCCGCGCCGCCCGCGAAGCCAGCGGCCCCGCCGATATACAGTTCACCCGCACGCCATAGCGCCGCCCGGCTTCAAACGCCAGGGTACGCGTATCGCTTTCCAGCGCCGCTTTGGCAGATGACATCCCGCCGCCATAGCCCGGCACGACCCGTTCGCTGGCCATGTACGTCAGCGACACAAACGCGCCGCCCGGCCGCAGCAGCGGCGAAAACCGCTGCACCATCGCCACCATTGAATAGGCGCTGGCGCTGACGGCGGACAGATACCCCGCCCGGCTGGCTTCGATCAGCGGCTTCTGGACTTCCGGGCCGTTGGCCAGCGAATGCACCACAATATCCAGCGGCTGTTCGCCAAAATCCGCCACCACGCGCTGCGCCAGCCCGTTGATGGAAAAATCGCCAATCTCGGCATAACGCTTGTTGGTCCGCACGTCCTCCGGCGCGGCGTCCAGCGTATCGTACAGCGCGTCCAGCGGGTAAATGCGCTCAAATTCCAGCGTGCGACCATCCGACAACTGGCGCGATTCATCCAGCTTGCCGCGTTCCAGCAGCTTAAGAAAGATGTTCAGGGCGGGCGGCCAGGTGCCCACCACAACCGAAGCGCCAGCCTCCGCCAGCGCTTTGGCAATGGCAAAACCATAGCCCGCGTCATCTGCCAACCCTGCCACCAGGGCGCGTTTCCCTTCCAGATTCACATTCAGCATGATGTTTTCCTTTTATGCAGGTTATACAGGTGTCGGGTTAAAGACAGGCGGATAGGTATACGGATAACGCTCGCGCCAGTAGTCCATCGCCGCCCGGACCCGATCCATCTGTACTTCCACGCCGATGCCCGGCCCGGATGGCACCGCAATTGTACTGTTCTCGCCCAGGAAAAAGGCTGGCTCCGCGATGTCAGGATCATAATAACGCGACGTGGCGGAAATATCGCAGGGCAGCGTGACCCCCGGCAGCGACGCAAAGGCCAGATTGGCGGCACGCCCCACCCCGGTCTCCAGCAGGCCGCCAATCCACAACGGCAGGTCATGCTGCACGCACAGCCTGTAAATTTCCAGGCTTTCGGTATAACCGGAAACACGCGCCGGCTTCAGGTTGAGGATGCGGCACGCGCCCAGTTCCAGCGCCAGCCGCACATCATCGGCGCTCAGGATGCTTTCATCCAGGCAGACCGGCGTCTGCAACTGCGGCTGGAGCTTGCTGTGCTCGTAAATGTCGTTATAGCCCAGCGGCTGCTCGATCATCAGCAGGTTAAAATCGTCAAGCTGCTTCAGATGCTCGGCATCCGCCAGGGTATAGGCGCTGTTGGCATCCAGCATCATCACCACATCGGGGTATGCTTCGCGTACGCCGCGCGCCAGTTCCACATCCCACCCCGGCTTGATCTTCAGCTTGATGCGCTCATAGCCTTCGTTCAGCCGCCGCGTGATGATCGCCAGGGTTTCGTCTACAGTGGACTGAATGCCGATGCTGACCCCCACCACCGCATAGCCGCGTGAGGCGTGGCCTTCCGGCAGGTGCGCGGCGAACAGATCCGCCAGCGACATATTGTTGGTTTTCGCCACCGCATCCCACACGGCGGCCTCGATGCCATGTTTGGACAGCGGATGCCCGCGCACACCGCGCAGCAGCGGCGGCACTTCCGTCGGGTCGCTGATAGTCTGGCCCAGCACACGCGGAATCAGAAATTCATTTAAGACATGCAGCGCCGTTCCTACGGTTTCCGAACTGTAGCCGGGGTTAATCTCCGCAGAGGCTTCTCCCCAGCCAATGACGCCGGCTTCGGTTTCCATCTCGATCAGAATAGCGGCCTTAAACGGCTCCTTGCCAAAACTGGTCCCCAGGCGCTCGACCAGCGTCATGGCAATCGGATACAGGCGGACCGCCTTAATGGTGATTGGTTTCACGATGCTCCCCTTAATTCTGGCTGAAATCGAACTGCGTGTCTGTGCGGCTTAACAGATAAAACACCCGATCCCGCCCCTGGTAACTGGCACGCAGAAAATCCGTGACCACATAGCCCGCCCGCAGCAAAAGCTGAAGCTGCTCGCGGATGTGCAGCCGCCACGACAGCGCCAGCGATTCATCCTGGCGCACCACCGCGTTAAAATCCGGCGGAATCTCCAGCAGCGCCATCGACCCGACGACATCTACTGTCCGCGCTGGCGGCTCCGGCAGGCCATCCGCCGACAGAGTCGAGGGGTTAATCAGCGGCACATCGGCATCCAGATACTGCTGCAATGTCAGGCCGGCACGCTGCCCTTCCAGCCGTTCCTTCACCCGGTGATGCGTCACCCACCACTCAACAAACAGGCGATCCGACATGCCCAGCATCGCCAGTCCGCCCTCGCTTTCCGTACCATAATAATTCTCGCGAAATCTGGGGCAGATGGCCCCCAGCTTGCGCACGTTCAGATGCGCATTCGGGGCCAGCATCGGGTCAAACGTCCACGTAATCAGCCGCACCCCCTGCTTCATGGCCAGATCGCGCTGGGCCACCTTTAACTGGTAGGCCAGCCCCCGGTTGCGATATTCCGGCGAAACCACCATACGTTTAGAGACAATCTGCAAATTCGCCATTGCCGGGCGGTCATAATCGTTATCCGTGCCCAGAAAGCCAATCAGTACGCCGGCCATGCGGTCACCATCAAAGGCCGCCAGCACATGACCGCCATGACTCGCCAGCGAAAACAGCATATGGGCCGGCACCACAGATTCCAGGTCGCTGCCCCAGTAGGTTTTTTGCAGGTCTACCGCCGCATGCATTTCGCTCAGCGCATACAACGGACGAATTGAAAGTGCGTTATCCACCCCTTTATATCCCCTTTGGCCGGCGGCGCAGCGAACTACGCATCAGCGGCATCCAGTAACTGCGGCCGCGCATATAACTCAGCAGCGTATCCTCCAGGCGGCGTGGACGGATGCCGAAGTAATGATAGGTATTGGCCAGCGGCGCGGTGCGGTTGGCCGCCAGAATATCCAGCCACTGCGGTGTCATCAGCGAGCGCGGCAGAATACGACTGTAGATGGCTGTGGTCCAGCGCAGCACATAAGGCGGCACCGGGATAATCAGGCGGGGCATGCGCGACACCCGCATAATGGTACGGATCAGGTCTTCCAGCGTGATGTATTCTGGCCCGCCGATCTCGGCTACCGTATCCACCGCCTCGACGCTGTGCAGGCTGCGCACCAGCGCGTTGACCACATCCTCAATATGAATAGGCTGCAGGACTACCTCCCCCCGGCCCGGCATCAGGAAAAACAGCGGGTTGGCCCGCAGCGACATAGCAATATGGTTGATAAACGAATCTTCCTCACCAAAGACGATTCCGCTGCGAATAATGGTGTAGGCCAGCCCGCTGTCGCGGATCGTTTCTTCCACCAGTCCTTTGATCTGCAGCAGCGGATAGGCCGAAGAAGGCGCGGCCCCCAGGTGGCTGAGCGTAATCATGCGCCCGACCCGCGCCGCCCGCGCCGCCGCAACCAGGTTACGCGTGCCCACCAGCTCGACTCGTTCCAGATCGCGCGGCCTGCCCCACCACTGGGCATTCGCCAGGTGGATAATCACATGAACGCCTGTCACGGCGCGGAACAACGCCTCGTCATCGAGCATGTGCCCTTCGACCACTTCCGGGGGATTTTCCCAGGGCAGGTGCTCGGCCTGCCCCGGCGGCACCAGACAGCGCAGCCGGTAGCCCTCGTCCAGCAGCCGCTGCACCAGATGCCGTCCGATAAACCCGGTTGCTCCAGTGACAAGAATCATAAACCCTCCAGATATCGAGGCGCCATTATAGCATATCTCAGGGTAGATATTTGCCCCTGTGCCCGGTAACATTCTCCCTCAGCATCGCATCAAAATGGTAACCACCTGCATGGGGTGGTGTTAAATCAAAATAAAGTAAATTTCATCCATGCGCTGCCACAGCGCGGGCTGTGATGTGGAGGATAAGGAACGTGGAAAGACGCCGTGTCGTCGTTACCGGGATGGGAATTGTCTGTCCCACAGGAAATTCAGTTGAAGAATCCTGGCAAAATGCCGCCGCCGGCAAAACCGGTATCGGGCCAATTACCCATTTCGATACCTCCCACCTGGAAAACCATTTTGGTGGCGAGGTGAAAAATTTTGACCCGGACGAGTTTCTGGGCAAACGCGAAGCGCGCCGCACAGATCGTGTGACGCAGCTCGGGCTGTATGCAGCCAAACAGGCCCTGGAAGATTCCGGGCTTGAAGTCACCCCGGACAATCATTATGAAGTCGGCTGTGTGATGGGGTCTGGCATTGGCGGAATCGATTCGATTTTCAAGAGCGTACAGATTTTTCTGGAAAAGGGCGCCAGTGCCGTCAGCCCGCTGATGGTGCCCATGATGCTGCCGGACAGCCCCAGCGGCAAAGTGTCGATGATGTTTGGCCTGCGCGGGCCGAATTTTGCCATTTCCACCGCCTGCGCCACCGGCAATAACAGCATCGGCGAAGCCACGGAAATTATCCGCCGGGGCAAGGCCAAGGCGATTCTGGCAGGCAGCAGCGAAGCCGGCCTGCGCGATATCACTATCGCCAGCTTTAACAATATGCGCGCCATCTCGCGTCGCAACGATGAACCCGAACGCGCCTCGCGGCCCTTTGATGTGGACCGCGATGGTTTTGTGGTGGCAGAAGGCGCGGCCCTGCTGATGCTGGAAGACCTGGAACATGCCAAAGCACGCGGGGCCAAAATCTATGCCGAAATTCTGGGCTATGGTCACACCTCCGATGCCTACCATATCACCGCGCCGCTGGAAACCGGCGAAGGTGCCGCAAAAGCGATTGAACTGGCCCTGGAAGATGCCAGCCTGACCGGTGAGGATATCGATTACATCAACGCGCATGGCACCAGCACCCCGCTTAACGACAAGAGCGAAACGCTGGCCATCAAGCACGCCCTGGGCGAACGCGCCTACGAAATCCCTATCAGCTCAACCAAATCCGTCACCGGCCATCTGATGGGCGCCGCCGGATCTGTCGAAGCTGTCTTTTCGATCATGGCGATCCGCGAAAACTTTATTCCGCCCACCGTCAACCTGGAAAATCAGGACCCGGAATGCGACCTGAATTACACCCCCAATGTGGGCGTCCAGCGCGAAATCAACACCGTGATGAGCAACTCGTTTGGCTTTGGTGGGCATAACGCTGTTCTAGTTTTGGGCAGATACCGCGAAAATGGGCGCGCATAACAACGGCAGAGGTCCACGGACCACCGATAACGGCATCTATTGTCACGTCGTCGGGTGGGGAATGGCCGTTCCTGAACGCGTGCTGACAAACCAGGACCTCGAAGCCATTGTCGAAACCGACGACGAATGGATTCAATCGCGGACGGGCATCCGCGAGCGCCGGATCGCAGACGAGCACGAATCCACAGCGACCCTGGGCCTGAAGGCGGCACAGCGCGCGCTTGAAGTGGCCAACATTCTGCCGCTGGAGCTTGATCTGATCATCGTGGCGACTTCGACGCCGGAGCATATCTTCCCCAGCACCGCCAGCCTGATTCAGGATTGGCTGGGCGCCAGTAAAGCCGGCGCGTTCGACCTGAGCGCGGCCTGTGCCGGATTCGTCTATGCGCTTAATATGGCGACTCAGTCCATTCGCTCCGGCAGCATCCAGAGCGCCCTGGTCATTGGGTCCGAAACCATGAGCCGGGTGCTGGACTGGCAGGACCGCAGCACCTGTATCCTGTTTGGCGATGGCGCGGGCGCTATCGTGCTGAAGGCCAGCGAAGAAGAAGGCGGCGTGCGCTCCGCGATCCTGCGCTCTGATGGTTCCGGCTGGGATTTACTCACAATTCCGACAGTCGGCAGCCGCGATAATCAGGTGCCGGAAGCCAACCCGGACGAGTTCAAAATGTACAAGATGTACATGAACGGGCGCGAGGTCTTCAAATTTGCTACCCGTGTAGTGGGCGAAAGCATCACCCAGGCTCTTCAGATAGCTAACCTCAGCATCGACGACCTGTCGCTGATTGTCCCGCACCAGGCCAATTATCGCATCACCCAGGCGGCGGCCCGCAGCCTGAATGTCGATACCAGCATTTTTATGAGCAATGTGGACCGCTATGGCAACACCTCCGCCGCATCGATCCCGATTGCCCTGTGCGAGGCGGTGGCGGACGGGCGCATAAAACCCGGCGATCATATCGCGCTGTGCGGGTTTGGCGGGGGCCTGAGCTGGGCCTCCATGATCCTCACCTGGACTGGTGCAGAAACCGGCGAGCCGCGCACCCTGGGGCGGCAGCGGCGCCAGCTTTCCTACATCGGGGCGCGCTGGCGGCGGCGTCTGGTGCACTGGGGGCGGCGGGTAGACAGCATTATCAACCGCATCCACCCGGAACGCGGCAGGCTGAACCGTCTGCGCCACAAGTTCGATCAGCAGCGGCTGGATTAAAGCGCGCGCCCCGGCGGCAGGGTCCACTTGGGGACCACCGGGGCGGGCGACTGAATCCGCCCGTTGCGCATCTCAATCCCGCACAGCACTTCTTCCAGCAGCGCCTGAATCAACTGCTGCCTGACAGGCTGGCTGGCGGGGTCATTCCACAGGTTGTTCATCTCGTTAGGGTCGCGGATTCGATCAAACAATTCCCCATGCGGCTGGTTCAGGTAATACGTGAGCTTCCATTGCCGGGTGGTCAGCGTGCGGGCGCGCATCGGCACAAAATCATCATCGTTTTCTGTCAGCGCCGCCCGGCGCACCGCCTCCGCCTGCCCGGCCAGCACCGGCTGCATCGATACCCCCTGCATGCCTTCCGGCTCCGGCACGCCAGCAAAGCCCAGCAGCGTCGGGGCAATATCCAGCGTGGAAGCGATGCCATCCCGCATTGCCCCCGCTGCCACGCCCGGCCCGCGCACAATCAGCGGCACACGCAGCACGCTGTCATAAGGCAGGCCCTTGCCATAAAAGCCATGATCGCCCAGATAATCGCCATGATCTGACAGGAACAGAACCAGCGTGTTATCCGCCAGTCCTGCCGCCTCCAGCGCATCGAGTATCCTGCCCACCTGAAAATCCACCAGCGAGATCATGCCATAGTAGGTGGCTTTCACCTGCTGCCAGTCTGCGGGGGTGTGCTGGTGATAATCGCGCGGGGGCGTGCCGATAACGTGATCGCGCACGTGGGCGCCCTGCTGATTAAAGTATACCTCCTGATGCAGCGGCGGCAGATCGTGCGAGGCAGTCACTGGCGGCACTGGCAGGGGCATCTGCGCCGGGTCATACATCGTCGCGTAAGGTTCCGGCACCACAAAGGGATAGTGCGGGTCCGGGAACGAAACATGCAGGAAAAAGGGCTGATCGCCCGCCGCCTGCAGCCATTCAACCGCCCGGTCCCCGATATAATTGCTGGAATGCACCTCCGGCGGCAGTTCCCACGTGAAGCAGTCCAGCCCGGGATTCAGCCGCCTGCGCTGTTCAATCCGCACCCGCCAGTCCGGCACACGTTCCGCCAGCCATGCAGAATAGCGATTGCCAAAGCAGTGATCGCCATGCCCGTTGACCAGATCCACTTCCTCAAAGCCGTAATAATCGCCGCCAGAATCCATCGCCTGCTGGACGGCGTCTGCCTCTGCCCGCTGCGGGATCAGGTGCAGCTTGCCGATGGACGCGGTGCGGTAGCCGTTCTGCCCCAGCACACGCGGCAGAAAGCGCGGGTCATCCGGCGTCACACAGCCCACCATGCGCGCTGGCAGCACCGAAGGATAACAGCCGGTCAGGATGCTGGCGCGGCTGGGGGTGCAGGTGGGCTGCGTGATCATGCACTGTGAAAAAGCGGTTCCCCCGCGTGCCAACCGGTCGATGTTTGGTGTCTGGATGATCGGATTCCCGGCATACCCCAGGGCATCTGCGCGCAGCTCATCGCAGAATATCATCAGGATATTCGGCGGGGTCATAAGGTGTCTGCTCCGTCTGTCAGCCATTCCAGGTTAAAGCGGGCCAGAGTCAGGTAATCATCCGTATCGGTGCCTTCGGGCCTGCCGCGCTCGAACAGACACAGGATGCTCCTGTCCGGACAGATGGCCAGCGCGCTGTAACCAGACAGGCCCGGTTCGATCACCCTGGAGACTGGCCAGGTACGGCATTCGTCGTAACTCATCTTGACAGTAAGATTGCGGCGCACACGGAAAAATTCAGACCCTTTGGCATCCTTGCCTTCGTCGTTATCCGGGTTGCAGAACAAAATCCGGCTGCGCCCCCTGCTGGCCCAACTGTACCGCAGCAGGCTGGCCTCGCAGGTCGGTTCGCGCAGCGCCGGGTCAATCTGAGGGACTGACCATCCGCTGATGCCGTTTTTACTGACAGAAATCACGCGGCGGCGCACCCCCGCCCGGTTGCGGATATTCAGCAGCACCGCGCCATCTTCCAGCTCGACGGCCACAGTTTCGCTGTTGTTGGGCACAATATCCGGCACAAGCTCGCCGCGCTGCCAGGTCGCGCCGTGATTGTCGCTGTAGATCGTCGCGCAGCGGTTGGGGACATGGGCCTTTGTTTTTGACAGCGACATCCACACCGGCACCAGCAGCCGCCCGCTGCGCAGTTGAATGCCCATCGGCAGGCCAATCGCCAGCACGCCCCAATCGTATTCAGGCCGAAACTGCTCGAAGGTGGCGGTAATGTCCACCGGCTCTGTAAAGGTCGCGCCATCGTCGGCGGTTTTCATGTAAAAAGCACGGGCATAGTTATAACAGAACAGGAAGTGCACTTCGCCCGTCGTGGTATCCACAATCGAATTGAAGTTATGCAGCGGCCCTGGCCCATACGTCCTGTGATCAACCACGCAGCGCGGGTCATCCCAGGTGGCGCCACAATCAAAGCTGCGCCGCATTACGATGTCGATAGCGTCCCAGTCACCGCCGCGCCCCTGCCGCGCCTCTGTCCAGGCCAGCGCCACCCCGCCCGGCGTCACACACAGACCCGGGATGCGGTAGACGGTGTACCCGCCGGTATCACGTTCAAACAGATCCGTTGTAGCATACAAGGGCTGGGTCATCATTAAAATCTTTCCATCGTGACTGCAACCATGACTGCAATCTGGCCACAGCTAAAACCGGGCCACCTGTTCCGGCCCCAGATCCACTGCGAAAGCCAGCGCATCGAAGCTCTGCTGCATCAGCCGCAGCTTAGTCTGCGCATGGGCCGGATCATCCCACAGATTTTCAAACTCACCCGGGTCATGATGCAGGTCGAATAATTCGCCCACCTCGTGCCCGTGATAGACCACCAGCTTATAGCGGTCACCACGCAGCATGGTCGCATAGGAGCCTTCAAATCGCGGCTGTGCGATGGCACTGAGCGCCCGGTAATATTCGCAGCGCACAAAATCGCGGTGGTGGCCGGGGTCCGCCTGCCCGGTCAGAATGGGCAGCAGCGAACGGCCCTGCATCCGCTGCGGCGCCTGCACACCGGCCAGCGCCAGCAGTGTCGGCGCGACATCGGTCAGTTCAACCAGCGCCTCGCTGACCAGCCCGGCAGGGAAATGCCCGGGCCAGGAGAAAATCAGCGGCACCCGCACCAGTCCTTCATAAAAGCGGCAGCCCTTCGCCACCAGCCCATGATCGCCCAGCGTTTCGCCATGATCGCTCATAAAGATAATGACAGTGTTTTCACGCTGGCCGGTCCGTTCCAGCGCCGCCAGCAACCGCCCCACATTATCATCAATCAGTTCGATCATGGCGTAATACGCCGCCTGGATACGCTTCGCATCGAACGCCTCCGGCCTGCGCGGCTGATTCTGGAAATCGACCCCGGCCAGCCTTGCCTGCGCTTCGAGATCGCTCTCGCGGAACAGCGGGCCGGGCATCGCGTCGATGTCATAGCGATCAAGATAGGCCTGCGGCGGGTCAAACGGAGGATGCGGATCGAACACATTGACGCTCATCAGCCAGGGGCCAGCCTGCTGCGCTTCGATAAAATCCAGCGCCCGATCTGTACACCATGTTGTCTGGTGTAGTTCCGGCGGGATAGCCTCTGGCTGCTTCAGCATCTCGCCCAGCGTATAGCCCTGATCGCGCAGCCAGTCCGCATAAGGATGCTGCCCCGGCGGCCACCAGTCATGCGTGCCGTGGCTCCAGTGGAACACCGTATACCCGTCATCCTGTGGGCGCGGTTCGACCCGCCCCTGCGCGCCGGCAAGGTGCAGTTTGCCGGCCAGCCCACAGGTATAGCCCGCATCCGCCAGCAGTTTTGTCACCAGCGGCGCATTTTCTGACCAGCGATCATTGCCGTTCATACAGCCATGCACGCTGCCGGGGTACATCCCGGTCAGAAAGCTGGCGCGGCTGGGCGTACAGATCGGACTCTGGCAGAAGGCATGGGTAAAGGCCACCCCTTCCGCCACCAGCCGGTCAAGATTGGGTGTGTGGATATGCGGGTTATTCAGCGCGTGAATCGTGTCGTAACGCTGCTGGTCCGTACAGATCCACAGGATATTAGGCGGGGTCATCAGGCCAGGTCCTCCGGTTCGATATACACCCCCACCAGATGCGATGAATCCGGCACGTCGCCGCAGTTGGTATAATCCACAAAGAAGATCACGCCGTCCTCGCGCTGTATCCAGGCGGAATAGCCATGATCGGGATTTGGTTTTTGCGCCGGGTGGTTGGGGTGAATCTGGATCAGGCGATCACGCTGATACTGATCCGGCCATTCACCGCTGGCGGCGGACCACGACCACTGATGATCGTCCAGGGTGCGGTTTTTCACGTCATAACGCACGCTGCGCCAATAGCTACGCCCGCTGTCGCCCAACTGGCCGAACTGGGTGCGCTTCTGCACATTGCCGCCATGAAAATCGATGACACCGCCCACCACATCGCGGAAAACGCGCTTATGAATCCGTGTTTCGCCGTCCACCTTCACCTGTAACCAGCCGCGCCGGTGATGCAGGGTGACGGTGTGATATTCCGTCATATCCACAGCCGCATGTGTTTTGTTGCGGCCCCGCCACAGGTAAATGCCATCCGGCGCAATTTCCAGCACCTCGCCAATGGTCGACAGCGACAGAAACGCCACCGTCGCATCCGGGCGCGAAGCCTCGACCCGCATCTCCGCTTCAAACAGCATCTCGCTGAGGGGCGATTCGGCGGGCAGCATCGTATAGCGGGCTTCATGTTCCAGCACGTTCTGAATCACCAGCGCATCCGGCGTCAGTTCCGCTTTAAATTTGCGGCGCGGCCCGCCGATCACATGCGTACCAGCTTCAGCTTCCAGATCACCGACCCAGCCATAACACCCCAGCCCGCCGTTGACATGCCGCCCGGTGACGAAAACGCGGCCATCCGCCAACTGCTGCGCATAGGGCCGGTGAAAGGCAAAGGGGCACATCTGGGGTTTGCTCCAGGTATAGCCGTTGTCATCTGAGAACACGACGAACGATGGCACGCCCCCGGAATGATTCTCGCGGATGATGCAGGCCAGCCGCTTGCCGCCGTGCAGGGTCAGCACCATGCCTTCGCAGTAGCGGTAATAGCCATCGTAGGCCTGGGTGGCGCGCTCGTGCCATGTCCTGCCGCCATCTTCAGATACATACAGCACGTTGGCATATTCCTGCTCGTCCCCGCGCGAAAGATGCGTGGCGCAGCCCAGCGTGCCATCCGGCAGATCAATAATACGATCCGGCTCGAACCCCAGAATGCCGTTTTCGGTCTGTTTGGTCCAGGTATCGCCCCCGTCCGTGCTCCAGTAAATCCAGTTGCCCGGCGGCTGATCTTCGTGAAAGTGGGTATCGTCGTTGTGGTCGATGATGACCGCCAGCCGCCCATCCTTCAGCAGGCTGATGCGCGGCGTCACCAGCCGTTCTTCCCCCTTATCCAGTTCGGCGCGGTCAATTTCGCGATGCTTAAACCAGGTTCTGCCGCCATCGTCGCTTGCCAGCAGCACCAGCACCTGATTCTTCAGCGACCAGTGCGCATCGGTATCCGCATACACCAGCAGATAGCGCCCGCTGGGCAGTACCACAATTTCAGGATTCTTGGTAAAACGGCCCGGACTCCGCCAGACTTCAAAGACTTTATGAGCAACGGAGCGCGTATGGGTGTGCATGAAATAAATCCTTTCAGACTGAGCGCATAATTTTCTATGAGGGGTGCTGTGGGGACAGCGCGAGACTATCCCCACCCATCGGCACATCACATACCTGCCGGAACAGGCCCGTTATTTAATCTCCGCTGACGGGAGTCACGGTGGCTACCCGTGCCTGAATAGCGGCCTTGTCCTCCTCAGTCAGGTGTGAGGGATGGCCGCAGGTGGCCCCGCTGCCAAAACCCAGCAGGCTGGCCGCGTACTTAAGGCACACCAGCCAGTAATCGTGGGTATGGATGGACCATAACTGCTCAATTCGTTCCTGGGCCGCCACCGCATCGGATTCGCGCCCGGCACGCCCCGCCTCGTAGATTTCCACAAACCAGCGCGGCGCAATGTTGCCCAGGCCCGGCACCAGGCCATCCGCCCCTGCCAGCATGGCGCGCGCTGCCAGCTTTTCCGCCCCCTGGAACACCCGAAAATCAGGCCGCTGCTCCCGCAGGCGCAGGAAACCTTCAAAATCATCCATGTTTCCGGCGCTGTCCTTGATGGCAATGATGTTGTCGCAGCGCTCCAGCAGCGTGCGCACAGTCGCCACCGCAATCGGGTTATGCGTCATCTGAGGGATGTTGTACAGCACAATCGGCAGCCGCGAAGCCGCCGCTACCTGCTCGAAGTGCTGAAGCTGCGCGTCGGCATCCGCCCCGAAATAATAGGGTGACGCCAGCACCACCGCATCCGCGCCCTGAGCTTCAATAATACTCAGGGCTTCCAGGGTGCGTTCGGTGCCCGGTTCCAGCGCCCCCACCAGCACCGGCACACGGCCCGCCGCCGCCCGCACCGTGCGCCGGATCAGCGTTTCGCGCTGTGCCGCGCTCAGCCAGGGGCCTTCACCGCTGCTGCCCAGGATAAACAGGCCCGAACAACCGCTGGCCAGCAGATAATCCACCAGCCGATCTACGCCAGCCTCATCAACTGCGCCGTCAGCCGTCAGCGGCGCAATCATAGGAGGGATGACGCCTGAGAGGTTAAGACTATGATTAGGTTGCATCAGTTTGACATCCGTTCTGCTTCAAATAATTCAGGAACTGCTTCTCTTGCAAGAGGTTTCAGACACTCCGCAGCGGATTCTTCAATCCAGCGGTAGGGCCAGCGCAGCCGGGTTCCGATATTGGCCCAGCCGCCGATGCTGGCCAGCAGTTTATCCGCCGCCTGATTGGCGTAACCCTGCTGCTGAATATAAGGCGCGATGTGCTGCGCCATAAATGCCTGTAAGCGCTGTTCAATCGCCAGGGCCTGGGGGTAATCCGTCTGCGCCAGTTCGTACAGCCATTGGGCGCCAGCAGGCTGCAGACAGGCCACGTTTGAATAGGCCCCATGTGCCCCTTCCGGCAGCCCGCTGACCAGATGATGGCCCGGCACGAAGATCGACAGCCCGGCCGCGTGCTGGCGCATGGCCGCATACCAGCCCGCATCGCCACCGCCCACCTTGACGCCCATCAGCGCGGGCACTGCCTGCCGGATTTCGGCATAATCCTGTGGGGCCAGCACCCGTTTGGCATGCGGCGGGTTGTACAGCACCAGCCCGACCGGATGCGCCGCCTCTGCAAAGCGATCCAGGCAGGCGATCACTTCCGCATTGCCCAGCGGCTGCCAGTCTGACAGGATGACCTGCACCGCCGATGGCCGCAGGGCCACAGCGCGCTGAATGCGGCTGAGGCTGATGGCAGGACTCATGTGGCTGGCGCCGATCTGAAACGGCACACCGGCCTTTTCGCAGCGTTCCGCCAGCATCTGGCTGATGCGGTCAAATTCCGCCTCGGTCTGGGCGTAAAATTCGCCCGCCGTGCCATTGGAGTAAATGCCGCTGACCCCGGCCTGAATCAGGTAATCCATTTCCTCAGCCAGCCGCACATCATCGATGCTGTCATCGGCGTTGATCGGCAGCAGCAAAGTCGCCCAGCTACCTCTGATTTCCTCAGCCCGCAACGGTTTCACAACTCAGCCTTTCACGCCGCCAATCATGATGCCCTTGACGAAATAGCGCTGGATGAACGGGTATACAAACAGCACCGGCACCGTGCTGACGATAATCAGCGCGGAGCGCAAAGAGGCCGCCGGGGGTGGATTTTCCGTAAACGAAAGTTCCTCCAGCCCCTGCATGGTGGTGGATTGCAGCAGGCCGCGCAGGATAATCTGCAGCGGCTGTTTGTTGGAGTGGTCGATATAGATGGCGGCATCGAACCACGAATTCCAGTGAAACACGGCATAAAACAGGCCAATGGTGGCAATGACCGGCAGCGACAGCGGCAGGATAATCCGCATCAGAATCACAGAAGGCGATGCGCCATCGACAATGGCCGCTTCGGTCAGTTCTTCCGGGATGCTCATAAAGAAGTTGCGCATGATCAGCATGTTCCAGGCATTGATCAGCGTGGGGATAATCATGGACCACAGCGTATTGCGCATCCCCAGCGCATCCACCAGCAAAAAGCGCGGGATCAGCCCGCCGTTAAACACCATCGTGATAAAGACGAAGATGGTCAGCGGGACGCGCCCTGGCAGGTTTTTCTGCGCCAGCACATACGCCAGCGTGACCGTAAACGCCAGATTTAGAAAAGTGCCCGCGACGACCCGGAACAACGTCACGCCATAAGCGTTCAGGATAACCGGGCTGCGGCCAAAGAGAATCTCGTAGGCGGTAAAGTCAATCGCTTCCGGGTACAGGACATAGCCGCCGCGCCGCGCGAATTCGGCTTCGCTGATAAACGAGGTCGACAGCACGATCAGAAAGGGAATCAGAAACGCCAGAGTCAGCAGGATCAGGATCGCATAGATGCCGACATGAGCGATTTTTTCATTACGGGAAAGTCTCATCACACGCCTCCTACCAGATACCCGGCTGGCCCAGGCGACGCGCCAGCCAGTTGGCCCCCAGGATAAGCACCAGGGACAGCGCCGCCTTGAACAGGCCCACCGCCGCGGCAAAGGAATACTTCAGCCCCAGCAGACCTTCGCGGTAAACATAAGTGTCGATAATGTCGGATACACTGTAGACTGCCGGTGAATACAGCAGCAGAATCTGCTCGAACCCGGCGTCGAGGAGATTGCCCACCTCAAAGATGAACAGAATAACCACCACAAAGCTGATGCCCGGAAGCGTGATATGGCGCGCCTGCTGGAAGCGATTCGCACCATCGATCTGCGCCGCTTCGTACAGATGCGAGTCGATACCAGACATCGCAGCCAGGTAGATAATGCTGCTCCAGCCGATGGATTTCCAGACATGCGAGACTACCAGCACCCAGGGGAAATACTGCGGATTGGTCAGAAAGCTCCACTGCCGCCCGGTCACATCATTCAGCCATTCCGTCAGCAGCCCGCCGCTGGTGCCAATCAGCGCCGCAATCAGGCCAGTCACCACCACCCAGGAAATAAAATGGGGCAGATACGAAATTGTCTGGACAATCCGTTTAAACGAGGTGCGCATCACTTCGTTGAGCAGCAGCGCGAAGATGATCGGCGCGGGAAACCCAAACAGAATCTTCAGGCCGCTGATCACCAGCGTATTTTCCATCACATCCCAGAAGAAAAAGGAGTTGAGGAAACGATCGAAGTGCTTAAACCCTACCCAGGGCGCTTCAAGAATCCCCTGTATGCCCCCGAATGGTGAAATATCCTTGAAGGCAATGACAATGCCCCCCATCGGAAGATAGTGAAAAATCACAAAGTAGAGAATGCCCGGCAGCGCCAGCAGATAATAAAATCGATACTTCCACAACTGCCTGCCCAGGCGTTTGAACCGGCTCTGTGCCGGGGGGGCCAGGGTTATGGTTTGTGCCTGTTGTGCCATCGCACACACCCTTCATTCAACTATCCAAACGGTAAATTGGCGGCAGCGCCGCGCGCCAGCCCGCGTGCAGGATCGCGTGATGTTCTGCGACCACAGCGGCGTACTCCGGCGATTCAGCGACGTTGTGCACTTCTGCCGCATCCTGTCTATGATCATACAACTCGCGAGCCAGTGTCTGCCGCGTGTCAAAATGCAGCCATTCGGTATAACGATAATCCTCTGTTCGCAGGGTATAACCCATCACTTCCGGCTGGCCGCGATAGGTCCAGGGCCGGGGGAACTGGCTGAAAGCGGCCTTTTTCCAGGGCTGGTTCGGGTCATCCAGCAGCGGCAGCAGGCTGACTCCTTCGCGATCCTCCGGCACAGGCAGCCCACAGCAGGCGGCCAGAGTCGGGTAAATATCGACAAACTCCACCAGCGCGCGGGTTCGGCCGCCGGCATTGGCCTGCCCCGGTACGGACAGGATCAGCGGTGCGCGGGTATCCAGTTCATAATTGGTGGTTTTGCACCACAGCGCCTTTTCGCCCAGGTGATAGCCATGATCGCCCCACAGAATGATTGCGGTGTTATCCGCCAGCCCGTTCGCGTCCAGCGCATCCAGCAGGCGGCCCACCTGCGCATCCATGTAGCTGACACAGGCGTAATAGGCATGCCGCAGTTGGCGCACCAGCGCCTCTGGCAGCGGCCCTTCGTCGGGAATGTCGTTATATCCCCGCAGCTCCCTGGATTCGTGCCAGGCATAATCCGGAATCCCCAGCGGCCGTGTGGGGTCCTCCGGCGCGGTGATGCGCTCCGGATCGTACATATCCCAGTATTTTTTCGGCGCACTAAAGGGCAGGTGCGGCTTACGGAAACCCACCGCCAGGAAAAAGGGCGTCTCCTTCAGTTCTGCCAGCAGGTCCACCGCCACATCTGTCACCTTGCCATCGCCATAGGCGTTATCCGGCACATCGGCACATTCCGTCGCTGCCATCTTTGGGCCGGGCCAGCTCAGCGCCGGGGGGTTATGATTTTCCGGCAGCACGTAGGAATCGTCGCGCCGCAGGGTCACGTTGTACTGTGCCGGGGCAGACCACGAGGGCGGGTCTTCCAGTTCTGGCGAGCCATGAAAGATCTTGCCCACCGCCCGCGCCTGATAGCCGTGCTGCTTAAAAAGCTGCGGCAGAGTCACCACGTCGGGCTGGGCGATGCGAAAGTGCGTGCCGGTGCTGAACTGCGGCAGATCGGCCTGCTGTGGGGGCAGTTCCTGCCGGAAATGCGATTTTAAATCCCACACGCGAATCGTATCAGGTCGCAGCCCGGTCATCAGCGAGGCGCGGGAGGGGTTGCACACCGCCTGCTGGCAGTAGGCGCGCTCGAACACCATGCCGCGCGCCGCCAGCCGCTCGATATTCGGGGTGATGGCATTCGGGTCCCCATAACAACTGAGGGCTGTCCGCAAATCATCAACTGCGATAAAAACAACATTCATCTCAGATTATCCTGACAGGGGCACGGCGCAAGCCGCACCGCACCCCTGCTTCCTGATATCATTATGAACCCTGAAACTCGTTGTACTGAGCCGTCAGGGCGTTGATCCAGTCTTCCATACCTGCCCGGTACAGGTCTTCGATGAAGCTGTCCCAGGTATCCAGCGAACGTGCCCCGGTAAAGAACAGTACAAGCTGCTCGTCAATCAGGCGATTGAGATCACCCAGAGAAGGCACTTCTTCGGCAATCCGCGCACCATCATAGACGACACCAAAGTCGAAGGGGATTTTCGCATCGGAAAAATCGTTGTACAGGCGGCGGCGGTAGGCTTCGTGATAAGCCCGCGCGGCATCCTGCATGGTAAACATATCCTGTGTGTAGGTGGTCAGCGCGATAGCATATTCACCCTTATAGCCGTAATCCTCGTTGAGGGTGGCTGTTTTGGTTTCCTCATCAACCCATGACCAGCCTTCGCCCAGCGGGCCATACAGCGAAGTCAGGTAATTCTCGACATCACTGTACATCCAGTCCAGCAGTTTGATAGCGGCTTCCGGGTTCTGCGACTTACGGCTGATGATAATGCCCAGGTCGCCCGGCACGCGGATCGTGGCGAAATAGCCTTCCGGCCCGCTCAGGCCTTCGGTGCGCTCGTAACGCATCTCGGGGTAAGTTTCCTGAAGCAGGGGGACGATCAGCGTGATGCGGGAATACCAGCCCAGATGCACCCCTACGTTATTAGTGCGGAATACTTCCGGCGCATCGTAGTTGGTGAAGGTATCCGCATAGAAATAGTCTTTCTCATACCACTCCGCAATTTTTGCGACCCAGTCGCGCACACCCGGCTGCAAAATCCACGGCTTGATGCGGTTATCTTCCGGGTCCAGCCAGTTGGAGTAGCCATATTCGGTAAACGCGCCCACACTAGCCGGGGCGACATCGGCATAAGCCGTGGTCATAAACGAGTCCGGCTTGGCTTCTTTAAAAGCCGCCAGAACCGCCTCCAGTTCTTCCAGTGTGGTGGGCATTTCCAGGCCCAGTTCATCCAGCCAGTCGCCGCGCACCCAGGTAATGTGAGGGCTGAACGGTGCCTGCCGGGGAATGCACAAAATGTTACCCTCGGGGTCGGTGCAGTAGGCCCACTGTTCTTCCGGCACCTGGAGGATATTCTGCCCATATTCTTCAAGCAAATCGTTCAGCGGCAGGGCGATTTCGGCATAGGTGGACATGCTGCCCGTAAAAATATCCAGTTGGTCGTTTGAACCCAGCAGCAGATTCAGCGCCTCCGTACCGGCAGGGCCGCTGGGCGGAATAATCGCCTCCGGGCGCACCCCGGTCTGCTCAGTGATGTAGTCCTGCACGATTGCCAGTTGTTCCGGATTGCTGCCCCCGGTATCGAACTGGAGGAAACCATTGTTGGTGTACATGACGACGGTTGGGGGTTCATCCTGTGCCACAACTGCAAAAACCGGCAGCAACAGCAGCAGGGCTGTGACCAACCATAGGCGTCGTTGTCTGAAAAGATGCATCATGTTCTCCTTAAAATAACTGTTCGTGCCAATCAACTACTGCGCCAGCAGCGCGCAGTTCGTTACGCAAGCGGGTGATATCCACCGCACCGAACGCGACATCTTCGCAAACCACCTGAACAGCAGCCTGTCCGGCGGCCTGTCCCATTGCATAACATGGCCCCTGTTCGCGCAGCGGGCCAAGCACATCACGCTCGACACTGATGGCGCGTCCGGGGCAGATGACGTTTTCTACAGGCCTGGGAACCAGCACGCGGTAAGGAATTGGAGTATAAGGGCGCTTGATTTTTGGGCCTTCGTGCATGGGCTGGTAGCTGGGGCGTTTGGGGTCTGGCAGGTCCCAGCCATACCCGCTAAAGCCAATGGTGTCCTCGAAATCGCGCTCGCCGACCAGATCATCAACGGTATACACATAATCACCCACGATCCGACGTGTTTCCCGAATACCCAGTACCGGTGCCACGAGTTTGATGCGGGCATTGGCAAACCCGGGGAAATGCTGCCGCATCAGGGCAAACAGGCGCTGCACCTCGCTGCGGCCCTGCATCATTCCACGAGATACAGAGCGTCCATCCGTTCCATCAACATCTGTGATGCGGGTAGTGTTGACCATCAGCGTGCCCTTTTCGGTAAGCTGCACGGTGATGAAGATATCGTACGAAAAAGGCCATTCGCCCTCGTCGCGCAGCTTCTGGATCAGCTCGCGGAAGCGGTTGGAGCCTGTTCTGTAAATTTCGGAAGCCAGCACGTCCTGATCGACCTGATCCACATGGAACATCAGCGTCGCTGGTGTCATCAGGCCGTCTTGGCTGCGGCCCTTGACGACTTTGCAGCCGCTGCGTGCCGCCACGTCCGCATCGCCTGTCGCATCGACCACTGCCCGCGCCGGAATCGCCTGTAAGCCGCTTTTGTTAAAGATGATGACATGAGTCACCCTGTTTTCCGCCACCAGCACATCAACCATGCTGGTAAAGAACAGCACATCAACTCCGGCTTCCAGCATCTTTTCATCCAGCAGGGCGACCATCTGAATAGGATCGAAGGGCACGCCATAGGTCAGCACCGATACCTTGCCGGTCCAGCCGTGGGGGCTGAACTGCTCACCCTGAATAGTCACCGGGTTGATCGCGCCGCCGCGTGCCGCCAGGTCTTCGACAATTTCCCTGAAGATGCCCTCCACGCACCAGTAACGGTTATCTTTGGTGCGTCCGCCCAGTAGATGCGATACGCCAGCCGATGTGCCGACGCCGCCCATCTGGCCGGTGGCTTCGACCAGCAGCACACGCAGGCCGGCGCGACGGGCTGCCAGCGCCGCCGGAATGCCGGATGGCCCGCCGCCACAGACCACCACATCATAGGCCGGGCCAACAGGGATGTCGTGCTGGTAGTTCAGGGGGTTGGTTTGTTCACTCATTCTTTACTCCACAGCGGTGGTCTGCTGTCTCTCCACTTCCAAATCTGCGCTGCGATTTCTCCCTGCTATAAAACAGCAGGGAGAAATCTGAGAGGAGGAGAAACTACATTCCGGTAATTTCGTTGTACTGTGTGGTCAGGGCAGTGATGTAATCTTCCATGCCCGCACGATACAGATCTTCGATGAAGCTGTCCCACTGATCCAGTGGGCGTGCGCCCGTGATAAACAACACCACCTGTTCATCGATCAGACGGTTGATATCGCCTAATCCCGGTACTTCCTCAGAAATCCGGCTTTCGTCATAGGCCACCGTGGCATCAAACGGCATCTTCGCATCAGACAGGTCGCGCAGTTGTGTCGCCAGATATTCCACATGCCAGGCGCGGGCCGGGTCAAGAATGCTGTAACGCACCTCGATGATCGGATTCGGCAGCGTAAATTCGCTGACATAGCCGCTGTCGAGATCGCGATCCACGATTTTGTTTTCTTCGTCGACCCACCACCAGTGTTCATCCTTGATGCCATAACGGGCGGTGATGTCGTTTTCCACATCGGCATACAGCCAGTTCATGAACTGAATCACGGCCTGGGGGTTCTGCGATTTACGGGTGACGACATAGCCAGAGGTGTTCTGCTGGTTGATGGTCGCCAGGTAGCCTTCTGGCCCGGTGATGCTGGTGCGCACGTACTCCACGCCTTCGCAGCCGCTTTCGATCTGCGGCACGATCAGCGTAATGCGCGAGTACCAGCCCATCCACACGCCGACGTTGCAGGTGCGGAACAATTCCGGTTCTTCAAACGAGGTGAAGGTATCGGCATAGAACCAGCCGTTGTTCCACCACTCATTCATCTTCGCCACCCAGTCGCGCACGCCGGGCTGCAAAATCCAGGGTTTTATGCGGTTGCCATCTTCGGGGTCCGGCCAGTTGGAAACCCCGTATTCAGTCCAGCCGCCCACTGTCGATTTGGCGTAATCTGCCGGGCGGGTGGCGATGAAGGACTCCGGATGTGCTTCCTTAAAAGCCGCCACTACGGCTTCCAGTTCTTCAACGGTGGTTGGCACTTCCAGGCCGAGTTCCGCCAGCCAGTCGCCCCGCACCCAGGTAATGTAAGGATTGCTGGGGGAAGAACGCGGAATACACATGATGTTGCCATCCAGGTCAGTGCATTTGCGCCATTCTTCTTCCGGGATCGTGGCGACAATATCCTGCCCGTACTGATCAATCAGATCGTTCAGCGGGATAATGACGTCCCTATAGTCCGTCCACCGCCCTGCCTGGAATGTATCCAGTGGGTCGCTGGAACCCAGCAGCAGATTCAGCTTTTCCAGCGCGGCGGTGCCCCCCGGCGGCACAATCACTTCTGGCCGCACGCCGGTTTCTGAAGCGATGTAATCCTGAATCTGGCTTAACACCTCCGGATTGCTGCCGCCGCTGTCAAACTGGAGCGTGCCGGTGTTGTTGTAAATCGTAATCACTGTTGCGTCGTCCTGCGCCAGCGCCGGCGAAAAGACAAGCACGAGAACCAGGGCAAAAAGCAGTATTCTAAAGTGTGGCCTAAACATTTTTCCTCCAAGAAAACTTCAGAAGAATTTACACAACTATGCGCGTTTCCTGCTGCCGCACCTCCTTTTGTACAGCTTGTACATCTTCATGCTGATACACAGGGGCTGCAGGGAGGCAAAATCGCCCCCCTGCAGGATGATAATCTTATGAACCAGCAAACAGGTTGTACTGGGCAGTCAGGGCGGTGATGTAATCTTCCATACCAGCCCGGTACAGGTCTTCGATGAAGCTGTCCCACTGATCCAGCGGGCGCGCCCCGGTGACAAACAGGATCAACTGTTCGTCAATCAGGCGGTTGATGTCGCCCAGGCTGGGCACTTCATCGGCGATGCGGGTTTCGTCAAAGGCGTAGGTAGCATCAACGGGCATCTTGGCGTCTTCAAGATACTGCAATTCTGTCGCCAGATATTCCAGATGCCAGGCACGAGCCGGGTCCAGCACGCTGTAGCGCACTTCGATGTTCAGGTTAGGCATCATAAACTCGCTGACAAAACCGCTGTTGGGGTCCCGGTCCACCACGTTCTCTTCCCCTTCAACGAACCACCAGTCGCGTTCCGGGATACCGTAGCGCGCCACCAGCTGGTTCTCGACGCTGTCCGCATCATAGACCCAGTTCATGAACCGGATCGCGGCTTCCGGGTTCTGCGATTTGCGTGTCACCACGTAGCCGGCGGTATTCTGCGGCGCCACTGTCGCCAGGTAGCCTTCTGGCCCGGTGATGCTGGTGCGCACCCACTCGATGCCTTCACAGGCGCTTTCCACCTGCGGCGTAATCAGGGTCACGCGGGAATACCAGCCCATCCATGCGCCGATATTGCAGGTGCGGAACAGTTCCGGTTCTTCAAAGGTGGTAAAGGTGTCAGAATAGAACCAGCCGTTATTCCACCATTCGTTCATCTTGGCCACCCAGTCGCGCACGCCGGGCTGCAAAATCCAGGGCTTCATCTGCCCATCTTCATCCACCCAGTTGGAACGGCCATATTCTGTCCAGCCGCCTACGGATGCCCATACGTAATCGTTCGGGCGGGTGACGATGAAGGATTCCGGTTTGGCTTCCTTGAAGGCCGCGATTACAGCTTCAAATTCCTCAACGGTGGTGGGCACTTCCAGGCCAAGTTCTTCCAGCCAGTCCCCACGCATCCACATGATGTACGGGCTGGTGGGCGTGTTGCGCGGGATACACATGATGTTGCCTTCGGTATCCGTGCATTTGCCCCACTGGTCTTCCGGAATTACTTCCAGCAGGTTGTCGCCATGCTCTGCCAGCAGGTCGTTCAGCGGGATGATGGCATCCTTATAGTCCGTCCAGCGCGGCGCCTGGAACAGATCCAGCGGGTCGCTGGAACCCAGCAGCAGATTCAGTTTTTCCAGGGTGGCCGAACCACCGGGCGGAACCAGCACCACCGGGCGCACCCCGATGGCATCCACAATGTACTGAGTGACTTCTTCCAGCACTTCCGGGTTGCTGCCGCCGCTGTCGAACTGAAGGGTGCCCGAATTGTTGTAGATGGTGATCACCGGCACATCATCCTGTGCCAGCGTCGGCCCCAATGCCAGCGTCATCAGCAGTGCCGCCAGCATCAGTACAAGGGTAAAACGTAATTTACGCATTGCTATTCTCCATACTCATATGGTCTGACACAACTAAAAATCGTTTTCGCTGAACCAGTAGCCCCGAATCTGGGCCATCGGCGCATCATCCACGATATAGTTCACACAGAAAATGCGTCCATCGTGCAGCGATACCCAGCCGGTATAGCCGCTGTCCGAACGCGGGCTGCGGTCATGGTCGATGGGCAGGATAATGCCGCCCTGTTCCTTCAGGTCGCGGGCCTTCGCGCTTTCGACCGTTTCGAGATAGGCAAAGGTGTTGCGCGCCCAGTACGATACTTCCTGACCGCGCCAGTCTGAAGGCTGGTTGATGAGGCGCGCCCCGACGCCCCCGCCCTGCCGGTAACGATACGTCACCAGGACCCTGCCGCTGGGCAGCAGGCCGGATACGGGCCGGTGGCAGCCTTCCATCGGCGTCGGGTAAACGCCTTCCCAGGTGCGCCCTTCGTCGCTGGAAAAAGCCTTGAACCCTGGCAGGCCCAGGCCGGATGTCTCGCGCAGGTAGCACACCAGGTCACCACCCGGCAGCGCCAGCACACTGCCCTCGCACAGGTTGTAACGCTCGTCATGCCCGATGATAAACGGCCCTTCCCAGGTCTGTCCCTGGTCTTCGGAACGATGCGCGATCTGCGTAGAGTTACCATGCCGGTCGTACTGGCCGTCCTTCATGCGCACATGAGTCGCCAGCAGCCACGCGCCTGATGGCAGCTCGACCAGCTTATCCGGCACGATGCCAAACACAGGCGTATGCACCGGATCAGACCATGTTTCGCCGTCATCGTCGCTGTACCAGAAGACAATCTTCGAGTTAGTCAGGTCCGTGGCTTCGTTGGGCGGTACCGGCATGACATCGCACAGGGCCAGCAGGCGGCCATCCTTCAGCCGCAGGATGCGCGGGCAGTTCCATTTCAGCACAACGCCTTCTTCATCCGGGAAGGATTCAACAATCACCTGCCGGTCAGACCACGTATGCCCGCCATCCACGCTGGCACGAGTCACCAGCCGTGACCACTGCTGTACGGAATGGCCGTCGCTCTCGCGGTAGATACAGATCAGTTTGCCGCTGGGCAGCAGGGTGACATCCGGTACAAATTCGTAAATCAGGTCGTTGCGAGAGATCGTTACTTTTTCAATGGGCATCAAATATCACCTTCTGTCTAAATATGAATCTGCTGCGGTGTACCGGTCTGTTCGTCCTGCAGGGCGCTGCGGATATGTTGAAAATCCGCTGTCAGCCGTGCCAGGAAACTCACAATATCCGAACTGTGCATGATGAGATTTGCGCCTGCCTGTGCCCAGGCCACTTCCTGTTCGAGGGAGTCGATATGGATGCCAGCGCCAACCCCGCGCGCCCGTGCAGTTCGGATAATCGCCCGCACCGCCGCGTCAAAATCGGCATGGTCATACTGCTCCGGGATGCCCAGGCTGCACGACAAATCATGCGGGCCGATCAGCACCGCATCTATGCCCGGCACGCTCAGGATATCGTCCAGCGCCTGCATCGCCGGGACACTTTCAATATTGAGGATGAGCGCCTTGTGCGCTGCCCGCTGCGCCAGATAATCGCTCAGTTCCGGCTCTGGCTGGGCTGCGTTGTCGAGGATGCCGCGCAGCTTCTGCCCTTTCAGCGGCCCCCACTTGACGGCACCGGCCAGCATCAGCGCCTGCTCCGGGGTTTCCACATAGGGCACAATCACCCCGCTGGCACCGCCATCCAGCGCCATCTGGGCCTGGTAAGGGTCTGGCGAAGGAATGCGCACCACCGGCGCCAGATCCAGCGCGGCGTAGGTCTGGCACATCCAGGCCACGGTGCCACGATCCAGAGGGATATGTTCTGTATCGATAAACACCAGGTCCAGGCCAAGCTGCTTCACGCGGGCTGGCCAGAATGGAGAAGGAGACACGATCAGCGTCCCATAGACGGTCTGACCGGATCGTAAAGCCTGAACAAGCTGCTGACCATTCATAAATATTTTGGACTCCGACGAATTGTAAATCTTCAGGAATACTGTTATTCTTAAGACGTCAGACGTCTGATTTCAGAATACCCTGCCCTGCTCTTTTCGTCAAGAAATTGGACTCTGACAGCAGAAACGACTGGCAGGATCGCAGCAGACACAAGGCCATTATGGAAGCCAGCTCACGGAATCTGTTATGATTTCAGGTAATGCTGAAGAAGTTCTCCGCACCACGCCGCTGCCCACGACAGCAGAACAGCAACCAGAGAACTTCCTCGTTCATTACCTGAAAAACCTTTACAATCAGACTGGAGCACCATCATCACCGGAGGTTAATAGTGGAGCCACTGCGCGGGCCAGCGTTAAATAAAGCGGTACGTGAATATGTCAAACAATACATTCTGGAAAACAATCTTGGTCCTGGCGACCCACTGCCCACAGAAACAGAACTGGCCAATGAACTGGGGGTAGGTCGAAGTTCAGTGCGCGAGGCGATCAAGTCTCTGCAATCGCTGGGCATTATTGAAGTGCGGCATGGCAACGGCACTTTTGTGCGCGAATACAATTTTGATCCGATGCTCGAACTGCTGCTGTACAGCGTGCAGTACGATAAACGTACCCTATGGGAGCTGCACAAGGTCCGTGAATGGCTGGAACTGGCCGTTATGGGCGAAGTCATGGAAAAAATCACCGACCACGAAATCGGCCTGCTGGATGAGCTGATGGCGGAGTGGGAACGGCGCATTGACGAAAATGACGTCAGCACCCGCATGGATGAGGATTTTCATAAAATCCTGCACAGCACCCTGCACAACCAGACCCTGCTGAACCTGCTCAAGGTGTTCTGGGTCGTTTATGACCGCGTCAGTGATCCGAGCATCGCCAACCCCGAACCACAAACCACCGTCCGCGAACATCGTGAAATTCTGGAAGCTGTGCGCGCCCGCGATGCGGACCGGGCACGCAAGCTGCTGGCGGCCAGCAATGTTCATGGGCGCGAACGGGTGCGCCGGGCCATCGAAGCAGCGGAAGGTATCACCAGTTCTGCCGGCTAACCCGGCAGCGAGGACTTCAGTTGTGGCAGAACAGACAAAAAAATCGAGAAGCGGCTGTATCATGCCAGCTTCTCGATCCGGTAGGTGATGCAGTTTCAGGCTGCCATCCGGGCCTCAGTTGCGCCGCTGCGCCAGGCTGATGTAGTACAAAAGCTGCAGGATGGCCGTCACAGCCGCCGCTACATAGGTCATCGCAGCCGCTGTCAGCACCGTACGCGAACCGGACTGATCGTCATTCGTCTGCATTAAGCCCGCTTCCTGCAGCAGGTTCAGCCCGCGCCGGCTGGCGTCAAATTCCACCGGCAGAGTCAGGACCGAAAACACCACCAGCAGCCCAAAGAACAGAATGCCCAGCCACAGCAGCGCGTCGAACCGGAGCAGAAAGCCGATGAAGATCAGCCCGAAGGCGATCTGTGGGCTGATGGCAACTGCCGGGACCAGGAAATTGCGCATCTGAATCAGGAACGAATTCTGCTCGTGCTGCTGTGCATGCCCCAGTTCATGCGCCACCACCGCCATAGCGGCCACCGAGGGCGTCCCCGCCGTCGCTTCTGAAAGGCGTACCGTATGCGTGCGCGGGTCATAATGATCGGTGAAGGCCCCGGCGGTGCGTTCCAGGCTGACCCCCGCAGCGGTGGCCGGGCGCATCCCACGCGCCTGCTGGCGCTCGAAGCCGACGTCGCCTACAGAAGTCCGCGCGATGATCTGACGCGCGATATCCGTACCCGTCAGCCCGGCGCCGTTGCGCACCTTGCTCCATTTGTTAAACGAGGAGCGCACATAAAGCTGTGCCGCGATGGAAATAATGGTTGCTGGAAGAAACACCAGCAAAAGATAGGCTGGATCAAATAGCATGAACACCCTTGTTTATCCTTTCCGGAAATTGCCTTCTGACTATGCTGAATATTACAGCATATAAATCTCAGAACTGCATCAGCATTAGATAAACAACACATAGATGCTGCCCTATGGCAGCACAAGGTTATCGATCAGGCGCACCGGGCCGATCTGCACCGCCAGCGACAGCAGCACCGGGCCTTCAATCTGCCCGGTCAGTTCCTGCAGCGTGGCCGCATCCGCCACAGACACATAATCCGCAGCGGCCAGCGGCTCAGCCGCCAGCACATCGCGCATGATCTGCCGCAGCTTTTCCGGGTCGCGCTCACCTGACTCATAGGACTCCCTGGCTGCCTGCAGCGCCCGGTAAAGCACTGGCGCCGCCTGCCGCTGCTGCGGGGTCAGGTTGCGATTGCGCGAACTCATCGCCAGGCCATCCGGTTCGCGCACCGTGGGCCGCACCACCACCTCCAGCGGAAAGTTCAGATCCGCCACCATCTCCCGGATGACCACCACCTGCTGCGCGTCCTTCTGGCCGAAGTAGGCGCGGTCTGGCCGGGTCAGGTTGAACAGCTTGGCCACCACCGTCGCCACCCCGCGAAAGTGATTCGGGCGGTGTGCTCCTTCCAGCCCCTGGGTGACCTGCTCCACATTAATATAGGTCTGGAAGCCGGCAGGGTACATCTGCTGTGCGGATGGCATAAAAACGAGGTCCACCCCTTCTTCCCGCAGCATCTCCAGGTCATGCTCCGGGTCGCGTGGGTAGGCGGTCAGGTCGTTCGGGTTGTTGAACTGGGTCGGGTTGACAAAAATCGTGACGATGGTGGTGCGGTTCTCCTGCCGCGCAGCCCGCACCAGCGCCAGATGTCCTTCATGCAGCGCGCCCATGGTGGGCACAAGCCCCACCGGGTCCGCCAGATGAGGGCGAATCGCCTGCAATTCTGCTACGGATTCAATAATCTCCACTGCCGTTCACCTCACCCTGCTCGCGCAGCGCGGTTAACACCTCCTCATTCATGGTGAAACTGTTGGCTTCTGTCGGGAACAGGCCCGTCTGCACCTCCTCGACATAGGCTTCGATAGCGGAGCGCATCATGTCGCTGATATTGGCGTAACGCTTGGTGTGTTTGGGCACGAAGGCATCATACAGCGCCAGAATATCGTGGAATACCTGCACCTGCCCATCGCAGTGCGGCCCGGCCCCAATGCCGATGGTGGGAATATCCAGCCGTTCCGTAATCATCTGCGACAGCGGCGCCGTGACCAGTTCCAGCACCACCGCAAACGCGCCTGCCTCCTGCACGGCTTCGGCATCGCGCAGAAGCTGCTGCGCTGTGCGGATCTCCTTGCCCTGCACCCGGAACCCGCCAAAGCCGTTCACGCTCTGCGGGGTCAGGCCGATATGCGCCATCACCGGAATGCCGGACTGCACAATGCGCTTAATCGTCGGAGCGATAGGCTCGCCGCCTTCCAGCTTGACCGCCCCCACCCCGGCTTCCTGCACCAGCCGCCCGGCATTGCGCAGGGCCTGCTCTGCATTGACGTTGTAGGTCATAAAGGGCATATCACCCACGACAAAGGGGCGTTTGGTCACACGGGTGACGATTTCCGCATGGTAGATGATATGTTCCAGGCGCACTGGAATAGTCGTATCGTGGCCCTGTACCACCATACCCAGGGTGTCGCCAACCAGCAGCATAGGTACGCCTGCGGCCTCGCTGATGCGCGCGCTGGTGGCGTCGTAGGCCGTCAGCATGGTGATGGGCTGGCGGTTTTCCTTCATTTTCTGAATATCACGTATGGTCAGTCGCATCTTCTATCCTGTCCAGCAAATCTCGAATCGTTTCAGTCGGAACATGTCGTGCTTCTAACAGGGGGAATGATAACCTTGCCAGGGTGCGATAAACCTCCTCAAGTTCAGTGTGCCGCAGCGCGTCAAGATGCGCCGTGATGGTGCCTGTATCCCCGCGCACCAGCGGCCCGGTCAGTGCGTCCGGTATCCCCTGGTCGCGCAGGTTATGCACCGTCGCCTCAAGCAGCCTGTCCAGCGCGCCATCCACCGCCGCCCGGTCATCGTGCAGCGAAAGCAGCAGTTGTTCCGCCGCCGCATACAGCGTCACTGTGTAATTGCTGACCAGCACCAGCGCGGCATGATAAAGCGCCTTGCTGCCCGGTGGCAATCTGAGTATAGTGCCGTTCAGGGTGCGCACCATATCGCCTAACCAGTCCATCAGCGGCTGCTGGTCTGCTTCTATGGCGAAGGTCGTCCCGGCCAGTTCCTGCAGGGCAGTCTGCACATCCGCAAATGGATAGGCCGGATGCAGACTGCCGACCATCGCGCTGCGTGCCGCCAGCGGGGCCAGCACACGCACATCATGCGCGCCGGAGGTATGTACCACGCCCTTGCCCGCCGCACTGCCCGACGCTAACTGCTCCGCCAGCGGCAGGATCGCATCATCCGGCACGGTCAGCAGGGTTAAATCTGCCGCCTCCAGCACCCGGCGCGGGTCCGTGAAGACAGCCGCCCCAACCTGCTGTGCCAGCGCTTCCGCCCGCGCTGCCGTGCGGCTGTGAACCGCCACCACCGGATACCCCGCCTTATAAAGCAGACGCGCTAACACCTGCCCGACCTTACCGGCCCCGATAATGCCAAGTGCAGGCAGACCAGACATCACTGCCCAAGCGGGGTGGGGGTGGGCACAGGTTCGCTGATGTAGATATTGACCGTGCAGGACGGCCCCATCGTGTTGGTGATATCAAACACCGACAGCCGGAACTGGTACAGGCCCGGTTCGTAGAAGGAGGGGACAAACTGCCCCAGTTCGCCCGTTGTCTGTACGATCTGGGTATGATCTTCCAGCGGCGCGAAGTTGCCGCCCGTCACCGGTCCGGCCAGTTCAAACTTGTAGAAGGCGAAGTCATCCATAAACGCCGTGCCGATCACGGAAATCGGTTCAAAGACGCGCATCCCGTTGGCAGGCACCTGCAATATTGCGCCAGAATCCGTACAGCCGATGGCCGCCGGAGCGTTGGGCATAATGGTCCCGACTGGCGTTGGGGTGAGGGTGGGGGTAGCCAGCACCCGTGCCGCCGGATCATCCGGGGTCAGGTTAACGCCGCTGGCGTCGATCTGGACACCTTCGTTAAATACGGGGGTTGGCGTGTTAAAGTCGCCATCGGTAATCACCTGCGCGGCCACAACCGTCACCTCCCCGGTGCTGCGGATGGTGGGGGCCACCACCGTCTGGATGCCCGCCACCAGCAGCACGGCCTCCACCAGCAGAATCATGGTGGTAAAGGCATCGGCACGGGCGTTACGAGCAAGGTCGCGTTCCAGTTCAAAGTATGTGGACCGGAACTCTCGCCGCGCGCGGTTCCAGCGCCGCCACGCCAGCAGGATGCCCACCCCCAGCAGAATATACAGGCCGATGGCGACCTGCTCGACAAGAAAAACCAGTGTCGTCATGCCAGTGACTGCAGCACACCTCGTAATACAGCGGCCAGCCGGGGAACCAGCACCTGCCCGGCATCCAGCACTTCCTCGTGGGTCGCTTCCAGTTCTGTATCTACCGCGTCGATGGCCACATTGGTAATGCCGGAACAGGCCATTACCCGCATGCCGGCATGCCGCGCCACCAGCACTTCATGCACAGTGGACATGCCCACCGCATCGCCGCCCAGCGTCCGCAGCATACGCACCTCCGCCGGGGTTTCAAAGTTTGGCCCGGCCAGGCAGACATACGCTCCTTCGTGCAGGGTGATTCCGGCATCCGCTGCCGACTGCCGCGCAAGCTGGCGCAGGTCGCGGTCATAGGTCTGGGCCATGCCCAGAAAACGCGGCCCGATTGATTCGTCATTGGGGCCGATCAGCGGGTTGTGCCCGGCCATCCCGACAAAGTTGATATGATCGTTGAGCAGCATCAGATCGCCCACGCGGTAAGCCGGATTCAGCCCGCCTGCCGCGTTGGTCAGAATGACGGCTTCTGTGCCCAGCAGCTTCATGACGCGAATCGGAAATGTAATCTGCTGCGCGTCGTAGCCTTCGTAAAAATGCGCCCGCCCCTGCTGGGCCACCACCGGGCAGCCTTCCAGATAGCCCATGACAAGCTGCCCGCTGTGACCATGCACCGTCGAGCGCGGCCAGCCAGGAATATCTTCGTACGCAATCACGACGCGATCATCCAGCGTGTCTGCCAGGCTGCCCAGGCCAGACCCCAGCACCAGCCCCACACGCGGCTGAAGGCTGGTCCGGCTGCGGATCACCGCTGCTGCCTGTTCATAATCCGTTCGAGAATATGCCATGAGTCCTCTTTTTTATGTACCGTGAAAGGGTTATTATACTCTATCAAAGAAGCGATGTGATTTCTATTTTGCAGACTGAAAAACGCCGTACCAGATGGCGACAAAAGTAACCTGTCCGCCACAGAGAACCCCTGTAAAATAGGTGAGAAACTGGTGAATATTTCACTTTCGTTTCTGTTCTCTTATCAACGACAAACCTGTGTCAGGGCGCCCGGCGCAGAATGGCAGACAAGCAGGCACGCATGAACACATACACTGACCAGACTCAACCCAGTATGGAGTATGTCCGCCGAACCCTGGATGCTTACGCAGCGGCATATCAGCAATTATACCGGAAGCATCCGCGCGAATTAAGAGCGCTTGAGAATGGCTGGGTGTGCGTCAACGGCGCGCATATGCGCCCGGCGGAACTGGAATTTCTGACACAGCAGCTTCAGGCAGAATATCAGCAGCAGGTGCCGGTACGCCGCAGCGCCGTCAAACGATTGATTGGCTGGTTATCGAAACATTGACACCGCCGCAGCTCAGCTCAGCCCGGCCCGGCGCCGTTCCCGCTGGTAATCATCCGGCGTATCGACATCCCCCAGCACGCTGTCGGTGTTGACATCGACATAGGTCACCAGTTCCGGATAGCGGTTGATGACATCACGCGGGGCGCTGCCCGGCGGAAGCGCCATGATTTCCGGCCAGAAACGCCGGTCAATCAGAATCGGATGGCCGCGCTGTTTTTCAAAACGGGGCGCGACGATGTACCCCTGCCCTTCGGCATAGGCCATCAGTAGCTGGCCGATCACCTTTGGTTCGATCCGCGGCTGATCGCCCAGCACGACCAGCGCCGCCGCGATTCTATCCGGCAGCGATGCCAGCCCGGTTTGCAGCGATGACAGCATCTCCCCGCTTTCGTACAGGGGGTTATGCACGGTTTCCACGCCGCGCGCCGTCGCCAGCCGCGTGACCTCGCCGGCGCGGTTGCCCGTCACCACCGTGATATGATCCATCCGCGCCAGGATAAGCTGCATCAGAATGTGTTCGAGGATGGTGGTTTTACGGGTCCAGGGCAGCAGCACTTTGGGCTGGCCCATCCGGGTAGACAGCCCCGCAGCCAGCATCACCGCGGCGACAGGGCGCTGCACTTCCAGGATCGGATCCGCCGCCCGCACCGAACCTATCGCCACGCTGTTAATGCGCTCTGACCGCAGAATCAACCGGGCGATGAGCCGGGCGCGCCCCCGCAGATAGCCTTCAGAAACCTGATTCAGCAGCGCCACCACCCGCGCATCATCCGGCACGCGGGCCAGCCCCAGCGTTTCATCGCGCAGCACCTGCGCCACCCAGGGCGATTTCACCCGCTGGCCTTCGCCAAAGCCATAACGCTCGATCATCGCCTGCGGGTTATAGACATGCGCTTCGTCCAGTTCCTGCCCCAGGACGGAAAGCGACGCCATTGGCACCACCAGCGATGTTTCCGGCGGAATCCAGGGTTCATCCGGGTAGGGGGCCTTCAGGGGCAGGCCGCGTGCCTGGTCCGCCTCGACCAGCAGCACATCTGACGCCACAGAATCCAGCATCTGGGGGATAAAACCCGGCGCCGGGCCATACACCCGCTCCGACCGGATTTCATCATACACAAACACAAACCGGAATTCTTCCAGCGCCATCGAAAGCGTGCCCATCCCCTCTCTGGGGGTGACGGCATAGGGCATCAGTTCCAGTTGGTCGAGGCCGATATGGGTGGTGGTGGTCGCCGCCACCCGCCAGCCCATCTCTGCCAGTTCGTGTCCGAGATTAAACAGCGTCGATGATTTGCCACCCGCACCGATAAACGCGACGACATCGCCGCGTGCGATTTCAAAGGCCTGATGCAGCTTCATCATTCATCGTTATGAACGCCTGTCAGAAAATGCCAACACCCTGCTCCCTTAACGCGGCAACCACCCGGTCCGGGGTCATCGGCAGAACATCCAGCCAGACTCCGGTTGCATCATAGACCGCCGCCGCAATCGCCGGGGCCAGAGTCAGCAGGGGCATTTCCGCCATCCCGCGCACGCCCCAGGGGCCAATCGGGTCCGGATATTCCAGTATAACGGATTTCACCTCGGTTGGAACGTCCAGCACCGTTGGAATCAGATAAGTGGACAGGTAGGGGTTCAGGATGCGCCCGTTCACGGATTGCAGATGTTCCATGATGGCATAGCCCTGCCCCTGCACCACCGCGCCTTCCACCTGGCCGATAATCTGGTCCGGGTTAACCGCTTTGCCCACGTCATGAGTAGAAATCACCCGGACCAGATGAATATGGCCGGTTTCCGTATCCACCTCGACCTCGACGGCCTGCGCGACATAGCCATAGGTAAAGTTCGGCTCGCCTTTGCCGGTCATCGGGTCCAGCGTGGTGGTTTTGGGCGGGCGATACTGGTAAGTTGCCACCGCCGGGCGTTCCTCGTCCTGCCACTTTTTAAGCGCCATTTCCGCCGCGCCGCGAATGGCATTCCCGGCCATAAAGGTCAGGCGAGAGGCGGACGCGCTGCCAGAGGTGTCTGTTTCGGATGTGTCGTGAGTCAGAAGCTGCACCCGGTCTACCGGCACCCCCACCGCCTCAGCGGTCATCTGCAGGAAAGCGGTATGCGCCCCCTGCCCGACATCTGCGCCAGCCTGCCGCACGATCACCTTTTCGATCTCGGCCTTGCCGTGCAGTTCCACCGTCGCCCAGCTTTGTTCCGGAAAGCCAAAGCTGAAGCCGATATTCTTAAACCCTGCCGCGATACCCACGCCACGCCGTATCCAGGGCCGCTGCGGGTCCTGGGTTGTCTCAGAACGAATCCAGTGCCCGCCTGCAACCTGCTGCCAGAAACTTTCCCGGCCACAGGCCTCCAGCACCTCCGGCATGGTCACCCCGGGCGGCATGGGCGTGCCAACAGAAATAACACTGCCTTCGCGCATGGAATTTTTCAGGCGAATCTCCAGCGGGTCCATATTCAGCGCCGCCGCCAGCTTGTTGATCTGGCCCTCTGAGGCGAACAACCCCTGTGGCGCGCCAAACCCCCGGAAAGCACCGCCAGGAATGTTGTTGGTATACACCCCATAGGTATCAATGTGGCAGTTGGGGATCACATAAGGGCCGGTGACGGTCAGGTTGGCGTTGCCCATCACCTTGGAGGAGGTGTAATTGTAGGCCCCGGCATCGCCAATCACGGTGGCTTCCAGCGCCACAATCATGCCATCACGCGTGGCGCCCCAGCGGGTCCGGATTGTGGTCGGGTGGCGCTTGTGATGATACAGGATCGATTCCTCGCGGCTCCACACGGTTTTTACGGGGCAGCGTAGTTTATGGGTCGCCAGCGCCAGGACAATCTGCACAGACATATCCTCGCGCCCGCCAAACGCGCCACCAATGGCCGGGTAGATCACCCGCACCTGCTCTGGCGGCAGATCAAGCGCGTGATAAATCTGCTCCTGATCCTCGTGCACCCACTGCCCGGCCACCACCACCGTCACCCGGCCCTGCTCATCGATATAGCTCAGCCCGGCCTCTGGCTGCAAGTAGGCATGCTCCTGCCAGCCCGTGCGATATTCGCCTTCGACGATGACATCCGCCTGTGCCCAGGCGGCCTCCATATCGCCGGTGCGGATGCGATAATGGCACAGGATGTTATTGGGATACTCTGCGTGAAGCTGGGGCTGGCCGTCCTGCATGGCCAGTTCCGCATCAAACACGGCGGGCAAATCCTCGTAGGTGATGTCGATGAGGCGGGCAGCTTCGGCCGCGATGTCCGCAGTGTCCGCGACCACCACCGCCACCATGTCCATATAGCAGCGCACAATATCTGCGCCGGGTTTGGTGCTGCCCGGCCCACACAACACCGGCTGATCCTTCCATACCAGCCCATACTCATTGACCGGGACATCGCGGGCGGTCAGGACCGCGCGGACACCGGGCAGGGCTTCGGCGGCAGTCGTATCCACAGCCAGCACGCGGGCATGGGCGCGGTCGCTGAAGCGAATCTTCATCCACAACTGCCCGTCCATGTCGATATCGCCCGGATAGGCCGATTCGCCAGTGACCTTACCCAGCGCGTCAACACGTTTGAGGGACTGACCGATTGCAACGTTTTTGGTTTCTGTCACGATTTCCCTACCCTGTGGTTATTGCAGCCGCTTGTTTTCCTGGCGCATCTTCTTTTCCAGTGCCAGCTGGCGTTTTCTTCTTTCCTTACGCTCCGCTTCCATGCGCTGCTTTTCCTTCGCCATAATCTTGTCGTTGATGGTGTTTGGCCCGCGCTGGCGCGGCACAAAGGCGGCCAGAATCAGAGCGATAATCAGAATCAGCACCATAAAGATCACGCCCCCGAAAAGCAGTTCAACCTGCTGGTCGGTAAAGGTGCCGATATTAAACTGGGGCGACTGGCGCCGCACCAATACCAGCGCTTCCGGGGCCAGCACATAAGCAATGCCCGCCGCCGCCACCGCCATCAGCAGGCCATAAACAGGCCACATCCCCCGGCGTTCTTTTACTTCTGCTTCGCGATACCTTCCCATAAGACTCACTCACTTACGGCTGATTTTTTAGCAGCCTCTTCAAATGCCTGGACGATTTTATAATAGCCGGTACAGCGGCATAGATTCCCGCTGATACTCTGCTGTATCTGCGCTTTGTCTGGCTGCGGATGTTCTTCCAGCAGCTTGGCGCCTGCCATCAGAAAGCCGGGGGTACAGTAACCACACTGGACCGCCCCCTGCTCGATAAACGCGGCCTGAATGGGGTGTAACTGGCCGTTTTGCTGAAGCCCCTCCACCGTGACAATGTCCGCGCCGTGTGCGCGTGGGGCGGGCACCATACAGGCCATCACCGCCGCGCCATCCATAAACACGGTACACGCGCCACATTCGCCCTCGGCACAGCCTTCTTTGGTGCCGGGCAGGTGCGCATCTTCCCGCAGGAAATCCAGCAGGGTCTTATCCTGGCCACTGGCGAGGGTGACCGGCTGGCCGTTGATGGTGGTCTGGATCGGCTGGCTGGCATCGTGGGCCAGCGGCTGTGGCAGCCCTTCGGTCACCGTAGCGCGCTTTGGCCCCCACAGCATCGGCGGATTGTGCGGCCAGTGCTGCGCCTGGGCATTCTGCGCCAGCGCCCGCAGCGCCCGGCTGGTCAGCACGCGCACCATTTCCGTGCGATAGGCCGCCGTACTGCGCACATCATCAATGGGGTCCGGCGCTTCCGCCGCCAGCCGCGCCGCTTCGGCAATGGTTTCCGCCGTCAGCGGGCGCCCCACCAGCGAACGTTCGGCCACGGTGGCATGAATCACCGTCGGGGCAACGCTGCCCAGCGTGATCGCCGCGCGCGTGACGATGTCACCCTCGAAGGCCAGCACCACCGCGACATTGACCACCGAAATCGCCTGTGCCCGGCGCAGCCCCAGCTTGAGAAAGATGCCGCGTTCGTTGTGGGCCAATGCCGGGAACGTAATCGCCGTCATCAGTTCGTCCGGGCGCAGGAGCGTCCGCCGCAGCCCGGTATAAAAATCCTCCAGCCGCACGGTGCGCTCGCCTTCCAGCGAAGTCAGCGTGACCTCGGCATTGAGCGCCATCAGCGGGGCGATAGTGTCGTTAGCCGGGGATGCGGTAATCAGGTTGCCTGCCACCGTCGCGCGATTGCGAATCTGGGGCGCGCCAATTTCCCAGCAGGCCTGGGCCAGCGGCAGGCCCCGTTCGACCACCAGCGGGCTGCCCACCACATGATTATGAGTCACCAGCGGCCCCAGCCGAACCTGGTCGCCGCGCCGGGTGATCTGATCCAGCCCGGGCACCCGCGTCAGGTCGATCAGCACCTCGACGCCCTGGCGCTGGCCGCGTTCCAGTTCGATCAGAATATCCGTCCCCCCGGCAATCACCCGCGCCAGCTCGCGATATTCAGCCAGCAGTTCGAGCGCTTCTGCAACGGAGGTGACACTGTAGTAACGTTTCCACATAAATTGATGACCTTTGATTCTTCCTGATGGCAGCCCCGGTTAGGTGCTGCGCCGCATAAATCAGGTTAAGACAGCGCAAAAACACACACCAGTTCTACCACAAAACGTCAATCGTTGACCTGAAATAATTCAAGAATTTCTCCGGATGGCCCGACAAAAAAGGCCAGAGTTACATTCATTTTGCCGGCAATCAGCACGTCCTTCGGCTCCACCGTGATGGTATACCCGGCCTGCCGCACACGCTCCACCACCCCGGGCACATCCGTCGTCGTCAGCGCGATATGCAGCAGCGGGTCGTTGGGCGCTTCGCTGCCGGATGCGGCGGTTTTCGCAGTTGGCTCAAACAATTCGATATGGCTGCCATCGCCAGCATCCAGCAGAATGATTCTGCGTTCTTCGCTGCCAAATTCGAGCACCACATCCATGCCCAGTAAATCGCGGTAAAACCGCAGCGACTCGTCCCAGTCGCGGGCCTGAATGGCGATGTGATGCAGCCCACCGCCCGGAATAACAGCGTTGCGTGTCCCTATTGGCATTTTACTCCCCTTTTGTGGTTCGTTGCATAAATCGGTCTGGCAATGATGTTCTGGCTCATAGCGGGTCAATGTCCAGCACGGTGAAGGGGTTGATGTTCATGATGCAGGTGTCCTTATAGCAGGTGCGGACGGTATCGCGCCGGTCCCAGGTGTGCACATGACCATGCAGCATATAACGGGGTCGATACCAGTCCATAAACCGCAGCAGCCCTTTGAACCCCCGGTGCGCCAGATCACTGCGGTCGTGGATACCATAGGCGGGCGAATGCGTCACCAGCACATCCACGCCCACACCACGCCGCCAGCGCCGCCACCCCAGCGACAGGCCCATCTTCATGACCATCCACGTCATGGACAGGTCGTCGTATTGAATATCGCCGCTGTTATAACGCATCGACCCTTCCAGCCCGGCAAAAGTCAGGCCGCGATGGGTGATGATGCGCTGGTGCAGGTTTTCGCCCCCTGGCGGATTTTCGTCGTAACGCTGGTCATGGTTGCCGCGCACATAAAACAAAGGCACGTTCAGCGTCGTCACGATAAATTCCAGATAGGACGCTGAAATATCGCCGCAGCTAATCAGCAGTTGAATATCGTTATAACGCCGTCGCAGGTTGACCGCACTTTCCAACTGCGGCACGACTGTATCACTGACACACAGTATTTTCACGATAAAACCCGCACCGTCTGCCACACCGTTTGTTGTATGCGCCGCCCACAGGCCGGGGCAGCATCTGTATGAATCAAATCAAGATTACCCAATTATGATCCGTTCCGCATGGTTCCACTCGCTTATTCCGGGCTGGCCGGTATCTCTATTTCTTCCAGAAACAACCGCCCATCCGCGCTGATCTCGTACACATCGCTTTCCGGCATCAGGCGCTCGCCGGTATAGGGATTGTAAAAACCAATCGCCAGCTTGTATGTCCCCGGCGGCACGTCGTTCAAGTCTACCACAACCGAATCCGGGTGGGGGCCGGGCAGCCAGTTACCGGGGGGAGACGGCGGAATTAATGGATAGCGATCCATCTGCGCAACCGGCGGCTGATTGATATCGTCGTACAGGTGTACAAAGAAACGATAATCGCCTTCGGCGCTGCCGTCGCTGTACCAGTACAGGCTGAGTTCAAGTGCCTGATTGCGGTTGATCCGCTGCCAGATTTCTGACAGCTCGAGAGCGCCATTCTGATAGGTGGCCAGCGGCTGGCCGGGCGGCGGCTCAGGGTCAAAGTCGGCCTGTATGGCAAGATGACGCAAAGGCATGTAGTATCCGTCTGCAACCGTTGGCTCGATACGTATGGTCAGACTCTCACCGGTTACAAATTCTGATGGTATTGTTGTGGGAATGGAGATGATCCAACCCGGCATGTCCGGTATCCATCTCCGGCTCATAAACTGATCGTTGGCGTAGATATCAAGTGTGCCATGACTGCCGGGATGGACGAATGTCAGCAGATAAATGGGCTGGGCAGCCTGAGGCGAGAGAACAAACGACTCCGCCCCGCTTATCCGCCGCATTCCATCGAGCAATGTACAGGGTTCAATAGGACAGTTAGGAATGATAAGCTCCTGAATGTCTGTAGGAAACCCTGGCAGACGATCATGATCCCGCCAGAAATACTGAACCTGTGCTTCCGACTCCAGGTTGGAAACATTGATCATAGTGATGCTGGCGGCATTCTCATACTCATCCCATGCCTGCACAATCTGTTCCCAATCCGGCTGGTAGATGCCCTGATAATCCGCCGCCAGCGCGACGTTGTAGTTAGGGTGCGGGTCCGCCGGGAACTCCGCCAGCGGGTCGCCATAAATGCGCGTATTGGCGATCAGTTCCAGGCCCAGGCCGTGCCCCCGGCCATAGGACGCGATGTAATCCGGACGCTCCTGAATCAGAAATTCGGCGATGCTGCCGGGACCGTTGCGCCAGTAAGCCGCCGCGCCCGGCGTCGTCAGCCCGACCATATCCAGCGTTGTCCGTTCACCCATATAGCGCATCATACCCACGTCATGCACCGCCACCACCGCGTCCTGCGGGGTGTGGGCCTTCAGCCAGCGCGCCATTTGCAGCGGCTGCAAATAGACGTAATTCACATTCAGGGCGAAGTGCCCCACAAAGGCCGCTCCGATCAGCAGCGCGACGGCCAGCCCCGCAGCCATCAGGCCCGCCACCGCATAGCGCAGCAGTGCGGCGCGGCGTGCCCGCAGCGTCACCAGCACATGATTCAGCGCCCACCCCGCCACCGGGAACAGCATCGCCATCAGCGGCATCTGGTAGCGTTTGAAATGCCAGAAAGCAGTATCCAGCGTGGCCACCGCCGCCGTCCCGGCCAGCAGCCATAGAATCAGCATGCTATTGACGATGCGATACCGCCGCCGGACCAGGCCGCCCACCAGAAACACCAGCGCCAGCGGCCCGACCAGATAAGGCAGATACAGCCCTTCGCGCGGGCTGGCCCCGGTGATGAATTCGCCCCACATGCGCAGGAAATTTTCAAGGATGCGACGCAGCGCCTCGTCCCAGTAAAAGGGCACGCTGCCCAGAATGGATTTGGCGGAATTGCCAGTGGCAACAGCGGAGCCTGTCACCAGCAGGTTGACCACAGGCTGCACGAAGATCGCCAGCACGGGGACCAGCAGCAGCCACCAGCGGGAACGCTGTACCCGCGCCTCCCGCGCCGCCCACGCCTGCACCAGCATCGCCCCTGCGCCGATCAGTGCCAGCGCGCCGCCTTCTGGCCGCACCAGCGCCAGCAGCGATGCGCTGATGGCAAACCCCGCCACAGATTGCGTAACCACAGCGTACAGCGTCGCCAGCGTGAACAGGGTCATCAGGCCGGTTTCCATGCCGCTCATGAAATGCCAGTTCACCGCCCCGGTCAGGCCGAAGATCAGCGCCGTCAGCACGGCCAGCCAGTCCGGCGCGTCATAGGCCTTCAGCAGGCGATACACCAGCCACAGCGACCCTGCCAGCGCCAGCGCGCCGACAATCATCGCCCACAGGCTGAGCCGCAGCGCCTGAAAGCCGAGCAGGTAACCCAGCGCCAGCACATACGGATAGATAAAACTGGTCGCGCCGGAGGTGGGCGGCTGGCCGGGGTTGTAGACATAGGGCTGGCCGCTGGCCATCTGCCGGGCGTACTGAAAATGGATGTAGACATCATCCAGCGGGAGGACAAACTCCCCCCGCCCCGCCGCCAGGCTGGCCAGCACATAGACCACAAACACCGCCCCGGCAACGAGGCAGCACAGCAGCCAGATAAACAGGGAGCGTCGAACAGGCATCGCGGAATACGTCTCAGCCAGAAATACAGAGGGGCGCATAGCAGCGCGCCCCTTCAGCCTATCATATCAGATTGGTGCCTAGCTGGAATAGCCGCTGGCGAAGGTGTCGATCATCAGCTTAACATCCGGCCCCAGCGGATACAGGATCGGGCAGGTGGCCCCGGCGGCGACATACTCGCGCACTTTGGCCCGCACCTCGTCCGGTGTGCCGCTGGCGGTGATCATCTGCACCACGTCGTCCGGCACCAGCCGCATCGCCTGTTCGATCTGCTCCTCGGTGGCGGGCCATGTCAGCACCTGGCTGATTTCGTCCAGCAGTTCCTGGCTGACTCCGCTGGCCTTCATGATGTGCGGCTGCTGGCCAAGGTACTGCGTCACCAGCTTGCGCGCACCATCCAGCGCCCGTTTGCGGTCTGTGTCCACAGAGCACACCACCAACTGCGGGCGGTCAATCTCATCCAGCGAGCGCCCGGCCACCCGCGCACCCTTTTCGAGCTGCGCCAGCGCCGCTTCATTGTACTTTGGCGACACCAGATAATTGAGCACCACGCCATCGGCAATTTCGCCCGTCAGGGTCATCATCTGAGGGCCAGTCGCGCCGATGTAGATGGGCACATTGCGCGGCTCCTTGCGCCCGTGCACAACATCCAGTTCCACATCGCTGAGGTGGACAAACTCACCATGAAACGTCACGCGCTCCCGCGCCAGAAGCTGACGCACCACCGTGACCACTTCGCGCATGGCCAGCAGCGGTTTCTGGCGGTTGATGCCGACTTTCTGCGCCAGTGGGTCCCACCATGCGCCAATGCCGCAGATGATGCGATCCGGCGCGAGGTCGTCCAGGGTGAGGAAAGTAGCCGCAATGACGGCCGCGTTGCGGGTCCAGTTGTTGATCACGCCGGAACCGATTTTGATGCGCTCGGTGGTCGCGGCGAAGGCGGCCATCGGGACGACAGCATCGCGCACGAGGCGGCTTTCTGCCTGCCAGACAGCTTCAAACCCGCGCGATTCGGCATACTGTACGTAACGGATAGCGTCCTGAAGGGGATGCGCATCCTGCAAATATAGCGCCACACGATCTGCCATGAGTTCTCCGAAAAGGTTTATTCCGAAATAAAGAGGGGGCGGGTTTCTGTCTGCCGCATCAGGCGCCGGTAGATATCCAGATCGCCAGAAACATCGATATCCAGCGCCAGTCGTTCAGACCGGTAGGTCCGCACTTTCGCGCCTGCCTCTGTGGCAAGCGTCATGTGGCGCTGATAGCTCCCCGTGCCAAAGGCATATGGGATGATGCCCGGCGGGCGCATAAACAGGGCGTTGGTCCCGTCCTGATTCGGGTCTGTCGCCAGCACAACCGACGGCATCCCCTGCCCCAGCCCAATAATATTAACAATATCTTCAGAAGACACCAGCGGCAAATCTGCCGGCAGCACCAGCACAGAATCGCCGCGCCAGCCCGCCACCACCTGGGTGGCGCGTGTCAGGGCGGAATTCAGTTCCGGTGTGCCAGTTTCCTGCACCGTCCTGGCATGATATTCCCGCGCAATCGCCAGCGCCTTGCTGTCCCGGCTGATGACCAGGGTGCCGATAATCTGTGGCACACCACGCACCACCTCAAGCACATGACGAAACATACTTTCTGCAAGTTGACGACGCTGTTCAGGGGTTAACACAGCCGCAAGGCGGCTTTTTGCACGATTCAGCGGTTTGACGGGAATAATTACCCATGTGCTCATAACGTGCGATACGCCCGGTAAACGGAGCTTTGAACTTGTTAAGCTTATTTAGCCATGCAAAATCTATTATGGCTAAAAACCGGATGCTTTATGACAGGATCAATCGGCAGTTCACCGGGGGCGTATCGTGCTCCTTTCTACCATTTCTGTTAGTGTTCCAAACCCACCTTGAGACAACCTCAAAATCTCTTAAAACAATTTTTCAGCCCGCATCGACCACTCCAGCACCTGACGCGCCAGGCGGGCGCGGTCCGCATGGGTCTGCATCAGCGTATCAAGCGCGACAGTCTGTATACCTTCAAGCTGCAAATCGCCATCCCGTACATCATACACGAAACTGTTGACGACATCCTGGTAGTAATACACAACAGATTCCGCAGTCTGCCTGTAACCTAATTCTGCCATAAGTTTACTAGCAGGACCCTTAACGGCATTCCCCTGAATAATGGGGGTAATGGCAATGCGAGGCACAGGCCGCGCTGTCAGCGCCTCTTTGAGGCCGGGGACGGACAGAATCGGCATAATCGACAGCCAGGGGTTGGACGGCCCGAACAGAATCACATCCGCAGCGGCAATGGCATCGGCCACTTCCTGGCTCATGGTCGCGTTTTCAATGCCCTCCAGCCGCAGGCCCCGCACGGTGGGCTGCCAGCGCATCCGCACAAAATAGACCTGAAATTCCAGTTCGCCATGTTCAACCGTGTCCACCATGGTCGCCACCGGCGCGTCGGTCATGGGCAGCAGCCGGTGCGGAACCCCCAGGCGGCGGGTCAGGTCGCCCGTGATTTCCGTCAGCCGTTTGCCCTCGCGCAGGGCCTGGGTGCGCAGCAGATGCGTGGCAATATCCTGATCGCCCAACTGGAACCAGGGGTCGTCGCCATAACGCCGCAGCCCATCCAGCACCTGCTGGGTATCATCGGCCACGCCCCAGCCATGCACCGGGTTCACCCACCCGGCCAGCGTATACATGACCGTATCCAGGTCCGGGCAGATGCGCAGCCCATAATGCCAGAAATCATCGCCGGTGTTGACGATGACCGTAAGCTGGCCCGGTTCGAGAATCTGCGCCAGCCCATGCGCCAGCTTCGCCCCGCCAACACCACCTACCAGACACACTACATTCATCGCCACAGCACCACCGCCTCTAAGGGTTTGCGGGTTTTCTCGCGCTCCTGCGCCGGATACCCCATCGTCACCAATCCCTGCGGCTGCCAGTCCTCCGGCATCGCCAGGGCATCGCGCACCACATCCGGGCAGAACAGCGGCGCGCACACCCAGCAGGCCCCCAGGCCCACCTCGTGCGCCGCCAGCAGCAGATTTTGTCCGGCCATCGCCACGCTCTGCACCGTCATCATATACTCTGCCTGATTTCGCTTTGCATCCGGGTAGCTGTCCATGTCGGCCATCGTCAGACATACAATAATCAGCACGGGGGCCGCCGTCAACCGGTCATAAGAACGGTTTACATCCGCTTTGATCACATCAGCAGGCGCGCCGTCCGCCTCCAGATCGCGCCGCAGACGCGCCCCCATCGCCTGGGCCAGATGCGCCTTGCGGGCGGAATCCTGCACCACCGCAAAGCGCCAGGGCTGGCGATTATGCGCCGACGGTGCCCAGACCGCCGCCGTCAGCACCTGCTCGATCAGCGGCGGCGGCACAGGCTGCGGGCGATAGCGGCGCAGCGAACGCCGCGTCAGCAGCGTAGTCATCAAATCCTGTTTAAGCTGAACTTCTGACATGACCGAATCTTCGCCTCAGAGAACGGTGCCGGTTCCGGAACACCAGCCGGATCACAGGCGCGCCGGACTCAACGATACAGGTCCTGCTCCGGCGGTCGCAGCAGATCGCGCGCGCTGCCCTCCTGCGGCGCAAACTTCAGGCCGCGCAGCAGCGCCACCGGGCGGCCCTCCGCCCCTTCGCCGCTGAGTAACTGCGCCGTCGATGCGATCATATCAGCATAGGCCTGCATGCTGACGTGCAGTTCTCGCCCGAACAGGTCCAACTGGCCGCGCAGATCGAGCACGGCGGGCAGCCCGGCCACACCAATCGCTACGCCCATCGTCCCCATGCGGAACGGCCGGTTGTGTGAATCGCTGATAATGACACCCACCTGCGCCCCGGCTGCCTCACGCAAGCCCTGCCGGATTTTCCGCGCAGAAGCATCCGGGTCAAGCGGCAGCAGCAGCACCTGTTCGGTGTAATCCGGCACATTGGATTGATCGATGCCCGAATTCGCGCTGATAAACCCCAGCCGGTGCTCTGTGATGAGCACGCCGCGCACCTTGCGCGAAATGCCCACACTCTCCTGCAAGATCAGTTCGACAATGCGCGGGTCCTTGCCCGTTTCCTCCGCGATCTGCTGGGCCTGCTGGCCGGGTTCCACCGTATCCAGCCGCACCAGCCGCCCTTCAGATTTTGACACGATCTTCGATGTGACCACCAGCACATCGCCATCCTGAAGCGTCAGCCCGCCCGCTGCGAGTCCGTCCAGAATAAGCTGTACCAGGTCGTCACCCTGCTCAACCAGCGGTATGCCGGGCAGCGTGGTTACGGTGAGTGCTGTCGTATCCACGTTAGTCAATACCCGTGATGCGAATACCGCTGGATTTCATGCCGTACTTATGATTGATAAACAGCAGCACCGGGGTCAGTGCCTCCACCGCGATGGCGTTATCCAGCGGCCCGGCATGAATCCCGCGCATCCCGGCGGCTTCCACCAGCCGGATCACTTCCTCACGCGCATCGGGCGAATCGCCACACACCAGCACATCGCAGTCTACCTCAGCATCAGGATCATCCAGATTTTCGGCGCTGACATTCTGGAAAGCGGCCACCACGCGCACCTCCTCGCCCAGCAGGGCCTGTGCTTCGAGCGCCGCCGCCTGGCCTTCTGGCAGATGCACCCGGCGCACTTTGGGGGGCTTCAGCGGCACGGTGATATCGACCAGAATCTTGCCCTTTACCTGTTCGCGGACACCTTCCAGTGTGGCCCGGTGCGCGCTGTAGGGCACGCTCAGCACCACAATATCCGCTTCGGCCGCCGCCGCGCTGTTTTCCAGCCCTTTCAGGTACTCGCCGCCCAGTTCCGCATTCATTTTAGCGGCATGGTCTGCGGCGCGCTGTGCATCGCGCGAGCCAATAATGACCTGATAGCCCCCGTGTGCCAGCCGCATCGCCAGCCCGGAACCTTCTTTCCCTGTGCCGCCCAGTACCGCCACCACCATCAGCGTCCCTCGATCCTTTGTTGTCATGTGCTGCTCGTTCCTTACTGCGTGCAACCGATCATGCTCCGTACCGCCCGCCGGCGCCGCGGTTACAGAACGGCATTGGCATTGTGTGTGTAGCGTTCCCAGACACCGGGGGCCAGCGCCAGCGCTTCCTCGGCAATGGCGCGCTCGTCCAGCGTAACCAACTGGCGATTGCGCATCAGGACCTGCCCGGCAGCGATGGTCGCCGTAATCATGGACGACTCGAAACCGAACAGGATATGCCAGGGCAGATTTCCGGCGGTGAGCGGTGTAAATGGGTGATAATCCACCAGGATCAGGTCAGCCGCCGCCCCGGTGCTCAGTTCACCCAGCCGCACGCCATCGAAAAACTGCTCCGCCAGGCGCGCATTATTATACACAGCCATGCGGGCAATATCCGCACCATTTGCCCGGCGCGGGTCGCGATGCACCACTTTATGCAGCAGATAAGCCGCCTTCCATTCTGCCCACATATTGTTGCTGAAGCCATCGTTGCCCAGGCACAGCGGCATATCCAGCGCCAGCATCTGATCAATCGCCGCCGCCCCGACTGCGTTGTTCATGTTGGAGCGCGGCTGGTGCGTGATCCAGGTGCCGGTCTGGCGCAGCAGGTCGCGTTCGGCCTCGTCGATATGCACGCAGTGCGCCGCGATGGTCCTGTCTCCCCAGATGCCATATTCATGCAGGCGCTGGACCACACGCTTACCGCTGCGGCGCAGGCTGTCGTCTTCGTCAGCCTCGTGTTCGGCCACATGCACATGAAAGCCTACCCCATCCGGCACGGCATCCGCACAGGCCCGCAGCGCCGCGTCGTTCAGGGTCAGGCTGGCATGCAGGCCAAACGTGCCCGCCACCCGCGCGCGCTGCCGGCTGGCTTCGATAAAGCGGATGTTCTCCGCGATGCCCGCCTGCATCTTCTCCTCGCCGTCGCGGTCCGTCACCTCATAGCACAGCACCGCCCGCAGCCCGGCCTGCTCCACCGCGTCCGCGATCACATCCAGACTGCCTTCTATAAAGTTGGGGCTGGCGTGATGATCGATGAGGGTGGTGGTGCCATGTTTAATGGCATCCACCAGGCATACCAGCGCGCTGGCCCGCACCGTGTCCTTATCCAGCGCCTTATCCAGCGGCCACCACAGCCGTTCGAGGATTTGCGGAAAATTTTCCGCCGGCGGACCAGGAATCGCCATGCCACGCGCATAAGCGCCATAAAAATGGGTATGCGCGCAGATATTGCCCGGCATGACCAACTGCCCGCCTGCGTCCAGCCGTTCCACTTCAGGATAATGCGCACCAAGCTGACTGGATGGGCCGATGGCCTGAATCACGCCATCAGCAATGTACAGGGCATGATCGCGCAGAATGTCCGGTGTTTCGCCCCAGGTCACCAGTGTCGCGTTGGTAATCAGCAGCATAAAAGTCTCGTTTCTTATAGCAGCAGTAATTATTTACAGGCCTTCGACCACCTGCTTCAGGTTACTCAGGCTTTCTTCTAACTGGCTGGTATTCATGCGCTCCAGCACCAGCCTGTCCGCGATGGCCCCCAGCCCACCGCCGCTGGCTTCATATTCAAGGATACAGGTCACCTCTGTGCCATCAGACTGTGGGGTATGGGTCCAGCGGCTGGTACCATTGATGACGCCGCCCTGAAGCTCAAACAGGATATAGCTGCCCGGCACATATTCCAGCACGGTCTGTTTCAGGTTAAAGGTGGTTGGCCCGGCCTTATACACCATCGTACAGACGCCGCCCACCTGCGGGTAGATGTTATCCGCCGTGGAACGTTCCACCCCGGCATACCACTCGCCATAGCGCGTACCATCCAGCGCCACGGCATCCACCGCCTGCCAGTTGGCATGAATCAAAATGCTGCGTTCGATCTTCGCCATGTGCCACACTCCTTCATATGCCCGTACTCCCCGCTATCGTACCTCAGGACGGCCAGCGATGATCTATCAATTTTGTATGTTTTTCAGCCCTGCGGCGTGCTGTCCGCTGGCCCGCCGCGCCGGGTCACTTCTTCCCGAATCTTCGCCACGACAGCCTCCGCTTCGGCTTCTGTATCCAGGAAAATGTCGCCAAAGGCTGGTTCTGTAGACGCGGTAAGCATGCCGTCCTGGCACTGGATGTTCAGGTGTGCGCCATAACCGGTTTCGCGGCGCTGGGCATCCCAGGCACGTTCGACAGCCTGGATACCCCGGCTGCGCAGCGCATGATACACCCGGTCCACATACGAATCTGCGGCGCTGTACAGGTCTGGAATCTCAGCCGCCTGCAGGAAGCGATCCCAGGTCGTGTAGATAAACGCCACTGTACGGCGGGTCGGGTTCAGCACCGGCGGGGTCTTCTCCTGCCAGTTGCGCAATTGCATCTGATAATACACCTCGCCAGCACGGGGATGCTCGGCTTCATCCGGCAGCAGGTCGCGCCGGTAGGCCAGTTCGATCCCGGCGCGTTCGGCAAAATAGTAAATGCCGCCGCCGGGCTGCCCCGCGACACGACCGCTGAGGAAAAACGCCAGATATTCTGTATCGATGCCGCGTGGTGCGCGTGCCTGCGGGATGCGATACCAGCCCTGATCGCGCGCGAGCTTCAGGTCCTTTTTACGGGTAATCGCCCCTACCAGCACGCGATCTTCCGGGTACATACTCAGGCTTTACTCTGCTCTGCCTCTCGCAAGGCATTCAGCCGGGCGTCAATTTCGCTCACCAGGGTCTGGTGCTGCTGCCACCAGGCCGGGTCGCGCTGGGCATCCAGTTCTGTGACGGTTTTGCCCTGCTGCTCGACCCAGGTGTAATACTTGAGGTTGTGCCAGCGGGCGCGGGCTTCTGGCGTGCCGGGCATAATCCAGTCGGTCTTCATGCTGTGGAAGATGCCTTCGATACGACCCACCGCCGCCGCTTCGTCCAGCCGCCCGTACTGCTGCGCCATGTTGTCCATGACGGAGTAATAACGATCCAGCGCGTCCGTCGCCACCGTCACGATCATGTCGTCAGGGCCATAATTGTAGTAGCGGGCCGTTTTGATAGCGCCGAGGATGTTGCAGATGGTGCTGATGCCAAACAGGGTAGACATGCGCTCCACGACCTGCGGGTCCGCACCGTAACGATCCACCAGCACACAGCGGGCGCGTTCTTCGGTCAGAAGCTGCAAACCCTTCTTGCACTCCAGGTCGTCGATGCACATCAGCGCATCCATGTTGTTGACGTTATGCACCCACGTTACATGTTTGTCGCCAATGCCTTCGATATCATGCGCGCCATAGCCGTTGTTGTACAGCGTCGGGCACTGAATCGGCTCCAGGCCGACGATCTTATGCTCCGGCCAGATCTGCTTGAGGCGGTCTCCGGCGGCGATGGTGCCACCGCTGCCCATAGCCGACACAAAAGCCGATACCCTGCCGCTGCCGATGCCCTGCCGGGCCAGTTCGCCGGCCAGTTCTGCCACCGTGTTGCCCGTGACGTGATAATGGAAGCGGTAATTGCCCATCACCTCAAACTGGTTGAGGATGCGAATATGCGCGCCGCTGGCTCTTAAGCGGTGGGTTTCGTCATAAATTTCCTTGACGTTGCTTTCAGAACCCGGGGTTTTGATAATCTGCGCGCCATACGATTCGATGCGCTCGAAACGCTCCCGGCTCATGCCCTGGGGCAGCACGACGATGCTGCTGCAGCCCATGCGCCCGCCAACCCACGCGCCGCCAATGCCATAATTGCCGGTAGAAGGCCACACCAGGGTATGCACCGCCGGGTCAACCTCGCCAAACAGTTCTTTTTCCAGCAGCACGGAATAGGCCGCGCCGACTTTGTGGCTGCCGGAGGGAAATTCTCTGCCGTAGATCACGACGATAGGCACATCCACCCCGGTCAGGGCCGGCGGCAGCACAATATGGCAGATGTCGTTGTTGGCATCGCGCCAGGTGATATTAAACAGGTTCACCGGGTCGAGCGGGTCCTGGGTGCGCGCAGCCAGGGCACGCGCGCGAATCGCCGGGTCGATTTTATGAGGATGCAGCATTTCTTCAAAGGTAGGGCCGGTAATCAAGATGTACTTACTCCGTTTTTGTCTGGTCGTCTTCTTCCATGAGCTGCTGTTCCAGCCAGCGCATTTCGTTCTGTAATTCATCGCGCCGCCGCGCGAGTTCACGATAGCGGTCTCGTTCGTGCGGCGACAACTTCTCCGGCACGCCGTTGACCGCCATAATCAAAGCATCAATTTCTTCGTCAATCTGCTCGTACTGCAGCACTAATTCACGGTACAACCGCACCTTATCAAACGTATCATCGGAATTATCCGCCATTCCCCTGATTCCTTATAACCTCTGTCTCCGGTTGGGGTGATGGAGGCTCAGGCACTGGTCTGGCGGATGGTTGCGGATCAAAACCATTGGTCGAGGCAACAATGTAGAGGGGCCGGTCGCGCACCTCGTCATAGATACGCGCCACATACTGCCCCATGATAAACAGGAAAAACAACTGGAACGAACTGAGCATAAGCAGCAGAACAATGGTTGTTACCTGACCACCCAGAAAGGCAGACCCCAGCACCAGCCGCAGCACAGAGATGATCGGGATCGCCAGCACGGCCAAAACCCCCAGCACAAAACTCACATAAATCATAATCTGAAGCGGAAAGTATGAAAAGCCCGTGATCGCATCCATGGCGAAACGGACCATCTTCTTCAGGGGGTATTTTGTTTCGCCAGAATAACGCGCCTGCCGCACATAATTGATGCCCGTCTGCTTGAAGCCAATCCAACTGGTCATCCCGCGAATAAAGCGGTTATGTTCGCGCATGGATTGCAGCACATTCACCACTTTACGATCCATCAGGCGGAAATCACCCGTATCCAGCGGGATATTGACATCGGTAATGCGGTAAATCATGCGGTAGAACACCTTGGCCGTCAGCAGTTTGAACCAGCTTTCGCCATGCCGTTCCTCGCGCACAGCATAAACCACCTCATAACCGGCCTTCCAGCGCTCAATCATTTCCAGAATCAGCTCTGGCGGGTCCTGCAAATCCGCGTCGATGATGATGACCGCATCGCCGCTGGTATAATCCAGCCCGGCGGTCACCGCGATCTGGTGGCCAAAATTGCGCGCAAAATTCACGACCTTGATGCGCGAGTCTCTGGCGCCCAGTTCCTGCAGCAGTTCCAGCGACCGGTCCCGACTGCCATCGTTCACCGTCACCAGTTCCCAGCTTTCACCCGTAGAATCCATCACCTCGGAAATGCGATCATATAACGCCTGAATGTTGCCTTCCTCGTTGTAGATGGGTGCAACAATAGAATAACGGGGTTTCGTCATCGTATCCCTCTGTTCAACACCTGCCGAATCGCACTGACATCTGGCGGAACGCGTGTGCCCCCACTGACTGCCTGCTGAGCACGTTTCACATCTTTCAGGCCGCTGCCGGTCACCAGCAGAACGGTTCGTTCGTCCGGGTGAATTACACCCGATTGTACAGCACGTTGCGCTCCGGCGTAAACCGCAGCCGCCGCTGGTTCTGCAAAAACCCCGGAGGCACGGGCGAGGCGCGGAATCGCCGCCACGATCTCAGCGTCGTCTACGGCCACAAACGCGCCGCCCGTCTGGCGCACCGCCCGCAGCGCCTTGGCCCGATCACGCGGCAGCCCGGCGGAAATGCTGTCTGCGACGGTTTCTGCCGGGCAGGGCTGCATCTGCACAGCGGACAAATCCTGCTGCCAGGCCTGGGCCAAGGCAGAACTGCCTGATGCTTGTACACCAATCAGGCGCGGAATCCGCTCTATCCAGCCCAGTTCTGCCAGTTCGCGGAATCCCTTGTGTACCCCGCCGATGATGCTGCCATCCCCCACGCTTACGATGACCGCGTCCGGCGCCTGCCAGTCTAACTGCTCCGCAATCTCGTAAGCGACGGTTTTCTTGCCCTCTGTTGTAAACGGATTGATGCCGGTATTGCGGCAGTACCAGCCTTCGCTCTGCGAAAGTTCGTAGCACAGGTCAAAAGCGACATCATAGCTGTCTTCGACCAGCAGCACCGTCGCCCCATACACCAGAAGCTGCGCAATTTTGGCCTCTGGCGCAGCAGCAGGCACAAAAATAATGGCCTGCATATCTGGCACAGAAGCGCACATCCCGGCCAGTGCCGCCGCCGCGTTGCCGGTGCTGGCGGTGCTGACAACCTGAATCCCGTTTTCCATGGCCAGGGCCACCACCATCGCGCTGGCACGGTCCTTCAGGGAAGCTGTCGGGTTCTGGCCGTCGTCCTTGATCCAGACCTGTCGCAAACCCGTTTCCGCCGCCACACGCGGCGCACCCAGCAGCGGCGTACCACCCACCCGCAGCGACGGCACAGGCGACTCTGGGGCCAGGGGCAGCAGCGCCCGGTAACGCCACATCGACGCTTCGCGGTTGGATGCCACCGCCTCTCGATCTATTACGTGTCGCAGCGCTTCATAGTTGTACAGCACATCCAGCGTGCCCACCTGCCCGCATGCCGGGCAAAAATAGGCCACGCTGCCAGGGGCATAACTGTGATCGCAAATCGTGCAGCGAAGTTCAAGAATATCTGCCATCAGCCTGCCTACCCCGGAATCACTCTGGTGCCAGTTTCGCCGCGCAGCGCCCGCGCCAGGTTCGGCGGGTCGGTGATGATGGCATACGGCCCGCCCATCTGCACAAAGTCGATGGCCGCTTCAATTTTAGGTTTCATGCTGCCCACGCCAAAATGCCCCTCGGCCATATAGCGCTGGGCCTCCACCAATGTCAGTTGATCCAGCTCGCACTGGTCCGGCCTGCCAAAGTTGAGCGCCACCTTCTGCACTCCGGTGGAGATCATAAGCAGGTCCGCCCGCAGTTCCCGCGCCAGCAGGCTGCTTGCCCGGTCCTTGTCGATCACCGCCGCCACGCCGCGAAGGCTGCCATGTTCGTTGCGGATCACCGGGATGCCGCCCCCGCCACAGGCGATCACCACATAATTGCTCAGCATCAGCGCCTTGATGGCGTTAATCTCCTGGATCGCCAGCGGCTTTGGCGAAGCTACGACCCGCCGCCAGCCGCGCCCGGAATCTTCCATCACCTGCCAGCCTTCGGCTTCGCTGCGGCGTGCTTCCTCCTCGCTCATGAAGCCGCCAATCGGCTTGGTGGGGTGCAGAAAAGCCGGATCATCATGATCCACCAGCACCTGGGTAATCACCGTCAGGATGGTGCGGTTGATTCCCTGCCGCCGCAGCGCGTTATCAAGCGCCTGCTGCAGCATATAGCCGATGCTGCCCTGGGTATCCGCCACCACCAGATCCAGCGGCACATCATGAATACCCTGCTGGGCCGCGATTTCCGCCCGGCGCAGGATATAGCCCACCTGTGGGCCGTTGCCATGTGTAATGGTTACACTCCAGCCATCCGCGATCATCTGCGCGATATGATTACAGGTCTCGCGCACAGCATCCCATTGATGCACCACTTCCGGGCGCTTCGGGTCCTGAATCAGCGAGTTGCCACCGATGGCCACCACCGCCAGTTTGTCTACCATAGAAAACCTTTAAGTAAAGCTAATATCATCCCATGTTAACCCGCCACACCCTGCGCACAACTAACAGCGCCGGGCGCGACCATCCGCAGATTTTAGCGCCCCCGGGTATGCAAAACAAAAGCAGCGGACATGATGCCCGCTGCCTGCTGTAAAACCTGTGCTTAGACTTAGCTGTTATTGCTGCCGCCCACTCTCACCGGAATGGTTTTCACCTTTGCCTCTTCAGATTTGGGCAGGTTCAGTTTGAGCGTGCCATCCCGGTATTCCGCTTCGACGTTACCAGCATCCACCGGCTGTGGCAGGCGGATGCTGCGGCTGAAGCGCCCGTAACGACGTTCGCGCATCAGCGAGCGCCGGCCTTCGCCTTCACGCTCAATCGTCTGTTCCGGAATTTCCGCCGTAATGGTCAGCAGATCGTCCTGTACGGTGATGTTGATGTTTTCCGGGTCTACCCCTGGCAGATCCGTTGTGACGGTGTAATGATCGTCTGATTCGTCTACATCAAGCGCCAGAGCGTTTTCGCTACCGCTCCATTCCGGCCAGCGCTGCCAGGTGTCATCAAAGAATTTGTCGAGCGCGCTCTGCATGGCGGCCAGTTCCCGATATGGATTCCAACGTGTGATATTCGCCATTTTTCACTCCTTAGAATTCCAGTAAATCAATTACTATCCTTTTCCATTGATCACAGCATAAAAAAGCAATGTAAAATTCAGTTATACAAAGCGTAAAAAATCCGTATAAAACCAGGCAGATTGAATCAAAACAGCCGCCGGAGCGTTCCAGCAGCTGTCAGTTTCGGGCAGGTACGCTCTAGCGCATGGTCAGCGCCATGACCGCCTTCTGGGCATGCAGGCGATTTTCAGCCTCGTCGTAGACAATGCTCTGCGGGCCGTCGATCACACCGTCCGTGACTTCAATGTTGCGATCTGCGGGCAGACAGTGCATGTAAACGGCGTGCTCCTTCGCCATCGCCATACGCTGCTCATCGGTGATCCAGTCGGTATACTGTTTGCCGATGCGCGCCGATTCCTCGTTATCGGTGGTCGTCAGCAGCGCGCCCCAGCTTTTCGGATACACAATATCCGCATCCTTGAATCCGGCATCAAAATCGTCAATCAGTTCCAGCGAGCCGCCGCTGGTCCGGGCGTTGTCCTGGGCCTGCTGCACAATATCCGGCATCAGCTTGTACTCCGGCGGATGCGTCAGGCGGACATTCATGCCAAAGCGCGTCATCAGCAGAATCAGGCTTTGCGGCACGGAAATGGGCTTCTGATAGCTGGCGGCATAGGCCCAGCTTACATTCATGGTGCGGCCCCGCAGGTCGCGCCCAAAACGCTCCATGATGGTCATCAGGTCGGCCAGAATCTGGAACGGGTGATAGACATCGCACTGCATGTTCAGCACCGGCACCCGGCTGGCCTCGGCCACTTCGCGAATGTACTGGTTGCCGAAGTTCCAGTCGCACTGGCGGATCGCGATGCCGTCGGTATAGCGCCCGACGATCTCCCCAATCTCCTTGGCGGTGTCGCCATGGCTGATCTGGGTGGTTTCGCTGTCGATAAACATAGCGTGGCCGCCAAGCTGCGTCATGCCCGCTTCAAAGCTGGTGCGGGTGCGCGTGCTGGTAAAGAAGAACAGCATGCCCAGCACCTTATCGCGCAGCAGCGCGTGCGGCTCGCCCAGTGCGCGCTTGCGCTTCAGGTCCCAGGCCACATCCAGCACGGTTTCAATTTCATCCCGCGTCCATTCCTGGGTCGTGATCATGTCCCGACCCCGTAAATCGGTTTGCATTGTTTTATGCCCCTTCTGCAATCAACATATCGAGGATTCAAAATCCCCCAACGGCGAAAGCCTCTAAAAAGACTAATTGTCCACAGTTTCGGGATTTTGGTAAAGTAGCATTTAGCGCCGAGAGTTCAAAACCTAAAATCGAGGTTGCGCGCTCTGTGCCGCCGAATAAATTTGACGGCAAGCCCCTGCGGAACTCCGAATTTAGGGAATCCGCAATTCATCCCCGGCAGGGGTTTGGGAACCAGCCTGGTATTTTAATGCCAGGCGAGGTTTGATTTTGAACCTCCGGCGTAAGCGCTCACGAGGCGACAAGATTGGCCATCATCTCGCGCACGAAGTTGATCTCATCCTGGTTGATGGTGTGGCCCATGTTCGGGTAGATGCGCTCCGTCACCTCGCCGCCCAGGGCGCGCAGAGCAGCGGTAGTTTCGTGCACCCGCTCCACCGGGATATGAAAATCCGCATCGCTGCATCCCAGAAAGGCCGGGGTGCCCTCCAGCGAACCTTCATACGCAAACACCGTGCCCGGCGGACCGATCAGCCCGCCGCTGAAGCCCACCACGCCGCCATAACGCCGGGCATTGCGGGCCGCGAATTCCGTCACCAGGCACGCGCCCTGAGAAAACCCCAGCAGCATTACGTTCTGCGCCGGCACACCGGCCTGCTCCACATGGGCCAGCACCTCCCCCACAAACTGCAGGGCCGACGACAGATAGGGTTCGTTACTCTCGATGGGCATCAGAAAGGGGTTCGGATACCAGGTATTCCCGGCGGCCTGCGGCGCCAGATAGGCAAATTCCGGCTGGTCGAATTCACCAGCCAGATCGAGGATACTGCGCGCATCGGCCCCGCGCCCGTGAATCAGGATCATGGCGGCTTTGGCCGCGGCGAGTGGTGTGCCAGTGGTCAGCACTGGCTGTCCCTGATGCAGATCATTCATGAGTTTTGCTCCGGCAGTTTCCAGGGCGGTACAGTGACAGGTTTCAGGACATGCTCGATCTGGTCGCGCTGGCTTTCCAGCCAGGGCGGCAGCACCAGCCGCTGGCCCAGTTCGTGCGCGTCCTCATCCACCAGAAATCCCGGCCCGGCGGTTGCCAGCTCGACAATGTGCCCGTCCGGGTCGGTAGTGTAGATGCTCTTAAAGTAGACCCGATTCGTGACCGGCGAAACGCGCATCCCGGCGGCCAGCAGCTTTTCGCGAAAGGTAAGCTGCGTGTCCTCATCCGGCACGGCAAAGGCATAATGATGAGTCAGGCCGGTGCCCATCTGAGCGCGGCGAGTCTTGCTGGGCCTGCGCTCGAAATAGGTAATCAGCGAACCGGGTTCGCCATCACCTGTGCCCCAGTACCAATGCGCGCTGTCCGGGTCGTCAAAATTGGAGGTCCGCTTGACCAGACGCAGCCCCAGCAGGTCGCCAAAAAAGGCATGGGTGCGCTCGATATTCGCGCCGATGGCGGTAATGTGATGCATCCCCCGCAGCAGCGCCATCTCCGCCGTGATCTCTGGCACGGGGTCCGGCCAGGTCGTGCTGCGGATGCGCTCCTCATCGCGGTTGTTCACCATCATCTGCGCCGGGGGTGCGCGATATTCCGTGCCCAGCGCATCCGGCGCTTCATCGACAGCAAAGCCCGGCCCATCCGTCGCAATTTCGAGGATCACCCCGTCCGGGTCCTTAAAGTAAATTGAGGTGAAGTAGTGGCGGTCAAATGGCCCATCCACCGCGATGCCCAGATCTGTCAGCCGCCGCTTCCATTTCAGCAGGCCGTCATAATCCTGTACCCGCATGGCAAAGTGATGGGTGCCGCCAATGCCCGCCAGCCCACGCGGCGCGCGCGGCCATTCAAAGAAGGTGATGGCAGACCCCGGCGCGCCGGTCTGATCGCCAAAGTACAGGTGATAGCTGGTCGGATCATCAAAGTTGACTGTCTTTTTGACCAGCCGCTGGCCCAGCACGCCCGTATAAAAATCCGTCGTCCGCTGGGCATCTGCACACACCAGCGTGATATGATGCAAACCGGTAATGCCCATCTCTGCCCCCAATCTCTATTGGAAGCAATCGTATCACAATAATGGGCTGGTGTCCGGTGATTGGAAATGAACTCAGACGGGGCGCCATACCCAAAAATAAAGGCGGCTGTGCGCCGCCTTCCGGAAGATCGTTATTTCAACAGCGCTGGCAGCAGGGCATACCATTCCGTTGCCCGCACCACATCATCCAGCGGCACCTGATCGATGACGGTGTGCGCGTGAACTTCGTCGCCAGGGCCAAAGCCGATGCTGGGAATGCCCGCCTTGCCGGCCCAGAAGATGCCGTTGGTGGAGAAGTTCCACTTGTAGGAGGGCGGCATCTGCCCCCACAGCAGTTCGCCGGTTTGCTGACCGGCCTGCACAAACGGATGATCTTCTTCCAGCGCCCAGGCCGGGTAAATCTTGTCCAGCGGATACACAAAGCCGGTATAGCTCGGCTCCTCATAGCGCAGGATCGACGCTTCCATGTCGCTGCGGCTGCCAATAATGCCCCGGATGCGCTCCAGTTCTTCATAAGGGTCTTCGCCAAATGTCAGGCGCCGGTCAATGAAGATGGTCGCCTGATTGGGCACGGCGTTGATGCTGGGCGTCTCTACTGTCATATCCGTGACCGTGATACGCCCATTGCCCAGGAAGGGGTCATCCTTGAACTCCGGTTCGAGCCTGCTGATGGCGTCGATGACGGGCAGCAGTTTGTAGATGGCATTATCGCCCAGGTGATTGGCCGCCGCATGGGAACTCCTGCCTTTGGCGACCACCTGCATTTCCACGCGGCCCTTCTGCCCCCGGTAAACCTGCATGTTCGTCGGTTCGCCGATCACCACAAAATCCGGTTTGATACCCTCGACGTTGACAAAAGCATCCGGCGCGCTGCCATCGTTCCATTCTTCCATGTTGCCAAAGTAATAGCCGGTGATGCCTTCCAACAGGCCGAGTTCCTTCGCCAGCGCCAGCCCGTAAATCATGCCGGGGGTGCTGCCTTTTTCATCGCAGGCCCCACGCGCATAAAAAATGCCGTTTTCGATCTTACCCTGGAACGGGTCCCATTCCCATTCATCCGGGTTGCCAATGCCGACCGTGTCGATATGGCTGTCATAAAGCAGTTTGCGCGGGCCATCGCCAATGCGCCCCACTACATTGCCCATACGATCCCACCAGACCTCATCAAATCCGAGCTTTTTCATCTCGGCTTCCACACGCTCGCCCACCTCGCGGATCTGGCTTTCCATGCTGGGGATGGCGCACAACTCGCGCAGAAACGTAATAATCTCCTCGCGCTGGGCCTCTACGCGCGTTTTAATCGTGTCAATGACTGCCTGCTCTACCATCACTACCTCATGTTACTGAAGAAAATAAGTGTGCCGCATTATACTCCAGCGCCGCCCGAGATGAGAACATCATCCAGACCAATCTCATCTTCGTATACCAGAGTCCAGACCGGGGCCTGCATAAAATCCGGTTTCACCTGCTCCACATACGCCAGGTCCCGATCTCCCAGCGGCGCATTGAGCACAGAGGACCATTCAGCGGAGTCTGGCAGCGCCCGGGCCGGCACCGCCGCCGCAAAGACAAACTCCAGCGTATCGCGGCCCTCATCCTGCCACAGACCCACCCACTGGAACGTCGCGGTTACCCGGCAGTGCTGCCGGATTCGCTCGCTCAGTTCTGCCCAGGGCGCACGCAGGCCGCTGCACCGCACCCGGGGCAGCACCCGGTTCTGCCTGCCTTCCAGAGTCAGCACCCGCCGGAAGCCAGAATCCCAGATGACGGCCACCGTCCGCACCTCGAAGCGCGGGAACTGGGGTTCCGGCATGCCGCGCAGCAGATTCTGAACCCAGCGCAGGCCCAGGCGGCGTTTGACCCGGCGCAGTTCCTGAGGGGAAATGGTGAGAATCTCCGGGGCAGCGCGCTGATCTGACAGGGCGGCGGCGACCTGCTGCGGGCTGAGCATGCGGGGCAGCGACTGCGGCTGAAAATACTGGTTGGCGCGGCTTTCCACCGTCCGGGCCAGCACCTCGCCCCCCAGCGGCCATGCGGCATACAGGACGTTCATGCGCTGGAATCCATCACAGTAATAGAGGTTCACGGGCCGCTCGATCTGCGCAATCACGCCCGTTTCCTCGCGCACTTCGCGCGCGGCGGCATCCGCCAGGGCTTCGCCAGAATCCAGCCGCCCCCCCGGCAGATTCCAGATGTTCAGATCGTCGCGCCGGGAAAGCAGCACACGATTCTGGTCGTCAAATACAGCGCAGTTCACCCCAAGTCGCAGATTCATCCCGCCTACTCGCCTCGAATCATACGAACAGACAGCCGGTTATGCCGCTCGATCAGCGCGGGCAGGTCGGCGGTTTGCAGCGCCCCCTCGCTGATCACCACACGGCCATTAATCACGGAATAATCAACCGCAGGCGGCAGGCACAGCAGCAGCGCCGCCACCGGGTCATGCTGTGCCCCGGCAAACCAGATGCGGTTAAGATCGAACGCGATAAAATCCGCCGCCATGCCCGGCGCCAGCATCCCCACATCATCGCGCCCAAGCACCGCCGCCCCGCCCCGGGTCGCCATGTGCAGGGCTTCATAAACCGTCAGTTCCGCAGGATTGCCGCCCACCCGCTGTAACAGCATGGCATTACGGGCTTCGTTGAGCAGATGGCCGGAATCGTTGGAGGCGGTGCCATCCACCCCCAGCCCGACGCGAACACGCGCATCCAGCATGTGGCGCACCGGCGCGATGCCGGAAGCCAGCCGCATATTGGAAGAGGGACAGTGACAGATTCCGGTCCCAGTTCGCCCGAACAGGCTGATCTCTGAGCCGGTCAGCTTAACGCAGTGCGCGTGCCATACATCATGGCCGATCCAGCCGACAGATTCGGCATAATCGCCGGGGCGCTGGCCAAAAACTTCCTGGCTGTAGGTGACATCCTTCGCGTTTTCCGCCAGGTGGGTATGCAGGTGTACGCCATAGCTGCGCGCCAGGCTGGCTGAATCACGCATCAGGCCGGGCGTGACGCTAAAGGGCGAACAGGGCGCCACCACAACCCGCAGCATGGCATAACGCTGCGCGTCATGATACTGCTCGATCACGCGGCGGGTATCCTTCAGGATCGCCTGCTCATCCTCAACCACGCTGTCCGGCGGCAGCCCGCCCTGGCTTTCGCCCAGGCTCATGGCGCCGCGCGCGGCATGAAAGCGAATGCCCATTTCCTGCGCAGCGCGGATTTCATCGTCCAGGGTGGCATCGTTGGGGTAAATGTAGAGATGGTCGCTGGACGTGGTGCAGCCAGAAAGCAGCAGTTCGGCCATCGCCAGCCTGGCGCTGACATAGACCGCTTCGCCAGTCAGGCGGCTCCAGATGGGATACAGCGTCCTCAGCCAGTCGAATAACTCATTGTTCTGGGCGATGGCGCGTGTGAGGCTCTGGTACATATGATGATGCGTATTGACGAGGCCGGGCAGCACCACGTGATCGGTCAGGTCCAGCACCGTATCCGCCGTCTGGGCAGGCATCTCCGCCAGCGGCCCCACCGCTTCGATAACATTATCCCGTACGAAGATGGCCGCATCGCGGATTTCGCGGCGCGAATCGTCCATAGTCGCCAGGGTGTGAATATGCTTCGCCAGCAGAGTCGGCATAGATCGGCATTATCCTGAAAAGCAGGCCAACGTTAGTTTACGCTAACATTATACAACGCAGACCTAACCTGTGCAGGGCATGAGAAACCCGGCCTTCGGGGGGCATCCAGCGAAACTATTTCGCACCAGCGGGTTTGAGGTTTTCAACGGAACAGCAGTAAACAGGAGCGAATCATATGAGAACCCATACCCGCGCAGTTGTGCTGATTGTGGCGTTTGTGATTGTGGGGGGCGTACTGCTGAACGGCATCGCGCAGTTTATGCTGCCCGTGATGCCCGCCAGCGCACAGGGCAACAGCAACAGCTTTCAGACTCTGCTGATTCTGCTGAACGAACGGACAAAACGTGAAGCGGATTTTAACTTTACCATCGTGTTTGCGCACCCGCCCAACCCCACGTTTGCCCAGGCGTCCATTAGCAGCGGCGGTGAATTCCAGATCGGTGAAGTGGGCACCGATTTTGTCTGCATTGACCGGATGGCAGGCACGGATCTGCTGACCACCTGCCTGCCATTTACGGCCATTGCTGGCGTCGGTTTTGATGCGGACAGCGACTAGCGAACGCGCCCGTTCACATGCTCTACACGCTCCAGCACAAAGTCAATGAGGCCATATTCAACCGCCTGCTGGGGCGAAAAATAAATATCCCGATCCATATCGTGTTCGATGGTTTCGCGGTCTCTGCCGGTATGCTGCACGAAAATATCGATCACCTCGTTCTTCAGCCGCTGAAATTCGTTGATACGAATCTGCATGTCGGTGACCTGACCCTGTGCCCCGCCAAAGGGCTGATGCATGTGGATGGTAGCGTGGGGCAGCGCGTAACGCATCCCGGAGCGCCCGCCCACCAGCAGCACCGTGCCAAAGCTGGCCGCCATACCGACCACCACCGTACTGACGGGAGCATGCACCTGCTGGATGGCATCATACATGGCCATCCCGGCATAGACTTCGCCCCCCGGTGAATTGATGTAGAACTGAATGGGCCGCTCCGGGTCCTGGCTGTCCAGAAACAGCATCTGCGCCACGATCAGGTTAGCGGCCTGCTGGTTCACCTCTGTGCCCAGCATGACGATACGTTCCTTCAGCAGCAGCGAAAAAATATCATAGGCGCGCTGGCCGCCGCTGGTCTGTTCCACTACCATCGGAATCACATTGTAAAGCGACATGATTGGCTCCTTTTTGGGTCCGGGCTGTTGATACTTACCATTCGGCCAGCGGGAAAAGTGACACCACCAGCGGCAGGCCCTCCAGCGTGCTGTCCGGCAGCGGCCACTGCATGCGCGGCAGATGGCGCTGGTCGATTTCGACGCGCACCGCCAGATCGCTTACGGCATTCACCAGGGCGCTTTCGCCGCTGCCACGCAGCAGGAAATTACGATGATGCTGCCATACCGCATCCACCAGCACATCCTCCACCGCCGTGCGCACACCGCTGTAATCGTGGCTGATGACCAGCTCGACATCCGCCAGCCCGCGCTGGAACAAACGCCGCAGCAGGTGTATCCAGGCCCGGTCATCGGCCAGCGAAACCAGCTCATGTGCCAGCAGGTCCACCTCGCCGGAGGCGCGGATGCCAAAGGCCAGCAGCATCTGGCGCCAGTACCCCCGCACCTCGACATCCAGCACATCGAGGAACAACGCCGGATACTGTGCGGCCAGCGGTGCATGTCTGGCGTTATGCACCACATCCGCCAACCGCTCGGCAATATCGGCGATATCATAGGCACGCAGCGGCAGATGCAGGCGCGACAGCGCGGCCTCCACCTCTGCCAGGTCAACCCCCATCACATAGGCATCCTGCGCCAGTCGCAGCAGCAGCGCCTCGGCCTGGGGGTTCAGGAAATGAGGGTAATAGCTGCCCTTGCGCAGCTTGGGGATATTGAGCGCGACCTGCCCGGCGCTGGTGCGCCACAGGCTTTCGCGATAGCCGTTGCGATAGGCCCGGCGCGAGTCGCTGCGTTCGTAGGGGGCGGCTTCCAGCATGCGGCTGACCTCAGATTCCATCAAGGCCTGGGCCAGCACACCAAGCGCTTCGCGCAGGAAGCGCACCCCCAGCGTCATGCCGCGTGCTTCCAGATAGGCAATGAGCGCCTTGGTTGGTGTCATAGCAAGCCCTTTCTCGCCAGAATTTACCTTAATGAAACACCACAAGGCGCCCCGGTTTCAAGTTTTTACACCACTACTGGCCGGATTCCTGCGCCGCCGCGATATTCCAGGCGGCCTTGACGGTGTTTTGCAGCAGCATGGTAATCGTCATCGGCCCGACACCGCCGGGCACTTTGGTGATGGTCCCGGCCACCGCCTGCGCCGCTTCAAAATCCACATCACCCACCCAGCGATAGCCGCGTTCGCTGCTGGGGTCCTCCACCCGGTTGGTCCCGACATCAATCACCACCGCGCCAGGTTTCAGCCAGTCGCCTTTGACATAGGCCGGCCTGCCAATCGCGGCGATCAGAATATCCGCCTGACGCACGATCTCCGGGATATTGCGCGTGCGGCTGTGGCAGATAGTCACGGTGGCGTTGGCCTTCTGTAACATCATCGCTACCGGCAGCCCAACGATGTTGCTGCGCCCCAGCACCACCGCATGCGCCCCCGCAATTTCCACCCCGGATTCTTCCAGCAGCACCATGCAGCCCGTCGGTGTGGCCGGGGTAAAGGTCGGCTGGCGGCCCTTCATCGCCAGCTTGCCGATATTGACCGGGTGAAAGCCATCCACGTCCTTTTCAAGGCTCACCAGTGTCAGCGCACGTTCCTCATCGACCTGTGCGGGCAGCGGAAGCTGCACCAGAATGCCATGAACACGCGGATCGTCGTTAAAAGCCTGGATGGCCGCGTCGATCTCCGCCTGAGTGCTGGCGGCATTCATTTCCTGCGTGACGGATTCGATGCCCACTTTTTCGCAGGCACGGCGCTTCATGCGCACATACTGCGCCGATGCCGGGTCATCACCTGCCAGCACCGCCCCCAGCCCCGGCGCATAGCCATAACGCTGCTTAAAACGCTCTACATCCGCCGCGATACTGGCCCGCATCCGGTCCGCTACCTGATTCCCGTCGATAATCACTGCGGTCATATCTGCCCCCTTGTCCTATTCCTTCAGCATCGCAAATAGGATAATGTATTTACCAGCAGCAAAACAGAGACAAAGGCCGCCGGGTATTTGTCAAAGCATTCAAACAACTTATCGACAAATTTCAACCCACAGAGCGGAATTGTCCGGTAGTATTAGTATAGGAGCCAGAAGGTTCTGATTTTCATGACCCGTAAAAGCGCCCAATCAATGGTGGTTGGATGAGGGGGCAACACAATGAAGAAACGCAATCTCTCATTTTGGCGACGTGCCCGGTCCGGCCAGGCCCTGGTGGAATATGCATTGATTCTGGCTATGGTGGCGATCCTGTTTGGCGTCACCCTGGCAGCCACCGGCCCGGCGATCGGCGATGTCTTCAGCAATGTACTCTATAACATCATCGGCGGCAGGCCAGAAGACCTGGATCGGCTGAACCGTCCTGGCGACGGCCCGGGCCTGAGCCAGAATTTCTGGGCAACCGTCGAATGGCTGGCGACAAACCCGCCAGAGGAACGCGCCTTCGCCGGCAATACGCCGCTGCCACCCCCACCAACGGCCACCCTGGGGCCATCCCCCACCCCCAGCCCGATCACGCCGTCACCAGAGCCGTCAGATACCCCCACCTCAACACCTACCAACACGCCTATGGACGAGGGCCTGACTGCCCCCTGGCTGGACACCATTGACAACCCGGAATGGTGGCGCGTCAGTTCGAATGTCTGGCTGGGCAGCGATCAGTTTTATGGCGAATACTTCGCCAATAACGGCCTGAGCGGTGACCCTGAGGAAACGCTGTGGCATGAGGAACTGGTCGGCTCTAAGGGCGACTGGGGCGCGATTGATTTTAACTGGCCCAGCGGCTCCGGCCCGATTGAGGGCGGTTTTACCACCAATGACTACTCTGTCCGCTGGACCCGGCAGATCGGGTTTGGCTGGCTGGAAGAAGAATCGCAGGACCCCAGACAGGTCCAGTTTTCGCTGACGACAGGCGGCGGCCAGGCAGGCGCCCGCGTGTGGCTGTACGAAGCTGGCTCGACCACGCCCATGGACGGCTGTTCCGGCGTGTCCAGCGGCGGCAGCCATAACGGCACCGGCAGCGTCTATGGCGACGGCCAGTCGCCATCCGGCAGCCAGAGTGATTGTCTGGTGATTGATGGCTGGCGCGACACTGCAGAAACCCTGAGCGTTACCCGCACACTGCAGCCGCGGACGCTGTACATCGTGCAGGTGGATTTCTACAAACGCTCTGGCAGCGCCACCGTCAAGCTGGAAATGAATAACCTGTCCTCCAGCAATCCGGATGATATGAGCCTGGTTTCTGGCAGTGCGCCGGAATGCTCGTGGCACCGGGCAGAAACCAAGCGTTCCAACTCGCATGCGTTTATCTGGGAAGAGGCGCAGGTCGGCGAGTTCCCACAGAATCAGTTGTGCTACCTGGAACTGCGCGGCTGGGTCGATTTCACCGTGGTCAGCAATCCCAAACTCATCTTCTGGGATGTCTGGGATATGTCGAATGCCAATACCGAAGTCTGGGTGGAAGTGGGCGAATACAAGCCAGACCGCACCCAGATCGCATGGCAGCAGATCCCGCTGCGCAAAGGCACTACCAACTATGCCTGGACTCGTAACGTCATCGATCTGGCGTCGTATGTCTCCGGCTACAGCCAGAAGCGGCTGGCCCTGCGCTTCGCCATGCGCGATAACAACGGCGGCGCGCGCCGGCGCTGGTATGTCGATGATATTGAAATTCGCAATGTGAATCCCAAAACGTTCACCGTCTGTACCGGCAGCAAAGACACCTGCGGCTCTAACTGGACGATGGACAACGCAGATGCGACGCTGGGCAACTACAAGAAGAACATTGAACCGCAGTTCATCACGACCGGGCGCTGGACCCTGACGACAGATAACGCCCAGGGGCAGTACAGCCTGGGGATCACCCCGGCGCTGCGCAGCAACGAAACCAATGGCGGGGATCGTATTCACTATGTCGAGTTCAACGGCCTGATCGACCTGACCGGTAACATGCCGGACTTCGACGGCGATACCGGCGTGCCGGTGCTCACCTTCCACCAGGCCTTTGATGTGCGCAAAGGCACACAGCTTGAACTGCAATGGACGCGGGACCCTGTGGATACAGAGCCGGATAACTGGACCACGCTCCAGGTGCTGGTGGCAGACCCCGGCAACAGCACCATAAAACAAATGCTGGAAGAAACCACCGTGCTGCTGGACGATGTGCCGAACTGGAACAGCTCGCCGTTCCGTCTGCGCTTTGCCCAGATCGTCAAGCCGAATGCCACTGAAAACGGCGGCTGGTGGATTGACAACGTCCTGCTGCACCGGTTCGACCGGCCGCGCTTCAGCGATTATCCCTTCCTGGATACCGCGCAGGGCGGCATGGACAATTGGCTGCCACAGGGTACGTGGGGCATCACCGACACCACCAACTACACGCTGGGCCTGTTTGAAGGCAGCGGACGCGCCTTTACCGACAGCCCCAGCGGTAACAATCTGGACGAAGGCAATACGTCGCTGATCCTGCGCCGCCCGATTGACCTGAACTTTGATACACCAGAAAACCTGGATGCTCAGGACGACAGCAATGTTCAGACGGCAGCGGCAAATCGGCCCGTGCTGTCCTTCTGGCACTGGCGCAACATACACAACAGTACAGAGTTTTATGTCGAGTGGTCGAACGACGCCGGGCAGAACTGGAACATCATCTGGAAATATGTGCCGGCCAGCGCCACGCTTTCCAACTCGCGGATTCAGAAGGCGTGGGAATATGTCGAAATTGACCTGAGCGATATTCAGGCCAGTGTGGCCACCAACGGGGGCAACCCCTACGATGATGATGTAATCTTCCGCTTCCGGCTGGATGCGCGTAATTCCGGCAACGCCGATGGCGTTTACCTGGACGATATTCGGGTGCAGGATTACAGCGAAAGCAGCTTTAAGCTGTGGGACACGAACCTGGATGACGACGACTATGGCGAGGGCGATGGCACGCGCTATGTCGATGATATCGACAACCCGGTGGCATACTGGGACCGCTGGAAGATGGGCGGCTGGTACGGTATTGATCGCAACGCGCACAGCGGCCTGATTTCGCTGCACGACAGCCCGCCGAAAGAAAATGGCAGTACAGTCAACACGGAAAAGAGTACCTATAACGTGCTGACGATGGATGAAATCATCGATCTGAGGGCCGTGTCGAGTATCGATAACCCGACGCTGTACTTCTGGACCCACTATTACATCGGCAGCAACGATAACATTCAGGTTCAGATCGCCAGGGAAGACGAGGACTACACCACGACCAATGGCCTGGGTGTCCATAATCCTTCCCTGTACGACTACGAACGTGTCAGCGGCTGGGGGCCGTGGCAAAACCGCTGGGAACGCGAGCAGAATTCCCGCGTGCAAACCTGGTTCCGCGCCGCAGTGGACCTGCGTCCTTATGTGGGCGAACGAATCAAGGTGCGCTTCGTCTACAACGCGCTTAATACCAGCACCAAGCGGGATGGCTGGTTCATCGACGATGTGATCGTCGAACAACGCACCAACACCCCCATTCCGCTGCCCTTCAGCGATAACGCCAAGAGCCTGGGCAACTGGATTGTGGAAGGCAGTTGGGGTCTTGCGCCGGATCAGTGGCGTGGTTCTGGCGGCGGCCCGGCCAACCTGGGCAACGAATTCTGGACCGGCGTGTACTACGACTGCGAACGCCATGAAATCAATTGTGGCAGCACCCCGGCCAGATATAATGATCTGCTGTACACCAACTACAACAACAAAACCAAGCGGCCCTACAATCCGTCGCTCGATATTCAGGAATTCGCGCTTGAAATCGACCACGACTTCGGCAGCAACGGGCGGCCAGTCGGCGGGCTGCTGGACCAGACATGGAGTGACACCTATGCGGCCCGGTGGGAACGGCCCATCGCCATTTCGGTGCCGTCCGACATCTCGTTCATCACGGTATCGGATGATGGGGTGCGGCTGCGCTACTCTGGCCCAGGTGTGCCGAATAACCCGTACTGGAATATCATCGATGTCTGGACTGCCCATGGCCGCCGGGTGGATATGAAGTCCGTGCATTTCGAGCCGGGCACCTATACCCTGACGCTGGAATGGTTCGAGGCGACGGGTGATGCTGTCATCATCGCTTCTGCAGGCGTGAACAACTTCTCGTTTGCAGACAGCCCCAAGGCAGGCAACTCGCCCTCGTTCCCGGTGATCAAATCGACACAATATGGCGACTCGTCCATGATCCTCAGGAATCCGATTGACCTGACCGGGACCACCCTGCCGGTGATCGAGTACTGGACCCGCTATAAGATGAGCAGCGGTACAGGCCGGTTTGAAGTCTCGACCAACGGCGGCTTTGACTGGGTGATCAACGGCCTGGGCCAGAACGGCAACGGCTTCACCTGCCCGCCGGTGCCCGGTACGCCGGGGTATCTGAGCAACGCCAGCCCGATGCTGAGCTGTAACCCGGTCATCACCGGCACCTTCTGGCCAACCGCTAACGAGGGTGGTAAGGAAGACCTGAGTGTCTGGCAGCAGCGACAGCATAACCTGACCAGCTATCGCTCCAGCGGGCTGATCAACATCCGCTTCAACCTGCAAACCAGCAGCTCAGTCGATGACGGGTGGTACATCACCGACATCATCATCAGCCCCTAAGCCCGGCTGAGTCGCAGAAGTTCAACAGCGGAGGCAACCAGGTTGTCTCCGCTGTTTTTAGTGGCGCAGATTCTAACCTTTTTGGTAATAGAAGAGCGCGGCACAAACTGTTAAACTAGGAAACAACCAATCGCCCGGACAACATCACCAAATGAGGGACAGCATCTTGAGCACACTACAGGGACAAGGGCTTTTTTTCACGATTGTAGGCCCGCCCGGCGTCGGCAAGAATGCCCTGATGGAAGAAGCGCTGGCGCACCAGCCAGGTTTGCGCCAGCTTGCCACGGCGACCACCCGCCCCCGCCGCCCCAACGAACAGGCAGGCCGCGAACGCCTGTTTGTGTCGGTTGAGGAATTTCAGCAGATGATTGCCAGAGGCGACCTGCTGGAATGGCAGGAAGTTCACCCCGGCATGCTGTACGGGGTGCCGCGCCGCATGGTCGAGGAAACGCTGGCATCCGGCCAGCATCTGATCGCGGATATTGATGTGCTGGGGGCCACCTACATTCGTTCGCTCTACCCGCAGAATGTAGTACTCATCTTCGTACAGCCGCCTTCCGTAGAAGCGCTGGAAGACCGCATGCACACCCGGGGTGAGGCCGAAGCCGATATTCAGATGCGCCTGACACGGGTCGCGATGGAAATGGCCTATCTGCCGCTGGCAGATCATGTCGTCGTCAACGATGACTTTGCCCAGGCCTCCGCCAGCTTTCAGGCCATCATCGCCGATGAAATCCGCCAGCAGCACAAAAAGCCAGCCTTTGGCAAGCGTTACAGCCACAGTGTCGCCGTGATTCCGCTGTTCGAGAATCAGGTCCTGTGCGCGCCCAGCCAGCCCGCCTACCCGGTCAGCCCGCTGCTGGAAGCTGAAATCCCTCATGAAGCGGCTTTGCGCACCCTGGAAGATGTACTGCCATTTTCGGCTTCTGCAGATCACCTGCTGCGCATCAAGCCCAACAAGGGGTCATTTGTCTCGCCTGTTCAGGTCGATGTGACAGTAGAAGGCCCCACCAAACATATTCTGTTTACCTATGTCTATCTGCTGCCGGAGCGCGTGGCGACGCCGCCGGGCTGGTCGTGGCAGGCAGTTGAGCAGGCAGACCTGCCCGAAGCTGCCAGTCTGCTGCTCAGCCAGGAATACCTGAGTCCGAATCGCTAGCGCGGCCACCGCCGCAGGCAGCCCGGCAGATCGTCTACATCCTCGATAAACGACAAGCCCTCTGCAACAGAAAGGCGCGTCATCATGCAGCTACACGAGATTCAGGCCTCTCAGGGCGCGGCCTTCGCGCCGGATAACATCCCACTCCATTTTGGAGATCAGGCCGCCGAATATCACGCGGCGCTTGACCATGCCGTGCTGCTGGACCGGTCGCACGAAGCGCGGCTGGACATGCGCGGGCGCTCTGCAGCCGATATCCTGCACCGCATCTCCACCAATGATCTGCTCAACCTGCCCGCAGGAGAAGGCCGCCCGACCATCTTCACCAATGCCCATGCCCGCATTCTGGATCGCGTGGAGGTTTTCCGGCGCGATGAAGGGCTGCTGCTGCTGGGCGAGCCGGGCCGGGGCCAGCCGCTGCAACAATACTTACAGCGCAACATCTTTTTTGGCGACGACGCCCAACTCAGCAGCCTGTCGACTACAACGGCACAATTCGACCTGCACGGCCCCCGGGCGGCGGAAATCCTGCGCCATATCAGCGCAGATGCTGCCGCGCTTGACGTGCTGCACGGGCAGGAAATCACCATTGCAGGGGCCGCTGTCTATGTGGCACGGCGCAAACCGGTCATCGAACAGCGCTGGTCGTTGATTGTCCCTTCAGATGCTGCCGGTGCGGTGTGGTCCGCGCTGGTGGATGCTGGCGCACGCCCTGCCGGGTCGCTGGTGTATCACGTGCTGCGGGTGCGGGCCGGGCTGCCCAGCGTCGGGCGCGAACTGAGCACAGATTTTATCCCGCTGGAAGTCGGCCTGTGGGATGAAGTCAGCTTTAACAAGGGCTGCTACACCGGCCAGGAGATTATCGCCCGCATGGAAAGCCGCAACCGCCTTGCCAAAACGCTGGTCATGCTGCGGATGGATTCACTGGTCGCGGCCCCGGCCCCGCTTGTGGTAGAGGGACGCACCGCCGGCCAGCTCACCAGCAGCGCCGCCGCGCCGGATGGGGAAATTTTCGCGCTGGGGGTCATCAAACCGGAATTTGCAGTGCCGGGCCAGCCGGTGGAAGTCGGCCCGGAGCGCATCCCGGCGCAGGTCCAGGCCCTGCCGGAAGGCACACGCCGCCCCGCTGGCCAGCAGGGCGATTAGTTCAGGTCCGGCGGCGGGCTGTCAAAAAACATGGCCCACCACACCTGCCAGGGTTCCGGCTCTGGCAGGGTCGTCTCTACCGGGACCGACGATGACGGATCGGCGGGTTCCGGCTGGGGGCGCGCACTGACCGCCGGCACCGGAATCACCAGCACTTCATCCTGACGCACCATTTTGCCATCATCACGTGCCCAGCGCTCGACAAAGGCGTCGCTGCGCACATAGTCGCGCTCGCTGATCAGCGCCGCCTGCTCCCGCCGGAGCTGCTCAATTTCGGTCAGGGCGCGGTTATAGGCATCCTGCAGCGGCTGCCCGGAAGCGATGCGACTGCTGAAGTTGATGGCCAGCAGCAGCCCCACCGCCAGAATCGCCGCGAACATCACCTGCAGGCTGGAAAGCTGGCTGCTGCGTTTGCGCTTTTTGGGTGCTGCTTCAGGTTGATCGATCATGCCCCTATTATAATGCCGCTGTGATGCCCCGGACAAGCGGTGATGCCATCCCCGGCACGCCCTGGCTCACGCTGAGGTTATGCTCAGGGTTTGTTAGTACAGTTTTTACACTGATGCCTCAGACTTCAGAGTAGGAGAGTTCTCTGGAGGCAGCATCTATGATCAACACCGAGATATTCCTTACCTTACTGCGAATCCTGATTGGTGCCCTGTTCATTGGGCATGGGGCACAGAAACTGTTTGGCTGGTTTGGTGGCCCGGGCATGCAGGGGCACACCGGCTTTATGCGTTCGCTGGGGCTGCAGCCCGCCAGCCTGTGGGCCTGGTTTTCTGCGCTGGGTGAATTTGTTGGCGGCCTGCTGCTTGTGCTGGGCCTGCTGACGCCCGTCGGCGCGGCGGCCATTATCGCCTCTATGCTGATGGCCATCATCAAGGTGCACTGGCAGAACGGCCTGTGGAACACCGAAGGCGGGTTTGAATTTAACCTGGTGCTGATCGCCAATGCCCTGCTGATCGGCTTTGCGGGGCCGGGGCTGTATGCGCTGGATAATGCCATCAACCTGCCCTGGTCGCAGCCGGCGCTGTTTATCATCAGCCTGGTGGCTGCGATCATCGGGGTGGCAGTCGCCCTGCTGACGACCCAGACCCAGGAACCCGAACAGGAACGCACCCGCACCCCACAATCAGGCTGACGCGCTTATGCACAAAGGCAGACACCTTCCAGAACCGGGGGGTGTCTGTTTGTTTTGCCGGGAAAACAAAAAACCCGATCCTGCGACCGGGTTTCTGTGCCGAAGGTGGGAGTCGAACCCACACTCCCTAAAGGGAACTACGCCCTGAACGTAGCGCGTCTGCCAATTCCGCCACTTCGGCATTTTGTTACTCTGTTATGTGGGAATTTTAGCAAAGAAAATGCTGCTGTCAATAGTCGAAAATTGACCATCCCGGCAACCAGGACTATAATGCCCGCGTGTTTTTGCCAGGAGTTGAGCGTGTTGTTAAAAAAGCGATTTATTGCCAGCCTTCTGATGGGCCTCATCTGCATTTTTGTGATCTTCCCTGCCCTGGCACAGCAGCCAACCGGCGTTACAGCGGAAGCCATCTTACAGGCCAACCTGCGCGCCACCACCGATGTTAACTCTGAAATGGTGGGGACGATCACCAGCGGCACCCGTTACCCGGTGCTGGGACGCAGCGAATTTTTCCCCTGGGTCCTGCTGGGCGACCCAACTACCCAGGAACCTGTAGGCTGGGTATTTGCGGAGCTGGTCACGATCCAGGGCAGCCTGAACGCCGTGCCGTTTTCCACCCTGGTGGTCGATCCGCAGGCCATCCCCACAGCCACGCCGCCGCCTTCCTCCGCAGACTCCGCAGAACCGACGATCACGCAGGAACTGGTTGGGGTGCTGGTGCCGCGCACACCGACCGCCACCCCAACGCCGGATTTATCGAATCTGGTTTTCGGAGAACTGAACGGCGAAGTCAATATTCGCTTTGGCCCGGGGGTGGATTACCCACGTGTGGGCGTGGGCCGGGTAGGGGAACAATACGAAATCACCGCCTGGCACACCCAGCTTCCCTGGCTTCAGATTCGCTATCCGGATTCGCCCAACGGCTATGCCTGGGTGGCCCAGGACCTGCTGGAAGTCACCGGCGATGTCTTCAGCCTGACAGCCATGAGCCAGATGAACTTTAACCTGCCCACCCTGACGCCGACCCAGCCTGTGCTGCAGTCCGGCGCGATCCTGGGCGGAACGCCGGTGCCGCTCAGCCCGGAATTTTCCGCACTGGGCAGCCAGTTATGGGACGTGATGCTGTCCAACGGCTTTGACCCGGCCACCAGCCGCTTTGGGGCGCTGTTCCTGATGGACATGCAAACCGGCGAGGCGCTGGTTTTCGGGTCGGACTATGCCTTCAGCGGCACCAGCATCCAGAAGATCAGCATCCTCAACCGGCTGTATGGGGTACTGAACACCCCGCCGGACATTCGTACGGCGGTTGATATTGCCAACACGATGATCTGCAGCGAAAATGTCGCCACCAATAACCTGCTGCGCCTGGCAGGCAGCGGCAATGCCTGGTCCGGTGCGGAGGAAGTCACCCTTTTCCTGCGCGAACTGGGGCTGGAAAACACCTTTATCACTGCGCCCTACACCATCCCCAACCAGACACCGGAGCCGCCGCTGCGCGCTGTCGAACTGCCCACCACCAACGCCGACCAGATCAAGGCCAACGCGGACCTGTCCAACCAGATCACAGTCAGCGAGATGGGCCAGCTTCTCGCCAGCATTTACCAGTGCGCCTATCAGGAGCGCGGCCCGCTGCTGGAACGCTTTGGCGACCAGTACGAACCGCGCGAATGCCGCCAGATGCTGCACGTGATGAGCAACAACACCGTCGATGCCCTGCTGAAGGCTGGCGTGCCGGAAGATACCCGCGTCGCGCATAAACACGGCTGGATTGACGACACACACGGCAACGCGGCGGTGTTCTTTACCCCCGGCGGCGATTACGTCATGGTGATGATGCTGTACCAGCCTGTCTGGCTGAACTTTCAGGAATCGCTGCCGGTCATCGCGGAGGCTTCGCGGCTGGTCTATAACTACTACAACCCGGATGCGCCGATGGAGGAGATTCGGGAAGGGTTTATCCCGGAGGCCGGGACCTGCAACTTTGCCGGAACGCCGCTGATTGAAGACCTGATCGCCGGGGTGTTTGACGAATAAGGACACAGGGGCGATACAACACCGCCCCTGTAGATGTCAGAATCGTGCGCCTGCTACTTCACCGCGCCAATCGTCAGGCCGCTGACGATGTAGCGCTGGGCCGCGAAGAAGATCAGCAGAATTGGCAGCGACACCAGAATCGACATCGCGGCGAATTTCTGCATGTCCGGCGGCGCGGTGTTAGAGCCGTTGGCCATGCTCACCAGCGCCATCGCCAGCGTGTAATCCTCCACATTGCCGGTGAGGAAGGTCCACGACAGGATAAATTCCGTCCACGACCCCATAAAGCTGAACAGAATCGTGATGGCGAAGGCGGGAATCGCCAGCGGCACAATAATGCGGAAAAACGTGCCAATGCGTCCCGCGCCATCAATCAATGCCGCTTCTTCCAGGTCTTTGGGGATGGTGTCGAAATAGCCCTTCAGGTTCCAGATGGCGAACGGAAGCTGGCTGGAGGCAAACGCGATGGACAGCCCGAACAGAGTCAGTCGCAGGGTGACGTTTGCAGGCATGCCGGGCCGCAGCCGCTGCTGCAGGGCCGCTGTCCCGATGCCGATGATGATCGCCGCCAGCACCGTCACCAGCAGCAGCCTCAGCAGGGTGCGCGGGGCAATCACATTGCGTAGGGCATACATCACCCCCCAGACGACCCCGGCGGCAGCCAGCGCCACCACCAGCGTAATCAGGTAGTAAGGCAGCGCCGCCAGCAGCGCGTTGATGCGCAGCGCGTTGATGCGCGCCTCCGCATCGTCAAATGCCGACTGCACATCGAACAACGCGGCTTCAGCTTCGGTCAGCGACTGTTCCGAAGCGGTCACCTGCTCTGCCGCCCGCAGCGCCTGATCTTCACGCCGGGCCAGTTCGGTCTGTGCTTCGTCTGCGGTGGCCTGCATCACCGCCAGCGCGGCCTCCGGGCCATCCGTTTCCAGCGTTTCCTGGGCCGCCAGCAGCGTTTCCAGCACAAAACCTTCTTCGCCTGCTTCCTGCCGGCTTTCGATCTGCGCCTGCAGGAAAGTGGAAAGCTGCGCTTCTGCGGTGGCTTCTTCATTTACGCGGACAATCGCTTCGGCATCCTGTGCGGCACGTTCTGCCGCCAGCGCAGCACGTTCTGCCGTCCCCTGAGAGCGCGGCAGGCTGGCCACACGGCGGCGGTATTCTTCCTGCGCCTCGCGCTGTGGGCCAGAAGCCTGCGCCAGCGGCGCATCAACCACCGCCGCGTATACCGGGCTGCGCTCGAACAGGGTGGCATACATGCCCACAATGGCCACAAACGCCAGCAGCACCACCCCGACTGTGATCGTCCCCGGCCCCGGATTGTAACGCCGTTCCGGATTATAACGGGAATAGCCTTCTACGGTGCGGTAAATCACAAACACCACCGCCGCGATCAGCGCCGCTGCAAAATAGGTCGGCACGGCCCTGGCGATCAGGGTGTTCACCTGAAACGAGTTAAACAGGATAAACAGCGGAATCAGCGTGCCGGTGGCGGGCAGCATCAGCAGCACGATAAACGTCAGCATGCCTGCCTGACGCCCGATAAAGCTAAAGCGCGAGAAGGAATAGGCCGCAGAAGCCCCCAGCCCGACCGCAAACGCAGCCGTGCCCAGGGCCACAAACAGGCTGTTCATCAGCATCTCGCCAAAATAGATCGGCAGCACATTGGAAAATGGCTCTGAAAGCAGTTCCGTGAACGCATCCAGAGTCGCGTTCGGGGGAACGAGGGTCAGGTCTGTCGGGCGAGAGATGCCGCGCGGGTCTACCGCCATCGAGATAATCCAGACCACAGGAAACAGCACAACAGCCAGCACTGTCAGCAGAAACAACTGAATCAGAAGCTGGCGCAGCAGACGGCGGGCAGTTGGCCCCAGGCGGCGGGTCAGCGCCCGGTTCTGTGTGGCCGCCCCAACAGATGCACTCTCCATAGATACATCGCTACGCATCAAAACGCTCCGTTGCGCGGGTCACCCGGTTGTTGATGAGGGTAATCACCAGCAGGATAAAAAACACAATGATGCTGAAAGCCGACGCCGCGCCATAAAGCTGTTCCTGGCCGATCAGTTTGTAGGCCTGGGTAATCAGCAGGTCGGTCTGGCCGCGCGGCCCCCCTGCCGTAACAAAGAAAATGACGTTGAACAGGTTAAAGGTCCAGATCGTCCCCAGCATAATGGCTGGCACCATCGCCGGGCGAATCAGCGGCACGGTGATCTGCCAGAACTGCTGCCAGCCCGACGCGCCATCCACATTTGCCGCTTCGTACAGGTCGGGCGGGATGCTCTGTAATGCGCCAGTCGCCACCACCATCATAAACGGCCAGCCAAGCCAGATATTGGTGATCAGCAGGGCATAAAACGCCAGCACCGGCGCCCCTGCGCGATCAAACAACTGCATCACAACCGATGTGCCGGTAGACCCCCGCAGCACGTCGATGATGGTGAAGATGGCGGCCAGCGCAGCCAGAATCATAATGCCGCCGTTCCAGACCACACGATCTGTTTTCCAGCGGCCTGTTTCCGGGTTGCGGATGCCGTCGCGGCGCAGCCCGCGCCACAACCACAGCGCCAGCACGCCGCACCCCACGATAACCAACAGCGGAATAAACAGGCCGTTCAGCCAGGCGGTAGTATCAATCGGCGGCTCTAACTGACCCAGCCAGTCTGTGGTGGTGGGCAGGCGCGTCCCCAGATTTTCATTGAGGGATTCCGCCAGCAGGTTGACCCCGCCGCTGTTCTTCTGCCACATATTGTTCCAGATCAGCCCGGTGATCAGTACCGGCATGCCCCAGGGGATCAGAAACAGGGTGCGATACAGACGCCTGCCCCAGACATCCTGCATATTCAGCACCAGGGCGATCACCACCCCCAGCGCCACATGCAGCGTCACATTGACCAGCGTCCACATGATGTTAAAGCCCAGCAGCGGAAAGAAAGCATAATTGGGCACATTCAGGCCATCAAACAGCACCCGGCGGTAATTATCCAGGCCGACCGCCGGCGCCGCGCTGGGGTTGGTCAGGTGTTCTGCCGTAAAGTTAAAAAATGAGATAAACACCTGATACGCCTGTGGATAAAACGTGATGACCAGCATCACCAGCAGCGACGGCAGAATGAACAACCAGGGGATGCCGCTGGCCCTCAACCCGGCGCGCAGGCTGTTTCGCAGGTTGATATCCTCCTGCGTGGTGATGGGCGTCGGTGGCATTGTCATATTGACAACTCCATTTTGCACTAATTTGCACTAAGGAGGGAAACAAAGGGTTAACAAACGGGCGAGATCATAGACCTCGCCCGCAAACAAATCCTGCCGTAACCGGTACCCTACTCTTCCTGATTGGCGTGAATATCGTCAATGCTGGGCTGGATCAGGTCGTAGGCCGTCTGTGCCGCGTCCGCAGGTGCTTCGCCACCCGCGCCAACCGCTGCAATCGCATCGTCCATCGGCGCCCAGAATGCGCTCAGTTCAGCGCGATTCGGGAATGGCGTCCCCAGCGCGAACTGGTCTGCAAAGACCTGAAGGTTCGGGTTTTCCTCAATCGACACATTGGGGTTCACCGGCAGCCAGCCCGCCAGTTCCAGGCCGATGCGCTGGCCTTCTTCGCCAGTCATGAACTTCATCAGGGTGATAAAGGCATCCACCTTGGCCTGATCATCCGCCATGTTGGCGTTGGCCATGATACCGGTGGTCTGGGCAAACACCGCCGGCACCTCGCCGTTTTCCAGCGCAGGCATCACAACAACGCCCAGGTCATCGCCCAGGTCAGATTCAAACTGCGCCAGATTCCAGATACCGTCGTATACCATCGCAACTTCGCCGGTCTGGAACTGCGGCAGCGGGGACGTGCCATCAATGATCACGCCGCTGGCCGGGTCCTGCGACAGTTCGTACATCTGCTGATGAAGTGCCAGGAAGGATTCCATCGCCTCGCGGCCTTCAGCGTCCGCATTAAAGGTGGCATTGCCTTCTTCATCCATCAGGCTGCCGCCATAGCCGAACAGGAAGCCGGCGCTGTGGAAAAAGCCGTTCTGGAAGCCGAGGCCGGTAATGCCATCCGCCGCCAGTTCGCGTGAAATTTCCAGCACCTCTTCCCACGTTTCCGGGGCGTCCAGCACCAGGCTCTTGTTATAGAAGAAAGCCAGAGTCTTGGCGTTGATCGGCACGCCGTAAATATCGCCTTGGTAGGTGAAGGTGCCCCAGCCGCTTTCGGTCACCTGGCCTTGCAGTTCTTCGTCAACGGCGTCCGTAATCGGCATAATCACGCCGCTTTCCGCCCAGATGCCTGCCGCGTCATTGGCCCACAGGATCAGGTCCGGGCCTTCGCCCGCGCCCGCAGCCGTGATGAAGCTGTCCTGAATGGTGTCCGACGGATTAAAGACCGGTTCGACCCGAATCCCGGGGTTGGCCTCGTGGAATGCATCCAGAATAGCGAGTGCGCCATCTGCCTCGGCATCCTGCAGGGCATGCCACAGCACCAATGTGACTTCATCCTGTGCGCTGACACCGCCCAACAGACCGGCGAACAGCGCGATCAATAAGCCCAATACTGCCAATCTTGCAACACGCATACCAATCTCCCTTTCTAGAATGCCACAACGCTAAATCAGGTGGCAATGCTTGCCGATTGTCAGTATGACATAAAGTACGTAAATTTAATAGAGATTGAAATGCCCTTTGTTTACATTACAAATGACCAAAAGAGATCGTAACAAAACAAAAGCGCCAGTGGTTCAACCGAAGGGTCAAATAAGGATTTAGTGAATGCCGTGGGACGGCTGGTCGCTGTGCCTGTCCAGCCAGTAACGCCGGGCGACAGTCGCGCTCAGCCCATCCACCCAATCGCAGATATAGACATACAGGCGTTCCGTCATGCCAATATCCGCCCGCAGTTGGGTAGCCGTTTCTACGGACTGATCGAGCATGCGGCGCAGCAGGGTTTCTTCCTGCTGGCTGAACTGGGCGTGGCTGGTGCGCAGTTGTTCGAGGATGACATCCACTTCAAAACGCTCAAACGGGGCGCTGGCATAACTCAGGTCAAACTCAAGACCAAAATCGCTGTCCAGCGTCGTCAGGGTGCGCTCCCAGATATCCAGATAATACTCGTGCAGCCCCATCAGCCGCTGGTTCAGGTCTGCCGCCACTTCGCGCAGCAGTTCGATACGCGGCGGGTCCTGGGCGATCTGCCGTTCGATAAAGGCCATCAGGCTGTCCGGTTTGCCTTCGGTCAGGCAGCGCTCGAACAGGTCCATGGCTTCCAGCCGCATGTAATTCAGTTCCGCCAGCGAGGTAAGCCCCATCCCGTAATTATCCACTGGTCTCACTCCTCTGTTGGGCACAAACGCCGCAGGTAATCCCACGCATAAATACCGGTTGAATGCCCATCGTCCCACACCGGCTGGATGGCATAATTGCCCACCATTTCCAGGCTGGTGATTTTGTAGGAGCGCTTAGGCGTCAGCTTCAGCAGGTTGTCCGGGTCGTGGGCTGGCCCCATAAACTGGTGCCCACCGCGACATTCCACACAGGGACATGCTTCTCGCAGATGCCCCAGCGGATACTGGCACACCACATCATCCTGCCAGCGAATTTCGAGATAGCCTTCTTCCTTGTTGAGTGTCATCGCCTTTGGGCGCACCACATCCGTCATGGTTTATCGTTTCTCATTGGCTTTGTTCTTGGCCTGCTCGATCCACTGGTCGCGCCGGATACGGTCTGCGGTGATGCGGGCGGGCAGCCGCGCCGCCAGTTCGTCTGGCTTCTGCCGGGCCAGTTCCGCAAAGGTGGTAATGCCAACCTGGTTCAGCGCCTGTTCAAACGCCGGACCGATGCCATCAATTTCCGTCAGTGGATCTGGGGTGGAGCGCGACGCAGAGGCAGACACGCCGTTATCTGATTTTGCAGGCGGCGATTCAGCCGCTGCCTGTTCGCGTTCTGCCGGCTGCGATGATGACAGAAAACGCGCCGCGATTAACCCCGATACTACACCTACTACAAACGCCGCTAATCTCATCATGGCTCTATGCCCTCCACCGCTATTTTAACACAGCTTTGGCTACCGCAAGTTTGAAAACATGTTGTAACCTTGCATCTAACACTGGCTCTGCTACAATCTGACGGCAGGTTTTTGTCGCCTGATGGCACTAAATAACTGCGAAATCGACATCTGGAGTCCGATTATGCATCGAACTATGCTGTTCTGTCTGGCGCTGATTATGCTGATCCTGGGCGCGTGTCAGGGGCCACCCCCCACACAAATCATCATGGTGGTGACAGCCACACCAGAAGACGCGCCGGTGATCCAGACAGACCCCACAGAAGCCACAGCAGAGGTTGAGCCAACTGAGGCAGAGGAAGAAGCCACGCCCACAGAAGCACAGCCAACGCCCCAGATAACGCCAACGGCGACAACAGACCCCTTCCCGACACCCACCATCACTCAGATTCAGGTGGCAGAACAGGTCTTTGAAAATGGCCGTATGTTCTGGTTACAGCCCACCGGCCAGATATGGGTGATGATCGTGCTCGAGGAAGGCGAAGGCGACTGGCGGATTTACGAAGACACCTACGAGGACTCCGAACTGGAATTTGACCCGGATATTATCCCCCCGGAAGGGCTGGAACAGCCGACACGCGGTTTTGGCAAGCTGTGGCGCGAAAACCCGGAACTGCGCGAGTCGCTGGGCTGGGCCATCACACCGGAATTCGGCTTCGTCACACGCTACGAATATCACCCTGGCAGAACCCCCCAGGAACCTGGTTATCATGTCCTGCTCAGTCTGTATGAGGAAGCCTTCCGCTTTAACGAGGCAGATCAGACCTGGCAGCTTAACTGAGGATGCGCCATGACTACCTTACGCCGCTGGCTTCTCGATGCTTCGCAGCCATATTCGCTGCTGCTGGCGGCAGACGCGCGTCTGAGGCCAACCGACTATACCGACGATCAGGTGTGGAAGCTGGCGCCGGGCACACTGGACACCAGGGACGCCCCGGCGCTGGCCCTGCAGACCAGCTATGGCGGGCGGGTCGGGCTGGCCAGCCTGATCCCCATGTGGGTGCACGATGGGCGCGTGATTTACGAAACCCAGGCCTATGCCAAACCGCCTGCCATCACCGGCTTTGCGCCCGGCTATGTGCGCGCCCAGGCCACCCTCACCCCGCAGTTGGCGCTGCAGGCCGAATACTGGGCGATTGATTCGCATACCATCGGCTGTCAGTTCACCCTCAGCAACGCCCACACCACGCCTGTACAGCTCCGGCTTGATCTTTTCGGGCATGTCGGCGCACAGGGCAAGGAACAGCCGCTGGCGCTGGTCCCGCTGGATGAAGATCAGTACGCCCTGAATCTGGGCAAAGTGGGCAACCTGAACCCGGTCGTGCTGCTGGAGAATGGCACTGCGGACCTGACCGATGGCCGGGCCACCAGCCCGAAAGTCGGCGTCAGCCTGGAGATTGAAGGGCGCAAAAAAGTGGTGCTGCGCTGGGTACATGCCGGGCTGCTCAATGTACAGGAATCGCTGGCGCAGGCGCAGTACTGGCTGGCGCAGGATTGGGCGCCCTATCTGCGGCAGATTCAGCAGGCCGCCAGCCTGATCCCGGATATTGAAACCGGCGATACGGCGCTGGACGCCACGATTGCCACCGCCTATAACGAACTGGTGCTGGCCTATCTGAAGCCTACCGCCAGCCTGCCCTATGCCTCGCTGGTGGCCCAGCGAGAAACCGGCACCGGGTTCAGCCGACGCACCGATGGCAGCGATTATCCCCGTGCGTGGAGCGGGCAGGCCCCGCCGCTGACCTATCTGGCGGCGCTGGCGACTGCCTCGATAGATCCGGCGCTGGCACAGGGCCTCGTCCGCAATTACCTGGCTGTGCAGCAGGATGATGGCTGGATCGACTGGAAACCGGGCCTGGGCGGCCAGCGGCAGGGGGATATGTGCCTGCCGGTGCTGGCGCGTCTGGCATGGGGTATTTTCCAGTACACCGAAGATGCAGACTTTCTTCGCGAGGTTTTCCCTGGCCTGCTCCGCTTTTTCGAACGCTGGCTGGCGTTTGATGAGGACAGTGATGGCCTGCCGGAATGGCAGACAGAGCGACAGACAGGCTATGTGTACTGGCCTGCGTTTGGCGGTGCCCAGCCCTGGGCGGAAAATACCGATATTCGCACGGTAGAGTCGCCCGATCTGCTGGCGTATCTGCTTTCAGAAGCAGTCAGCCTGCGGGCGATTGCCTATTACCTGCACGATGAAGCCCACGAACAGCAGCTTACTGCGCATGTGGACAACCTGCAGGCCGCGCTCGAAACGCTGTGGGATGGCCACCGCTATCATTACCGTGACCGCGATACGCATCATACCACCGGGCGCATCACCCTGCTGGAAAACGGACGCGGCGACCAGGAACACATCCTCGCTTACCCGCTGGACCCGCCCAGCCGCCTGAATATCCGCATCGAAGGCGGAGTCAGCCATACCCCCCGCCTGAAGCTGACGGTCACAGGGACAGATCAGGACGGTGGCGAAATTCAGGAAAGCGTCGATCAGACCGCCTTTCTGTGGCAGCACAACCGGGGTGTTTACACCACCCGGCAGGTCTTTGCCCGCGTGGATACCGTGCAGATAGAGGGACTCAGCCGGGTGTACACTGTCCATGTGTACACGCCGGATACCACACGGCTGGATATTAACGCGCTGCTGCCGTTGTGGTCGGTGGGCCTGCCAGACACACGCCGCGAGGCGCTGGTCCAGCTTCTGCAGGACCAGTTCCGCCGCCCCAACGGGGTCACGATGAACGCCGCCAGCGACCCCAATTTTGACCCGGCCAGCGCTGATGGCAGCGGCGGCATCTGGCCCTTCTGGCTGACACTGATCGGCGAAGGACTGATTGAAGCCGGGCACGGCCAACTGGCGGCCGAACTGCTGCACAGTCTGCTGCGGGTGCAGGTGGATGTGCTGCGGCATCACAGGCAGTTTTACGAGTTCTACCACAGCGATCAGCCCGCCGGGCTGGGGACGCCGGGGCATCTGGCGGGCACGGTGCCGGTCTACCTGCTGCTGCGGGTGCTGGGGGTGCGCATTATCTCCGGCGGCAAGGTGTGGACGGGTGGCCCGCTGCACTGGCCGGCGCCGGTCACGGTGCGCCAGCACGGGGTCACGGTTGAACGCAGCGCCCAGGGCACCCGCGTCACTTTCCCCTCCGGCTACGAAGCCCAGCTTCCCGCAGATGCGGAATGGCAGGAAATCATCGACCCCAACCCGCAGTTGATGCCACCAATTCAGCCCATTCGTCCAGGTTCACCGGTCCAGCGCTCCAGTTCACCTGAGGCGTAGATCATGGACAGCCATCTGCTTTACGATTTTATCTTCCGCAGCACGGCAGACGGCATTCTCCTCGCGGACAAAGCGCAGCGGCTGATCGCGGTCAACCCGGCCGCCGCCGCCATGCTGCGCCTGACGATTGAGGAACTCATCGGCGAAGGTGTGCAGCAGTGCTTCCGGCACAATATGGCGCTGCTCAATCTGTTTACGCGCAGCGGCGAGCAGATTCTGGATGTGCGCCTGCCCAAACGCCGGCTGGCGGTGGGGGTGGCCACCACCTTTCCGGATGGCGCCCGGCTGGTGCTGCTGCAGGATGTCACAGAACAGCGCGATCTGGAATCGCGCCGCGAAGCCCTGGTGACAGCCGTCGCGCATGATCTGCGCAACCCCATCGCCGCCATTGGCGGCTATGCCGAACTGGTGGCCAAATTTGGCGACCTGAACGAACACCAGCAGCGCTTTGTCCAGCGCATCCAGCATACCGCCACCAAAATCCATGAACTGGCCGCGCCGCTGGTGGATCTGGCGTGGGTGGAGGCGGGGCTGCCGCTGCCGCATATCCCCATCCAGCTCAGCGACATCATCAAACGGGTCGTCAGCAACCTCAGCAGCCTGGCGGCCAGCCGCCGCATGACCATCGCTATCTCGATACAATCCCCTATGCCGTCCATCATGGGCGACCCGGACCGCATTCAGATCGCGATTCATAACATCCTGCACAATGCCATCATCTATTCGCACCCGGAGCAGACAGTGGCGGTCCATGCCTGGAGCGACACGCACGAGGCCTATTGCAGTGTGGCTGATCAGGGCATTGGCATCGCTGATGATGAACTGGAACTGATCTTTGACCGCCTGTATCGCTCGCGCGATGAACAGGTGCAGGCCATCCCCGGCGGCGGCCTGGGCCTGACGATTGCCCGCACCATCATCATGCGGCACGGGGGCGATATGTGGGCCTCCAGCAACCTGGGAGAAGGCAGCACCTTTACCTTTGTCCTGCCCACCGTGAGTGAAACCTGATGCGCAAAGTCACTGTTCGTCTGCCAGCGACCATGACCAGTATCGGGCCGGGCATCCGCGCGCTGGGGCTGGCGGTGGGCCTGTACACCACCGTCGAGATCAGCGAACGAGCCGACAACCAGTTGATTGTGGATGCCACCGGCGAAGGCGCAGGCCATTACAGCACCGGGCTGCGTCACCCGGTCACGCTGGCGCTGATGCGCATCTTTCAGCAGATGGAGCGCGCCCCGCTGGGCATTCATATTCGCGTGACCAACAACGTGCCTGTCGGCAGCGGCCTGGGCGCCGAAGCCGCGTTCTGGGTGGCGGGCATCGTCGGCGCGAACAACCTGCTGGGGCGCAGCCTCTCGCGTAAGGATATTCTGGAACTGAGCGCCCGCCTGTGCCCGCATCCGGATAACGCCGTCAGTGCCCTGCTGGGCGGCCTGACCAGCAGCGTGACCGGCGATGACGGGCTGATCTATCGCAGCCTGCCCGCGACCTCGTTCCCGCTGGTGATTGTGCTGCCCGAACTGGAAGATTATCCGGCCAATGCCTCAATTCCGGATTCCGTGCCCTGGGATGATGCCATGTACAACCTCAGCCGCCTGCCGCTGATGCTGGAAGGCTTTCGCACCGGCGATTTGCAGCTTATCGTGCAGATGCTGGGCGACAGGCTGGTGACGCCGCGCCTGCTGGGGCGCATCCCCGGTTACCAGCATGTGCGCGAAACCGCGCGGCTGGCCGGGGCGCTGGGCATCATGATCAGCGGCAGCGGCCCGGCGCTGGTCGCCTTTGCCCCGCGTGACCACAACCAGATTGCCGAAGCGATGGTGGCCGCCTTTGAAAATGCCGGGGTCAAAGCGCGCGCCTGGGTCGTGCCCGTCGATACACAGGGCGTCGTCATCAGCGCCATGCAGTCCACCTGAGGCCTGTTCCACCGCCAGATTCTCACGTCTGTCTAACGCAGACATGGCATACTTGTGCAATTCATCACATACGGAGGGGAATTCATGTTTGGTCGCAGGCAGTCCCGGCGCAGCGCTGGCGCCACCCCTGATGCTGAAATTCCGGAAGGGCCGGTGCAGTGGCGGCGGCTGATTGGCTACCTGGGGCCATACAAGGCGCGGCTGGCGCTGGCGCTGGTGGCGCTGGTGATCGGGGCCGCGCTCAGCCTGGTGTTTCCGGCGGTCATCAGCACGGTGGTGGATTCGGTGCTGGTTGCCGGCGACATGGACCTGCTGAACCGTATCACCGTCGCGCTGCTGCTGGTCTTTCTGCTGCGATCTGCCACCAGCTTTATAGAACGCTACAACCTCAACTACGTCGGCGAAAAGATCGTCGTGGACCTGCGCACCCAGCTTTACAATCATCTGCAAACCCTGTCCCTGGGCTTTTTCATCACACATCGCGTGGGCGAACTGGTCTCGCGGCTTTCCAGTGATGTGACCATCATGCGCACCACCCTGACCGGCAGCCTGGGCACCCTGCTGGAACAGACCTTCATCGTCATCGGCGCGGTGATCATCATGCTGACTCTCAACTGGCGCATGAGCCTGTTTATTCTGGCGCTGACGCCGGTATTTGTGCTGCTGGGGGCCGGGTTCGGCGTGCTGCTGCGCCGCACCAGCACCCAGATTCAGGACGAACTGGCAGGCGCGACCACCGTCGCGGACGAAGTGCTGCAGAATATCCGCGAAGTTAAGAGTTTCGGGCGCGAAACCTACGAAATTGGGCGCTATCGCAGCGCCATTGACCGGTCGTTTCGGGCGGCGGTGCGCCTGCTGCGCATTCGCTCGGTCTTTGGCCCGGTGGTGGCGTTTATGGCCTTTGGCGGCGTGTCGATGATTCTGTGGTTTGGCGGGCGCGAAGTGCTGGCGGGCCGCCTGACCGGGGGCGAACTGATTGCCTTCCTGATCTACGGCCTCACGGTCGCGGGCAGTTTCGGGTCGCTGGTGAACCTGTACACCACCTTTCAGGAAGCGCTGGGGGCGACAAAGCGCGTCTTTCAACTGCTGGATGAAGCGCCGGATGTGCAGGACGCCCCGGATGCCCGCACGCTCGACCAGGTTGAGGGGCGTGTCACGCTGGAAAATGTCCACTTCAGCTACGAGGCGCGGCAGGAAGTGCTGAACAACATCAACCTGGATATTGCCCCCGGCGAGATTATCGCGCTGGTGGGGCCAAGCGGTGCCGGCAAAAGCACCCTGTTTAACCTGATTCCCCGCTTTTACGATGCCACCAGCGGCAGCGTCCGCATCGACGGGCACGATGTGCGCCACGTAACCCAGGCCAGCCTGCGCCAGCAGATTGGCATTGTCCCGCAGGAAACACTGCTGTTTGGCGGGACGATCCGCGAAAATATCCGTTATGGCCGCCTGGAAGCCAGCGACGCGGAAATCATCGAGGCCGCCCGCGCCGCCAACGCGCACGATTTTATTATGACCCTGCCCGACCAGTACGAGACCGTAGTAGGCGAACGCGGCGTGCGCCTGAGCGGCGGCCAGCGCCAGCGCGTAGCGATTGCCCGTGCTATCCTCAAGGACCCGCGTATCCTGCTGCTGGATGAAGCAACCTCCAGCCTGGACAGCGAAAGCGAGCATCTGGTGCAGGAGGCGCTGGCCCGGCTGA